>NZ_JBLGCX010000009.1:0-194961 GCF_047444895.1 Chryseobacterium sp. S90 | reverse complement strand
GGGTTCTTAGCTCAGTTGGTTCAGAGCATCTGGTTTACACCCAGAGGGTCGGGGGTTCGAATCCCTCAGGACCCACAAAAATCTCTCAAGAAATTGGGAGATTTTTTTATTTTATTCCTAAGCTATTTAAGAGTTCCCTAACCTCCTTTCCTTATATTTATTTACCTTTGCTTTCATTTGAATTCTTAACGTGAAGGAACTCCATATCATATCATTCAACTATCCCTATCCTCCTTCTTATGGCGGGATCATTGATGTGTATTATAAGATTAAGGCTCTATCTGATTCGGGAATAAAAATCCACCTTCATTGCTTTGTAGACAAAATTCCTGTAAAGATTGATCCGGAAGTTGAAGAAATTACTGAAAATGTCTTTTTTTATGAAAAGAAAAAGAATCCACTCCTCTATTTTTCAGGAATTCCTTTTGCTGCCGTAATAAGAAATTCTGAGCTCCTACTTAAAAATCTGGAAAAGACCAACGCTCCTATATTATTTGAAGGACTGCAGACAACATCCATCATCAGGTTTTTGAAAGATAACAGGCACAAACTATATCTCCGCCATCACAACAACGAAACGGAGTATTATAAAGGGCTTTCTTTATCAGAAAAAAATATTTTCAAAAAGATTGTTTACAGAATTGAATCCTTAAAATATAAAGGATATCAAAAAAAGCTTTTAAAGAAGTTTGAAGCTATATTCTGTCTGTCTGAAAAGGAATATAATGAAGTGGAAACTTATTCGAAAAATGCACAGCTAATTCATATTTTCCACGGCAATCAATTAGTAAAGCAACTGGATAAAAAAGGAAATTATTTTCTTTTTCATGGAGACCTTACCACGGCCGATAACAAAAGAGCACTGATTGAGACTATTGATTTATTCAAAACTCTTCCACAGTATAAACTTCTTGTGGCCTCCGACCGCGCCGGTGAAGACATTAAAAAGAGGATTTCAGCGATTGAAAATATTACCCTCACTCCTATCCAAACCACTGAAAACCTTCACCATCTTCTGGAAAATGCCCATGCCAACATTCTGATTTCTTTCCAGAATTCAGGAACCAAGGTGAAGCTTTTCAACACCCTTTATAACAGTCGTTTTGTGATTATTAATGAAAATATTACAGATGATCCTGTTTTGACAAATTTATGCCTGTATGGAGGTAATATGACCGAAATTCGCCAACAGATCATCACCTCAGCTGAAAAAGATTATGCTGATTCTGAAAAGAGAAAGGAAATCTTAGAAAAAACACATTCGGATTATGCTAAAGCCGAAGAGATTGTAAAGATTATTTTTAAAAATTAACCCTGTCTATCACCTTCTGAATATTGAACTCCTCAAGACAAGCCCAGTCTCCCCTGTAGCACTCTTTATCTCCAAAAACAGAACATGGCCTGCAGGTAAGATCTTTTACCTGAACAACATCTTCTTCACGCTGCCCGAAACCTAAAAATCCGGCATAAGGATGAGTAGCTCCCCAAATAGAAACACATCTTGTTCCTACCAGGCTTGCAAGGTGCATATTCGCAGAATCCATGGAAATCATCAGTTCCAGGCCGGCAATATGATTGAGTTCTTCTGTAAGGTTTAATTTTCCGGCAAGATTTTTTGTATTAGGAATCTCGCTCTCCCATCTTTCAAGGGTTTCAGTTTCTTTTTTACCTCCACCAAAGAAATATACCGTATGTTTCTGAGCCAGAATTCTGACCAGTTCATAGGATTTTTCCAAAGGAAGCATCTTTCCTTTGTGTTGGGCAAAAGGGGCAAAGCCAATTCCTGATTTTTGTTCCGAAGTCGGTCTGAGTTGATGTGAAAGCTCAAGCTTGAATCCCATTTTACGGAATACGTCTGCGTAACGCTCTACGGTTTTCTTCAATTGTACTTTCTCAAGGTTCCATACATCTGTAAGATGCTCTTTCTCCTCTTTACCCTTATCTATTTTGAAAACTTTAAGTCCTTTTCTTCTATATATTCTGTCTAAAACCTTGGTCCGTATTACGTCATGAAGATTGGCAATACAATCCGGATTAAACTCCCGGATCAGTTCATTGCTCAGTTTCCTCAATCCAAAGAGACCTTTATAGTCATCAAGATCAATTCCTTTAAAAGTAACATTGGGAATTCCCGCAAACAGTGCTTCAAAATTCTTTCTGGACACCATAATAATTTCCACGCCAGGGTTCTGCTCCAGAAATTCTCTGAAAACAGGCACAGTCATCGCAACATCTCCGAATGCGGAAAAACGATATGCTAAAATTTTTGTCACGGCTATGATTTCAGTTGGTAAGCAACTGCATAAAACTTGATCTGTTTGGTCATTGCCATCAATCCGTTAGCTCTGGATGGCGAAAGAAATTCCTGCAATCCTATTTCCGCAATAAAATCAAAATCAGAATCCAGAATTTCCTGAGTGGAATGCCCACTATAAATACTTACTAAAAGAGAAACAATTCCTTTGGGTAAAATACCGTCAGAATCTGCATTAAAGAAAAGTTTCCCATCTTTAAATTCAGCATCAATCCAAACTTTACTCTGGCAGCCTTTAATCAGATTTTCTTCTGTTTTTCTATCTTCCGGTAAGCCTTTCAGTTCTTTTCCGAGATCAATGATATACTCGTATTTTTGCTCCCAATCGTCAAGAAAAGCGAATTCATCTATTATTTCCTGCTGTTTTTCTTTAATGGTCATTTTTAATCAAATTTCTTTTGCAAAGATAACCAATTTTGTAAAATTTATTACCGGGATGCTTTTTCAAAAAGCTGAAGGATTTTTGTTTCCTCATTCTCCCAGCAAAATACATCTGCAGCTTTGTTAAGTTCGCTCTGATAATACAGCCTTCCTCTTTCAAGAACAAGGTTAACTGCTTTTTCAATAGTTTCAGGTTTGTGATCCGAAATAATTTCCCCTACATTGAATTGATTTCTTATCCGCTGCATCTCCGGGAAATTAATCATAACAAGTGGCACTCTGGACTGAATATAGTCACAAACTTTATTGGGTAAGGAATAATAATAGCTAACTCCGTTATTTTCTTCAAGACTGAAACCCATATCTGCTGTTTTGGTCACTTCTCTGAGGTTTTCAGGTTTCAGTTTACCAAGGAAAAAGACTTTGCTTTGTAGTTTCTCCTGAATAACAAGTTCTTCATATACTCTTTTCTTCGGTCCGTCACCGGCAATTTTCAGAACAGCATCTTTAATATGATGCATGGCGGCAATCATTTTTTCAATTCCTCTGGATTGGTTGATCGCTCCCTGATACAGAATAATTTTAGGATGATTCTCAAGAATTTCGGGAGCAGAAAGAATTTTTCTCGGGATATTTCTGACAACTACCGGGTTGACATTATATTTTTCGTGAAACCATTCAGCGTAGCTTTCACTTTCTGTCATCATAAATTTCACGTGAGGAACCAGCTTTCTTTCCAGAACCCTCCAGAATTTTTGTGAAAACCTGTTTTGTACCGATGGCATTTCTGTGAAAATTTCATGACTGTCAAAGACTAATGGAATGTTCAGTTTTTTGGCAATGAGATAATTTGGCAGAAGTGCGTCAATGTCATTGGCATGAAGGATAGTATCTTTGTCCGCTTTTTTCTTAAGCTCATGGTATAACTTCCAGTTGAACTCAAAATAAGCTGTCTTTAGGCTTTTTGACGTGAGTTCTATTCTTGAAAAAGGATAAGGACGTTCCATTTTCTCATTTCCTTCCCAATCGTTTCCGATGAGTTCAATGGGATATCCGTTGTCAAAAAGGGTTTTGCATACCTTTTCTATTCTCTGATCGGTATACAGGCTGCTAAAAGCTGAAGTAATTACTTTTTTCCTCATTCTTTTTTCTTGCCTAGTATTAAATGATAGATCTGGATAATACAGATCAATCCGTTTGGAATGATAACCGGCCATAACGGCCCACTAAAAAAGCCATAAATGACAAAACAAAAACAGCCAATCATGTTGACAATTCTAATTTTTCTTACATCTTTCAGTATGAAACTCAGCACGATAAAAACTGAGGCAGAATATCCGATATAAGTAGTAGATTCGGGGCTCATGAGAAATTTTTAAGGATAACAAACTTAATCATTTTCAATAAGATAATAAAATTTTTTACTGCCATAAAGTCATTAATTGATTTTTGGTAAAATATTTGTAATTTAGATAATGAATAAAAGGTAATGTTGCCTTTGTTCTAATGAGATATATTATGGATTATAAGTTTTCACAAGGTTTGAGCCAGGTGTTCAAACAAAGCAAAAGCGAAGCTAAACGGCTGAAAAGTGAATTTCTTAATACAGAACATCTACTTTTAGGTATTATAAAAACGGAAAACTCTGCAAAAGAAATCCTTCAAAACCTTAATGCGGATTTAACACAAATCAGAAGAAAAATTGAAACTTTAAATACAGCAAGTCTAAATCCTATTTCTGAGGAGGTTACCAATATTTCTTTCACCAAGATGGCAGATCATGCCATTAAACGTGCGGAGTTAGAATGCCGACAATATAAAAGCAATGAGATTAATACCGTTCACCTGCTTTTAGGTATTCTTTATAAATATGAGGACCCTACTTCAAATATTCTGGGAGCTTACGACATCGACTATGAAGGAGTTTCAAGAGAATACCAGACTATGCTTAAAAATTCAGGCCAGTCTCCACAGATGAGTGCTTATGACGATGATGATGAGAGAGAAGAATTTGAGCAAATGAGAAAGCCTACAGGAAATCTAGGTTCTGCAAAAAGTAAAACGCCTACTTTGGATAACTTTGGTAGAGACCTTACTTCTTTGGCAAGGGATGGAAAACTAGACCCGGTAATCGGCCGTGAAAAAGAAATTGAGAGAGTTTCTCAGATCTTATCGCGTAGAAAGAAAAACAACCCTCTTCTTATCGGAGAGCCGGGAGTTGGTAAATCTGCCATTGCTGAAGGTTTAGCATTAAGAATTCAACAGAAAAAAGTGTCAAGAGTTCTTTACGGAAAACGAGTGATCACTTTAGACCTGGCAAGTCTAGTTGCCGGAACTAAATACCGTGGTCAGTTTGAAGAAAGAATGAAGGCTATCATGACGGAACTGGAAAAAAACAGAGATGTCATCTTATTTATTGATGAGCTTCATACAATTGTAGGAGCGGGAAGTTCTACAGGAAGTTTAGATGCTTCCAATATGTTCAAACCTGCTTTGGCAAGAGGAGAAATTCAATGCATCGGGGCAACTACTCTGGATGAATACCGTCAGTATATTGAAAAAGACGGTGCTTTAGAAAGAAGATTTCAGAAAGTAATGGTAGAGCCTACTTCTATTGATGAAACCATTCAGATTCTGAACCAGATCAAAGATAAGTATGAAGAGCACCATAATGTAGTATATACTCCAGAAGCGATTCTGGCGTGTGTGAATCTGACATCGAGATATATTACAGACCGTTTCTTACCGGACAAAGCAATTGATGCGATGGACGAAGCCGGATCTCGTGTTTACATCAAGAATATGAAAGTTCCTACCGAAATCATTGATTTTGAAAAGAAAATTGAAGACATCAAAGAACTGAAGCAGAAAGCTGTAAAAGCACAGGATTACCTTGAGGCAAGAAAGCTTAAAGATGAAGAAGAACGTCTTCAGATGGAACTAAATGCTGCTCAGGAAAAATGGGATAAGGATGTAAAAGAGAAAAAAGAAACCGTAACTGAAGAAAATGTAGCGGAAGTGGTTTCTATGATGAGTGGAGTTCCTGTAACGAAAGTTGGTAAGAACGAGCTTGATAAGCTTGCCCAGATGGATGAAAAACTGAACGGAAAAGTAATCGGTCAGGAAGATGCTGTGAAAAAGGTTGTGAAAGCAATTCAAAGAAACAGAGCAGGTCTTAAAGATCCGAACCGTCCTATCGGTACATTTATTTTCCTTGGAACAACCGGGGTTGGTAAAACCGAGCTGGCTAAAGTAATGGCGAGAGAACTGTTTGAATCCGATGAATCTCTGATCAGAATTGATATGAGTGAATACATGGAGAAATTCGCCGTATCAAGATTGGTGGGTGCGCCTCCGGGATATGTAGGATATGAAGAAGGTGGCCAGTTGACTGAAGCAGTAAGAAGAAAACCTTATGCTGTGGTGCTTTTGGATGAGATTGAAAAAGCTCACCCGGATGTATTCAATATTCTGTTACAGATCCTTGATGAAGGACACGTTACAGACAGTTTAGGTAGAAAAATCGACTTTAGAAATACGATTATCATTCTTACATCCAATATCGGAACCAGAGATCTTAAAGACTTTGGAGATGGTGTAGGATTCGGAACTTCAGCTAAAAAGACAAGTTCAGATACAAGAGCAAGAAGTACTATTGAAAGTGCCCTTAAGAAAGCATTTGCTCCTGAATTCTTAAACAGAATTGATGACATTGTGATCTTTAACTCTCTTGTTCAGGATGATATCAAGAAAATTATTGATATTGAATTGAACAAATTGTATGGCAGACTTGAAAAATTAGGATATAAAGTTGACTTAACTGAAGATGCTAAAAACTTCATTTCTGAAAAAGGTTGGGATAAAGATTTTGGTGCAAGACCATTGAAACGTGCCATCCAGAAATATATTGAAGACTTATTGGCAGAAATGCTGGTAAACAAGCAATTGAATGAAGGAGAAACCGTAGTTCTTGACCTTAATGAAGCTAAAGACGGATTGATTGGAAAAACGCAGAAGGCTAAAAAATCAGCAGCTGAGAAATCTTCTCAATCTTAATTGAATAAATAATTTAATTTCAAATAGAAAATCCCCGGGAAATTTCCCGGGGATTTTTGTTTATACGTTTTGGCTAAAGCCAATGGTATTGAATGTTGTATTGAACGGGCTAAAGCCCGCTCCTATTGAAAAATCACAGGATTAAAGTCCCACCACAAATCCGATATTCGGGATCAGGCCGCTTGAAAACACACTGGAATTCTGTTTCCAGAGTACATTGTACATCAATCCAAGCTGCATAAAAGAATTATTTCCGATTCTCTGCATATATCCACCTCCAAGATATAATGCATTTTCTTCTGTATTGTATTTATAATCATAGTATTTATCCTTATAATCAACAAAATAATGCTGATAGTTTGCTCCCACATAAAATGATCTGGCAAAATAATAATTCACAAAGGGTCCTACTCCAAACATAGTAGATTTATAATAGTCGGAAGTCTGCCACGATACACTTCCTACAACTCCTGCTTCAAGATCATCTGTAAGCCTGTACCCCACTCTTGGTGAGGCAGACAGATTAAAAGCACTGTTACTTCCGAATCCTAATCCGATCCCACCTCCAAAGGTCCACTTGTTGTTTTCCTGCACCGGAGCTCCTACTGAAACCTGGGAAAATGCCGACCCTGAGATGATCAGCATCATTGAAATAATAATTTTTTTCATATGTAGATATATTTTGTTGTGATGATATTATATGCTTCTATCTTTGTTAATAGTACGCTATAATGGCAAATACGGTTAACATCGTTTTTATCAATGTTTAAAATTATGGTTTTTTTACGACATTATTAATTGTACTTTTGCCGCATCAAACTAAGAACTCCCGTTAAGAGTTTCGTAAAATTGAAATACAATGAAAGTAGTAGTAGGCCTCTCCGGAGGTGTAGATTCTAGTGTTACAGCGTATTTGCTGCAGCAGCAAGGCCATGAAGTAGTGGCTTTATTCATGAGAAACTGGAACGATGCTTCCGTAACATTAGAAGATGAATGTCCCTGGATTGAGGACAGTAATGATGCCCTTATGGTGGCACAAAAGCTTGGAATTCCTTTCCAGGTGATCGATATGAGTGAACTTTATAAGGAACGAATTGTTGATTATATGTTTGCCGAATACGAAAAAGGAAGAACTCCCAACCCGGATGTACTGTGTAACAGAGAAGTAAAATTCGACGTATTTATGAAGACGGCGATGTCTTTGGGTGCAGATAAGGTGGCAACCGGACATTACGCAAGAGTAAACTCTACTTTTGACGAAAACGGGAAAGAAATTTTCCATCTTCTTGCCGGAAAAGATAACAATAAAGATCAGTCTTATTTCCTTTGTCAGCTGAGCCAGGATCAACTTTCAAAAGCGTTATTCCCTATCGGTGAACTTACAAAACCTCAGGTAAGAGAAATCGCCAAGGAAATCGGATTGGTAACTGCTGATAAAAAAGATTCTCAGGGATTGTGTTTTATCGGAAAAGTAAGCCTTCCTCAGTTTTTACAGCAGCAATTGAAACCTAACGAAGGAGAAATCGTAGAAATTTTCAAAGATTCGCCTTTATTTTCGGAAGAAAAACCTGAATTCGCTTCTAAAGAAGAAGAACTTGAGTTTTTATCCAGAAAAATCAATTATAAAAAATCTGACGGAAAAGTAATCGGGAAACATCAAGGAGCCCAGTTTTTCACCATCGGACAAAGCCGTGGCCTTGGAATAGGCGGGCACAAAGAAAGCTGCTTTATCATCTCCAGAGAGATGGAAAACAATATCATTTTCGTAGGAGAAGGAAGTCACTTTCCTGGCCTTCACAAAAAAGCATTGAAAATTGATAATTCTGAACTGCACTGGGTACGTGAAGATATGAAACTTCAGAATGGAGAATCTATGGAAATAATGGCCAGATTCAGATACAGACAATCTTTGCAGAAAGCCACTTTGTATCAGTTTGAAAATGCATTATATATTGAGTTTGATGAACTTCAGTCTGCTATTGCAGAAGGACAGTTTGCTTCATGGTATATTGATGATGAACTTATCGGAAGCGGTGTGATTGCATAAGGGATGCAAGGTTCGTGTTTCGGGATTGTGGAATTAGGTACAGAAATCTTTTTAAAGAAAATATTTTTTTAAAATTTTTCTGTAACGTTTTTTTAAGTTGTCTTACTTACTGAGTAAATAGCAATAAAAAAACTACTATGAAAACAACGACAAGAAACCAATATGCTTATGTAAATAATATCCTAATCGCAATTGTCTCTGCGGTTTTTGGCTATAATTTCTATCAGTTAATTGTACATCCGGAAAACTCGAATATCGCGATCAGCCTTATTTTAGTGGTAATCACCTCTATCATGGTTCGAAAATATGGCTACAAGCCCATAAAAGAAAAAAAGTAAGAGATTTAATCTCAATACCTTATTATAAAGCCCGGAACAGTTCAGTTTCGGGTTTGTTTTTTATGAAACAATTACTTTATCTTTTTGTTGACATAGCTCATGATAAGAAACACTGCCACAATACATTCCAGAATTAAAATCATAATGAGAAATCCAACGGGTTTTCCCAACATGATTCCTCTTATCAGTTTTACAGTTCCCAGTAAAAAAATGAAGCCTGTGAAATACAATGTAGTTTTCGAAATAGCTTCTCTCAAGGAATTTAAAATAAAAACTGAAGTATAGAATCCGAGAACCAGGATGAGATAAAATTTCAGAAAATCCGGCCCTTTAATAATAATGGGATTCAATGTCTGACAGGCTGCCATAAGCCACATAAAGCTTACTACAACGGGAGCTGAGTGAATGATTAGCTTTTTCATGTTCATTATTTTTTATCCTCCACATCCCCCACAACCGCCGCAGCCTCCGCCACAACCACCTCCTCCGCTGCAGCTTGATCCTCCACAGCTTCCTCCACCAGCACCATCATTGCTTTGCTTATCCTTTCTATTGGGATCGGAGATTTCGCCATCTCCTATGATTGAGGTTATTATCCCCAGAATAAAAATAATGGCAAAAACCACTGCTGTGACCAACAATCCGGTGAAACTACCTCCTTCTGAACAAGAGAACAACAGCAGTAAAATAAAGATTGGAGCAAAAAAAGCCATTTTTCTCATCCAGCGCCTTACTTTAGATTTTTCCTTTTTCCCTTTCCATATTTCTTCAGGTGCTTCCTGCTGAAATATGTTCCTGTAACCAGACATTGTATCTTCAAACCAATTCTCATGTTTCACTCTCTCCTTGTTTCCACCTTGAGAAGGATGATGATGAAGCGTTCTTTTTAAAATATTCGGGCAGAATTCTTCCCAATAATTCTGGGTATAGATCAGGTGCATATGCCATACTTTATCCACTATTTCGCTGGGGGAAGCTCCATTGGGAAGAATACAGCAGAGATAGACAAATTTTTTATATTCTTCAATCGCTTTTTTTGCGAAATCAAGGCTCCAGCTTTCTTCTTTTGCGAGTTTTTTTGAAAAAGGGAAAGCAGCGTTGGGAGCATCCAGAGAAAATCCCTGTATCCGGTTCCAGAGGGATTCATCTTTTAATAACATTCTTGTTTCCATTGTTTTAAATTTTGTTTTTCTATTCAAATATCAATGGATTTTAAAATATAAAAGTCTCTCAAAAATCTTTTTTGGTTTGATAAAAATCTTAAATTAGTCTTATAAAACTAAAATTAATCTGACCATAAAAATAAACAGATGAAAAAGGAAGATATACTGCATCTTGAAAAGCTGATGAATTTCTTAAGCCGTCACTTTTTAAAGAAAAATCATTGGGAAGATGTCACCAAAACGGAATGGTCTTACATCAGCGCAGAACTCAACGAACTCATTATCAATGATCATTCAGAGAAAGAAATAAAAAAAGAACCGGATCTTTTGGGAACCAATTATCTGTATGAACACCTGATCATCAATAAACTGAAAAAATTCAGGCAGAATGAAAATGCAGTTCTCAGCAGGCCAAACCTGGCAAAGCTAAGTCTTATTGTAAAAGTTCTGGGCTACTCCAATTATATCGATTTCATCAATTCCACTACAGAGTCTTTCAATTTTAACGACCTCAGGATTGAGATGAATAATGTAAATATGAATACAACTCTTTTAGACCGTTTAGTAGGCTGTTGGTATTCTTATAACAGAAATCTACCTGATAATCCTTTAATGGCAAAAGAAGACCGCATATGGCGCTCAGCAATGGAAATTTATAAGTCAGAAACAACCGGAGAATATTTTATTGAACGAAGCGGTGGCGACAAGCATAAGTATTTTGGTAAGGTAACGGCTTATTCCGACTATGTTTTTATCATCATGAACAGCAATACTTTTATCCGTCAGCGGCATTTTATTTCAAGAATTAAAGATATTAAAGAAAAGCTTAAGAATCCGGACTATAAACTCCACGAAATCCACTTCATCAGTACCTGCATCAGTTTCAATCAGGAACCGATAGCTTTGTTTGAAATCTTCAGAAAAGCAGACAGAAAGAACTTTATTTCCGACTCTATCAGCTTCCCCATTGACAGCGATGAAATTCCGGAATCTATCCTTAAACAGCTTGAAGACACTGAATCTAACAGAATAGATTACAGATAGTTATTATATAAAGTTAAAAATCTCTGGTGTCTGGAAATAACTGATCCTTTTTTTGAAATTGTTGTAACGTATTTTGAATTGTCATACTTACTGGATAACAATAAAAAATATCATTATGAAAACAACGATTAAAAATCAATATGTATCCGCTAACAATGCGCTTATCTTTTTTGTATCCATGCTTGTTGGATATAACATCTATCAGGAAATCTTTCACCCCGAAAAAGCAGATATTATCCTGTGTGTTATAATGGTAGCCCTTACAACCGTCACCATCCAGAAATACAACAAAAAAGCTGAAGCAAAAGAATAAACATCCTTATCAATTTCTATATCTGATGCCCTGGAACAATTATATTCCGGGGTTTAACCTTTTCTCCTATGCTTAGAATACATTTAACTATTAAAAATCAATACATTACAGTAATAATTTTCTAAATTGATAGTTATAAATATAAACCCTTCAATTGTCTTGCTATGGAATATTATGAATTGTATGAAGTTTTGAAAAGTCACTTTGATTCCGGAAAAGACAGGGTTGAAATCAAGGAATTGAATGTAACCATTGAATCTCTTCCTTTTGAATCGAAGGTTTCTGATCTTCTTTATGGTTCGGAACATCAACATTGCAGCAAACATCAGCAATCACTGGAAATCAATGAAAATGGGCATCTTTTTTATGGCCAGCCCGCTGTAGACATCAAGGATTTTGATATTGAATGCAATAACAGGTTTACCTACTATATTCTAAAGAGTGCAGATATAGAAACAGCCAAAGGATGCATCTTTTTCTTTCATGGCCTGAACGAAAAGAAATGGGACAAATATCTGCCTTGGGCATATGAACTCGCCCAAAGAACACAGAAAGCTGTTATTCTGTTTCCTATTGCCTTTCATATGGATCGTGCAGAACCTATCTGGAGTGACCGGCATCACATGATGGAAGTGGTTCGTTTCAGAAAGAAAAAATATCCGGAAAACATGAATTTCTCCTATGTGAATGCTGCCATCAGCTCAAGACTGGAAGCCCACCCTCAAAGGATATTCTGGTCCGGGCTGCAGACTTATTCTGATATTACTGAAGTGGTAAAAGACATTAAAAACAATAAAATAAAAGGGATTTCTCCGGAAGCAGATCTGGATTTATTTGGCTACTCTATTGGGTCTTTTCTTTCAATGATCATTAAAATGGCAGATCCCAACCATTATTTTACCCGGTCTAAAGTTTTCTGTTTTTGTGGTGGGATGACTATCGACCGTATGTTTCCAATCTCCAAATACATCATGGACACCCAGGCCACTATTAAAATGCAGTCCGTTTTCACAGAACTTTTGAGTTCTGATTTTAAATCAGATACCCGTTTGAAGCACTATCAGAATGAAGATCTGCACCCACAGGAAAGCTGGTTCAAAAAAATGCTCCGCTATAATTATTTTCAAAAAGAAAGGGAAGAAAGAATTCATGAAATTCAGTCCCAGATAAAGGCGTATGTATTGGAAAAAGACAGTGTTGCCCCTCCAATGGAAGCGTTGAATACTTTACGCGGTGGCTACAGGAATATCAATGTAGATGTAGAAATTAAAGATTTCCCGTATGAATATTCCCATATGGTTCCGTTTCCTCTTGCCCACAAGCACAAGAAAGAAGTTACGGAAGCTTTTCACCAGTTTGTACAATCTGCCAGCAACTTTTATAACTCCTGATTATTCCTTTTTCAGGTATAGAAAAGAGAAAGGAATAGTTTAAAAATTAATAATATAAGATCCATGGTGTTTGTTTTTGTATGATGAGTAAGTCAAAATCCTTCCTTATTTATTAACTGACCAACCAGTCTTTGAAATCTTTGACACGGTCTCTGCTTACGGTAATTTCTTCTTCCGGCTGAAACTCCATATCCACTTTATAGTAAGGTGATGTATGGATATTTTTAATATAATCTGAACTCACAATAAACTGTCTGTTTACCCGGAAAAACTTTTTCTCATCCAGAACATCTTCCAGCTCATCAAGCGTAAAATCTGATGGATAGGTGCGGTCTTCTGTCTGAAGATAAACGATTTTATTCTCGCTGAAAAAACAGCTTATTTCCTGAGTCTGGATAATTTTCAGGTTGTACCCGATTTTTACCAGAACTCTGGACAGCGTAGATTTCTCTTTTCTGATCAGCTGTTTAATATCCTGAGAGCCATCCGTATTGTTGGCAGGAATAAAAGATTTAAACTTCTCTACCGCTCCTTCCAGGTCTTCATCAAGAATAGGTTTTAAAAGATAATCGATGCTGTTCAGCTTAAAAGCTTTCAGGGTATACTGATCAAAAGCTGTGGTATAGATGATGAACCCTTTTGTCGGAATTTTTTCAAAGATGTCGAAAGACAATCCGTCACCTAAAACAATATCAGAAAATATCAGCTGCGGATGTTCATTTTCAGAAAACCAGGCTACTCCTTCTTCTACTGATTCTATTTTCGCAACGATCTCAATTTCAGGAAAATTATTCAGCATACGTTCCAATTTCCTTGAAGCAGGTTTTTCATCTTCTATAATGACAGTTTTGATCATTGAGCTTTAATTTTGGTTTTTAGATTTTAGGAAATAAAGTTAGATAAAAGCGGGCATATTTTAATATTTTATCGGCTTTTTCTCTTTTTCAAGCTCTTTTTCAATCATATTTCTTTCCCATTCAGAATCAAAAAGAAACAGTTTTACAGCTTTGACTAGGATAATAAATCCCCAGATCCCAAGGATGGTATATCTGTCAAATAATCGAAAATTAATCATCTTTTCGCCAAAAATATCATCAGGAATGATAAGAACAGCAAAGATGGCAAATATAAAAATGCTTTTATAGAATTTTCTGATGCTGTTCGTTCTTGAGCTTGCAGTTTCGTAATCCATGATTGTGTAAGTTTTTAGTTATAAGTAATGTTAGAATGTTTTTATTTTACTTTTTTCCTCTTTCTCCATCAACTCTTTTATCTTTTTTTCTTCCCAGCTTTTTCCAATTCCGAATACGTTTATTGCATGAAACGCAATTCCTATTCCCCAGCCCAGCGCCGGCCATAAAAACCATAAGTATCCCGGAGCAGTCAGTAGGTTCAGTATTGCCAGAAATGGAATAACAATACAGTAAGAAGTAAGGTTTCCATAAAACTCTTTTAATTCCTTTACTCTTCTTGATGCTTTTCTGTAAGCAATCGTCTCTTTATTTGGTAAAATTTCCATAATATTTTGTTTTTAAAAGGTTAATTTGTTTTTTCTTGAGTCAAAGGTAGGTCAGGAAAAGGCCTCAAATCAATTTTATATTACCGAATGGTAGATTATGCTATCCGAATCGTAAAAACAGGTAATTAATAGATAAACGGGATCAGTTTCTTTGTGCTTTTTCTGTATTCAAGATACTCATCACCGAACTGTTCTACCAAAGCCTGCTCTTCAATCTTAATCCTGTAGGCAAAAGCCAGAAACGGTGGTACAAAAGCAAAGATTAAAGACAGCCAGTTATTGAGATACAAACCCAACCCAAGAGAGGTCAGCAGAGAAAAGGCATAAGAAGGATGTCTCAGGTATTTATAAAACCCTTCTTTTTTGATTTTATGATCCTGTCTGATGGTAACATCTACTGTAAAGTATTTTCCCAGAGATCTGATGATTATGTATCTGAAAAGAATTCCGGTAAGAATGAGGATTTCTCCAAGATAAAGAATCCAGCTTCCGTCAACAATCGTAAAATGAGTATTATAAGAGACGAATATCGAACTCATGATAGAAAAAGGAATGGCAAGCCACAGAATATTCAAAGTTGATTTGTCTTTGTTCTTTTGATCCTCTTTACCGGATTTTAGCATGTTTTTGTAAAGAAATTCAGTGACAAACCAGGCTCCCATTGAAATGTAGAACAAAGTTGATAAAGTGTTCATTTGTAATCAGTTTTTAAAGTTAAAAGTGTTTTGACTAAAAATTGGTAATTCCTTTACTGATCTTTCTGTTTATCCATCAGTTCTTTAATCTTATTATCTTCCCATTTCCTTATAAAATTAACACGAGGAAGAAAAACCGTAAAAGCGTGTGCTGCAAGTCCTATTCCCCAGAAAGTGGCTGTAAAAAAGTTTTTAAACTGAAAATAGCTTTCACCAGGTTTAAGGTTCATACAATTATAGACCACAATCATGGCATTCACTGCGATATAAGCGAATAAATGTCCGTAAAAACCTCGTAACCTTTCTACCTGCCTTCTGGCACGTTGATATTCAACATCATTTTCGTCAAATCTTTCCATCGCTTTATTTTTTTTGTTTGTTCATAATTTCACGAATCTTCTTTTCCTGCCATGATTCTCCTACTCCAAACACCTGAAAGGCATGGGATGCGACCCCAATTCCCCACCCCAATACCGGAAACCAAAACCATTGATTTCTGCTGCTGGTGTAAAGATTGATAAAGATTAAAAAGGAACATACAGTACAGTAAGAAATCAGATTCATATAAAAGCTTTTCATTTCTTTTACTCTCTTTTGCGCACGTTTGTAAGCGGCAGAATCATCTTCAGGTTTCACACTGGAAACTTGTGGTTTATTCAAAAGCATCGGAAGTTTTACTTTAAAATGATCCTCCGATTTTTCTATGAATACATTTCGGTCTGTAAGCAGAGAATAACGCTGTACAATATTCGCCAGACCAATTCCTGAACTTTCTTTGATCTGCTCTCTTACCTGTAAGTTATTTTCAATACAAAGTATATTTCCGGCAGAAAAAATTCTTATAACCAAAGGTTTTGATGAAGTAGCAAAATTATGTTTGATACAGTTTTCCAACAGCAGCTGTAAAGACAGCGGAACAACATACTTCTGGTAATCTTCCTGAGCAACATCAAAAGTAAAATCTACACTGTCTTCAAACCTTGTTTTCAAAAGGTCACAGTATGTTCTGGCAAATTCTATTTCATCTTCCACCGTTACCAGCTCTTTATCTTTCTGTTCAAGTACATAACGGTAAATCTTTGACATTGAAGCGGTAAACTTCTGAGCCTGACGAGGGTTTTCATCGATCAGTGAGCTTAAAACATTCAGAGAGTTGAAAAGAAAATGAGGATCCAGCTGATTCTTCAAACTTTCAAACTGGGCATTTGCTGATTTGGCGATAAGCTTTTGCTCTACCACTTCTTTTCTGGAAGTCTTTTTCAGCTCTTCCATAAAGCTTTTTGCATGAAGGAAGGCTGAAATAAGAAGAGCAATATTGATCATGAACCAATTGGTTACGCCATATTTTGCAGAGAAAAATTCTTGTATGGTAGCTGTTTTCTGAATCACAACATAGTTCATGTAATTACAGAAATAGACCAGAATAAAGTTTCCGATAATAATGGAAATGATGCTTAATACGGCTCTCGTGCGGGTGGCTTCGGACCAGGGAAATTTTCTGTTGAGGAATTCATTGATAAATCCGTTTCCAAATCCCAGTACAAAAGAATACATCGTTGAAAGAAGCAGTGTGATCAGAAATGTATTCAGAGTCTTTTCATTATTAAAGAACAAAAAGAAAAACAAAGTGGTTCCTAACGACGTCCAAAGTAATATTGTAAAGTATTTACGCTTCATGATCTGTTTTCTTGATTCAAAATTAGTTTTTATTAAAGGTATCAAAAATTAATTTTTACCGAAGGGCTGATTTTCTTCCCTGAATGGTATAAAAAAACCTTCACGAATGAAGGTTCATTTATTTGTAAAGTAGAGAAAAGCCCTATTTCGCTTTTTCTGCCGGAAGACTTAGGAAATAATCGGCTTCACCTCTTCCCCAGTTAGGATCTAAAGCTGTTTTAGGTTTGTAGGTCTTAAATTTTGCCTGTGCGTCTTTAAACATTTCCAATCCTTTGGTTTTACTTCCTCCGTACTGCTCTGGAGTAAAATAAACATCTTCTGCTTTGATAAGGGCAATTCTTGGATTTGCCGGCTCTAATTTTTCTGCAGTATTAAGTTCTTCGGCAGCTCTGGCACCGTCTGTCATATATCGCTGTGCCGGATTTACCATCATTCTCAGGGAGTAAGACATTTTTCTCAACAAGTGAATTTCTGCATTATCAGCTCCGGCAAGATTCTGTGCCATTGAAAGCTGTTTCTCAGCCTGATCTGCAATAGCATCCAGTTCCTGCATTTTTCCGTCTCTCATCAAGGTTCTTCCTTTCTGGATGTAAGAAAATGCCGCATAATATGCCGGAAGCCATTTTGTGCTTTCCTTACTTCCTATTCTCTGGAAATCATTGGCCAGGGTCTGGAAATCTTCCGATGTTTTGCAGACTTCTATTCTTCCTATTTTTTCAGTCATTATTTTGTCGTAATCTGCCTGTGCAAAAGCTGTTAAACTCATAAAAGCTAAAGCAAAGCTTAAAAGGTATTTTTTCATGATATCAAATTTTAAAAGTTAGTTTATTTGCTTGTTCTAAGATATGTTTTTTTATAAATTATTATTGATCGCATCATCTGTTTTATCAACTCCGAAGCTTATAAATGCTCCAATGAACACAAAAGTATTAACTGGCGGCACTACAGCAGAACTTCTGGATCCATCTGCAGAGAAGTTATAGCCGTATACATTCTTTGACCCTAAAATATTGCTGACACTCAATACGAATACAGGAAAAGCTTTCGCATCTTTTTTACCAATATTGGGCAGATAATTGATACTGAAATTCAAAGCGTTATAATCTTTTAATCTTCCTTCATTTCTTGTATAATTCACTGCTTTTCCATTCTCAAACGTAGAGGCAATGTCATAATAAGAACGTCCTTTCGCATAGGTATATGATAAGTTTACCCCAAGCTTCCATTCCGGAATAAATCTTTTTGCCACTGCAGAAAGGGTATGTTCAGCAGCAAAACCTGGCTGCAGACTGACAGGATAATTAAGGAAATCTCTTTTGGAATCCAGATAGGAGTAGCTGATCCAGTAATCAATATTTTCAAATGTTTTTTTATTGTCTCTCCAGAAAAATTCAACTCCTTTTGCGTATCCGTATCCATTGTTGTTTAAAGCGGCCTGAGTCTGTTGATTTTGCTCTTTATCCTGGTTAATATTAAATGTTTTAATCAGCTGGTCATATTTTTTATAAAATGCTTCAAAACGCAGCGTTCTTCCTTCCGAAGCTCTCTGAACCTGAAAAATATAATGCTGAGACTTCTGGAAACCAAGATCTGCCGGGCCATTGATATATTTACTCTCCGGATTCTGATAAAAAAGACCGTAAGCTAAGGAAGTGGTCCAGTCTTTTGCCAGGCGGTACGCAATTGCAAAACGAGGGGCAATATTATTCTTTCCTAAAAAAGAAGAATGTTCTGCTCTTACACCTATTTTCGCTGATAATGCATTGCTGAATCCCAGATCAGTTTCAACAAAAGCAGAAGATATCAGATCTTTATAATGTTTCTGTACTGCTTCAAAATTCAGGTTTTCATCGGTATTATTCAATTCAATTCCTCCTCTCAGGGCACTGATTCTGTTAATCTTTCTTTCAAGAACGGCTTTGAAGTTCAAATAATTTCCGTCTGTCAAAAGCTGGTTTCTGTTTGATTCAATATCATTGGTTTCTGTGGAAAAATGAAGATCGGATCTGTTGTAAGAATAAGACCCTCCAACATTCAAAAGATACTTTCCAAATTTCTGCTTAAAAGAGAGGTTATGAAATGTATTTTTTCCGTTAAGCTTTACCAGGCTGAAATCATATCCTGGCTCAAGGCTTTCTGACTTTACCCCCATTTTGTTGGAGTTGAACATCCCGTAGTATTTGAAAAATCCCCCTGATTTTGTTTTAAATCTGAAATTCAGATCTCCGTTAAGTCCCTGTGGTGCTTCAACAAAATCTGTATTAAAATTAAAGGTTTTCTGCATCAACGTTAAAAGAGAATATCCTGCTGTAGCTCCATAAGAATAGTTTTTATTATCTCCCAGCTTCTGAAATCCTGCACTCAGAAAAATAGGAGAAATTCCTAAACTGTAAGAACTCTCATCCGGAAGATCAACACTTTCCAGCATCAAAGCTCCTGAGAGAGCCTGTCCGTACAATGCAGAATATCCGCCGCTTGAAAATATATTCCCTTTGAAAAGAGAGGTATTGAACTGATCTCTTCCTGCAATTCCCGGAACAGAATTAGAAAAATAATTATTGATAAGACTTCCGTCCATAAAAATTTTAGATTCCGTACCTGTTCCCCCTCTGATAAAAAGGCCTTCAGTCCCACCTACTTTCTGTACACCCGGAAGATAGGTTAAAGCCGAAGAAATCTGCCCGTCGGCTCCTGCTGTGGTATAAATATCAATTGGGGAAAGCAGCGCTGTTGCTCTTTTCTTATCGCTTGCTTCAATAGATCCCGCAGAAACTACTACTGCATCAATCTCGCTGATCTGTTCTTTAAGATCGACATTCAAAGAAATTTCCTGATTTTCAATAGAAACTGTTCTTTCTACATTCTCATATTTCGGATGGGTAAACGTTATGGTATGTGCTCCTTTTTCTGAAGTTTCAAAAGAAAAATTACCCTGGGCATCTGTGGTTGTTCCGTCATAGGTATCTTTCAGAGTGACGTTTACTTCACTCACTCCTTTGTTTTTAAAGGAAACTTTTCCTGAGATCTTCACCTGTGAATACCCCATTATGGAAGCCATCAGGAAGATAAGAAGCAGTATGTTTTGTCTTTGAGTTTTCATTTTTATTGTTTTCTGGGTCAAAAATAGAATGAAAAATACCTTTCGATAAAAAAATTGTTACCGAAAGGCATTCTTTTGCTACCGAATGGGAAATTAGTGAATCGGAATACAAAAATCTACAATCATCTTTCCTTCCGGATGATCTTTAAAGTTGGAATGATAAATTTCGTAAGGAAAGGTTCTTCTGATTGTATAATTGTTTTCATTCATCCATAAAAACAGAGAAACCCAGCATTGCTCAAAGTCATCCAACGTAACTTCACCACTTCCCACAATGTATTTTCCTCCCTCTAAGGTTTCAGCAAATACTTCGCCCTCCTGCTGCTTCAGTTTTTCATCCAGGAGCATGCTGGCATGGATTCTGACTTTATCAAGAGGGGTAATCTTACAGCTGTCATGATAAACAGCGATCATTTTCACATTCTCCCTTGGAAAAAGATTCTTCTTAACCGCCCAGTCTATTAATACGTTGAAAGAAGGTTCTACGTTTGCAATTCCAAGGCTCATTACTGACGCCAGATTCATTTCCGGCATTTCTTTTACTTCGATTTTTAAATTCATGTTGGTCCAATTTAACAGGTTTTCTATGTTGCAAATGTATTGGCTGAAAACCGTATCAATTTGTCCGTTCTTGCGATGTGTTTGTAAAATCTTGTGAAATTTTTCCGGCGCTGATTTCCGGAATTCTGTGGGAGCCAAACCGTAATGCTTTTTAAAAGTTTTACAGAAAACAGAATGATTAGAAAACCCAAGATCCCAATAAATGTTCTTGATTTCCATATTTTTATGTAATGCCAGATGCAGAGCACTTTTTTCTATTTTCTTTCTGATGATATAGTTCTGAAGGGTTTCTCCGGTAACGAGCTTAAATATTCTGTGAAAATGAAAGGGCGAATAGGCACTTACCTCTGAAACTTTCTCCAGAGACAAATTAGAATCAATATGATTATCAATATATTGAATTGTTTTTACAATCCGTTTTTTATATTCTTCCAATTCAAAGTTGTTAGTTTACAAAGATATTTTTCCAGAATGAAAATCTGTTGTCTATTATTGCTATAATCAAGATAATCCACTCGTTTTTACTATAGGATATCTTCTTCAAAATGTTTAAAAAGAGGAATTATATTTCTAATCTTGGGATCTGAAGAAGCTATATAACTATAATAATCTTCGTGAATAAAAATCTCTTTTATAAAGAACTTTTCATCTTCAATGATACACTCATCATTTATGACTTCAAAAGCATCCAACGGAAGCATCATCCCGGCTCCATGCGCTTTTATTACAGCTTCTTTTCTTGTCCAATAGGTGAAGAATCCATTCATTTTATCCTCAGCATCCTGAATTTCCTGAATCTCATTAGAAGTCATCTGAAATGTAAAATCGTGGTAGCTGATCTTCGGGTCGTTGTATTCTATATCTATTCCCAAAGGATATTCTGCAATGGCACAGGCAACAAGATCTTTGGAATGTGATATGTTGAAATGGAGGTCATATCCTTTCAAATAAGGTTTTTTATTGGGAAGAATGCCAATCTCCACATCCGGAATGTTGTAATAAGTTCTTAATCCGTGCCGTAGAAGTACTTTTCCCATTAAAGAAAGCTGTGCATCCTGCCATCTTCTGTATTTCAGAATATCTTTTTTAATATCATCAGAAAAAACAGGCAGATACCGGTCAAGGAGGAACTGGTGCCTTTCTTCGCTGATGAATGTATATAGAATAATCATTTTCTATTTCTTCTTTGATATGGGATCATTACTTTCACGTTAAAAATAAGCTTTTTTTCGTCCCTTTTTAAAGCAATTCATCTTCTGGTCAAAGTTGCAGAATCTGAGGCTGAAACGTATTGAATTTTGGCTATCCTGCGCGGTATCTTTTGAAAAAAAGACTGGAATCATAAAGCGCTTTGGAAAATCTTTTATAATTTTAGGGTAAAATCACTATAAATCATTTAAAAAATGAAAGTACAAACACTAGCATTATTGGCAGGATTTGCATTTTTAGCAACTTCATGCGGAACAACAAAAATGTATTCTGTAAATGCCAAAAGCGGAACACAGACAGGAGGGACAGCGAAATTTACCCAGAACGGAAATGAGGTAACGATGAAGCTGGATATCACCAATCTTACTCCTGGAATCCATGCAGTACACATTCATGAAAAAGGAGACTGCTCTGCAGCAGACGGAACTTCTACCGGAGGCCACTGGAATCCTTCAAAGAATGATCATGGTAAATGGGGTGCTGAACATTTCCACATGGGAGATATAGGAAACCTGGTTGCTGATCAGAGCGGAACTGCAACATTGACTTTCAAAACAGACAAATGGTGCCTGGGTTGTACGGATGAGTCTAAAAACATTATCGGAAAAGGTCTTATCGTACACGCAGCAGCAGATGATTTCCATACTCAGCCTACCGGAAATGCCGGAGGAAGAGTGGGATGTGTAGAAATTAAATAATCTACTTTATTCAATAAAAAAACCGCTAATTTTCATTAGCGGTTTTTTTATGTTTAGGATTTAGCTCCCATCTCTGATACAATATTCATTGCTTCCTGCAGGTAAAGATCTTTTTTCAGATTCTTGATCCACATTTCAGATTTTTTCTTGAAAGCTTCATCTTTTTTCTCTCTTTCAACTTCACTTGGATACATGATGAACTGAAGGCCATTCTCAAATTTTGTCAAAGCTTTGAACTTTTCAATCTGAGATTTTCTGTTTTTCATCAGCTCATTAAACTTAGTGATATTCAACGTGATATTTTCTTCTTTGTCAAGTTTTTCTCTCCACTGAGCAGACTCTAATAACAACTGATAATTGCTGTTTTTAGCCATTCTGTCTGCGCTCGCTTTTTCCAGTGCCTGAATATTGAAATAGTTCAGTTTCTGGAATTTCGTAGGTGGAATTTTGTCCCATGCCAATGCATAGTCATCATATCGTTCTCCTACTTCAGCATAGGTAAAGAAATCTTTCATCTGGATATCAGAAACGATCCCTTTTCTCTGTGTAGATTCTCCGGTAATTCTGTAGAACTTCTGGATAGTCAGTTTTAAAGATCCGAAATCATCTTCTGTATTCAGGAATCTGTTCAGGTCAACAAAAGTCTGAACGGTTCCTTTTCCGAAAGACTGTGGAGACCCGATAATCATTGCTCTTCCGTTATCCTGCATTACTCCTGCAAGGATTTCTGAAGCAGAAGCTGAAAGCTCGTTTTGCATGATTACCAAAGGACCAGTCCAGATCGGAGTTTCATTTTTATTCTTAAGAGTCTGTATTTTCCCGTTTCCGTCTTTCACCTGAACATAAGGTCCGGCTTCCATGAAAAGTCCCATAATATCCCCTACTTCTGTTAAAGAACCACCTCCGTTATTTCTAAGGTCAAGAATGATTCCCTGGATATTCTGTTCTTTCAGTTTAATGATCTCATTTTTGATGTCATCAGAAGCATTTCTTCCTTTTGCATTTTCAAAATCAGCATTAAAGCTTGGAAGGTTGATGAAACCATATTTCTTACCATTTGGAGTATTCACTACAATACTTCTTGCGAAAGTATCTTCAATAGCTACTTCCTCACGGATCATTGTTACATCTTTGATGGTACCGTCTTTTTTCTGAACCGTCAGTGTTACCGGAGTTCCTTTTTCACCTCTGATCAAACGTACTGCTTCATCAGAAAGCATTCCTACTACATTTACGGCATCTTCTTTCGGTTTAGATCTTACTTTCAGGATTTTATCACCCTCAGAAAGCTGTTTCGACTTCCATGCCGGTGCACCAATGGTAAGAGCTCCTAAGTAAAGGTTTCCTTTTTTCTCCTGGATCAAAGCCCCGATACCGATTACTTTTCCAGTAAACTGAGTATCAAAATCTTCTTTATCTTTTGGAGAATAATAGTTCGTATGCGGATCGAATACTTCTGTATATGCATTCATATACACGGTAAACCAATCCATTTTCTTTCTTTTTTTGAATCGCGTAAAGGTATCTTTTACAAGGTCTTTTACTTCATCAGTCGCTTTTTTGATTTTTTCGTCCTGAGTAAGAGGCTTAAACTTGATGGTATCTTTCAGCTTGTACTTCTGAACAGAGTCCTTTTTTTCTTTCTGAGCTTCTTCTTTGCTGTTCATCGACTCTACTTCCTGAAGAATATTGTACTTGATGAATTTTTTCCACTCATTATACTGTTCCTGCTTGTTGGCTGGTACCTTTTTAAGCTTCGGCTCAAGAGTAAGCGTTTCATCTTCCTGAAGATTAATTGGCTTGCTGAAAATATCCTGTGTTATTTTATCGATCTCATCCACTCTCTGGTATAGTCTGTCAATCGTAAGCTTATAGAATGTAAGATCACCCTGACCGATATAATCATCAAGCTTTGTCTCATGCTTGTTGAATTCATCCATATCAGATTGCAGGAAATATCTTTTAGCGGGATCTACCAATTCGAAATAATGCTTATAAACGTCCTTCGAATAGGCATCATTGATAGTCTTGGGGCTATAATGCAGATAAGAAAGTGTGTTTTTTACGCTCACCATAATCGTCTGCATCTTTTCATCGTCATTCTTTGGCGAGTTGAAACAAAACATTAGACTGGTTAATGGAATAAGAAGTAAAAATTTATTCAGTTTGAAATTTTTCCACATAAACTGTCTTTATTTATTAATTTTTTTAAAATAAGTATAATAATTAGTAGCAGTAAGTTTGGTACTGTTACAAATGATCAAATTTAATACCTTATTTGCAATTATCAGATAGTTTTAACCATTTTTATTAAATAGACTTACAAATAATAATAACAGTGTTAGCCATTTCCGATTATCAGGCAGTTTACCTCCTGAATGAAATAATTATCGTTCTGTTTTCAAGATATAGACTCAGTATTTATTTTTCATCAAAAACTAAAAACACATACCACAAAAAACAATTTTTGCCCATAAAGGCATAAAATATGCAGAGAATTAAACATACAAATTCAAAATATTAAGTCATGAAAAGTTTATTATGGTTAGTAGCAGTCATCTGCATCGTTGTTTGGCTTTTAGGAATGTTAGGAATAGTTCCTGGAATGAGCACGGGTTATTTAATCCACGTTTTACTGGTCATTGCCATTATAGTTATTCTTTATAATATCATTTCCGGCAGAAAACCTCTCGACTAGTTTATTATTTTGTAAAACCACTTAAAATTAAAACAACCATCAGGCTTAACAGATGCTTTTTAGCGAAGTTGTAATATATTTTGTCTTGAAAAGCATCTGTAAGTACTGTGGTTACTCTTATTCTCAAAAAAACCGGGATTATATCAAATATTAATTTTGCTTTATTTTAAGTTTAATTTTTACTCCTTTCCCTCTTTCTTTTCCCTGCATCTTGCCTCATTTCAGGGTGAAAATAAGAAAATCTCAATTTCGATTTCACAACAATCAATAATAAATCTGCTGTTTTATCACGTCTTATTTTTGCCTACATTTGATGGGTTGAAAATCTATTTGTTCTATTCTGAAATGAACAAATTCACTCTATTTGAATAAAAATATTAAAGATAATTTATGGAAAGACCGCTTATTCTGGTTACTAATGATGATGGAATTACAGCTCCTGGTATCAGAAATCTTATCAGTTTTATGAATGAAATCGGAGAAGTAGTTGTTGTGGCACCTAACTCTCCTCAAAGTGGAAAAGGCCACGCTATTACCATTAATTCTACCCTAAGCTACGAAGAAGTTACCCTGGATGGCCCGCAGACAGATTTTTCATGCAGCGGAACTCCTGTAGACTGTGTAAAGATGGCTCTTGATAAAATTCTGAAAAGAAGACCTGATATTGTGGTTTCAGGAATCAATCACGGAGCAAACTCTTCTATTAATGTGATCTATTCAGGAACGATGTCAGCTGCAGTAGAAGCGGGTGTAGAAGGAATTCCTGCGATTGGATTCTCATTACTGGATTTCAGCTGGGAAGCTGATTTTACCCAGGCTAAGGAATTTATTCAGAATATCGTAAGAAGAACTCTGGAAAACCCAATGCCTAGAGGAATTGTATTGAATGTAAATATTCCTAAACTTCCTGCTGAAGAAATAAAAGGCGTAAAAGTATGTAAACAGGCCCACGCAAAATGGGAAGAAAGCTTTGACGAAAGAATAAACCCTCACGGTAAAAAATATTACTGGCTGACCGGTTATTTTAACAATATGGATGATTCTGAAGATGCTGATGAAACTGCATTGGCAAACGGATATATTTCTATTGTTCCGGTAAAGTTTGACCTTACGGCATATGAATACATGAAAACACTGGAGGAAGTAATGACTTTTGAAGATGTAAAAGAAGTAAAATAACCAAAGAGATAATAAAAGCGTGAAATCAGATTTCACGCTTTGCTTTTATAGTGTTAAAATAATACTTTATCTTCTTTTCTGAGCTCTTCCAGATATGCCTTTTTATCATCTCTGTAAAAAAGATTCATCGTTTCAAAAGGAATTAACTTCAGGTCTTTATTGACAATATGTACGCACGACTTCTTCACTGCCCTTACATCAAAATCATGAGCATCCATAAAGTTCATAATAATGATTCTGAAAAGGTTATCATAGTCAAGATCCGGAGCACATACTTCCGGCAGACAACACAGTAACTGATTGACCTTAGGCTGAACTTTATCTACGGAAATTCCGGTACTGAAAATATCCAGCAGCTGCATGTGCAGTCCCTTATCCTGTTCGTAAACAATGGTATTCCTTGATTCATTATTCAGAAGATCTGCAGGATTGATATATCGGGTTAAAGGAATTATTTCGTCCTGAAGTTTTAAGATATATCCCATAGCCAGAGCATCCGGATTGCACGGAACAGGAATAATATCATCAGAATTTAATAAAGGAAACTGATTGATAATTTCCTGTCTTACTTCAGTTAAGGTAATTTTTTCATGAGCAGAGTCTTCCCGGTTTCTTCCGGCAATTTCAACAGGCTGGAAGGTAATTCCTCTTACACATTTCTGTTTCAGGGCAAATTCTATAATTTTTCCTATTTCATCAATATTTTTATCCTTTTGAAGAACAATAACCAATGTAGTTGAAAGATTAAGCTCATTAAGTTTTTCCAGTGCCTTCATTCTGACTGCAGTAAGATCCTTCCCTCTGAAATCTTCCAGGACTTCAGGCTTAAATGAATCAAACTGAAGGTAAATTTCAAATTCAGGAGCATACGTCGCCAATTTTTCAGCAAACCCCGGATCATTCGCTATTCTGATTCCGTTAGTATTCAGCATCAGATGTTTGATCGGTTTTGATTTGGCAATATCCATAATTTTGAAAAACTCCGGATGAATTGTAGGTTCCCCTCCACTGATCTGCACCACGTCCGGTTCACCTTCATTTTTTACGATAACATCAAACATGGCCTCAATTTCTTCAAGGCTTCTGTGACTTCCATAATGAGGTGAGGACATTGCATAACAGGTTGGACAGGTCAGGTTACAACGATCTGTAACTTCTACAATAGAAAGACAGCTATGCTGTTCATGATCTACGCATAGTCCACAATCATAAGGGCAGCCATATTCTACATCGGTTCCAAAATGAAGGGGCATTTCAGAGGCTTTATTATAATTTCTTATATTTTTATAATAATGTACATCAGAGGCTATTTTTGTTTTGAAAAAACCATGATCCGGGCATCTTTTGGTCATAAAAACAGTTTCATCCTCAATAATGATTTTGGCTCCTACCCTTTTAAGGCATTCCGGGCAAAGACTGATTGTATAGTCGTAATAGGTATAATTTCTTACTGGCATAGCAAAATTTTTAAAGTCCTCCGCAAATATAACCGCTGATCAATCCACAGATCAGAAGGGATATAAGCATTGTCTGAATAAATTGTTTCCTGGTGAATTTCCGGTCTCCCTTTCTTTCGTAAATAAGTTTTGTTATAACAGTGACAATAAGGGATAAAACCAGTGCAACCAAAATAATTGCACCAACGATAATTACGACTAACCCTGCCAGATTGCCGACTTCTAAAATAGTTAACGTTTTCATCTTGAATATTTTGAATATAAAGACCTGGTATTTTTAATTTTATAAATGTAGTAAATAATTACGCAGATACAGACCATTTGAATCGTACCCAAATTTTCAGTGATTTCTACCCTTGGTTTTATAAAATCTAAAAAGAATCTGAATGTAAAATAGCTGAGCATAAACAGCTGAAAAATAAAACCGGAAGGGTATTTCTTATGATTTTGAATATACTTTAATCCTATCCAAAGAAAAATTAAAAAGGCTATTTCATACAAAGCAACAGGATGCCTGAGATATTGGTCCCCCAGATGCATTCCAAAAACAGAATCAGTAGGAATGCCATATGTTTCTTCGCCAATACCGGTAAGAAAACACCCTATTCTGCCTATAATCATGGCCAGTATGAGAGGAAAAACAATAAGATCTCCCGTACTTTCTTTATGGTGTACTATCTTTTTTGCCAGCTCTACTCCCAATAAGCCAAAAGCCAGCCCTCCTATAATGGTATTGCTTGACCAGAACTTTCTGATAGAAAAATTGTCAAATAATGCATAAGGATTTTCAAGATTACCGATCAGTTTAGAGCCTATCAAAGCTCCGGCAGTAGCACCTATTAAAACCGCCGCAGAAGTATTGAAAGAAAGTTTTTCATTAGACTTTCGTTTCAGATAAAAATAATATCTCATACCCAAGAACATTCCGACAGCCTCAAAAAGTGGATGCGCAAGGATTGTTTTGCCGAAAATATGAAATGTTACAGGAAAATCCATTATTTCAAAAATACACTATTTCATATTATTCACTACCTTTATTCTGACAAATAATTACAAAATGCGTATAGAATATGACATAAAACTGGGGTTCAAGGATGTAATGTTCCGCCCTAAGCGTTCTACTTTAAAATCTCGTTCAGAGGTTGATTTACAAAGAGAATTTACTTTTAAACATACTAAGAAAAAATGGACAGGTGTTCCCGTAATTGCCGCCAATATGGATACTGTAGGAACTTTTGAAATGGCTGTAGAACTGGCAAAAGAAAAGATTATTACAGCGATTCACAAACATTATACTCCTGAACAATGGGATCAGTTTCTTCAGAACCAACCGGAAAGCATTCATCAATATATTGCTTTAAGCACAGGAACCGGAAAAGCTGATGAGGAAAAAATAAGACTGATTCTTGAAAAGCACCCAAAAATTGAGTTTCTCTGCATTGATGTAGCCAATGGTTATTCTGAGCATTTCGTTGGATTTGTGAAGAAAGCAAGGGCTAATTTTCCGGATAAAATTATTATCGCCGGAAATGTTGTTACAGGAGAAATGGTGGAAGAGCTTCTTCTTGTAGGTGCCGATATCATAAAGGTAGGTATTGGTCCCGGATCTGTTTGTACTACCAGGGTAAAAACAGGGGTTGGATATCCTCAGCTTTCTGCTATTATTGAATGTGCTGATGCTGCTCACGGCCTAGGTGGACATATCATCGCTGATGGTGGATGTAAAGTTCCCGGTGATGTTGCAAAAGCCTTTGGAGGAGGCGCTGATTTCGTAATGCTGGGCGGGATGTTTGCCGGTCATGATGAAAGCGGCGGCGAAATGATTGAAGAAAATGGTAAAAAATACCGCCTTTTCTATGGAATGAGTTCCAAAACGGCAATGGATAAGCATTCCGGAGGTGTAGCAGAATACCGGGCTTCTGAAGGAAAAACAGTGAAAGCAGCGTATAAAGGTCCTGTGGCAGACACTGTAAAAGATATTTTGGGGGGCGTAAGGTCTACCTGTACTTATGTAGGAGCTTCAAAGCTTAAAGAACTTTCCAAGAGAACCACTTTTATCCGGGTTCAGGAACAGGAAAATCAGGTTTTTAAAGATTAAAAAATAATAACATAAAAGGCTTTAGATAATAATTCTAAAGCCTTTTTTATTCTTTCGTTCTAATATATTTTTTATTAAAATATTTTTGAAGCTGGTCATTTACATAGGTTTCCTGTTCTTTTACAGAAGCCATTTCATCGGTATGTAAAATTCTGGGAACTTCTTTTATCTTATCCACTACAACAGAGTCTTGAGAAGAATTTCTAATGATGTTTATCCTTTCATCCATCTCTCTTTCATATTCCTTAAGATCTGTAGTAAGAAGTTCCATAACTATATTTCCCCCATTAAAATCAATATTAAAATAAGAATACTTTTCCGGGAAAATTTTAAGTTCAGGAAGAAAAACAATCAAAAGAGAAACCCACCAGAACTTTTTTATTTTTTCAAATTTAAAGTATAACAACAGTGAAAAAGTAAGCAGGAAATAAAAGAGTATACTTTCAAACTGTCTTGCAATAGAGGTGAGAATATAGCTTGTAAATAATAAAGGAATCAGTGAAACAGACCAAAATAAAACCGCTTTTTTAAATGTTATCTGCACAGTGATTCTTTTAAGCTCTTCTTCAAAAACTTTAATAAATAATGGAAGTACTGCAATAACTTTTAATCCTACATAAGTTGTATCAGCACCAAAAAGAGCAATCCTTTTCAGCCATTTTACCATTCCTTTTTCCACCTCTCCCATTCTGTTGAAGTTTCCTGGTGCAAGAAAACAAACAAGTAAAAAAACAGTTCCTATCAATAACAAAAACAAGTTTTCTTTATTACGTTTCTGATAATAAGTGACTAACAGAAGTCCTTCGAGAATCAATGCCAGAATTTCATTAGAACCCATCAGCATGATGATCAACAAAGCTGAAAGGTAAAACCAAATTTTCCGTTCTGTATCCTCATATTTTTTGAAAAAATAGAGTAAAATCCCGGATAAAATGACAGGAACGAAATAGATATTGGAACCCGTCACCCAGAAGTAATGCTCTGGTAAGCTTACCAGAAGTACTGTGTAAAAGAAAAACAGAAGAAATCCTTTTTTGAGGGATTCTTTCAGAGAATAGCTGAAATATTCTTTAAAGTTTAATGCTGAAACTCCAATAAAGGACAGCATCAAGAATACCGGATATATTTTCGGAAGAATAGTTTTACTGTCATAAAAGACAGGGTTAAACATGTTAAGGGAATATCCGAAATATCTTCCTCCCCATTGTGTATAGGTATCTATAAAACATTGGACCAGTCCAAGTTTTCTGGTAGCATAAGAACAAAAATAATCATCGGTCTGATATACATTAAAAAAACTAATGTATGCCAGACCGATGATTAGTAATATCGACAAGAATAATACTATATTCTGTACTTTTTTCATTTTCTAAGTTAACATTCCACCGTCAACGTTTAACGTTTGCCCGGTAATGTATGCTGACATTTCGCTGCCTAAGAATACACACGCATTCGCGATATCTGCAGGCTGCCCTCCTCTTTTCATTGGAATTTCTTCTCTCCATCCCTGAACTGTTTTCTCATCCAGAACAGCAGTCATTTCCGTTTCAATGAATCCTGGAGCAATAGCATTACATCTGATATTCCTTGATCCTAATTCCAATGCCACAGATTTTGTAAACCCTATTACACCTGCTTTAGAAGCTGCATAGTTGGCTTGTCCGGCATTTCCTTTCACTCCTACTACAGAAGTCATATTGATGATAGATCCGGATCTGGCCTTCATCATCGGCTTAATTACCGCTTTCGTAAGGTTAAAAACTGAATCTAAGTTTACTTTGATTACTTTATCCCAATCTTCTTTGGACATTCTCAATAACAGGTTATCTTTTGTAATTCCTGCATTGTTTATTAAAATATCAATCTGTCCGAACTCTGCCATCACATCTTCCACCAACTTCTGAGCTGCATCATAATCTGATGCGTCAGACTGATATCCCTTAATTTGGGTTACAGAACTTAAAGCTGCTTCTAATTCTTTTGCTTTGTCTACAGAGCCAGCGTAGGTAAATGCTACTTTTGCCCCTTGCTGAGCAAACATTTCAGCGATACCCTTACCGATTCCTCTTGTAGCTCCGGTAATTAGTGCTACTTTTCCTTCTAATATTTTCATATCTATTGACAATTATTTTTCTTTTAACTCATTCAGCTTGTGACAGCTGACTCTTATAATTTCTACAATTCCTATCCGGAATTAAACGGTTTGCAAAGATATTATAAATTGTTATTCAACCCATTGAATTTGTTAAAATACTGGATTATTTTGATAATTATTTGGATTTTTATTACAGCTGAACAGAATTATTTTTAAATCTCGTGAAATAAATAAAGTCTGTTTTTTTGCTTCTATCCAGCTTCAGTACTTCTTTCTGCCAGAAATATTTGTCGTAAATAATCTCCTTCAAAGGTTCATTCTGAAAGTTTGAAACTCCGAATTTTCCTTCTTTTTTTACTACAATTTCGTTCTCGGCATTTCCGAATGTAATAATATCTTCGTAAATAAAGGGAACAATTTCTGTTCCTTTTCCATCCAGAATGCCATAGAGATTGCCTATATTTTTACACACCAAAGGTTTTGAATACTGATTAAGCGGATTAAAATATTCTACATCTTCATTTCTGATCTGACTGATATTCTTCAACTCTGCCGTTGAGCCATCTTTTACAGAAAACCTGTAGTAACGATCCTGTTTTCCAATAATAAGATTGTCGGGATAAAAGCCTAAAATCTGTACGCCTTCCCCAACAATATTCTTCAGATCCTTATCCAGAAATTGTTCTTCATTTCCTTTTTTAAGGTAGATGAAGTCTTTCCCGGAAATGGTAAAAGCTTTAATAAAATCATATTCCTGAGGAAGAATGATATTCCCCTCCAGATCAACAATTCCGGATTTCTTTACTTTATCATTATAGACACTGAAAAAATTATTCAATAAAGGGTTTACGTATTTAAAAGTCTGGGAATACAGTTTCTTATCTTTTTTATTGAAGACTGTTGCTTTTCCGTTTTTTATAAGGTAGATGTATTCTTTTCTGCCAAAGTATTCCGGAGTGATATCATTAAAGATTTCCTCAGCAAGTATATTTTCTTCGGTGTCAATCAAACCGTATTTTCCTGTACTTTTATTTCTGGTAATCAGATAAGGGTAGGCATTGATATCTACTACCTGCTTTGAAAATTTATGCAGGGTCTGACCATTATTTCCAATGATTTCGCTTTCATTGTCATCATTAATGATCAATGCTTTACCCTCTTCAAAGTTGTAATCTTCTTTAAATTCCCGGCTGCTGAGCTGTTTTCCGTTAAGATCATACAGAAACCATTTTTTTTCTTTTAAAACAAAGAACCTGTTCTTCCCCGAAAAACGGATCTTTTCAGCATAAGGAATAATTTCCTTTCCGTTATAATCGTATACGGCTTCTTTGTCTTGTTTTGAAGAAATAATGCGGTCTTTGCTCCACCAGGGCGTATTGAATTCCTGATCATCCAAAGCAATGAATTCCTTGCCTTTTTCGTCAATAATGGCTGATTTTCTATTACTCCCATCTTCAGAATAAAGAATAAATCTGTTTTTAAAAATGTGTAAAATTCCGCCTCTGTAGGGAGATTCAAAGGTAATGGTCCCTAAAGAGTCTACTATTGCCTGCTTTTTAGATCCGGAATCGTAAGCCGTTCCATATCCGTCCGAATAGGAATTCACCTCCTTCCCAGCCTTTTTCGACAGGATTACTTTCATATACTGGTTAGTCTGTGCTGTACAGACTACAGAACACAATACAAAAACTAATTTTTTCAAGAAAAATTAAATAGAATTGTTGACAATAAGAACGATCTCTCCTTTTAAAGTTTTACTCTTGGAAAATTCAATTAATTCATTGATTGTTCCCCGTTTGGTTTCTTCAAATTTTTTAGAAATCTCTCGGCTCAGGCTTACTTTGGTTTCTTCTCCAAAAAACTCTTTGATCTGCTCCAGTGTCGTGTTGATTTTATGGGGACTTTCGTAAAGAACGATGGTCTTTTTTTCTTCCGCAAGCTGTTTTAGTTTTGTTTGTCTTCCTTTTTTCTGTGGTAAAAAACCTGCGAATAAAAATTCATTGTTGGGAAGACCTGAAACAACAAGTGCAGGAATGAGGGCCGTTGCTCCGGGAAGACAGATCATATCAATATTATTGTCTGCTCCTGCTTTTGCCAGCAAATATCCCGGATCCGAAATACCGGGTGTTCCCGCATCGGTAATAATAGCGATATTCTGACCGTTTTTAAGGTCTGTAATCACTTTCTCAGTTGCCTGGTGTTCATTATGTAAATGATAAGATTTTAAAGGCTTTGAGATTTCAAAATGCTTTAAAAGTATTCCGGAAGTTCTTGTGTCTTCACATAAAATATAATCAACTTCTTTAAGGACGTTGACCGCCCTGAAAGTCATATCTTCCAGATTCCCAACAGGTGTGGGAACAAAATATAAGATTCCGCTCAAAATTATAAGAATTTATTTTCTACCAATATCCAAAGTCTCTGCGCATATTCATCCACTTTATTCCATTTTCTTTCGTAATACAGATCACTCAGATATTCTTTGGCTTCTTCCAGTGTTTTGAACTGGTTCAGCTGAAATACGGTATCATTCAGATCGGTCTGACTTCCTTCAAAGAGCATTTTTGAGAAAGCAATTCTGTCATTCAGATCCAGCTTAAACTCCGGTTTCTGTTTGTCTGCTTCCATAAAGTTGGTAGGAATATTAGACTTCAGAATACTTCCGTTATCTTCTTTCTCTGCCACAGGCTCTTTTTCGTTAGGAAATTCTCTTTCCAGAGGATCGTCATCAAAAAGTGACTGAACGGCCTTCAATCCTTTGATATTGGATAATTTTATTTTTTTCTCCTGATGATAGGCTTCTAAATTTTCAAAGCTTTCATCAGAAGGATGTTTTTCTGTTTCTTCGGCAGCAGGTTTATCGATCTCTACGATTTTTCTTCTGTCATAAACTTCAGCAAGGATGCTTTCCTCCTTTATCTCTTCTACTGAATGATCATTTTTAATCTCAGTCAGAATATTTTCCACATTGGAAGTTTCAGTGGCCATTTCTCCCTGTTCAATAGAAACATTTGAAGCTACAAACTGCTCTTCGTTTTCTTCGATCAGTATTTCATCTTCCAGAGTTTCTGTATCAAAAATACTTGGGATAATTTCTGTCACAGGAGCTTTAGCATCGTTTACTTCGGCGAAATCAGTTTCATTTTTTGATTCTTGCTCAGCATTTTCCTCTTCCTGCTCATCCATTTCATTCAGCTGGTTGTTGAAAATTGCTTCTTCCTCCGTCACTTCATGATAAAACAGGTCTTCATTGAGATCTTCATCAGAATCTGGTGTAGAACCGGCGAGAATTTTTTCTTCGTCTACAAAACTCAGAACAGCTCTCTGCTCTTCTGAAATTTCATTTTCATCTATTTCATTCAACTGATTATTAAAAACAGCTTCTTCTTCCAGGGTTTCATGATCAGAATCCTGTTCCTGAGTATTTTCCTGTGCTTTTTCTTCGTAACCTTCTTCCACAAAGCTTACCATATTTTCATGGAATTCATTTTCAACAATTTCATTCAGCTGGTTATTGAAAACGGCTTCCTCTTCTTCAGAACCGGTTAAGAAAATTTCATTCTCATCAATTTCGTTCAGCTCATTATTAAAAATAGCTTCCTCTTCTGTTACCTCATTTCCTTTGTCATAATGTTCCGTTTCTCCGGATGCAAAAGAGATGTGCTGATTGTCCGGATACTGCGCCGGTTGATCTGTAACGAAATATTCAATATTCTTTTCCAGCAGTTTCAAAAAAGAAATCCTGTTAGCAAGCTCATCTACAAGATCTTGCTTGGAAAGTAATTCGTCTACGTTGCTTATTTTGTCCAGATTATCAATGATATTCATGGATTCAAAAAAAATCTTTTCCTTTAAATCTTGGATATTCTGCATAATAAGATTCTTATTAAAATTGCTTACTTTTGATGTTAAAAATATACGGCTAATTTAACAAATGTTTTTAGAAAATACAATTAATCATTCCAAACAAAGTGGTTGGATGGAAGTGATTTGTGGCTCTATGTTTTCGGGTAAAACCGAAGAACTGATCCGCAGATTACGAAGAGCGGAAATGGCAGGACAGAATGTGGAAATTTTTAAACCCAAAATGGATGTACGGTATTCTGAAGAGGATGTAGTATCTCATAATCAGAATAAAATCCGCAGTACAGCAGTAGAAAATCCTAATGAAATTCTTCTGCTGGCTTCCAATTGTGATGTAGTGGCCATTGATGAAGCTCAGTTTTTTGATGAAAGCATTGTGGATGTTGCCAACCAGCTTGCCAATAGCGGGATCAGAGTGGTCATTGCAGGATTGGATATGGACTTTTTAGGTCGTCCGTTCGGGCCAATGCCCAATTTGATGGCCACTGCCGAGTATGTTACAAAAGTGCATGCTATTTGTAAGAGAACAGGTAATCTTGCCAATTATTCTATGAGAATTTCCCAGGGAGATAATCTGGTAGAATTGGGAGAAACCGAAAGCTATGAGGCAGTAAGCCGCCGTGTATTTATTGACGAAGTACTTTTAAAAAGAAAATAAGGGACTGAATACCCCTAAAAATATTCACTCAGTAAAAATAAAAGCGGAAAGCAATGGGTAAAATCTGGAAAAAGAATCAGTATAAATAATCGGTTTCTTACTTCCTTGCTGTTTTACTTCTGCTGTTTCGTTCAAAAAATAAAGCAGAAAGGGCACCAATGAACTATACAGTACAACACATTGCAGAGATCACCAATGCACAGATCATTGGAGACGGAAATTTAATGATCAAAAATATAGCGTATGACAGCAGAATTATTTATTCTACTAAAAATACTGCCTTTATCGCGATCAATACCCCTAAAAATTCCGGCGAAAAATTTATAGAATCTGCAATAGACAGAGGGATCAATGTCATTATTTCTGAACATCATTATCCGGAGTTTGAAAATATAACCTGGGTTATTGTTAAAAATTCCGTAGAGTTTCTTCAAAAATTAGCAAAGTATCATTTTGAAAATTCTCACTTACAATCTATTGGAATTACAGGAAGTAATGGTAAAACTATTTTAAAAGAATGGTTGTATCAATGTCTATGGAATGAATTTCCTACTGTAAAAAGTCCTAAAAGTTTTAATTCTCAGATCGGTCTTCCGCTCTCTCTTCTTCAGATCAACAGTTCTTATAAGCTGGGAATTTTTGAAGTGGGAATTTCAAAACCACATGAGATGGAAAAACTTGAAGACATGTTCCATCCTCAGATCGGATTACTTACTCACATCGGGACCGCTCATGCTGCCAACTTTTCTTCCGAGGAACAACTTATTGATGAAAAGATCAGTCTTTTCAAAAATTCTGAAGTGATCATTTATAATGGTGACAATTCTTTGGTTGAACAAAAAATCAAAAAATCATATTCTAATAAAAAATTAATTTCTTACGGATTTAAAAAAGAGAACCAGGTTTTCATCAAAAGCAATATTTCAAAAGATGACAACATTATTGTTGATTATTTTGATGAAGAAATCAGTTTTCCGGCCCATCAGAGAGACGAAGCGACATTAACCAATGCTATGGCGCTTATCACAGTTCTCAAGGAACTGAATGTCGAAAATAAAAAGATCGTTGAAAAAATCAACCTTTTAAAAGCCGTTGAAATGAGGCTTGAAGCGATTGAAGGAATTAAAGGCAATATTGTCATTAATGACTCTTTTAATCTTGACCTCGATTCTTTAAAGACTGCCCTCCAGTTTTTGAATGAATATAACAAATCTAAAAAATCGCTGGTCTTAACTGACATAGTAGGGGTGAGTACCAATACAAAAGAATTGTACGAAGAAGTTTCTGAACTGGTCAATGAACAGCATTTTGATTCTGTGTTCTTAATTGGTGATGAAATATCAAACTTTAGTGAATTATTTAAAGCTAAAACATATACTTTCATTGACACTAAAGAGTTGATTGAAAGCAAGCACCTTACTGAAATAGAAAATCAGATTATCTTGTTAAAAGGAGCCAGAAAATTTGAGATTGAAAGGCTTAAAGATATTCTTGAACTCAGAAAACATGATACGGTACTGGAAGTAAACCTAAATGCCATTCTTCATAATATCAACTATCATAAATCACTGCTGAAACCGGGAACCAAAATGATGGCCATGGTAAAGGCCAATGCTTATGGGTTGGGAAGTTATGAAGTATCAGAATTTCTTCAGCATCATCATATAGATTATCTGGGTGTAGCCTATGTTGATGAAGGTGTTGAACTTCGTAAGAAAGGGATCACCACTCCAATTATCGTAATGAATCCTGAGCAGCACAGTTATCAGACTATCATAGAATATAACCTGGAACCGGAAATTTACAGTTTCAGAGTACTGGAATTATTCTATGAAGCGGTTCAGAAATCAGGTTACGATAAGAAATATCCGATCCATATTAAACTGGAAACCGGAATGCACCGTCTTGGTTTTAAAGATTTTGAACTGGACCAGTTAAGCGAAACTTTAAGCCAGAAAAATGTGAAGGTGCAAAGTCTTTTCAGCCATTTATCCTCTTCTGATATGCCTGAGGAAAAAGAATTTACTTTGAAGCAGCTTGAAGTTTTTGAAAAGAATTCCAGTTATCTTATTGAAAAATTAGGCTATACTCCTCTCCGCCATATTCTGAATTCAGCCGGAATAACAAGTTATAAAGATCATCAGCACGATATGGTGAGAATTGGTATTGGTATGCTTGGAGAATCCGCAGATCCAGAAATACAGAAACAATTACAGTCTGTTGTAAGCTTTAAAACCGTAATTTCACAGATATCAACGGTTGAAAATGGTGAATCTGTAGGTTACAGCAGAAGATATAAAGCAGATCACCCAACAAGAATTGCGACCATACCTGTTGGATATGCTGACGGTATTCCAAGGCTGATAGGAAATCAGGTAGGAAATGTAGGAATCAACAAAACATTAGCTCCAATTGTCGGGAATATCTGTATGGATATGATGATGATTAATGTAGATAATATCCCGAATGTAAAAGAAGGTGACACTGTAACTGTTTTCAACGCCAAACCAAGTTTAAAAGAATTCGCAGGCTACTGCAAAACGATAACCTATGAAGTATTAACCTCCATTTCGCCTCGGGTGAAACGGATTTATATAAAAGATTAACTATGAGAAAACTCCTGATTCTGCTTTCCATATTCCAACTGTTATTGATCCATTCTCAGGTAAAAAAAGATTTTAAAATTCCTAAAAACCCAAAGATTGGACTGTCGCTAGCCGGTGGCGGAGCCAAAGGGTTTTCACATGTAGGAGTTCTTAAAGTACTGGATTCATTGGGGGTGAGAGTGGATTATGTTTCCGGAACAAGTATGGGAGCCATTGTAGGTGGTTTATATGCCGCAGGCTACTCCGGAAAAGAAATAGAAAAAATAGTCATGGATACGGATTTCTATTCTTTAATTATGGATCCGAAGTCGAGACAGGAAACTACTTTTTTCAACAAATCCGTAGACAAATATCTTTTATCCATTCCTCTGAAAAACGGAAAAATCACACTTCCCTCTTCTATCAGTACCGGCCAGAGAAATGTTTATCTACTGAAAGAACTTTTTAAAAACGTTTCCAATATTGAGGACTTTTCCAAAATGCCTATTCCATTCATGTGTGTGGCAACCAATCTTGAAAGCGGCAATATGCAGATATTTGAAAAAGGAGATCTCGTACAATCCATTATGGCAAGTTCCGCATTTCCATCTTTAATGGATCCTGTAAAAATTGGCGACAGTATTTATATAGATGGAGCCATGACGGTAAACTATCCTTCAAAGCCTTTAAAAGACAAAGGAATTGATATCGTTATAGGTGTGGACCTTAATCAGGATCTTTCAAAAAGAGAGGATTTAAACAACATCATATCCATCCTGAATCAGGTCATTGATTTCGGAATAAAAAAAGACACAAAAAAACAGTATAAATATACAGATATCAATATCAAACCCAATCTGAAAGGGATGTCTGCTACAAGCTACGATGATAAAAAGAAAATTCTAGACAGCGGCTATGTAGAAGGGCTTAAATATTCTCAGGTACTGGATCAATTACCCAAACGTCCTTTTGACCGTCTCAGACAGCGTATTAATCCCATATATTCCAACGTATACAAGATAGACAGTATTTCTATCGAAGGAAGTAAAATATACGGTAAAAACTATACGCTGGGGAAAATGGGGCTCCGTCTCCCCTCTTTACAGACTTATGGGAGCATCAATAAAATGATAGATAAATTGGTTGCGACAAATAACTATCGCTTTATTAATTATGATATCGTTCAGGAAAATGATGCCAATTATTTAAAGCTTTATGTCACTGAAGATGATACCCGCCATTTTCTGAAATTCGGGTTGCACTATGACGAAGTTTTCAAAACAGGGCTTCTTTTGAATTATTCTGCAAAGAGACTTTTATTTAAAAATTCAAACCTTTCCCTGGATGTTGTCGTGGGCGACCGTGTGAGATATTATCTGAACTATTTTATAGATAACGGATATATTCCCGGTTTTGGGCTTTATTCGTCAGGAATGAGCTTTGATATTAAAAATGTAGACAATTATGTTGTAGACCGATGGGAATGGCTGAGAAATGAGGCCTATATACAGTCTATATGGAAGGATAAATTCGCTATTGGAGGTGGAATCAGCCATGATTACTTTAAAGCGGAAAACAGCAATGGAGACAACAGACGCTACAGTCGTTTCCTGAACCCATACATCTTCATAAAAACCGATACGCAGGATGATAAGGAGTTTCCTACCAAAGGAATTTATTTTGCAGCAGAAGGAAAAGTAGTAGATCTATTAAAATCTGAAGTTGATAAAAGAATTATTCAGATCAAAGCAGATCTTAAAATCAATATCCCCTTGGGCAAACAATTTACTTACCGTCTGAACGTTTTTGGAGGTGTTACTATTGGAGAAAATCTTCCTGCCTACTATCAGTATAGATTAGGTGGAATTTTTGAACAGAATCTAATGAATTTTAAAAGTTTCGGAGGATTTTATTTCGCCCAGCTTTATACTAATAATGTGATATTGGCTTCAAATGATATCCAGTTTAAGTTTAACAAAAACTATTTTATCAGTGGAAACTTCAGCTTTGCTAACTTATCAAACGATATCAAGTTTGAAGATGCAGTTAAAGTAAATTATAGTTCCCTGGGAATTACGGCCGGTTACAAATCTCCTTTCGGGCAGATAAAAGTTAACTTCAGCCACTCACTTAAAAATAACCAAAAAGGTATATTCAGTGTTATTTTAGGACACTGGTTTTAAAAAAATGATACAGTTCTTTTACGAAAACTTACCAGAGTCGGTAAGTACAGATTACAAAAAATGGCTGGAAGATCTTATTCTTTCAGAAGGAAAAAAGCTAGGAGAAATCAATTACATTTTCTGTGATGATGAATATCTTCTTAAGATCAATCAGGATTATTTGCAGCATGATTATTATACAGATATCATCACTTTTGATTATGTAAAAGGCAAGACAATAAGCGCTGAGATTTTTGTATCTTTGCAGCGCATTTCTGATAACGCCTCTACCCTTTCCCGAGATTATGAAGAAGAATTAAGAAGAGTTTTAGCCCATGGTATTTTACACCTTGCAGGCTATAAGGACAAGACGGAAGAGGAAGAAAAAGAGATGCGGAGAATGGAAGATTTGTACTTGGTAAAATACAGGGATTTAAAGATTTGAAATTGAACAATCACTTAAAGTCCTATACCTAAAGTACTCAATTCTAGTAATAATATAACTTTACCTAGAGTGCATTCTTCAAAAATGTTTCACGTGAAACATTGGTTATAAAGATAAGGTTTAAAGCTTAAAACAAGCGAGATAAAAATGATTTCAGAAATATATGACGTAATAGTAGTAGGTGCCGGACACGCAGGTTGTGAAGCCGCCGCGGCCGCAGCCAACCTCGGTTCAAAAACACTACTCGTTACAATGAATATGCAGACCATCGGACAGATGAGTTGCAACCCGGCAATGGGCGGAATCGCAAAAGGACAGATCGTAAGAGAGATTGATGCAATGGGAGGATATTCCGGAATTGTAGCAGACAAATCTGCTATCCAATTCAAAATGCTAAATCTTTCAAAAGGTCCTGCGATGTGGTCTCCGAGAACCCAAAATGACAGAATGCTTTTTGCCGAAGAATGGCGCTTAGCATTAGAGAATACTCCCAATCTTGATTTCTTTCAGGATATGGTGAAACAACTGATTGTTGAAAATAATAAAGTAACCGGAGTGGTTACTTCTTTAGGAATTGAGATCAAAGCAAAATCTGTAGTTCTTACAAACGGAACTTTTCTTAATGGTTTAATTCACGTTGGAGATAAACAATTAGGCGGAGGAAGAATGGGTGAACCTAGAGCATTTGGAATTACAGAACAATTGGTCACTTTAGGATTTGAAGCAGGAAGAATGAAAACCGGTACCCCACCGAGAGTAGACGGAAGAAGTTTGGATTATTCAAAAATGGAAGAACAAAAAGGAGATGAAAATCCTCAAAAGTTCAGCTATCTTGACACTCCGAAATTAACAAAACAATTAAGCTGTCATATCGTATATACTAATGAAACAGTACACGATATTTTGAGAGAAGGTTTTGACAGAAGCCCAATGTTCAATGGTACCATTCAAAGCTTAGGTCCAAGATATTGTCCAAGTATTGAAGATAAGATCAACCGTTTCGCAGAAAGAAACAGACACCAACTTTTCGTAGAGCCGGAAGGATGGAAAACTGTAGAAATCTATGTAAACGGATTCAGCTCTTCTCTTCCGGAAGACGTACAGATCAAAGCAATGAAACAAATTCCAGGATTTGAAAACGTAAAAGTTTTCCGTCCCGGTTATGCTATTGAATACGATTACTTCCCTCCTACCCAATTGAAACATACCCTGGAAACAAAATTAATTGACAATTTATATTTCGCAGGACAGATTAACGGAACTACAGGATATGAAGAAGCTGCCGGCCAAGGATTAATTGCTGGTATCAACGCTCACAATAAAGTTCATGAAAAAGGTGATTTCATTCTAAACAGAGACGAAGCGTATATCGGAGTTTTAATAGATGATCTTATTACCAAAGGAACTGAAGAACCTTACAGAATGTTTACTTCACGTGCAGAATACAGACTCCTTTTAAGACAAGATAATGCAGATATCAGGTTAACTGAAAAAGCTTACCAGTTAGGATTGGCAAAAGAAGACAGATTAAGAAAAATGGAAACTAAAGTATCTAAAAGCCAATCACTTGAAGAGTTTCTTCGCGAAACTTCTTTAAAACCAGGTATCATCAATCCAGTTCTTGAATCAATAGAAAGTAACCCGGTAGATCAGGCGTACAGAGCGGCACAAATCCTTACCAGACCTCATATGACATTAGGAAAACTGGATGAAATTGATTTCATTAAAGAAGTTTCAAGTCAATACAACGATGAAGTAAGAGAACAGGCTGAGATCAATATTAAGTATAAAGGATATATTGAAAAAGAAAAAGAGAATGTAGCTAAGCTGAATCGTCTGGAAAACATTAAAATTCCTGAAGATTTTGATTATACAAAGCTTTCCAGCCTTTCTGCAGAAGCAAAACAGAAGATGTCTAACGTACGTCCGAAGACTATTGCCCAGGCAGGAAGAATAAGCGGGGTTTCTCCTGCCGACATCAACGTTTTACTAGTCTATTTAGGACGTTAATAAAAAATATGTTTCACGTGAAACATTAAAAAAAAATAAAACAAAAATTAAGGTATTTATGAGCGTACACTGCTCTGGATATCTTAATTTTTTTTACAATATAAAAAAGATAACGATTTCAATGAAAATAAAAGATCATTTTCTTTCACAGGAAATTTTTGAAATTAAAGAAACAGAAACCAAAGGGGTATTCAAGACCACCCCTATTCCATCCAATATTTCCAGATATTATGAAAGTGAAGATTATATTTCTCATCATCAGGACTCCGGAAGTATGAAAGAAAAGCTTTATAAATTTCTTCAGTCCTTCAATCTGCAATACAAAAAAAATGTGTTAATAGACAGAATAAAAAAAGGATCAAGAGTGCTTGATTACGGATGTGGTGCCGGAGAATTTGTAAAATTTATAGAAAATGATTTTGAGACTTTCGGTTTTGAACCTGATGCCGATGCAAGAAAAGCAGCACAAGGAAAAATAACCAAAGCCTCTATTTTGGATACGATCAACACAATTGAAGAAAACAGCTTAGACGCGATCACTCTATGGCATGTGTTTGAACATATCGAAAATCAGGATGAAATGCTGAAGACTTTTCATGGGAAATTAAAAGAAAAAGGAATTCTTATTATCGCTGTTCCCAATCCTACTTCTTATGATGCAAAACATTATAAAGAGTACTGGGCAGCATATGATGTACCAAGACACATCTATCATTTTTCAAAAAATGGAATGGAAAATCTTATTTCAAAAAAGCCTGACTGGAAAATGAGAAAAATAAAACCTTTGGTACTAGACTCTTATTACATCTCCATGTTAAGCGAAAAATACAAGAAATCACCCCTATTTTGGATAAAAGCAATGATTTACGGAACGATTTCGAACGTAAAAGCCCTTTTTTCAAACGAATTTTCAAGTTTGATATATATTATCGAAAAAAGATAGAAAATGGATTTTTGACCTATTTCTAAGGGTCAATTTTCAGCATTTTCAACTTCAAAAATATAAAACTCAGGATTTTTTCACCTGAGTTTTCTTTTTTTAATAAATAAATTTAAAAAAATTTTAAATAGAAACTTAAATTTAAGATCCTATAATTTTTTAAATCAATACTCCCCTGCTCTATTTCAAGTAAAGAAAAAAGAAGATTAAGAATTCTTCTTATTCATTGAGTAAAGTCTTACTTAATCATTCATCTATATTTCATATTTGGTCCAAAAAAAACAAAAAATGGATATTAGAAAATAAATTCTTACAAAAAGATCAGAAATTTCGACTCAAAATCACTCAAGATATAAATACTCGGAAAAATTTAGTTTTTCGATTTTAAAGGTATTTATAAAGGTCAATTTTCAGGGACTTTAAAAAAAATTAAAATTCATAGCAATTTTCACCCTTATCAAATTTAAACCTGATTAGTCAAAAAATTTTTATAATCTATCAAAAAGGAAATTTAAAAGCCGGAGCAGAAAACTCCCCTACTCTATTTTATCTTTTACATAAAAATTTAAAAAGTAAATTTCAAAGAAACTTCTTTAGAATAATTTAGATCAAAAAATAATGACCTGGAGAATTTCTTTAAAGAAAACTTCATGGTTCAAAAAATTGACCGATATTATAAAAGAAATTTTGATAGAAAATAAAAGCATCGAAAAATTACTAACTCCAGAAAAAAGTAAAACGATTGCATTTTAATAATTCTGAATTTTTTTGAAAAGCTGAATACATCATTCATTTATAATGTTAAATGAATAATTTCTAATTTTCGCCTGCTATTAAAAAAAAAAATAAGCATAATTTAGCGATATAAAATAGTTTAAAGATTAATATTCAACAACTTATAACACTGTCACTAATATGTGAAATAAATAATTATAAAATTTGCATTAAATAAAGGTCAATAACTTGTTTCTTAGCTCAAAAAAATACCACAAGTCTCATAAATATATAAATTATGGCGACAATATAGAATTTGACACCATCGTCTTTAACTGTGTCGAATCTTCGATTTCTGATGAATGAAGAATCTCATGTAAAGCTTAGATTCTTCATTTCACTTCGCTACACTCAGAATGACAGCTTCATAATGAGAAGATATCAGGATTAATGTAAATTGTATGTAATTACCCAAATTATTAAAGAATTTAAAGGTTCAATGAAACTCTAGGATACAATTAGAAAGATTATAAATTCTTGATAATCTTTCATAAATTTTATTTTAAATCACATTATTTATCGGCCTGAATTCTGTCAAATTAAATATGAAAATTATAATAAAAAAAGAGAAATCATGATCTCATAAAAAGTACAAATCCATATCAAAATTCATGGTCGATTATCACAAAAATCTAGGTATAAAAACAAGAATTATTTCTTTCCAATGAATAAATTTCAAGAAGAAAAAATAAGCAGACTATTTATTAAAGACCTAAGTAGCTGAAAGCGAATTCAAATTAAACAAGTATAACCACAGGTTATATCTTAAAATCCCAGAAAAGCTCGATCAATAAAGGAATTCCTTATACTTTGAAAAAGAAAAAAAGCCTGCTAATATAATTAGCAGGCTTTAAAATATCTTTATTTTTTATTTAATTGTTGATCGCAGCCACACCTGGTAACTCAAGTCCTTCAAGACTTTCAAGCATTGCTCCACCACCGGTAGAAACATAACTTACCTGATCAGCATATCCGAATTGCTTAACGAAAGCAACACTGTCTCCTCCTCCCACTAAAGAGAAAGCTCCTAATCTTGTTGCTTCAGCAATACTCTCACCTAACGCAACAGTACCACCAGCAAAATTTGACATTTCGAAAACACCAATCGGTCCATTCCAAAGAATAGTTCTTGAATTTAATAATACATCATTGAACTGATCTCTTGATTTATGACCTGCATCAAGTCCCATCCATCCTTCAGGAATTGCATAGATATCAGCTTCTTTTCTTTCCACATCATTACTAAAACTTTCAGCGATGATAGCATCAGAAGGAAGATATACTTTTACTTTATGTTCTTTTGCTTTCCCTAAAATCTCTAAAGCTAAAGGAAGCTTGTCTTCTTCTACCAAAGAATTACCAATTTTTCCTCCAAGAGCCTTAATAAATGTAAATGCCATCCCTCCACCAATGATCAGATTGTCTACTGCAGGAAGGATATTTTCTATAATGGTAATTTTAGTTGAAACTTTAGAACCTCCAAGAATAGCCGTAACAGGTCTCTCACCACTTTTTAATACTTTATCAATAGCCTGAAGCTCATTAGCCATTAGTAAACCGAAATATTTAGTTGATGGAAAATATTGAGCAATCACTGCTGTAGAAGCATGAGCTCTATGTGCAGTTCCGAATGCATCGTTTACATAAGCATCACCTAACTTAGAAAGCTTCTCCGCAAAACCTGCATCTCCTTTCTCTTCTTCATTATGAAAACGTACATTTTCAAGTAATAAGATCTCTCCTGGCTTCAGTTCTGCAGCAGCCTGTTCTGCTTTTTCCCCAATGCATTCATCAACAAATTTAACTTCCTGTCCAAGAACAGCAGAAACTTCGCCAAGAATATGTTTAAGAGAAAATTCATCTTTAACCTCTCCCTTAGGTCTTCCAAGGTGTGTAATTAAGATGACAGAACCACCATCATTAAGGATCTTCTCCACTGTTGGTTTCACAGCAACAATTCTCGTATTGTCTGTCACCTTCAGCTGATCGTCCTGAGGAACATTGAAGTCCACTCTTACCAGAGCTTTCTTATCTTTAAAATTGAAATCATTGATTGTTTTCATACGTAGATTTATTTTTTTCTGAGTCGGATGAAACTCCTTTGGCCAGATCCCGGTTTGATTTTCCGTAAACCCTGCAAAGGCAATTTCATAAATTTCATTGAATTTTTGTTTCACAAATGTAAGGTTTTAAACTTTTTCAACAGATTGATTAAAATAAAAGTTTTCAAAAACTTTCCCCGAACCCAATCACCCATTAATCAACAATTTTTTCTCTTTTAAAAAAAAGAATAATGTAGTTGTTGTTGAGTGTTGTTAGTTTCGGGGATAAGTTTTAAGCTAAAAGTTGGTAACACTCAACTTTTATTCAATTCATATTTAACTCACAATATAAATCCTTGTAAACCCGCTATTTCACATACTTATTAACAAATGTTGGTAACTTTGAAAAGAATCAATTATTAGTTATTTTATTATGGAAAATTCTGGGGATAGCTGAAGAAAACATCTGGAAAGTTGTGGTAAAAAATTGCGGAAAGGTTTTCTATTACGAAATAAATAGATGTTTAAAAATAGAAAGTTGATAAAAGTTTTCCACAGTTATTAACATACCTTTTAACAATTAACTCAGGGTTTACTAACACGAATTGTTATTATTCTTACCTTTGTAAGGAAATAGAATCTAATAAAGCTTAATAAGAGTATTATGAAAAGAAAAATTGCTATTGCAGCGGACCATGCAGGCTATGAATATAAGGAGATTGTTAAGAACTATCTTTCAGAAAAGTTTGAAGTTCAGGACTTTGGAACGTTTTCCACAAACAGTGTGGATTATCCGGACTTCGTACACCCTGCTGCAACCTCTGTGGAAAACGGAGAAAATGAGCTGGGAATTCTGATCTGTGGAAGCGGAAACGGGGTTCAGATCACTGCGAACAAACATCAGAAAATAAGATGCGCTCTTTGCTGGATGCCGGAGATTGCAACACTGGCAAGACAGCATAATGATGCCAACATGATTTCAATACCGGCAAGATTTATATCAAAGGAACTGGCGATTGAGATTGTAGATAAATTTCTTTCAACAGACTTCGAAGGTGGAAGACACCAGAACAGAGTTGATAAAATTGCAGTTTGCTAAATATACTAAGGCTTGTAAATCGTATTACAAGCCTTATTTATTTTTTATTCGTACATTTGCAGTGTCCAATAGAAATTACACTCTATTATTCTCCAAAGCCTTTCTTATGTTTGAAACATATTTAATAGAAGGTTTTTCTCTTTTCTTCTCAAGAATTGTATTAAATTTATACAAAACTAAAGCTCCCGTTCTAAGTAAACTGAAAGATAATTTCTGATGATGTACGGAAAGAATCTAATGATGAAATTGAATAACCTTATATAAAAGGAATGGGGAAAGATTTAGAAAAAGGTTTTATTTGAACTAAGACCAAATTAATTAAAAGAAAATTAAAATGCCAAAAAAAAGAAAATATATAAGTCATAAAAATGATTTAAAAATGATGGAGATCGGAAGATTGATCCTCCGTTTTATGAATGCGAATTCATCCAAAATTTATAATTATAAGCAAATCGCTGACGGAATAGACTATAAAAATCCAAGACAAAGAGAACTTGTTATCCAGGCGCTGCACAAACTTCAGGGATCTGAAAAGATCAAGGAAGTGGAAAAAGGAAAATATATAGTGAACCTGAAAATCGCTGGAACACTTACCGGAACTATAGACTTCAACCAGAGTGGAAATGCTTATGTAAGTGTGGAAGGTTTGGAAGATGATGTCTTCGTTCATGCCAAAAATGTGAAGGATGCTTTGCAGGGAGATAAAGTTCTTATTATAACTTATCATTATAAAGGAAAGAAACTTGAAGGTTCCGTTCTGGAAGTTTTGGAGCGTACCAGAACTGAATTTGTAGGAACATTTCAGAAGGTTGCTCATAAAGAATTTGGGTTTGTGGTTTGCGATAAAAAATCAATCAACACAGATATCTTTATTCCAAAAGGAAAATTCAATACTGCTGAAGATGGTGACAAGGTCATTGTAAAAATGACAGAATGGAGACCGGGAGATAAAAACCCTGAAGGAGAAATTATTCAGGTGCTGGGTGCTCCGGGAGAACACGAAACAGAGATCCACTCTATTCTTGCAGAATATGGTCTGCCTTACGAGTTTCCATCCGAAGTAGAAGCAGATGCAGATAAAATAGACAGAAGTATCACAGACGAAGAAGCTTCAAAACGTTGGGATATGCGTAATATCTGTACATTTACGATTGACCCTAAAGATGCAAAGGATTTCGATGATGCTTTATCCATTAGAAAACTGGAAAACGGGAACTGGGAAATTGGTGTTCATATTGCTGATGTATCTCATTATGTAGTTCCGGGAACTATTCTTGATGATGAAGCGTATAAGAGAGCAACTTCGGTATACCTTGTCGACAGAGTTGTGCCAATGCTTCCTGAAGTTTTGAGTAATGATGTATGCTCCCTTCGCCCTAACGAAGATAAATATACTTTTTCTGCAGTTTTTGAACTGAACGACGAGGCAGAAATTCAGAGACAATGGTTTGGAAGAACGGTTATTCATTCAGACAGAAGATTTACTTATGAAGAAGCACAGGAACGTATTGAAAGCGGACAGGGAGACTTGGCGGAAGAGATCAATACTCTTGATAAATTAGCAAAAATTATGCGTCATGAACGTATAAGAAAAGGAGCTATTACTTTTGACAGAAGTGAAGTAAGATTCAATCTTGATGAAAATAATGAACCTGTTGGAGTTTACTTTAAAATAAGTAAGGATTCCAACCACCTGATTGAGGAATTCATGCTTTTAGCCAATAAAAAAGTATCTGAATATGTATCCCTGAGCAGAAAAGGTGAGATAACGAATAACACATTTATCTACAGGGTTCACGATGATCCGGATCCAGCGAAACTGGAATCATTGAGAGACTTTGTTTCCACCTTTGGATACAAAATGGATCTTGCCAATACCAAAAAGGTTGCAGCATCTTTGAATAAACTTCTTCATGATGTGAAAGGAAAAGGTGAAGAAAATATGATCGAAACGCTTGCGATGAGAAGTATGAGCAAGGCGGTGTACTCTACTGAACCTATTGGCCACTATGGTTTAGGTTTTGAGTATTACAGCCACTTTACCTCTCCTATCCGTCGTTATCCGGATTTGCTTGCACACCGTCTTCTTCAGCATTATCTGGACGGAGGAAAATCTCCAAACAGAGGAGAGCTTGAGGATAAGGCAAAACACTGCAGTGCCATGGAAAGACTGGCAGCTGATGCAGAAAGAGATTCTATAAAATTTATGCAGGTGAAATTCATGGAGAAACACCTTGGAGAAACTTTCAGAGGGGTTATTTCCGGAGTGGCCGAATTCGGTTTCTGGGTTGAAATTCCTGAAAATGGTGCGGAAGGTCTGATCAAACTTAGGGACCTTGTAGACGATTCATATATGTATGATGCAAAAAGTCATGCAGTATACGGAATAAGACATGGAAACAAGTATCAGTTAGGAGATGAAGTTCAGATCAAAGTGGTGAAAGCCAATCTGATTCAGAAGCAGCTTGACTTCCAGATCGTAAAATAAGAAATAGATTTTTTATAAAATTATAGAAAGGCTGAAATGTTAATGGACATTCAGCCTTTTATTTTTTTAACAAAAACATTTGAATATACTCTCCTCTCCTATTTTCTTAAAAACTTTAGATTAAACTCTCCTTAAAATCCACTTGATAAATCACAACTTTATTGAATAATTAAATCATAAAGTATAACTTTGTATAAAACGAAATGAATTTTATTCATTTTAAAACACATTAAATGCTAGAACTTGTACTATCGGCGATCATATTAGGATTCATGCTGAGCCTGGTTTTTATAGGACCTATATTTTTCCTGTTAATTGAAACCAGCTTTTCCAGAGGCCCCAGACATGCCTTGTCATTGGATCTTGGAGTTATTACTGCAGATTTATTATGTATTGTAGCAGCATATTATGCCAGTACAGATATTGTAGCTTTAATTGATAAACATCCCGGTTTCTACAGGATCACTTCCATTCTTATTTTTGTTTATGGAATTGTGATGCTGGTGACCAAGACCAAGATGCATTTGCCCGGCGAAGAAAAGATCATTGGCCAAAATTATATTAAAACATTTTTCAATGGCTTTTTCTTTAATCTTTTAAATGTAGGAGTTATTCTTTTCTGGCTGGTAACGGTAATTTCTGTGAGAAATCAATATCCGGACACCAGCAGTTTTATTTTATATATAGGGATCGTATTGGGCACTTACCTTTCAATAGATCTTGCCAAAATATTTCTTGCCAAGCAATTTCACGATAAATTAACACAAAAACTGGCCAACCAAATCAGAAGAGTTGTTGGCTGTATTCTTATTATCTTCAGTTTCTTTATCTTCCTGCAGAGTTTCAAAAAGTTCAATCAGTTTGAAAGACAGCTGGAGGAAGCCGAAAAGAAAGAAGTAAAATATCAAAAAACAGAATGAAAAAAATAATCTTTCCAAAGTCCCTTAAAAAAGGTGACAAAATAGCTGTTATTTCCCCTGCAGGAGCGGTAGATGCCTCTCAAATGGAAAAGGGAATAGAAATGATTAAAAGCAGAGGTTTTGAGCCCGTTCTTGGGGAACATCTCTACACAAGATTTTCAAACGGATATAATTATGCCGGAACAGAACAGGAAAGAATAAAAGATATCAACTGGGCTTTAAATGATACAGAGATCAGAGCGGTATGGGCTTCCAGAGGAGGCTACGGATGCCAACACCTGATTCAGCATCTGAAAATGAAAGGTTTTACAGAAAATCCTAAATGGTACATCGGGTATTCTGATAACACGGTTATACAAAGCTATCTGTTGAAAAAAGGATTCGTATCCATTCACGGGCAGACCATCAAAACATCAAGTTTCGGAGTTACTGATGAAAGCTATGATCTGATCTTTGATATTTTAAAAGGGAAAACGCCAAAATACAGCCTTGAATCACATCAATTCAATAAAGAAGGGAATATTGAAGGAGAATTAATCGGAGGGAATTTAGCCCTGGTTTATGCCCTTTTAGGAACCAAATTTTCTTTTGATTTTAAAGACAAAATCCTGTTTATTGAAGATATCGGAGAAAACTTCTATGCACTGGACCGTATGATCATGAGTCTTGAGCTGGCAGGAGTTTTCAGTAAAATCAAAGGACTTATCATCGGTGGTATGACCAATATGGGAGACGAAAAGGAAAATAAAAGCTATGAAGAAAGCTTTGATGAATTTGCCTATAAACTGATCTCGGAACGAATTTCAAAATATAAATTCCCTGTAGTATTTGGTTTCCCGAATGGACATATTAAAGATAACCGTCCGCTTTTAATTGGTGGGCAAGTTAAAATGAAGGTTGGAACTAAAGTAAAGATCGAATTTTAAAAAATACCACTCTCCTATCTCCAAACTCTTAAATATAAGATATGGCTGATCATAACGATTTAGGAAAAATAGCAGAAGATATAGCAGCCGATTACCTTCAAAAGAACGGTTGTAAAATCCTTATCAGAAACTTTCGTTTTAAACACAACGAAATTGATATCATTGCTGAAAAAGATAATCTGATTATTATCGTGGAAGTGAAAGCAAGGTCTACTGATGCTTTTATGCTGCCTCAGGAAGCTGTAACCAAAACAAAAATAAAATCAATTGTTTCTGCTGCTAATTATTATCTCGAAGAATTTAATAAAGATAAAGAAGTCAGATTTGATATTATCTCTGTGCTTCCTGATGAAAGCAGAAACTTAAAAGTTGATCACATAGTCGATGCTTTTCAGGCGTTGGATGCCAATTAATAAATCAATAACAATGTATGAAGGAACAATTATATTCTTAATAAAGTATTCCATTCATATCGTTAATAAATAATTTTATGAAGACAGTATTAATCACCGGAGCAACTTCCGGAATAGGCAAAGCCACTGCAGAGCTTCTTGCAAAACAGGGAAACAGAATTATTATCTGCGGAAGAAGAAGTGATGTTTTGGAAACTGTAAAAACAGAGCTTTCTCAATATACCGAAATATTTAGTTTATTATTTGATGTAAGGAATCTTGAAGAAGTGGAAACCGCTATTAACTCGCTTCCTGAAAATTGGAAAGGTATTGATGTTCTGATCAATAATGCAGGAAATGCCCATGGGCTGGATCCTCTTTCGACTGGTAAGACAGACGACTGGGATTCTATGATTGACGGAAATGTAAAGGGACTGCTCTATGTTTCTAAAATGATCATTCCGACTATGAAAACTAAAAATTTAGGTCATATAGTAAACATCAGTTCTGTAGCAGCAAGACAGACTTATGCCAATGGAGTAGTGTACTGTGCAACGAAGAAAGCAGTAGATGTTATTTCAGAAGGAATGAGACTGGAGCTTACCGAATTTGGAATCAAAGTAACCAATATTCAGCCGGGAGCTGTAGAAACAGATTTCTCTTTGGTAAGGTTCAAAGGTGACAGTGAGAAAGCTTCAACGGTATATGCAGGCTATGAAGCCCTGAAAGCAGAAGATATTGCCGATGCCATTGCTTACTGTGTGAATGCTCCGAAACACGTAACTGTTTCAGATATGACCATCTACCCAAGTGCCCAGGCAGAACCGAGAACGATTTATAGAAAATAGTCAAAATAATGGACTAAATTTGCAGAATATTAAAGCGATTTTGCTTTTGCAATCTTGCTGTTTAGCTTAAAACAAAAAAATGAAAATTCTATATCTGGAAACATCATCTAAAAACTGTTCAGTAGCGGTATCAGACAATGAAAAACTGCTGTGTGTGTGTGAAGAAGTTTCTGAAAACTATAAACAATCTGAAAGCCTTCATACCTATGTGGAATGGGCATTGGAAGGAGCGGGGATTGCTCTTAAAGATATTGAAGCTGTTTCTTTGGGGAAAGGTCCCGGCTCTTACACAGGATTAAGGATCGGTGCAGCCTCTGCAAAAGGATTCTGCTATGGTCTTAAAGTTCCCCTGATTGCTGTAAATTCCCTTGAAAGCATGATAGAGCCTTTTTTAGGCGTTAATTATGACTTTATAGTACCTTTGATTGATGCGAGAAGAATGGAGGTGTATACAGCCGTTTATGACGGTAGTACGGGAAAAGAATTATCTGAGACCGAAGCCAAGATTTTGGACGAAACTTCTTTTGAAGAATTTAAAGATAAAAAAGTATTGTTTGTAGGAGACGGTGCAAAAAAGGCAAAAGATATATTGAATCTTCCTGATGCTGTTTTTAACGAGACTGTTTATCCTTCTGCAAAATATCTTATCACAAAGACATTGGAAAAAATAGAGAATAAAGAATTTGAAGATATGGCTTATTTTGAGCCTTTCTATCTGAAAGATTTCCATGGAGTAAAGAAAAAGGGCTCGTAATATTTATTAGATTAGACAGAGTAGTAGATAAGAATAAGCAACTGCATAAAAAAAGCGAAGAGTACATCTTCGCTTTTTTATTTATTGAGGTCTTGGCGGTGCCTTTGAAGCTGGTTTCGTTTCTGCTGGTTTCTTATTTTTTTGCTGTTGCTGGGCAGGATTTCCCTGTTGTGGAGCAGGATCCATATTCAGGGTTTGTGTACTGATATTTTTTCCATTGTTCATTTGCGGAACGCCTGTATTCTGGGCATTAGGCTGTACGGGTGCTCCTCCTGGTTGTTGTGGAACAGCATTTCCTTTATTATCCGTTGCCTGGAAGCTGAGGTCACTTTTCAGATACACCAGCATTTCTTTAGCCCTTATACCTTCAGGAGTTTTAGAATAATTCAGGGCAATCTGTTCAAGCTGTAGAATCATTACTTCCTTTCCGTTGGCTTTTCCAGCATTAAATGCATTAAGCAGGTATAATTTAGGAACCAATGCATCCTTAGGGAATTTTTGAAGCGCCTGATCGATCACTTCCTTACTTTCTGCAAATTTTTCAGATTCATATAAGGCATAAGCTTTTTTATATTCATTTTCAACTTCTTCCGTTGATTTTACGAACGATTTGTTTTTAGGGTTTCTGGCAAATTCAGCATAAGAAGTGTAAGGATAATCCGTCAATAGAATTTGTTTTGCTTTTTCAGATGCCTGTGGATTTTTCTCATAATTCATGGCAAAAATCTCATACAATGCCTGTAGCATTACCTTTTCTTCCGGTTTTACATCTACAAGATCATACAGCGTTTTTGTCGCCAGGGGAGTGTTGGTAAAATAGTTCTGATACATGATTCCCAGACCTAAAGAAGCAGTATCCCTGTCTTTTTTCAATTGGGATAATTTACCCTGATCTGTTGGAATCTGTTCAATATAGTAAGAAGGTTCAAAACGTCTTGGATTAGGTGCTGAAGTAACTCCCAACGCTTCATTCTTCATATCTTCAATAGAAGCCATTTTCTTTGAAAAACGCCAGTTATCGGCAAGAGCACGATCTCCCCAAACTTGTTTAAAGGTAGAGGTTCCTTTGCTTACAGTTCCTGTATTTCCAAAGTAAAATCCTTTGGTAGTCACTCCGAAATCCTCAAAAGCATTAGAACTATTGGCAAAAATAGAATTAGCGCTGTAGTCTCCGGTATCAAATCCTTTGCTTCTTTCTGCACGTTTTCTTTCCAGTTCTTCTTTTTCTTCTTTAATCTTTAATTTGGCTATATATTTTGTGAAATAGTCTGTTTTCTGACCGTCGTTCATCTTTGCCAATGAAAGAATACTGTCATTCTTTTTAATCAGATAGTAATTTTTGGAAATCTTTTTAATGTATTCAGACTGATCCTTTAATAAAATCTTTGACGGCTCATAAGTCATTACTGCAAGTGCAGAATCATAATAGCTTCCGGCTCCGATATAATCATTTTTCTCCAGGTAGCTTTTTCCTATCTCATAATAAGCCAATCCACGGATCTGAGGGTCAGAAACCTTTTCAAACAACGATTTTCTGAAGAATTGCTGGGCTTCATCTTTTTTGCCTGCTTTATTGGCCATTAAACCTAAAGCATAATAAAATTCATTTTTTCTGGAACCGTAAGTCCCTTTTTTACTGATGCCTTCCAGATAGTTTTTAGCTCCTGCATAGTCACCTTTACCATTAAAAGTTTTGGCAATGGCAATCTGGGATTTTACTTCAAATTCAAAATCATTGGCATATTTATACGCTGCGGTATAGCTTTCTCTTGCTTTATCATTCTGATTCAGATTTTCTAAAACCTGGCCTCTCAGATAAGCAATTCTACTCTTTAGTTTTCTGTTGCTGTTTAGTTCAAAAGCATCATCAAGCTCTTTGGCTGCATCTTCCTTTTTACCTGCATCCAGCAGAGATTCAGAGTAGTAAATGCTCAGCAGTTTTGCATAGCTCTTATTGATATCTTCTCCTTTCAGTTTAGCAAAAGTCTCGTGAGCCCTGTGATAATCTTTGATTTGATTATAAGCAAGTCCCTGATAAATTCTTGCCAGTGCAATCCTTTTATCATCTTTCATGTGAGTAAACACATAATTCAGAGCATCCAGCGCTTCCAGGGATTTTCCTCTATAAATTCTCGCCTGGGCAAGAATCATATAAGCATCAAAAATCTGTTTGTTTTTCTCTTCACCGTTTCTGGTTACAGAATATTTATTAATCGCTTTTAAAGCTTTTGCTTCTGCAATTTCTAGAGTAGTAGCTCCTTTACCTTGTTCACCGTCAGGTCTTGCAGGGGCATTTCCCTGAGGTCCTCCCGGTATATTGGGAACTCCGGAATTTCCTCTTCCTGAAGGTCTGTTGGCTACTTCAGCCATTTTCATGGAATTTTCAGCAAAAGCTTCTGACTGTCCGAGATCACTTCCCAAAGGCTGTTCTTCATAGGTAAGAATGGGAATATAAGGTGCATAAAAATTGTCCTTATGCCCTTTATCTCTGGTTGTAAATTCACTGTTTAATGCATCTTTCGCATTAAAAAGCGTGTTGTAATATGTGGAAAATCCTTTCAATAGTTTTGATCGCTGCTCCGGCTTTTTTGTTTTGGTAGCACAGGAAGCAACGAGACATATCACTAAAAGGAACAATATATTCTTTTTCATTATTCAATATAACTCGCTAATCTGCTTTTTATTATCAGCGGTTTGCTGATTTTGTAAAAATAATAAAATTTTATAATGAATAATATTTATATTTCTTTCGGAAACATTTTATTTCTTCTTTAATCGATATTGAGAACCTTAATAATTTTTAAATCAGGGAGGTTTCTTTCAATATTTTGTAGACAAGATGGGTAGGAAGTCCCATAATTGTATAAAAGCTTCCTGTAAGACTTGTGATCTTTGCCATTCCCATCCATTCCTGAATACCATAGCTTCCCGCTTTATCGAAAGGCTTATAGTTTTGAATGTAATGGTTTATTTCTTCATCAGAGAGGTTATCAAGAGTGACATCAGCAACATCCGTTTCTGTAATGGATTTATTAGCCGTTTTGATGGTGATTCCCGTATAAACCTGATGAGTTTTTCCGGAAAGACTCTGAAGCATTTTGTATGCGTCAGCTTCATCCTTAGGTTTTCCAAGAATCTGATTATCAATAGCCACAACAGTATCAGCAGTCAGCAGAACTTCATCACCTTCCAGACGTCTGAAAGCATCTGCTTTTAAATCAGACAGATAAGCTGCAGCTTCTTCTATTTTTATATGTTCCGGAAGAATTTCTTCACAATCTATTTTTACGACTTCAAATTCGAAACCCAGGCTTGAAAGAAGCTCTTTTCTTCTTGGTGATTGAGATGCTAAAAGTAATTTCATACCGTATTATACAGATTGAGTGTTATCATCATGCCAATTGCCCTGAACTTTCATTACCTGTTCAATCACATCGCGTACTGCTCCGGCTCCTCCTTTTTTCGGGGAAATATAATTGGAGATTCCTTTTACCTCAGGAACTGCATTTTCAGGACATGCCGCAATAGCTGAACTTTCCATAATATGAATATCCGGAAGATCATCACCCATGGTCAGGATTTCCTCATTTTTAAGATTGTGTTTCTTCTTAAAATCTTCAAAATCCTCTATTTTGTTGTGGGATTTCGGATAGTAATCCTGTATACCCAGATAATTGATTCTATGTTTTACCATCTCATCATTTCCTCCGGTAATCACTCCGATCAGATAATTATTTTTTAATGCTTTCACTACTGCATATCCGTCCAGAACATTCATTACCCTGCACATATTTCCTCCGGGAAGCAGATAAACACTTCCGTCTGTGAAAACTCCGTCAACATCAAATACAAATGCCTTAATATCTTTTAATTTCTCTTTATAACTCATACATTTTCTGAATAGAATGATTCATTGTTTTATAAATTTCAAGACTTTCGTCTTTTAATAACTGTTCATGCAGCTGTAAAATTCTTACATCATTTCTCACTGCCGGGCCGGTCTGTGCCTGTTTAGGTTCAATTTCATAAATTTTCTGAACCGTTTCATCAATCAATGGTAAGAAATAATCAAACGGAATATCCTGAGAATCCGAAATTTCTTTAGCCCTGGAAAAAAGATGATTCACAAAATTGCAGGCGAAAACAGCTGTCAAATGAATATATTTTCTTTTTTCGTGGCTGCTTTCCATTACTTTCTCTGAAACCTGTGAAGCAAGGTCAAGCAATATTTTCTGGTCTTCTTCATTTTCAGCTTCTACAAAAAACGGAATTTTTTCATATTCCAGTTCTTTTGATTTTGAAAAGGTCTGTAAAGGGTAGAAGCTGGCTTTCCTGTATTCACCAGACAAAACTTCTTTTGGAAGCGATCCTGAAGTATGGGCAACCAAAGAATCTTTTTTGGTAATGATCTTTGAAACTTCTTCTACAGAATGATCACTTACACATATGATATAAAGATCCGCTTCCTCCAGATGATCTGTGGAATAAGGAATGTTCAATTCTTCTGAAATTTTACTTAATTCTTTTTCGTTCCTGCCAAAAATCTGGGCCAGGGGAATGCTTTTCAAAGTAAAAGCTTTTGCCATATGATAGGCTACATTTCCGGAACCGATAATTACAATTTGCATATAACAAATATAAGATTTTAAGCTGAGCCGGGAAAGGAACAAGGGCTCAGAAATCCTGTACTTAAATATAGGCACGTTTATTGCGTAAGTGTCTCATATTATTTTAAATATTTAATTGAAAATTGAAGATTTAATTTAACTTTCAGTTATTTTTGTAATCCAAAACAATGTAAGGCATCTTATGAAGATTAAGGACGCGGAGATTATTTCGTTGATGCAGAATCCACGGACCCAGGATAAAGGAGTCCGGGCCTTGATGGATGCCTATCAAAGCAGATTGTACTGGCACATAAGAAGAATTATTGTGGACGGAGATCTTGCACAGGATACTTTGCAGGAAACTTTTATAAAAGCTTATCAAAATTTTCATCAGTTCAAAAATGATAGCCAGCTGTATACCTGGTTGTACAGAATTGCAACCAACGAAGCATTACAGCAGGTAAACAAAATGAAGAAAATGCAGAAAACTGATGAAGATCCGGAGTATCACATGCAGAATCTTGTAGCTGACAATACGGAAGGAGATGCCGAAGAAATACAGATTTTGCTGCAGAGCGCTATACAAAGCCTGCCTGAAAAGCAGAAACTGGTATTTATGATGCGGTATTATGATGATTTACCCTACGAAGAAATATCAAAAATTGTAGATATGTCAGTAGGAACTTTGAAAACGAATTATCATTATGCCAAACAAAAAATAGAAGATTATATTAAAGAAAATTACGAAAGATAATTTTTGATCCCAACAAAGATGAAAGAGTTCGACATAGAAAAATTAGAGCGTAAGAACATTTACACAGTTCCTGATAATATGTTTGAAAATATTCAGGAGAACGTTATGAATGATATAAAGACAAGTAAAAAAGCACCTGTCTTTAAGCTGAACTGGATGTATGCTGCAGCGGCATCACTGGCTTTGATCTTTGGTGCAACTTATGTTTTCAATTCGGATAATGATTCTACTCAGAAAGGATTGAATTCTGAAACAACATATGCTGCCAGTACCAAAGAGCCAAAAACAGAAGGTGAACTTGCTTACGAAACTTTAAAATCTGATTTAACTTCTGTTGAAAATAATAATCAAACAGTTGAAAATCAAAAGAGTAATGATGTTTATGCTTATAAAAGTGTAAACGAAACTGAAAAAACAATTGATACACCCAAACCGGTGAAAGCCGTGAAGAAAAAAGAAGAAACACGAATGAATGAATATCTGGACTCGTTTTCTAACTCTGAAATTGCAGAGTTAGCAAGTAATTCGACTCAGGACGTTTATTTGGATATTTATAATTAAAAGAAAATGAAAAAGATATTATTGACGTTTTTGATTATTTATGGCTTTGGATTAAATGCCCAAAGAACTGATTACGACTGGAAAAAGATGGATCCTAAGCAGAGGAAAGAAGTCATCAATAATCTTTCTCCGGAAGAGAGAAAAGACTTGCTGAAGAAATTCAGGAACAATATGATTATGGATAATCTGAATGTCGATCCGGGTGATAAAGCCGAATTTACACAATTATATAACGAATATCTGGATAGCCAGAAGCAAATAAAAAGTCAGTTTAATTCAAGCTTTGATCCTGAAACTCTAACGGATGAAGAAGCAAAAGCTAAATTACAGCAAAGCTTTGAAGTAGGACAAAAACTGTTGGATAACAGAAAAAAATATGCTGAAAAAATGCAGCAGGTAATTCCCTGCCAGAAAGTTCTGAAGCTGTTTCAATCTGAGAAAATGATGAAGGATAAGATGGATGAAAGAAACCCTCATGGACATAATAATGCTTCGGGACCTAAACAGAACCCATAATAGTTTATTTTTTTAATGTTGGACGGCTCTTACAGATCTTTCTGTGAGAGCCGTTTAATTATTTATCAAAATTTTTAATTTTGTTGAAAAACAAATATGAAAAAAAGACTCTTATTTTTCCTGTTCCCTATCTTTATTTCTGCTCAAAAATATCAATTTATAGAGCTCAGAAAGAGTATAAAAGATAAAAATCATACTGCTGAATCTCTTACATTACTTGACAGAAGAGAGGATAAATTCATTGGAATTGTATCTCATAGAAAAGATCCCTATGAAGTAAAATTTGAAAAGGATGATCTGGAAAAATTATTTTCAGACTGGTTTATAGAATATAATAAAGAGCGTGGAAGTAATCAATATTTCTTTATGCTGGAGCATTTAAAAGTTGAAGATATACCAACAGAAAGATCAATTAAGGGGCATTTGGAGATGCGGATAGCAACTTTTCTTAAAAAAAATAATCAATATTATTTTCTTAAAAAAAATAGAATTTCAAAAGATTATCAACAGAAAGATCACGCTTATATTACAAGAGCAATAGCTGCCAGTATATCAGCAGAATTTTCTAATATAATAAAGGATTCTTACGATACAAAAGAGTTGAATATTCCAATTTCTGAGACGGATATGGAAAATTATGAAAAGGTAATATCTGGAAAATTGCCAATTTTTAGTTCAGAGTCTTTTACAGATGGTGTTTATAAAGATTATGAATCATTTGCGATGCAAAAGCCGGATAAGGAGCTTATGGTACGAAAGAATAAAGACGGGGTAATTAAAGGAGTGAAAAGAGTTGATGATTATGATAATTTAAGCAGAGAAGTTTTTGCAGTTGTTGATAATGGGCTTGCCTATAAAAAAACACCCACAAGTCTCATTGAAATTGAAAAAGACAATAATGGTTTCTTTATAATGGCATCCGAAGAGGAGTTATTTCCACAGAATAATACAATGACCATTGCAGGAGCAGCCTCTTTTGGTATAATAGGCGGTATAATAGGTGCTGTAATAGATGTTGCTTCTTCAAAAGCCCGCAAACAGAATGCAAAGTATTATAGAGTTGGAATTGATGCACTCACAGGGGAGTATATTTTACCAGAAAATTTTGGTAGATCAAAGTAAAAATAATTCCGTTTTTGGATTTTGAATACAATTTTTCTGTTCAAATTTTCATTGATAAAATAAGTGGGCGAAAGAGTTTTGATTTAATATTTTTAAGTTGAATGATAAGTTAATTTATGCTTATAAATTATGTGTGATAAATTCACTTTCATTTTCTTATCTTTGCAAATTACAAGATTCTTAAATGAAAAACATACGAAATTTTTGCATAATCGCTCATATCGACCACGGTAAAAGTACCCTGGCAGACCGTCTATTGGAGTACACGAATACGGTGACCCAAAGAGAACTTCAGTCTCAGACGCTTGATGATATGGATTTGGAGAAAGAACGTGGGATTACCATCAAGTCACACGCCATCCAGATGGATTATGAGTATAAAGGAGAAAAATATATTCTAAACCTTATTGATACACCGGGACACGTTGACTTTTCTTATGAAGTATCCCGTTCTATTGCTGCCTGTGAAGGTGCTCTTCTTATCGTAGATGCTGCACAGAGTATTCAGGCACAAACCATCAGTAACCTTTATTTAGCATTGGAAAATGATTTAACAATTATTCCTATTCTGAATAAAATTGACCTTCCGTCTGCAAATCCTGAAGAAGTAACCGATGAGATTATGAATCTTATCGGATGTGAATATGAAGATGTATTAAGAGTTTCTGGGAAAACAGGAGAAGGCGTTCATCATCTTCTGGAGCAGATTGTAGAAAGAATTCCTGCACCGGTAGGAAATCCTGACGGACCACTTCAAGCTTTGATTTTTGACTCGGTTTATAACCCATTCAGAGGAATTGAAGCTTATTTCAAAGTAGTAAATGGAAGCATTTCTAAAAACGAGAAGATTAAATTTTTTGCAACCGGAAAAGAATATGGAGCTGATGAGGTAGGTACACTAAAACTGAAGCAGGTTCCAAAGAAAACAATTCAATGTGGAGACGTAGGATATCTGGTTTCCGGGATTAAAGATGCCCGTGAAGTAAAAGTAGGTGATACCATTACTTCTTTTGAAAAACCTGCTGATGGACCGATTGATGGATTTGAGGAAGTAAAACCAATGGTATTTGCCGGTATTTATCCGATTGATTCTGAGGATTTTGAAGAACTGAGGTTCTCCCTTGAAAAATTAAGACTGAACGATGCTTCTCTGGTTTTTGAGCCGGAAAGTTCTGCCGCTCTTGGTTTTGGTTTCCGTTGCGGATTCTTAGGAATGCTTCACATGGAAATTGTTCAGGAACGTCTTGACAGAGAGTTCAATATGAACGTGATCACTACAGTACCGAACGTATCTTATTTTGGATATACTAAAAAAGAACCTGAAGTTCCGATTCTGATCAACAACCCATCAGAAATGATGGACCCTTCAACGATGGATAGAGTAGAAGAACCTTTCATCAAGGCTTCAATCATTACAAAATCTGATTTTGTTGGAGCCGTAATGACTTTATGTATTGAAAAAAGAGGTGAGATCGTTAACCAAAGTTATCTGACATCAGAAAGAGTTGAATTGATTTTCAATATGCCACTTGCTGAGGTTGTTTTCGACTTCTATGACAGATTAAAATCAATCTCTAAAGGATATGCTTCATTCGACTATCACCCGATCGGATTCAGAGCTTCCAAGCTTGTAAAAATGGATATCCTGATCAATGGTGATATGGTAGATGCATTGTCTTCATTGATTCACGATTCTAATGCTTATTATATCGGTAAAAGGATGTGTGAAAAGCTTCGTGAACTGATTCCGAGACAACAGTTTGATATTGCTGTTCAGGCGGCATTAGGGACTAAAGTAATCGCAAGAGAAACTATTAAGGCCTTAAGAAAAGACGTTACTGCAAAATGTTATGGTGGGGATATCTCCAGAAAGCGTAAGCTATTGGAAAAGCAGAAAGAAGGTAAGAAGAAAATGAAGCAGATTGGTAGAGTAGAAGTACCACAGTCAGCTTTCATGGCTGTATTAAAGCTAAATGACTAATTCATTATAAATAAAAACCGCTTCATCTGAAGCGGTTTTTTTATTTCTTGATTTATTTTTTACGGGTATATTTTATTTCCATTGTTTTGTATTCTTTTCCGGTTTTGGAATCAGGGCCGTACATTTCCAGCTTTTGATTATTATCATCTACAAATGTGAAAACTTCTCTGAAATCACAATCCTTTCCAGGTCTTGAAGGATCCGTCATTTTTCCCTTAAATTCAACTGATTTTGTGGAAGCATTCCAGTCTCCTTCGCTATGCATGATTCCGGTTCCCATATTGTCTATCCATGTGCTGACAAACTTCTTCTTTGCGTTGTCGTATCCTACAATACTCATCCCTTCAAAAGGCATTCCCATAAAATTTCCTTTGTGGTTTGTAATCTGATAACGCCCGCCATACATCATTTTATTAGTAGCCTCGGATTTACTTACCATAGGTTTTCCTCCATTTTCCATCCACATGGTAGTTTCTCCGTTCCAGTTCCCATCAGATTTTGCCAGCATTTTCTGCATTTCCCCGGGAGTGGCATATTCCGTCCAGTTTTTCATAGCTGTTGCAGAATCTACAGGTTTCCATTCAGAGTTTGCTGCAGTAGAATCTGTTTTATCAGAACCATTGGCAGCTGTTGTTTTTCCTTTTTCACATGCTGTTAATAAAAAAGCAACAGAAAGAATTGTTAATACATTTTTCATAATAATTTAGTTTTAAGATGGTTAGAATAATATCTTAAAGATAGGAACTTTTATTATAACCGAAATTATTTTTTAATTTGAGCATAAATCGTAGCTTTGTGTATTCGTAACGCAAATTAATTTATGGAGTCTCCAAAAAAATTACAGGATATAAAAGTGGCTGTAGATGCCGTTATTTTCGGATATTTTGATAAAAAAGATCTTCAGATTCTTCTGATTAAAAGAAATATTGAACCTTTTAAAGGTGGCTGGGCACTGCCCGGAGGACTTGTTCTTGATGATGAAAGTGTAGATGACGCAGTAAAAAGAGAACTCTATGAAGAAGCAGGCATAAAACCTGATTTTCTGGAACAACTCTATACCTTTGGTAATCTGGGTCGTGATCCGAGAAATAGGGTCGTTTCTATAGCTTATCTGGGCCTTGTGAATCCATCTTATCATGAACTGTTTGCAGACTCTGATGCGGAAGATGCACAATGGTTTAGTATTAATAAACTTCCTTCAGTGGCATTTGACCACAAAACAATCATTGAGACTGCGCTAAAAAGACTTCGTACCAAAATTCAATACCAGCCGATCGGCTTCAATCTTCTCAATGAAGAATTTCCCTTTTCAGACCTTGAAAACCTGTATAAAACGATTGTTGGACAGGAAATCGACAGAAGGAATTTCCGTAAGAAAATCATGAGCTACGGACTTCTGAATGAAACCAACAACGTTAAAAAGGAAGGAAGCGGAAGACCCGGAAAGCTTTTTACTTTCAATAAAGAAAAATATCAAGAGCTGGAAGAACAGGGTTTTTATTTTGAAATTAAATAGTTGTTTTCAAACACTAATTTCACTAATAATTCTGCACTAATGTTCACAAATATATTGGAGCTTAACATATATACTTTAATAAACTCATCAAAACACATTCAATAGGAACGGGCTTTAGCCCGTTTTTTTATGATTAATTCCATCGGCTTAGGCTAAACACACTAAAGATTTGTGCCATTTGTGATAAAAATTTGTGTTATTTGTATTTTATAAAATTAAATTTTTATATCTGTAAATCAATTAATTACATGTATTAGCGTAAAATTAACACAAATAAATTTGGAGCAAAGACTGATAATATTTTAAATTTGTGTAGAAATAACGCAATCATGAAATACACCATACAAAATATTACAGAACGTTTTCAGAAGAAAGAAAGGATAAAGTTTCTCTTTTTCTGGGGGCATACGGCAAAGGACGTTGTAACCAAATCATGCTTCAGTCAATGGTTTCCTGGAAAATTTGAAGAAAACGGGATCATATATAAAACAGCAGAACATTATATGATGGCAGGAAAAGCAAGATTATTTAATGATCCTGAAACGGAAGAAGAAATCTTAAAGGCCGCTACTCCCAACCAGGCAAAAGCTTTAGGACGTAAAGTAAAAAACTTTGATCCGAAACTTTGGGATGAACATAAATACGAAATTGTAACCCAGGGAAATCTTTTGAAATTCTCTCAAAATCAGAAATTTAAAGAATTTCTCTTGTCAACCGGAGATAAAACTCTAGTAGAAGCAAGTCCGTATGACAGAATCTGGGGTATCGGAATGCTGGAAACGGATAGCAGAGCAGAAAATCCTCTGCTCTGGAACGGAGAAAATCTCTTAGGATTTGCTTTGATGGAAGTCAGAGACCAATTAAGAAAGTAAAAACAACACCAACACAAAATAGGAATCATGGAAAAAATAGAACTGCACCCACAGATATTTCTGATTGAAGATTTTTTGACCGAAACAGAATGCGATCACTATATCAATCTCTCACAGGAAAAAGTTTTTGAAGAAGCAAAAATTAATGTATTTGGACGCCAGCAGATGAATAAAGGAGTCAGAAATAATGACAGGCTGATGATCTTTGATGAAGCAATGGCTGAAGATCTGTTTAAAAAAGCATCCGAATTTCTACCTAAGGAACACGATGGATATCAGATTCTTAACTTTAATGAAATGCTAAGGGTTTATAAATATGCTCCAGGTCAGCAATTCAAAATGCACAGGGATGGAAGCTATATCCGAAATGAAAAAGAAAGAAGTTTTTACACCTTTATGATCTACCTGAATGATGATTTTGAAGGAGGAGAAACAGAATTTGAAAATCTGTTTACAGTGGCTCCGAAGAAAGGAACAGCTCTTATTTTTCATCACCCTTTGAGACATGAAGGAAAGACCTTGATTAGTGGAATAAAGTATGTTTTAAGAACGGATATCATGTATTCCAGGTAATAGCCATCCTTTAAAAAAGAAGGCATTACTATGTCTTGTTTAATTAGCGTAATATCAACACAAATAAATATATTGGTCTATGGAAGATGAATTAAAGCCCAGATTTATCGAATCATTACAAAGAAATAATGATCAGATCAGAGAGGATAGAGCAAAGATCATCGGAGCAGATTCCGAATTGATTTACAGACGCAGAGTTGAAGATATCGAATTAAAAATCAAAAGACTTGAGCGCGAACAGGAAGGGCTTATTGATATCAGTCCTTTGGACAGAAACAGTCTGACATTTGCGGATTTCAATCCCGAAGCATTCGTTCAGAAAGACATGGAATTATCATTAACAATCAGAAATCTGAATATTCAGCTTGAAGTAACCCAAAAGAGATTTGAATATTTATTTGGAAAAACACTATAGTCATGGGAAGTACAAGATATGATTTAGACGCTCGTTATGACAGAGCAAGAAAAGCAGGTTACGGAACAAAATCCGCGGGAGAAATTTTCACCCAGAATTCGAAAAGAATGGCCCACGAATCCATGAATCCTCACGGAATTTCTTTCAGAGAATCCAGAGATTCGGAAGTTCATCCTAACTCAGTTCCCATTATTTTAGGACTGGATGTTACAGGAAGTATGGGACATATCCCTCATGAACTGATCAGAGACGGCTTACCTAAACTGATGGGGGGAATTATTCAGGGAGGCGTTCCCGATCCGGCTTTACTCTTTCTTGGAATCGGAGACCATGAATGTGATGGTTACCCGCTTCAGGTGGGACAGTTTGAGTCTGGAGATGCAGAACTGGATATGTGGCTTACCCGCACCTATATTGAATCCGGAGGAGGAGGAAATGCTGGAGAAAGCTATCTGTTAGCATGGTATTTTGCAGCGTTCCATACCAGAACAGATGCCTTTGAAAAAAGAAAACAAAAAGGATTGCTGTTTACCGTGGGAGATGAGCCTTGTTTAAAGATACTTCCTGCTTCCGCAATCAGAGAAATTATGGGAAAAGGACAGCAAACCTATACCCATCTCGAGTTGCTCGAAGAAGTAAAAAAGAAATACGAAGTATACCATATCAGTGTTTTGCACTCAGATCAGGCATTGAGAGCAGACAGAGGATGGAGAGATTTATTAGGGCAAAATTGTATCTCTATAGAAGATCACAGAGAAATTCCGAATGTTATTAAAGGAATCATCTGCGATAGATTTAAAAACTCAACCTTTGGAACAACAGGAACAGAAGGTTTGGATCAATTTAAAATGCTTTAAAACAGAGCAATTGCCATCAGGAAAATTAGAAGCACAAATAATATTGGCAAAAGCTTTCAAAAAATAAAAAGGACATGAAAAAGGCGCAAATAGTAATAGGACTTGGTTTTGGTGATGAAGGGAAAGGGATCACTACAGATTTTCTGGCTTCTCAAAATCCGGAGGCGGTGGTAATCCGGTTTTCAGGAGGTCAGCAGGCTGCTCATACAGTGATGATTGATGATAGAAAGCATGTCCATTCAAGCTTTGCAAGCGGTTCTCTTCGTGGATTACCTTCTTATTTTACAGAACATTGCACTGTTCATCCGGTTTTTCTGCTCAATGAGAGAGAAGAACTAAAAGCAAAGAACGGAAATATTGAACTTCATATTCATCCACTGGCAAAGGTTACTACTCCTTTTGACGTTTGGCAGAACAGAACGAATGCAAGAAACCTGGAACACGGAACCTGCGGAAAAGGAATAGGAGCAACCATGAAAAGGTACGAAAGCCCTTATAAATTGTTTGCCATAGATCTGATTGCGCCGAGAGAAATGCTGATGGAAAAGCTAAAAGGTATCGCTTATTATTACGGTTTTGTAGATGAAAAAGAAGTTGATGAACTTTTACATCCTTTTTTAGAAGCTGTTGACAGCATTGATTGGAAAATAAATGATTATACCTGGCTTGCTTCATTCAATCATCTTATTTTTGAAGGGAGCCAGGGTATTTTACTCGATATGGATCATGGCGTTTTTCCCAATGTAACCTATGCTTATACCACTTCAAAAAATGCCTGCGAAATCTGTAAGCTTTTAAAAGTTGAAGATATTGAAATGTTTTATGTCACAAGAAGTTATTCAACCCGACATGGAAACGGCTGGATGAGCAACGAAAAAGAAATGAATCTCAGAAATAATGAAGAAGAAACCTGTACATTTAATGAATATCAGAAGGAGTTAAGAACAGGAGAAATAGATTATAACCTGTTGAATTATGCTTTAAAACTGGATGCAGCCTATGTATTTTCAAGTAAAAAGAACCTTGTTGTTACCTGTCTGGATCAGATTGATGAAAAATTTAAAGTAGAAAATCTTGATGTGGAATTTGATGCGGTATATGGATCTTATTCTCCTTATTCAAAAGATTTTAAGCAGATTTTATAGTTTTAATAAAAGATAACAACTCAGAAATAAAAGCATTAATTTTATATTTAATGATAGAAAATAAAGATGAAAACAACAACATTATACAGACCGGTAGGAGAAAAAGAAATGATATTGATTATAGAAAGCGGATTTAAAAAATTTCCTCCAAGACTGGAATGGCAGCCTATTTTTTACCCTGTTCTCAATGAAGAATATGCTTCTGAGATTGCTGAAAAATGGAATACCAGAGACGAAGCCGGAAATTATCTTGGTTTTGTAACCCGGTTTGAGGTGTTGGAAGAAGTAGCGGATCAATATCCTGCACAAAATGTTGGAGCCAGGAACCACAATGAATTATGGGTCCCTTCCGAAGAACTGAACAGTTTTAATGAGGCGATTGTAGGAGATATCAAGGTAACCAAAGTATTTATAGGAGATGATTTTAAGAAAGCCGGAAATACTGAGTTGGAAGGCTTGATGTTAAACATAAAAAAAACTAACAATGACCAATAAAGGAATGGCAAAAGATACTTTAGATATCCTCGCCAAAAAATATTATATCAACGAACATAACGAGAAAATAAATATAGAAAACGAGCTGGAAATCAGTAAAAAAGAAACGGCTCTTTTCACTCCGGAACAGCTTTCAGAAATGGTAGAATCCTCAATGCTGGAAACTACTTTTGAAACACAGTTTGAAACAAGAAACTGCAGTTCTTTAAAAGCAATTTTAGAATTGGCTGAAGAAGAAAACCAGGAAAAACTCATGTGTCTGAACTTCGCTTCGGCAAAAAATCCCGGAGGAGGCTTTATCAATGGTGCGGAAGCACAGGAAGAAAGCCTGGCAAGAACTTCCGGATTGTATGAAAGTCTGCTTCAGGCCTGGGGTTATTACACGACTCACCGTGCAATGGAATCCTGTTTTTATACAGACACAATGATTTACAGCCCGAAAGTTCCGGTTTTTAGGAAAGACAAAGGAGAGTTGCTGCCTAACCCGGTTCTGTGCAATTTCATTACTTCTCCGGCAGTTAATGCTGGTGTGGTAAAACGTCAGGAACCGGAAAGAGAAAATGAAATTCTGCCTGCCATGGATGTCAGAATGGATAAAATGCTTTCGTTGGCTTTACATGAAGGAAATGAGGTGTTAATCCTGGGTGCATGGGGCTGTGGAGTGTTTAGAAATGATCCAAAAGAAATTGCGGGATTATTTAAAAAACATCTTCATGGGAAGTATAAAAATAAATTTAAAAAAGTGGTTTTTGCAGTTATGACGAAAAAAGAAGAAGTGCTGAAGCCATTTGAAGAAATTCTATGAAAATTGAGTTAATAAAAGGCGATATCACAAAGATACAAGCTGATGCAATTGTCAACGCCGCCAATTCTTCCTTATTGGGTGGAGGAGGAGTTGACGGAGCCATTCATAGAGCAGGAGGCCCAATGATATTAGAAGAATGCAAAAAGATTAGAAACAGACAGGGCAAATGTAATACTGGTGAAGCTGTAGTAACAATTGCAGGAAATCTTCCTGCAAAGTATGTCATTCATACCGTAGGTCCGGTTTGGAATGGTCGTGCAGAAAAAGAATCAAAACTTTTGGCAGACTGTTATCATAATTCGTTGAAATTAGCAGAAAGTCTTGGTGTGAAAACCATTGCTTTTCCTAATATCAGTACAGGAATATATAGATTTCCAAAAGAACTGGCAGGAATGATTGCGGTAGATGAGGTCAGAAATTTTAAGTCAGATATCATTGAGAAAGTTATTTTTGTTTGCTTTGATGATGAAAATGAAATGATTTACAAAAATCTTTTACAGCAGTGAAAAAAAATAATTTCAGATTTGTAGATCATTCTGAAGATCCTAATGTGGGATTGGCAAATGAGGAAATTGCTCTTCTTCAGAAAGAATTGAATATACAGTTTCCTGAAACCTATATTTATTACCTTCAGAATGCAGGTAGAAGATCAAATGTTTTTCCTGTGGAGCATGATATTGTAAAGCTGAAAAAATATCAAAAACAATTAAAAGAAGCTCTTAACGAAAGAAATTTATTGAATACTGAAAGCCTGTTTTGTTTCCAATATAATATAGAATATGAACCTCTGATTGGTGAGGATTTTGAAACTTTTTATTTTTTCAATTTATCTGATCCAAAATCTCCTGATCTATATGCTTTTGGAGACTTCATTATAAATTATGACTGGCGGGGATATGCAAAAGAGCTTACAAATAAAGAAAATTTTGTAGATTTTATCAATGAGAGAACGAAAAAGAAATTTGGATCAAGATTACTTAAAAAAATAGGAAATATTCTTTTAGGAATTCTGTTGGCGCCTTTTATTGTAACTGTGTTGATTATTGTTGCACTCCAAGTCTTAATAGAAAAAATTAAAAACCAATGAAAAAACTAACCATATTAAGCGGCGCCGGAATCAGTGCCGAAAGCGGAATAAAAACTTTCAGAGACGGAGACGGTCTTTGGGAAAATCATAATGTAACGGATGTGGCAAGTCCGGAAGGATGGAGAAAAGACAGAGCTCTGGTTCTTGAATTTTACAACCAGAGAAGACGCCAGCTGCATGAAGTACAACCCAACGAAGCTCATCACTTACTGGCCGAGCTGGAAAAACATTTCGATGTTCAGATTATTACCCAGAATATTGATGACCTACACGAAAGAGCGGGATCTACTAATATTCTTCATATTCACGGAGAACTGTTCAAATCATGTTCATGCAACGATAAAAACCTGATCTATGACCAAAAAGAGGACATCAATATCGGTGATAAAGCAGAAGATGGAGCTCAATTAAGACCTTTTATCGTTTGGTTTGGAGAAGATGTTCCTTTATATCAAACGGCAAGAGAAATTGTGAAAGAATCTGATATTCTGCTGGTAATCGGAACTTCTTTGCAGGTGTATCCTGCAGCTGGATTGATTCATGATATTAAAGATGACTGTCTTTTAATCGTTATCAATCCTAATGAAACAGGGTTTGGATACGGACAGAGAGCTGTTGTCATGAAAGAAACTGCAACCCAGGGAATGAAATTATTGTTCGATAAACTGGTAAACCTTGCCTGATGAAAAATAAAGTAAAAGCAGGAATCATGGGTGTTTGCATAGGTGACGCTCTTGGTGTTCCTGTAGAATTTAGGAGTAGAGAACAACTTAAGCGTTCTCCTGTTACTAAAATGCGCGCTTTGGGGACTCATCACCAGCCTACAGGAACATGGAGTGATGATGGTTCTTTGACATTATGTCTTGCAGATAGTTTGTGTAACGGGTATAATCTTGAAAATATGGCTCTGAAGTTTTTGCAATGGTATAGTGCAGAAATTTGGACCCCTCATGGAAGGGTTTTTGATATAGGTATTGCAACTTCACAAGCAATTTATAGAATTGGAAAAGGTGTTTCTCTTACTTTGTGCGGTGGCAATTCGGAATTTGATAATGGAAATGGCTCTTTAATGCGGATCATGCCATTATTATTTTACATTAAAGATTTTCCTATTGAGAAACGCTTTGATATTATAAAAGAAGTTTCTTCTATTACACATGGACATATCCGTGCAATTTTAGCCTGTTTTATTTATTTGGAATTTGCTTTAGAAATTCTAAAAGGAAAAGATAAATGGGAGGCATATAGGATAATGCAGAAAACAGTTCGGGAATTTTTGGATTATAATCCTATTTGTTCACAAAACGAAATGGATAAATTCCATCGGATTTTAGAATTAAAAGTAGGAGAATATGATTTGGCTCCTTTGCATACTTTGCAGGAGGAGGAAATAAGTTCTTCTGGCTATGTCCTTCACAGCCTGGAAGCTTCTCTATGGTGTTTTCTCAATTCAGAAAGCTATTCTGAAGCAGTTTTGAAGGCAGTCAACCTCGGAGAGGACACCGATACGACAGGAGCCATTACAGGGGGAATTGCCGGAATTTATTATGGATTTGAAAATATTCCTGAGGAATGGATTGCTGAGCTGGTGAGAAAGGATGATATTGAAGCACTGTGTGAGAAATTACACCAAAAATTAATGAATTAAAACACAAACCATGAACGAAATAGAAAAGAAAAAAATAAGTAAATTTTTAAGCCTGATCTTACGACATCAGCCAGAAAGCATTGGACTTACGCTGGATGAAAACGGTTGGGCAGATATAGAAGAGCTGAGAGCAAAATCAGCAAAGAAAAGAATATATTTTACTCCTGAAGAACTGGATCAGGTAGTAGAAACCAATAATAAAAAACGTTTTGCCTTTAACGAAGATAAAACCATGATCAGAGCAAGTCAGGGACATTCTATTGATATTGACCTGGCTTTGGAAACAAAACAACCACCTGAATTTCTTTATCACGGCACAGCAGAGTCTAATATTTCTTCAATTTTAGAAAAAGGAATTGAAAAAAGAACCCGTCAGCATGTACACTTAAGTGCTGATAAAGAGACTGCTACAAAGGTCGGAATGAGACACGGCAAACCTGTGATTCTTACCATCAGAACCGGAACAATGCATCAGGAAGGATTATCTTTCTATCAATCTGCAAATGGAGTTTGGCTCACGGAATTTGTAGATGCAAAATACATTTCTAAGTAAATGAAAAGAACATTAGTAATAGGAGATATTCACGGAGGATTTAAAGCTTTGCAGCAGGTTCTTGAAAGAGCAGAAGTCACAGAAAATGATCAACTGATTTTCCTCGGAGATTATGTGGATGGATGGAGTGAGTCTGCAGAAATTATACAGTTTTTAATGGATCTTTCCCAAAAACAGGAATGTATTTTCATTAAAGGGAACCATGATGCATGGTGTGAAGACTGGCTTGCATTTGGGCAAAATCCTGATGTATGGCTTTTCAACGGCGGAAAAAGCACTGTAGAAAGCTATGCTGATTATCTCCCGGAAGATATGGATCTTCACTTGGAGTTCTTTCAAAGGATGAAAAATTATCATATTGACGATCAGAACCGCCTGTTTATTCATGCCGGATATGCTTCCATGCACGGCCCGGAAAGGGAAGTCTATTCCAGTAATTACCGTTGGGACAGAACCCTTTGGGAAACCGCAGTAGCAATGGACAAAAAACTGGAAAAGAATTCAGCGTTGTATCCCAAAAGGCTGCTTTTATATAAAGAAATATTTATCGGACATACACCCACTCTTGATATTGGGATTAGAACGCCGGCCAATAAAGCCAATGTCTGGAATATGGATACGGGAGCAGCCTATACCGGCTCTTTATCCATCATGGATATCAATTCCAAAGAATTCTGGCAAAGCGATCCACTTCCATCTTTCTATCCAAATGAAAAAGGAAGAAACTGAAGTATATTCAAATAAATTATAGATCAGCAAATAAACCTCACAGATGTTCAAAACCTGTGGGGTTTCTATTTTAGTAAAATATTTTTATCATTTTTCTCTTTAAAATTTTAACCATTCGCTCTTTCATAAAAGATGATTAATTTTAAAGTCTGAAAATATCACTTCAATGAAACTGAAATATCTTTTATTCATCCTGAGTTCTACTTTATTTTTTGCTCAAAAATCATTTCAGACCCCTTTTGAAAAAGGAAATGGCAACCAAACCGTTACCTATGATGAAATGAACAGCTACTATCAGGATTTGGCTAAGAATTTTAATACCATTCAGTATCTTAAAAAAGGGGAAGATGATAATGGAAAACCTATTTATGTCGTTTTTTATAACCCTTTTGCTGAAAAAGACCTTGAAAAATTAAGAAAAGATAAAGCAATTCTCTTTGTCAACAATGGGATTCACCCGGGAGAACCGGACGGAATAGATGCAACCATGATGCTGATGAGAGATCTTGCCACAAAAAAAATTAAAACTCCGCAGAACTTTATCATCGCTGCTATTTCGGCTTATAATGTGAGTGGAATGCTGAACAGGGGTTCTTACTCCAGAGCCAATCAGAATGGGCCGGAACAATATGGTTTCAGAGGAAATGCAAGAAATTATGACCTGAACAGAGACTTTATTAAGGCAGATTCCAAAAATGCCAGAAGTTTTCAGGAGATCTACCAGTGGTTAAAACCGGATGTTTTTATTGATAATCATGTCAGCAACGGTGCTGATTATCAATATACTTTTACCTATATTTCTACCTTTAAAGAACGTCTTGGAAATACTCTGGGGACTTATTTCTATAATGATTATCAGGCTAAAAACCTTGAAGATATGAAGAAGCTGGGCTATGAAAGCACACCTTATGTCAATATTCATGGTGATGTTCCAGAAGTAGGCTTTGCTTCATTTGAAGACTCTCCGAGATACTCCACAGGCTATACATCACTATTCAATTCCTTAGGAACCGTTCCTGAAACCCATATGCTGAAGCCTTATGGCAAAAGAGTAGATGCTACTTACAAATATATGCTGGTCAATCTTCAGAATCTAGATAAAGATTATCGTACGATAAAACAGCTCCGCATTGAAAACTTAAAACAATATCAGGCGGGTAAACAATATGGCATCCGTTGGAAAATAGACTCTACGAAGTTCTCTACCATGGATTTTAAAGGCTACGAAGGAAAATACAAACCCAGTGATGTTTCTGGAAAACCAAGGTTATATTATGACAGAAACAAACCCTTTACAAAAAATATAAAACTCTTTACTACTGCGGTACCAACGGGATATATTACTATTCCTCAATATTATGTAATTCCCCAGTCACAGTACCGGGTCATTGAAGAATTCAGAAGAAATAATATTCAGATGAAACCCATTCAAAAAGACAGTACTTTAGCGGTTGAATCTTATAAAATTAAAGAATTTAAGACCGTTAAAAACCCTTATGAAGGTCATTATCTGCATTTTGAAACAACAGTCGATGCTTCCAAAAAGAATATGGTGTTTTCAGCCGGAGATTATCTGGTTTCCACCAATCAGGCTGGAGTAAAATATATCATAGAAACCCTTGAACCTGAGGCATTAGACTCTTTTTTTAACTGGAATTTCTTCGATTGGATTTTGGCTCAGAAAGAATACTATTCTGCCTATATTTTTGAAGATACGGCTGCAGAACTGCTGAAAAATGATAAAAAACTTAAAGAAGCCTTTGAAGCAGCAAAAGCATCTGATAAAAAACTGTCTGAAGATGGAGAAGCACAATTAGATTGGGTGTACAGACATTCCCCTTACTTTGAAGAAAAGACTTTCAGACAATATCCTGTTTATAGGGTATTGTAGAGAATTTCTCATAAAAAGTCAGATTATTTTTACTTTTATAGTGATTTGTTAATCAATGTGTTAGTTTTTTTATTAAATTAGTATTCAAAACAAAACACTATGAAACAAATTTATCAATTCGTAACATTGCTGTGCTTTGTACCAATAGGTCTGCTGGCACAATATTCTCAAAGTTTTGATTCGGCAACAATGCCTGCCGACTGGACGGTAATTAATGGAGGAGACCCCGGAACCTGGGAAACCTGGGATTCCTATGATTCTTCATTCAATGCACCTCATTCAGGAACGCATTTTCTGGGATTGGAATATGGCAGTACTGCTCACGATGATTATGTCATTAGTCCCGCTATAGTAGTAACTGCAGGAGTATCAGATAAGCTTACTTTCTGGGCAAGAAACAGAGGGGCCGGGCTTGCTGAGACGGTGGATATAAAAGTATCAACAACCACCCCTACCGTAGCAGGCCTTACCAATACGCTCGCTGCTGCAGTAAAACCTCCTACTTCATGGAATCAGTATACGTATGATCTGACCCCTTATGTAGGTCAAACCATTTATATTGCTTTCCATTCCACTACAGACGATATCTGGTTTATCGGGATAGATGATTTCCAGATTTCAGCAAACAATCTATCAGTTTCTGATGCAAAAGCGGATAACAGCCGTGCATCTATTTATCCAAATCCGGTAAAAGATATCTTATATATCAAAAATAAAACAAAGATCTCTGAAATCAATATCTATGATTTTAATGGAAAACTGGTGAAAAAAGAAATGATGAATTCAGAAAACGGAACTATAAACGTAAGCGAACTGGCTGCAGGAAATTATATAGTAAAGGTCAAAGATAGAGAGACTGAAAAAGGCTATAAAATTATTAAGAAATAAAACTTTTTATAATAGAATTAAAAAAGACGTTTCAATTGAAACGTCTTTTTATTTATCTTGGTAAACCTCTTTTTAAAGCGATTTCTGCCCTTTCAATGGCAAGCTTTTCTTTCCAGTCCATGTATTTACTTTTAAACTGGGACTTCATAACATCATCAAATTTGCGCTGTACAGTTAGATTCCATAAAGAATGAGCTTTTACTGCCCATGATTTGTCCCATGCTCTCAAAGAAATAGAGAAACTTCCATCCAGATATTTCATCCAGTGCCACCATCCTGTAGGCATGAATAAAGTGTCTCCGTGCTCAAGGTAGCATTCAATTCCTTCCACACCATCCAATGCCGGGAATTTCGTTAGGTCCGGATTTTCAATATCATAGTCCTCTAATGCGTAAGTTGCGTAAGGGATCTGATAAAGTCTTTCTCTCCATTTATAATCGAAAAGAAGAATATGTTTTCTTCCGTTGAAGTGAGTATGGAAAATATGCGCCATATCAATATCGAAATGAAGGAACGTTTCAGATCCTTTTCCTCCGAAGAACATATTAGGGTATTTATCCAGGAATCCTCCCATAAGCTCTTTTGGAGAAATATAATCTTCCAAAAGATTCGGTGCGAATTTTATAGGGTCAAAAAGGAAAATTCTGAGATCCGTAGGTTCCCGCTGAATGAGATCTATATAATCTCCAAATTTCATTTTTGCGGCAGAAGAATTGATGGGAGCAGAAGGGTCTGCTTTTGAGCTGTCATATAAAGGAACCTCTACATCTCCTACTACCTGCTTCATGTATTCCATCGTCCATTTTTGGTAAGCAGGCCACTTTTTTGCCATATTTTTGATGACAACGGGCCTTCTTGGCTTCAGATATTTTTCGTAGAATTCCTCTTTGGAAATGTCATCTACAACATCTATAGGCTTTAAAATAATTCCCATTTTAGTAAATTTATATGACAAAATTATTAAATAAATGTTAACGATCCTTCTGTTTAATTTTTTTTTAATCTATGATTCAAATCAGATTTTACTATTTGGAATAGTTAAAAATATTATTTTTTCCATTAATTAATCAAATTCCTGTTTTTGTTATTGAAATAGAATAAAATTGGCTTTATAAGACGCCAATGATCTAAAAATGATTAAACTTTAAACTGCGATTTTATTATTAATTAATATGAAATATTTATTTAAGCCATTGTTTTTTTTAACACATCATAAAATCAGAAGCTTTAAACAAAGAGATTATGAAATAAATAAAAATAAAATTTGATATAATTTATCTATAATGTTTCTGTTAAAACACAAAGAAATCAAGCATTGATTTTGTTAATTATAGTTAATAATTTAAAAGAATTTACAATTAGTTTTTTAATCCTTGTAAAAAGCAAAATTATAACTATGTTTGTAGTGATAAAAAGATTTAACTTTTACTTATAAAAGGCATCTTTATAAAAGTGTAACAAAAAACCACAATGATTAACTAATTGAGCAAATAATAAGTATGAAAAAAAATATTTCCTTATTTCTGATGCTTTTCTTTACTGTGCTCACTTTTGCACAGAAGACTGTTTCAGGAAAGATTACTGATGATGACGGGATAGCAATACCAAGCGCCAGTGTTACCGTAGAAGAACCAGGCAAAGATGCTATTTTAGCTTATGGAATTACCAATTCTAAAGGGGAATATAAAGTAACCTTCACTTCCGGAGAGGCCAATGTGGATCTAAAAGTGAAAGCATTTAATCAGAAACCTCTCACAAAGCAAATCAGTAACAGCGACCAGACTCTGAATTTCAAAATGCAGTCTGAAGCGACAGAAATTAAAGAAGTTCAGCTGAAAACAAAAATGATTACAGCCAGAGGTGATACCATTTCATATGACCTTAAAGCTTTCAATTCCAAAAATGATAGGACTCTTGCTGATGTTATGAAAAAAATTCCGGGAATTGAAGTAAACAATGACGGAACAATTCTATATCAGGGAAATGCCATTAATAAATTCTATGTCAACGGAAAAGACTTGATGGAAGGCGGTTATGGAACGATTAACAATTCCCTTCCAAAAGATGCTGTACAGAAAGTAGAAGTACTGGAAAATCACCAACCGGTAAAAATCCTGCAGGATAAAGTCCCTTCAGACCAGGCCGCTATCAATATAAAGCTTAAAAACTCTGTAACCATGACAGGGAGAGGAGAAGTGGGAACAGGTTTCGGAGATCCCTGGCTTTGGAATGTAAAACTTACCCCTATGTTCTTTGGACAAAAAAGCCAGTGGGTAGTCAATTACAAAACAAATAACATGGGTGAACAGGTAGAAAATGAAGGAAACATTTTGGCATTTGGTAGCTCTTGGGAGGGAAGAAGAAGCAATATTTCTCAAAATAATTGGCTAAATGTAGAAAATGCAGAGACTCCTAATCTTCCGGTGAAAAGATATTTGATGAACAACGTTCATTACCTCTCAGCGAATTATCTCACCAATATCGATAAAAAGAAGGAATGGGAACTCAAAGCTAACGCGAACTATACTAATAATGCAGTGGAAAGAGAGTCCAATAGCGTTACCAGAGACATCCAGCAAGGAACGCAATATACAACAAGATTCCTGAACAATTTCTATACAGATAAATTGAAAGGAGAATTAATATTTACTAAAAATGCTAAAAAAGGATTCTTCAAGAACACAACCACATTCTCTCAATTCTGGAATGGGGACAGGGCTTTTGCAGAAAGAAATGATAAGCAAGGGTACAGAATAGGAAACGAGGCGCTTGAATCACCTACTACATCTTTTCAAAACTCTTTGAGTACAATCATTCCATGGAAAGAAAAAATGGTGAATTTCAAATCCTATATCAGCTATCAGAATGACAAACAGATTTTAGAAATTTCTCCAGCTAATTATTTGCAGTTTCCTTACAAAGAACCTGGAAGTAAGGATTTTACTACAATACAATTCACACCTGGAAGTACGGCTTTACAGTATTTCAGAATCAAATCTTTAGATACATCACATTCTGCAAACATAAGTTTCTCATCAAAAGGATGGACATTTACACCACAGGTAGGATTTGATCTTTCAACTGATAACCTGACAACAAACTTTGATGGAAGCACTGTAGGTAATAAACCTGATTTTGCAACATTAGCTTATGAGAATGATCTCAAGTTCACTAGAATTAATCCGTCGGCTTCTGTAGGGATTAATTATAAATCTGAGTCATGGAGTTTATTTTCAAGTTTCCCTGTAAACTTCAATAATATTAAAGCTGAAGATGCATTTAGAAATGTTTCCAAATCTTTGAGTAAAGTAACATTTACTCCTAATGTTTTTGCTCAATATTCATTTGCTTCATTCTTCAAAGCGAGTGTGAATGGAGGAATCAGTAACAATTTTGGAGATATTCAAACTGCTTATGCGGGCTATATTCTGACAAGCCCGGGAGGATTCAATGTGATGAATCCTAATAACCCGATCCCTGAAACCAATACAAAAAATGGAGGTGTAAGATTGGAATACCGAAACCCGTTGAATAATCTTTTCTTTAATGTAGGATATAGAATAAGTGATGCAAAAAATAACCTTATTGCTTCAAGTGTCGTAAATGAATCAGGTTTCAGAGTAACGGAATATTTAGAAAGAGAAAATAAAAGAACCAGCAATACTTATTATGTAGAAATAGGAAAATATTTTCCTAAGTTTAAAACTAATGCATCATTAAGTTATAACAACTCAATATCTAAGTCACAATCTATAAGAAATGATGATGATATAGATAATAAAACGAACGGAAATACTCTTGGGGTTAAATTTAACAATACCTATTTCTCATGGATGAGTGTAGACTTTAATGCTTCTAAAACATGGAATAAGACATCCAATATTTTCCTTACGGGAAATAAAGGAAAAACAGAAGGATATACCCATAACCTAAACGTTTTCTTTTATCCTTTAGAAAACCATATTATAGGATTTTATTGGGATCAGATCAATTCAAAGTCTGCAGATGTAAAATATAACAATGGATTCTTTGATCTTTCTTATCAGTTCTCATGGACAAAAAAGAAAATTGATTTCGAGTTGAAATGGATGAATATTGCCAACAAAAAAGTATTTGAAAGAATAGAAATTGATAATACTACAATAACACAGACCACGATGCAACTTAGACCTAGTCAGGTGATGTTAAGCGTAAAATTCAATTTTAAATAACAAGAAAACCAATCCATTAGGATTGGTTTTTTATTGAGATATAATAACGTATTAAAAGCTTTGCTGGTCGGCCGAAGGCCCATAGCTTCCCGGCAAAGGAATATTGTTTAATCTGTAATACACGCCCAATTGTGCTCTGTGATGGGTAATCTGATTTAAAGCATGTCGGATCGCCCCATACTTACTCCAGCTTGCCAATTCATGACCGTCATTTTTAATAGTCCAGCTGGGATTCAGATCGTCTTCAGTACTGTTTTCCAATGCAGTCTTTGCTGACTGATAATCATCCTCCAGTTTTTTCATAAGATCATCTTTTGTAGAAAGAACTGTCGGTTTGTAGTCGCCTTTACCAAAATCCAGTTCAGAAGTTTTCAAAATAGTGTTCGGCCATTCAAAAACTTCTACGAGATGGGTGGCAAGAGGCATCATTTTCATGCTTTTTTCATGGGGAGCGAAGTCATTTTTTCCTTCAGGGAACAATTCAATAAACTTTTTTGTGGTTTGAAATTCTCCCTCCAATTCGGATTTTAATTGAGATAAAGTGTCCATAATATTTTGTTTTTTAGAAACTTAAAGGTAAGAGTTTTGAAAATGAAAATGTTTTAAGAGAATCATAATTTTTCACTTGCCCTACACAGTCTGGAATACACCGATAGATTCTTAAAAAAATAAAATTTGAAAAAAATTGTAACAAAATCACAACAACCGGTACTTATTATATAAACTTGCTACAATGAAAAAGTTATTCTCCGTATTTCTTATTGCTCTTTTTGCTTTTGCAGGAGCTCAGGAGTCAAAAGAAACAGCTAACCGTTTCTTTTATGAACTGACTTTTAAACCGAAGAAAGATTCAGCCAGAATGGATAAAATAATAACCATTCTCGATATTACACCTAAGAAATCAATATACCAGGATTATACAATGCCGGCTCAGGATTCTATCATTAAAATACAGATAGAAGAAATGGAGAAAACCAAATCTTTTAAGGACATGACTAAGCTGATTAAATGGCCTAAATTTTCCTATAAAATCATCAAAAACTATCCGGATATGAAAGTGCAGTATGTAGATAGAATCAGCAGAAATCTATTCTCATATGAAGATGATCCGAAATTACAATGGAACATTTTACCTGAAAAACAAAAAGTGGGAGAATATAATGCTCAGAAAGCTACAACAGAGTTTGGAGGAAGAAAATGGACTGCATGGTTCAGTTCAGATATCCCTTTTCAGGATGGACCGTATAAATTTAAAGGACTTCCAGGCCTTATTGTAAAAGTTGAAGATGCCGATAAAAACTACTCATGGCAGCTAAGCGGAAATAAAAAAATAGAGAACTACGACGAATTATCTTATGCTGATAAAATCAATGCTAAGATGGGAATGATGAGCAATACGGTAACTCCTACCAGCAAAGAGAAATTCCTTAAATCTTACGAAGGTTATAAGGCGGATCCGTTTGCTGAGTCGCGCCCATATATGACCGCTGAAAATATGAGCAGACCAATGCCGGGCACAGATGGAACAGTAGGAGATTTCATGAAGAGGCTGGAAAAACAGGTGAAAGATTTCTTCGGATCCAATGATAATCCAATAGAAAAAGAACAGCCTTCTGACAAGAAGAAAAAATAAGCATTCATATCAACTAAATTATATTTTGAATCACCCCAGATACAGCAATGTGTTTGGGGTGATTTCTTTTATGTCAAAACGTTATTTAGATTAAATTTAAATAGCGTATATTTGCAGGACTAAAAATTAGGCTTTGAAAGAGAAAGGATTACATAAATTAAGTGGATTCCCTAAAAACAAAATGGGGAAGATATTGGGGTATGATAATGACCATCTTAAAATGCCCAATAAAATCATTGAAATGGGGCTTCTTCCGGAAACCGCTTTCAGGATTTTGTATCAGGCTCCGTTCAATGGGCCCATGTATGTAGAATTTGGAGCAGAAAAAAGCCGGATTGCTCTTCGCGAGGAAGAAGGAGATTACATCATTGTTGAAGAATTGAATTAATGCAGGAAAACAAGAAAAAACAGATACTTTTAGTCGGAAATCCTAATGTAGGAAAGTCAACGGTTTTTAATACGCTTTGCAACAAAAAGCAGAAGACCGGAAACTATGCCGGCGTTACCGTTGCAAGCCATTCTGGGAACTATACCTATAAAGATCAGGATGTTGAGGTTATTGACCTTCCAGGTTCTTACAGTGTATATCCGAGCTCAGAAGATGAAGCTATTTTTTCCAAATACCTTATTGATGAGCAGAAAAACTATGCAGGTGTTGTTTATATTCTTGAAGCATTAAGTTTAAAAAGAGGACTGCTTCTGTTTCAGCAGATTCAGGACCTTGGTATTCCAATGATTTTGATTGTCAATCAGATTGATCAGGCAGAAAGAAGAGGGATCACCATCGATATTCAAAAATTTTCCGAAGCATTAGGCATTAAAATTATCCAGACCAATGCCAAAGAGCAGATCGGAATAGATGAAGTAAGAGAAGCTGTTTACAATAATGAGTTTGTAACAACAAATAAAGTTTCTTTTGAAACACCGAACGAACACAGAGATTTTATTCAGAAACTGGCAGCACATAAAGGTTTCGATAATGAATATAAAGCCTGGATGAGTCTTTCACTGGGTACAGACCTGGGTAGAATAAGTTCTGTAATGGAACAGCTGAATGAAGCAGATACAAAAAGCCTGGTTCCAAAAAGATTACAGGTTCAGGAAACAGTAAGAAGATATCAGAATGTAGACAGAATACTGGAAGATGTAATTTCTAAAAAAGTCCAGTTCAAAGAATTATTAACCGAAAAACTGGATAAAGTTTTAGTACATAAATTCTGGGGATATGTAGTCTTTTTAGCCATTCTATTGATTATTTTCCAAAGCGTTTTCTTTCTTGCAGAATATCCGATGAACTGGATTGAAAGTACCTTCTCATGGCTGGCAGCATTCACTAGCGAACACCTTCCTGAAGGACCTATAAATTCATTGATTTCAAACGGAATCGTTCCGGGAATCGGAGGAATTGTCGTTTTTGCACCGCAAATTGGAATCCTGTTGTATTTCCTTTATTTACTGGAAGACTCAGGATATATGGCAAGAGTTGTATTTCTGATGGATAGATTGCTTCGCCCGTTCGGCCTTAATGGAAAAAGTATTGTTCCGCTGGTATCAGGAACGGCTTGTGCTATTCCGGCTGTGATCTCAACAAGAAACATTGAAAATGTAAAAGAAAGATTGCTGACGATATTGGTAACACCATTTATGACATGTTCTGCGAGACTTCCGGTGTACAGTATTATTATCGGGCTGATTATCTCAGAAGGAACATTTTTAGGGATAAAATATAAAGCACTGGTTCTGATGGGGATGTATCTTCTGGGCTTCCTGGTTGCTTTATTCTCAGCAGCAATCCTTAAAAGATTTATTAAAAGTAAAGGAAAAACATATTTGGTAATGGACCTTCCTGCTTATAAAAAACCACTTTTCGGGTATGACTTTAAAATGGTTTTAGGAAAAGTATGGGATTTCATCACGGGAGCAGGGAAAATCATTTTCATTGTAAGTGTCATCATCTGGTTCCTGAGCTATTTCGGACCAAGCCAGAAAACAAATGAACTGGTCGCTACGGACGTTCATCTGGATCATTCTTACCTTGCCAAAATGGGTAAAGGAATAGAACCTGTTATTGCTCCTCTGGGCTACGACTGGAAGATGGGAGTAGGAATTCTTACAAGTTTCGTGGCAAGAGAAGTGTTTGTGGGAACAATGTCTACCCTTTACAGTCTTGAGGATGATGCTCCGGAAGTAAAAGTAATTGATAAAATGAGAAGAGATGTGAAACCAAACGGAGAAAAAGTCTTCAGCTTTGCAACCGGAATCTCGGTTCTTCTTTTCTATGCATTTGCAATGCAGTGTGTTTCTACACTTGCAGTAGTCTACAGAGAAACCAAAAGCTGGAAATGGACCGGCTTTCAGGTGGTCATGATGACAGGTTTGGCATATTTTGTGTCGATGATAGTATATCAGATTTTAAAGTAATGGAATCATCATTAATTATTCAATATGTACTTATTGCATTAATTGTAGCATTCGCTTGTTACTCTTTATTTAAAGTACTTAAAAAGAATTTCGCCCCTAAGAAATTCAGCTCCAAAAGAACAAACTGCGATAAAGATTGTGGCTGTTCTTAATATTAGGTTCATCAGGTAATTGAAAAAAATGTAGTAAATTCATCTTTCTAATGTAAATTATTAATTTGAATTTCTTAAAAACAGGTTCTCTAGTCTTATTTTCTTTATTTGGGGCTCAGGGTAAAGCACAATCTGATACCACAAATACCAAGTCTTATGCAGACCAGGTAATGATTCGTGTGAATCTTGATACCAATATCGAGAACTATGTTTTTTCATCAGGAGAAGGTAAAAATGCCTTCGAAATGGACCTGTCAATCAACAATAAAACCAAAACATCATTTTCAGTTGATTATAGAATAATAAGTGCGACTATATCATTTGCTCCCAGATTTTTAGATGGAAATAATGATGATGAAATGAAAGGGGAGAGTTCTTATACCGATTTTAGTTTCAGGTTTTTTCCCGGAAGATTTATCCAGAATGTTTATTATAAAAATGTAAGTGGTTTTTATGTAGAAAACATGAAAGACCTATCTCCGGAATGGCAGGAAGGAACAGATCCTTATATTCAGTTTCCTGATTTAAGGGTACAAACCTTTGGAGGATCTACCTCCTATATTCTCAATAAAAACTTTTCAGCAAGAAGTATCTACACGCAGGGAGAATGGCAGTATAAAAGCAGCGGAAGCTGGGTTCCTTTTGTGGACTATGACCTTACTATTTTCAGAAATAAAATTGATGGTGTAAAAAGCAAAGAAACACAATATAATATCGGAGGGAATATCGGATATTTCTATAATTGGGTAATTGGAAAGAATGTCAATATCTCACCTTATCTGGCAGCTGGAATTGGAGGAAAATTCTCCAGCTACAGAGATTTTCAGAATGGAGGATCCAAAGAAAGTGCCCAGTATGCAACGATAAGAATGCAGGGAGGGCTTCATATCGGTTACAATACAGACCGGTTTTTATTTGGAGGCAAAATGAATTTTAATACACATGCCTACGACCAGAAAAATAACCAGACGATAGAAAATAATAACCTTTATGGACTGTTATATATAGGCTATCGTTTTGCACCACCGAAAGTTGTAAAAAATACCTATGATAAAATCCAAAAAAAGATTCCCGTTTTATAAGTTGAAAGGTCTTTTAAGTATCTTTGCGTTGGAAAATTTAGAAAGAACAAAATAAAAGTAAAAACATCATGTCATTAATAAAATCTATTTCCGGAATTCGCGGAACCATTGGCGGTAAAGTAAATGATAACTTAACACCGCTGGATGTAGTAAAATTCGCTTCCGCATTCGGAACCTGGCTTCAGAATAATAAAAATAAAAAAGATCTTACCCTCGTCATTGGAAGAGATGCCAGAATTTCTGGTCAGATGGTTTCTTCTTTGGTAACTGCTACATTGCAGGGATTGGGGATTAATGTGGTAGATCTTGGTCTTTCTACAACGCCAACAGTTGAAATAATGGTTCCTGAGCTGAATGCAGACGGAGGAATCATCCTTACCGCTTCCCACAATCCAAAGCAATGGAATGCACTAAAGCTGCTAAATGAAAAAGGAGAATTCATCACCGGGGAAAATGGTGCTGAAGTACTGGCTTTGGCAGAGAGTGAAGATTTCAACTATGCAGAAGTGGATGATCTTGGAAAATATGAAACAAGAGATGATGCTTTTGATATCCACATCCAGCAGATTCTGGATTTACCAATGGTAGATGTGGAAGCAATCAAAGCTAAAAACTTTAAAGTAGCCCTGGATGCGGTAAACTCTACAGGAGGTATTGCAATTCCTATGCTTTTGGACAAATTAGGTTGTGAAACCATTAAATTATACTGTGAGCCTACAGGTCACTTCCCACACAATCCTGAACCTTTGAAAGAACATTTGGGAGACATCTGCGAATTAATGAAAAAAGAAAATGCAGACGTAGGAGTTGTGGTAGATCCGGATGTAGACAGATTAGCCCTGATTGATGAAAAAGGTGAAATGTTTGGTGAAGAGTATACATTGGTTGCAGTTGCTGATTACCTATTAAAACACAAAAAAGGAGCGGCTATTTCCAATCTTTCTTCCAGCCGTGCTTTGAGAGATGTAGCCCGTTCGCATGATTCAGAATATTTTGCCAGTGCTGTGGGAGAAGTAAACGTTGTTACTTTGATGAAAGAGAAAAATGCAGTGATTGGAGGAGAAGGAAACGGGGGAATTATCTATCCTGATTTACATTACGGAAGAGACTCTTTAGTAGGAGTAGCTTTGTTTTTAACTCATTTGGCCAAAGAAAACAAAACAGTTTCTGAGCTGAGAGCAGGATATCCAAGCTATTTCATGGGTAAAAAGAAAATAGAACTGACTCCGGAGATTGATGTAGATGCTATCTTAAGCAAAATGGAGCAGGAATATCAGAATGAAGACGTTTCTACAGTAGACGGCGTTAAAATAGACTTTGAAAACAACTGGGTTCACCTTAGAAAATCTAATACAGAGCCGATTATCAGAATTTATACAGAAGCTCATTCTCAGGAAGAAGCAGATCAGTTAGGTGATGATATCATTGCTAAAATTAAAAGTTTAATCTAAAACATAGTAAGAACGGACATTTGTTCCGTTCTTTTTTATATCAGGCATGTTTGAGCATATTAAAAACAGGTTTCCTTTTCCTAAAGAAAAATGGAGGAAATTTCTTGGCAGCTTTGAACGTATGGAAGTTCCAGCCAAAACCTTGCTTTTAAAGGAAGATGAGGTTTCCTGCAATGCCTATTATATTGAAAAAGGAATAGTAAGAGCCTGGTATAATAATGACGGAAAAGATGTCACTTTCCAGTTTTTTCTTGAAAATACAATGTTTTCTTCCCTTGAAAGCTTCAAAAAAGGATTGCCGAGTATGGTGTCATTTGAGACTATAGAACCGTGTATCCTGTACAAAATCAACAAACCCGATGTAGAAGCTTTTCTGGAAGAAGTTTACGAAAATCCTGAACTCAGAAACCTTTTTATGGATGCCCTTTTTGAAAGGGTATTTGATTATATGAAACACTTCTTTTCATTCATTAAAGACACGCCGCAGCAACGATATTTGAATTTGATTAAACAAAAACCGGAGATCATTAAAAGGGTTCCGCAGCATTATATTGCATCCTATCTCGGGATTACTACAGTACATCTCAGCAGAATCAAAAGCAAAATATTGAAAGAGAGACTGGGATAGGCAGGGAGTATCCTTCACTTTCAATTCTATTTCCAGATTTATAAATTTCCAGCCTCTCTTCCTATAGCTTCCTCCCCAATTGATAACAAATGTTATTGCTGCACAGCATTCATCCCTCATAATTTTGTATAAAAATTAAAAGAATGAAAGCAGCAGTAGTATTTGAAAAAGGAAGCCTCCCTCAATACGCAGACTTCCCGGAACCGGAAACAATACAGGAAAATGAAATTTTAGTATCTGTAAAAGCAGCGTCTATTAAAAATCTTGACAAAGCCAGAGCAGGAGGAAATCATTATTCAACAGAAAATAAGGAACACAAGCCTACGATTATAGGGACCGATGGAGCAGGATATCTGAAGAATGGAAATAAAGTATATTTTTTCAGTAAGAAAGGAACCGTAGCTGAAAAAGCTGTAGCCGATAAAAAAATGATGGTCCCGATTCCAGAAGAACTGGATTTTTCTATAGCAGCAGCATTACCCAACGCGGTCATGGGATCAGCAATGGCTTTAAAATTCAAGGCGGGATTGCAACCTGGAAATACAGTATTGATCAATGGAGCAACAGGGATTACAGGAAGAATAGCCGTTCAGATAGCCAAATTATATGGCGCCCGAAAGATTATCGTTACAGGAAGAAATGAAGAGTCCTTACAGGCTTTACGTGAGTTGGGAGCTGATGAGGTGGTTTCTCTCAAACAGGAAGATCATGATTTTAAACAAAAAATAAACGAAATTCACCGGCAAACCCCTATAGATGTTGTTTTGGATTATATCTGGGGCCATTCTGTAGAAATGACCTTATCAGCTTTCAAAGGAGACGGAACGTTTTCCCATAAAACAAAACTGGTAACAATAGGAGGAATGAGCGGTGATACCATTCAGCTGTCTTCACAGATTCTCAGAGGAACTGATATTCAGATTTCAGGATCGGGATTGGGCAGCTGGACCAAAGAAGAATCTACACTTCTGTTTACCGAAATCATTCCGGAAATGTATCAGGCAGCTCTGGAAGGAAAAATTAAAATAGAAACGGAAGAGGTTGATATTAAAAATATCGAAACGGTATGGAATGCTGAGATACAAAGCGGAAAACGTCTGGTCATAAGAATTTAACCCCAATTTCCATTTTTTTATCCACAATCCTTTTATCGGTTTTCTTTTTTTACTATTTTTATAATAGAAATTTATGAACTAGAAAATTCAAAAAAAAGTTGCAACTTTGCATAAATATTTGAATATCAGTTTCAGATGTATTATTAACTAAACGTTTGCCGAGGTTTGTAAGCAAATTCAGACATCAGGCCGACAAAGAGGACACTATTGGAAGAGTATTTTGGAAATGAACTTGTAAAAAAGTTCGAGGAAATGATGGAAAACAATGACGAATTCTACTTTGATACAGAAGAGTTAGAAGACATTATTGTTTATTATTTGGAGCTTGGTGATTTTAATTACGCTGATATGGCTGTTAATTATGGACTAAAGCTTCATCCCAATTCATTGGATATCAAGATCAAAAGACTTGAGATCCTTTTGGAATGGGAAGACTATAATATGGCGAAAGAACTTATCAACGAGCTGAAAGGTGCTTCTATGGAGAACACAGACTTTTTGGTTTGTTACGCCAAATATTATTCGAGCTTAGGAAATCCCAGAAAATCCATTGAAATTTGTAAAAAAGCTTTGACATTAGAGGAAGAAGAAAACTTTCTCCACAACTTTATTGCGGATGAATATGTGAATCTCGGAGATCCTTTTAACGCACTTAAACATTACAGAAAAGCACTGAAAGAAGATCCTACGGATGAATATTCGCTGGAAAACTGTATGGTGTGCTTCAGTGACCTGAATAAGAGCGAGGAGGCTATAGCCTTTCTTAATGAATATTTAGATGAATTCCCTTATTCTGAAACCGCCTGGTTTGAATATGGACAATTCTATTTCAACAGAAAAAATTATGATGAAGCCATAAGAGGCTACGATTATTTATTGGCAATCAACTCAAACTCTGTAGGGGTATATGCTAATAAATCAGCCTGTTATGAAGCTATGGGACAATACCAGAAAGCTATCGAGACTTATGAGGAAATGCTGGAGCTGGAATACACAAAAGCATTTACTTTTTATAAGATCGGATTGTGCAATAAGGCATTAAAACAGCCTATTTTAGCTTTAAATGCATTCCAGAAATCATTGAGAGAAGACCCTCAGTTTTATCTTGCAATGATGGAACAGTCCTATCTTTATGAAGAAATGGGCGGAATGTCTGAAGCATTGCATTATGCCAAAGAAGCTACCCAGCTGAATGAAAACAACCTTGACTATCAAAAAAGATTAGCGTTTCTTTTCATCGATTCAGGGAAGTTTGAAGAAAGTCTTTCCTGTCTTAAAAAACTGGTGGATGCAGAACCTACAAGGTTCTACAACTGGTATGCCTACTCAGAAGTTTTGATGTTGGTAGGAGAGTACGAAGATGCTGTAACTGTTTTGAACAGTGCTATAAAAAAGCATCACAGAGCTGAGCTGTTTTATCAGTTGAGTAACTGTTTTTTCAATCTGAAAGATCAGGATAAAGGAACAGAATCACTTCAGAAAGCGTTAGATCTTGATCCGTCTTTAGTTAAGGATATGCAGAAAAAATATCCGTTCATTAAAGATGAAGTGAAAAAGGTTAAAGCGACTAAAGTGAAGAAAAAGAACTAGATTAATCTAAAAATAATAGAAAAACCTGCAGAAATGCAGGTTTTTTTTATTGATAATTGTACTCGTAAATAAATTTATCTGGAGCACTTGTATTGGGGTTCCCATTGATATCAAGAGACTGCCTGTCTTCAACAGACGGATAACCTGCGGTGTTAAAAATAGTGGTATATTTATGTGAAGTTGTTCCCGTTCCGGTTCCTCCGCCCGCAGTGGTGTTGGTAAACTGTCCTTTATAAGTACTTAAGCTGTTCTTTATATTTGAAAATAACATGCTTACCCCGTCGCTTTCATTTCCATTGAATATGATTTTATCAAAGCCTTTTACATTCTTAAAAGGATAGTTTTTATCCGTATAAGTGTAAGTTTCTTTTTCTGTGTAGTTGACAGTGTTTCCATTTACGGTTCCAGTTCCTGAGCCTACGTTGCTTACCATATTTCCATTGTTGTAGGTAAAAACACTGTTGATTACAGAAGACCCTGCAGCCCCGGAATTCGTTTGTTTTTTTACGTTAATTTCTGTAGTACTTGCATAAGTATAAGTAAATGTAACTGTGTTTTGTACCGTACCGGTAAGAGAATATTCTTTGGTAATGGCAGAGGCCATACGACCGTTGGAATATCCGTATTCAGCCGTACTTTCAAGAACGTTGTTTTCGTAATGTTTAATCCCAGTAACATATTCGTCTGTGTAAGCGAATTCAATTCTTTGCCCATGATTAATGTTGTTAATCATACTGATGATTTTGGTTCCGTTGTAATTGATTTTCATTACAATACCGTCCATAATCATTTTTGTAGGAAGAATTACGTTTTGAGTGGAAGGATCACTGTTGTCAAAAGGAACATCATCACGCGAAGAAGAACACGAAAGTGTTAATAAGGCTATTGAGCCACAAAGTAGAATTTTTTTCATAGTTATAAGTTAAATCGGTCAAATATAATTTAATTTATAATATGATTTTATTTTTTCGGATTTGTTCTTAAAAATATGAGACCACCAATAATAATTCCTGCTCCTACAAATTGTAAATAAGTCAGTTTTTCACCATCTAAAATGCCCCAGATAATAGCCACAATAGGCATTATTAAAGTAACTGTAGAGGCAAAAAGAGGAGAGGAAACCTTCAGTAAACGATAATTCATGGTCATTGCAAGGCCTGTTCCGAAAACAGATAAAAGGCTCACAAACATAAGTCCCATCAGAGTATCCCTGGAAAAGCTAAATTCAGAAAAGAATCCCGTACTTGTCAACGCTATTATGGATGGAAATAATAAGACAAATGAAAATACAAAAGCAGAGAGAATCGTAGATGAAACCTCCATAAGCTTTGATTTTACGGTTGTTGTACTCATTGCATAGCATAGGGTAGCCAATAATAACAATAAGATCGGAATCATTTTCAGTTCTCCGCTGTCACCACCTCCGAATGCAAGAATACAGACTCCGGTGAAGCTTATGAATGTTCCTATAATTTGTTTTTTGGTTGTTTCAAACTTCCATACCAATGCTCCTACAATAATCACAAAAATAGGCATCATAGAGTTGATGATCCCCGCAATACTGCTGCTTATTTCGGTTTCGGCAATGGGAAAAAGGAACATTGGGATAAAATTTCCGGTAAAAGCTGCCAGAATTAACCATTTCAGATGCTTTTTAGGAAAAAGTTTATAATTGGAAATCGCAACCGGAAGTAAAATAATCCCGGCAATCAGAACTCGTAAAGATCCTACCTGAAAAGGATTAAAATGCTCCAGAGATTTTTTGATCAAAATAAAGGATGATCCCCAGATAATACTCAGGATAACCAGAAGAACCCATTTTTCTTTATCCGCGTTCATTATTTTCGTGTAAGATTTTTAGAAATTCTTTTTTAGGAATCATTTTAGCCCCCAGACTTTCAAGGTGCTCTGTATGAGATTGACAGTCAATTAATTCAATAGTATTTTTATTGCTTTCTACAAAGTGAATAAATCCTGCTTTTGAAGCATTACTCACTTTAGCAAACATGCTTTCTCCGCAAAAAACGTTTCCAATCTGCAGTCCGTAAAAACCACCCACAAGTTCTTCATCCTGCCATACTTCAATACTTTTGGCCAAGCCATATTCATGAAGCTGGATAAAAGTATTCATCAGCTCATCAGAAAGCCACGTCCCGGACTGGCCTTTTCGGTTTGTCTTTTGACAGTTTCTGATTACTTCCCTGAAATTTTTATTCTCTGAAAAAGTAAAAACATTTCTGTTTAATATTTTCCTCATTGATTTTGAAACCTTTACTTCTTCCGGGAAAAGAACAAATCTTGGATCAGGACACCACCATAGAATTTCTTCTCCGGGATTGTACCAGGGGAAGATACCGAGTTGATAAGCAAACCAAATGCGCTCTACAGACAAGTCACCTCCAAAAGCAACCACTCCTTCATGACCATCATACAGCTCAGGGTCAGGAAATGAAATCTCGTTTTCGTCTAATCGAACCATGCTTAGAAAAAAAATCCCACTTCAAAAAGCAGGATTTATATTTGATCTTATATTCTTTAATTAAAAAGGTAAATCATCATCATCATCTCCGGCAAACGGATTTTCGTTTGAAACTGGAGTTGCAGATTGCTGAGACATTGCCTGAGTAGGTTCTGAAGTATTTTCAGAAACTTTCTCTACTCTCCACCCTGTAATAGAGTTGAAGTATTTAGTTTCACCTTGAGGAGAAACCCATTCTCTACCTCTGATGTTGATTCCTACTTTTACGTTTTCTCCTTCTTTAAGGTTATCTAATAAACTGATTTTATCAGATAAAAATTCTATGTTTATCGGCTGTGGATACTGTTCTTGAGTTAAAATAACCATTTCTCTTTTTTGAAATCCGCTCGCAAATGTTTGAGCATCAAAAAGTTTCTTTACCGTTCCTTGTAATTCCATATCGTAAATATTAACGATGTAAAAGTAAGAAAATGAAATGTAATAAAAGGTGCCGTGAAAAAAAAATATAGAAATTTTAATTTTTTTTCTTGAAAAGTTTGGTAGTAAAGGAAATTGCCCTATATTTGCACTCACAAAAACGAAGCAAGCTCTTTAAAACTTACAATATAAAAAAACCAGCGGATGTGGTGTAATTGGTAGCCACGCCAGACTTAGGATCTGGTGCCGTGAGGCGTGGGGGTTCGAGTCCCTTCATCCGCACTATTCTAAAAGATTTTAGAATCATTGAGAAGGTTGGAACCTCTGGTTCGGATCTTTTTTTTTGCCCACACCATGCCCTGGTGGTGGAACTGGTAGACACGCAGGACTTAAAATCCTGTGTCCGCAAGGACGTACGGGTTCAAGTCCCGTCTGGGGTACAAGACCCTCTGTAATATCTTACGGAGGGTTTTTTGTTTTAATAGAGAGTGTTCTTTAAATAAAATTTTTATATTTGTAAGAAATATAGCCTGAATCTGTAAATTCAGATCAGTAAACCAGCGGATGTGGTGTAATTGGTAGCCACGCCAGACTTAGGATCTGGTGCCGTGAGGCGTGGGGGTTCGAGTCCCTTCATCCGCACTATTCTAAAAGATTTTAGAATCATTGAGAAGGTTGGAACCTCTGGTTCGGATCTTTTTTTTTGCCCACACCATGCCCTGGTGGTGGAACTGGTAGACACGCAGGACTTAAAATCCTGTGTCCGCAAGGACGTACGGGTTCAAGTCCCGTCTGGGGTACAAGTCCCTCTGTAATATGATTACGGAGGGATTTTTGTTTTAAAATAGCTCTGGAAATGTAGCCTCTCTTTTTGCAAGTATAATCTCTCATTTTATATTTCTAAAATAATCTCTCAAAAAACAAGGACTTGAAATGTCTTTTGGTACATTTGCTTCAGAAAAATAAATAACCATGAAATTATTGAATACAATTGCAATAGTTAGTATGATAACAGCTTCTAACCAATTGTTCTCACAGACATCCAGCGAAAGCAAAGCCAAAGAAATTATAGAAAAAGCCATTCAGGCAGAAGGCGGTAAAAAACTTCTGAGCAGCATAAAAACGCTGTATTCTAAATCTGAAACAGTAATGGACGGACGAAATGTGAATTGGATTACCAAAGAAATGGTTCCTAATAAAGGAAGTTTTGAAATTGAGTATCAGGGAAGAATTGTTTACAAATCATGGTTTGATGGCAAAACTGGTTATGAGCTGGTCAACGGAGAGAGAAAATTAGCTGATCCTGCTGAGTTTAAAGATAAAGCAGACAGAAAGTACATTATTAATGAACTTGCCTATATAGATCCCAAATTGTATAAGATTGAACTTATTGAAGAAAACCCGGATAAGATCTATTATAAAATAAAAGCAACCTATATAACAGGAAAGGTGACTTATCTGTATTACGATGTAAAGTCATTCTTTCTAAGCAAAGAAGAAACGGTAGAAAATGGTGAAAAGAATACTTTTTCTACGGTTTTACAAAGCGATTATAAAAAATTCGGGGATCTTTGGTATGCTACTAAATCTACTTTTGTTTCTGAAGATGGAAATCAGGAAGCTAAACTTGTTGATTTATATTACAATAAAGATATTCAGGATAAAGATTTTAAATAAAGTTTATCCCGACTCAAATAAAATCCTATGCAACCTGGCTGCAGAGGATTTTTGTTTAAACATAAAAACCGTTTCACAATTCGTGAAACGGTCAAAAATATATTGAGAGGTGATTAGTTGCCTAATTCAAGCTGATTTTTTACAAGACTGTAGTAATCTGCTTTCTTGTTGACCAACTCCTGGTGGTTTCCTTTTTCAACTACGGCTCCGTTTTTCAGGACGATAATCTGATCTGCATTTTTTACGGTGCTTAAGCGGTGCGCTACAATAATTACCGTTTTTCCTTTGAAGAATTCCTGAAGGTTGTCATGAATGATCTTCTCATTTTCAGCATCCAGAGCGGAAGTTGCTTCGTCAAACAGGATAAAATGAGGGTTTTTATAGACTGCTCTTGCAATAAGAACTCTTTGCTTTTGTCCTCCGGAAATTCCGTTGCCGGCAGCTCCTATTTTTGTACTGTATCCTAATGGAAGATTATCAATGAAAGAAGAAATGTTGGCAACTCTTACCGCATTTTCCATCTTTCTGGTATTGATTTCCACTTCGCTGGTAGCAATGTTTCTTTCGATGGTGTCAGAGAAAATAAACCCGTCCTGCATTACAACTCCATAGTTTTCTCGTATACTTTTAGGAGATAAGGTGAGGATATCGTCTTCGTTATAATGAATGGTACCCTGCGTAGGATTGTAGAATTTCAGTAACAGCTTCATTAAAGTAGTCTTTCCGCTTCCGCTGGCACCAACAATAGCGGTAACTTTGCCTTCAGGGATAAACAGATTGACATCTTTTAAAACAAACTGAGATTTTGGACCTTCATACTGGAAAGAAACATTATTTAAAGTAATTCCTCTCTCTTCTTCTGAGTGTAAATTATTGATTTCAAGTGCTTTCATGCCTTCTTTTTCCTCTTCTTCATGATTCTGAACCTCATTTAGTCTTGAAAGACTCAGCTTTGCATCCTGTAATGAACGGAAGAAAGAAATCATTTGGTTAACAGGAGAGTTCAGCTGTCCGATGATGTAAGATATTGCCAGTAGCTCACCGATGGTCATATTTCCTTTTACAACCTGCAGTGCAGCAAAGAAAGTAACAAAGATATTTTTTAGCTGATTAAGAAATTCAAATCCTGAAAATTGATACTGATCTACCTTTAAGATCCGAAGAGTCGTTTTGAAAAGCTTATTTTGAATCCCTTCCCATTCCTGTCTTTTATAGTCTTCAAATTGGTTTAATTTCATTTCAGAAACTCCATTCAGGATTTCATAAACACTTTCCTGGCTCTGTCCTTTTTCTCTGAATCGGTAATAATCCAGAATTTCTCTTTTCTTTAACCAATACTGCGCCCATACAAGAGATAATGCAGTAAGAGATGAGTAAATAAGTACAATCGTTACATTATAATACCAAAGCACTCCGAAAAACACCAGAAAAGTCACCATAGAGAAGAAGGTCATAAGGCTCTGAGAGGTAAGAAAATCTTCTATTCTCTCATTATCCTGAATTCTCTGGGTAAAATCTCCCTTCATCTTGGTATCAAAAAAGCCCATTGGAAGGAGAAGCATTTTCTTCAGAAAGTCTGAAATAATGGAAATACTAATCCTGGTCCCAATATAAAGCATCAGCCAGTTTCTGAGAATTTCTATGGTAATGCTTCCTAAATATAATACAACCTGAGAGATCAGAATGATTGTAATAAGGTCTATGTCTTTTGTGTTAACTCCCTTATCAATAAGTGTTTGTGTAAGGAATGGAAAGACAAGGCTCAGGCAGCTTCCGATAAGAAGCATACCAGACAAAAAGAGGAATTTGTTTTTATGCTCTTTGAAATATTTCATAGCAAAAGAAATGCTCAGTTTATCTTCTTCCGGGAAAGTCTGCTGATAAAAACTGTTGGTAGGACTTACAAAAAGAGCAATTCCGGTTTCGCCGTCTGATAGCCAGCTTTTAAGAAAGTCTTTTTCGCTCAGCCAGATCATTCCATGGCTTGGATCGGCAATTTTATAGCGTTTTTTTCCTGAAATAAGGCTTTTCTTTACATCAAGAAGCACTACGAAATGGTTTTTATTCCAGTGAAGAATGCAAGGCAGGCTGCCATTTTCATCCAGGGTCTGCAATGTCAGTTTCGCAGGATAGGTTTCAAATCCGATATCTTCGCACAGTTCACTGATACTCAGCAGGCTAACTCCTTCTCTGGATAGATTAGCATTTTCTTTTAAAAAATGTAACGGAATCTGCTTACCAAAGTAGGAAGCCACCATTGCGATACATGCAGGACCGCAGTCCATTTGGTCGTGTTGAGGGATAAATTTTAGCTTCATGATACTAGATATTTTCTTTTGCCGATTTTCATTTTATAATACTTTTCTACAATGCCGTAGATGATCAGTTCGTGCATTCTGTGCCTGGATCTGATCAGTCTGTTGATATGCATATGAATAAAACTGCTGACTAATCTTTCTTTTTGAATGGTCTTCAGATTTTCTATTTCTTTGCAGTTGTCTTTCATAGAAGTGACGAACTCTGAGAAATACTGATTGTCATCCGATTCTACAATCTCGCTGATGAGATTCAGGTTCGTTCTGTATTTCAGATCCAGCTGTTTCTTAAGATTGCTGTCTACATTAAACTCCCGCTGAAACTGGTTGTAGATTTTATTGATCACCTCATATCGCTTATCCAGATCAAGCTGGAAGACATCGAAATATGTATCAATACTTTTGATGGAGTATAACCAGAGGTCATCATTATTAGGAATGTTTTTAAGCAGATTAACAGTCAATTGGCTGTCATAATGGAAGATATGCTCTGCGGTATCAATAAATTCGCCTTCATATCTTTCATATTCTCTGTCATAGGTTCCCATTTCCACTTTATTAATGATTCCTTCGCTGATATATTTATCAAAATAACCGTTGAAAGTGGTAATAATCTGGGCGGTGTTGGTGAGCTTATTATCATTGATTTCCAGTCTCAGTCTGATATGATTATCGGGATCGCTGTATCGTATGTAGAACCATTTTTTGATCAGCTCTTCTTCACTCAGGTGAGGTAAAAGATCCGGAAATACATCCTGTAATATTTTGTCTGAAAACTTGTTGCCGCAATAGATTTTATAGTACAGCCATTTGTTCCCCGGGATAAATTTATTATCAGAAATATTGACATTGAAAAGATGCTGGTCCAGCTCTGTTTTAAATGCTGTATAATTTCTGTTAATCATGGGAATGATAATCTCGTTGTTGAACTCATCAGTCTCAAGATCGTAAAGACATTCTGTAAGGGTTACGGTTTCCTTAGATCTCAGTTCATCAATAAGGAATAATAAAAGGTTGTCATTTTCGGTATCGATCAATAGCTTGTTATCTCCCTGGGAAATAAAGAAATACCGGTTTACTTTTTTATCTGAAAGGTATTCTTTTACCGTTTTAATGCTTTCAGTATTGTTTTTGGTCTTTATTCCAGATACTTCATTTTGGTATAATCTCCATAATGCCGGTGTGAAGATGATATCATCACCATGCGTGATCCGAGGAATATAATCATACATCAGGTAGTTGGTGTCTCCAATATTTAAAACCAATGCAGTAGAAACATCCTGATGCTGAAGGTCGCACAGAAACTGATACACCGGAAGCGAATTATAATCAAAATTATGAGCGGTAGAATGGAAAATTTTAACTTCTTTATTCAGCTCTTTATGGAATAATACGATTCTTTTATCAATCATTTTAATGTAAAGATCCGTCAGGTTAATGGTATTTTCCGAAGCTGAAGACTTGGTAAGATAAGAAAGCTGATTTCCTCTTTTTACCTGTCTCAGTAAGATATTTCCTACTCTGTTGTCTGGCAAATGAAGCAGTTCAGCATAGATAAAGTGATTATCATTCTGTTCTTCTTTGATGATTCTGTTCATCGGAGCCAGGATTTCTTCATCTTCATTGGAAAATCTCGCAATAAGGTTGGCACCGCTTGTTCCGCCTACAGAAGAGATGGCTATTTTATCAGATACCTTTTCAATCATGACAGCCATTGATCTTGCAAGGCTTACCTCATCTGCATTCTGAAGGCTGTTGATGTCATGCTGGCTAAGGTCTATAGCGGTATTTCCATTGATGTTGGCTTTGTTGATGATTCTTCTCCAGAATTCATGGATCTTTTTATTGTAAGTGATAGAAAATGAATCATTACTGGAATTGGGCCAGCTCAACGTATCCAACAGGGAAGAAAAATCGTTTTCGCTGTTTTGTTCCTGGATGTATCCAATGCCGCTTTCGTTGTCCAGTACTTCAACCAAAGGCACCAGGCTCTCTTCATATCTTGCATAGAAGGCAGACTTGAATTTTTCTAAATTTTCATTCACCGTTTCACTTCCTTTGTCCCAAAAGCATGATAGGGTATTGATTCCCTTTTTAATTTTGGAAAGGTCTTCTCTGGTAACAGGTGAAAAGTCAAGGTTCCTTTTTAAGGATGAATTGATGAGATATTTTCTGTCATACAAAATAGAGAACTGGTTGGCAAGTGCAAATATTTCGTTGTAATATTCCTGAGATTGTCCTACTCCGGAGTTCAGCAATTCCATATAGTTTTCCATTTTGATCAGGATTTCCAGATAACGGTCAAGTTCAGGATAGATTCCTTTTTTTGAACTTAAATATTCAATAATCTGAGACAAAGGAGAGTGCTCATTCAGGCAGATATCAAAGTTACTTTTAAAGAACTGGGCATCAATCAGGCTGAAAATATAGTATTTTGCATCTTCTTCGGAAACTCCTTCTACATTTTCTGCAACCAGAGCCACCAGATTGTCAAAAGAATAAGATTGGGCAGCCACCGTTTCAACCAGAAAATCCAGAAGTTCATCTTTTTCCAATGAGCTTAAAGTATAGACTCTTTTTTCGTTTTGTATTGCGGTTTCGATATATCGGTAATAATCACCTAACTTATAGATTGAGTCATTAAGCGCATATTCATGAACCTCTGGAAAGTCTCTGTTGATTAATACTATAACCTGAAAAAGGAAAGAAAGATCCAGCGTAGTATACCGGAGGATAGCGTTCATATTTCCTGCTTCAATATTTTTATTTTCTGAGCTGAGTTCAAAAGCAGAATGGGAAGCAAAAGTTCCGAAAGGAGTAGATCTGGTGGTAATTCTGATGTAATATTTAAGAATAGAATTGTTGATTCTGTTTCTCTTTACCAGAGATAAAGACGGATCATCCTGGCATAATCTTGCCCATTCGCTATACAGCTCATAAGATGCTAAAAAGATAGATTCTCTGAAGACCTCATCATTCCATAATTCCAGGATAAAATGATCAAGATCTGCTGTATTTTTTGGTATATTGTTATATTGTTTGAATGAGTACAGAGAGTTTCTCATAAAACCAATATTGATGTTATCTAACTGCGTTTTCATGTTGAATAGATTGTAGGTTGTAATGGTTGCTTATCATTTCAGCGTTTTCTGTTTTCTTATCACTGTCAGGTTCTGTATCATATAAAATGAATTCATCAACAGCCAGTTTTTCATCCAGTTTTTCAATCAGTTCAAAAAGCTCTTCAAAGTTGAGGTTGAGGATTTTGAAAGATTCGGATTCATCTGCATCGGATTTTATTTCGTTGACTTCTGAAAGGTTGATCGCCAGAGCCAGTGATATTTTAGGAACAAATCCGTTTTGCTGTGCAAAAGAATCCCTGTATCTGTTGATCTCTTCTTTTTTATCTTCAAGATTTTCAAGGAATTTTCCGCTTCCGTGAAAGGCTGAAACACAATAGTTTGAGTGTAAAGTGATTGCTTCGTCCAGGTTGTTCAAAGAAGAAGAAAGATACCAGAGATCAGGGATCAGTCCACCGTAAGGAGGAATTAAAATTCCTTCTTTTTCGTTCTTTTCAGCTTCAGAATAAAACAATTCGTGGATTTCATTGGCATTTTCTTTGAAAACCACTCCGGTACCTCTTTCAAGGATGTCCGGATTCAAAAGGTTTTTGGTGTACTCACTTTCAGGAATCCCTTTTGACAGTCCAAGGTCTATTCTTCCGTTGAATATATTGTTGATGAGTTTATAATTGGTAGCGACAGCGTAAGGAGAATAACTGGGAACTGAAGTTCCTGCAGATCCTACTCTTATTTTTTCTGTCATTCCGGCGATCATGGCAATCACGATATCCGGATTTGAAAATGCAAGATTCTTGAGGTGGGAATAATGATGCTCTGCCAGCCAGAATCTGCTGTATCCTAATCTCTCTGCATGAAGGGCATAATCAACTACATCGTTAAGAGCTGTGATTGAATCTTTGCCGCTTCTGTATCCTAGTTCTAGTAATCCTATGCTTTTTGTTTTCATGTTACAGTAAAAATTTTAGGTATTTAGTTTTGTCTATTTTGTCATTCAGAGCAATCAGGGCTCCTGTTTTTCCAAAGAGTAAATTACTGTCCTGTTCGGTGAATGGCTGGTCCAATTCGTTTTCCAGGATTTCCAGTGATCTTTTCATCCAGAAGCTTTTGGCTTGTTTATAATCCGGATGGGCGTCTTTTTCATGAATCTCGTGATACAGCTGTACAAGTCCTGAGGTTCCGTGGCAATACTGGATAAATTCTACACCTGTATTGGCCATTACTTTTCTTTTTGTAGTTTCTAAACCCAGTTCATGGGCCATATCTCTGTATTTTGTTTCCTGCAGGGTTTCACCTGTTTTATAAAGGAGATAAGAGAAAGAAAGATCGCTGTTGCACCAGCAAAGTCTGTTGTTGTGAAAAGGCTTCAACAGATTCTCTGCTATTTTGTAGTTGTAAGGTTTATATATTCTGGCATTTTCTACTTCATGGACATCAAAATTGGAAATAATGAAATCCAAACAGGTGTCAATAATGTATCTTGCTTTTTCCGTCATTACCGGAAGACCCAAAAGATTATTAACAATAGAAAGATAGCCATAGTTGAACCCTAAGTTAATTCCATCTGCATAGCTGTCATTCAGCTTGTTTTCAAATGGAGTGGGATGGGAAATGCATTCATCATAAAGGATGTTTACAATTTCGCTGCTGTACTGTTCGTTTCTGATGGTGTTGAAATAATGGAGATTTCCTATTGGGCCATCAAAAAAAGTATAATTGTCTTCCTTCAGCATGGTAACGGATTGCTGGAAGATCAGTTCCCCGATGTCAGTAATCTGGTCATCAAAATCGTCTTGTATTAATCCGTCTTTTTTTAATAAATCCAGGATAATGCCTAGTCCGGTCATTCCTTTGGATAGATTCGGGAGCGTATATACGTTGTTTTCTTTTTGCATGTTGCCATTCTCAAAGACTTCTTCAAGGATAGCTCCGACTTTGTTTACGTAGATGTCATTTCCTGAGATTTGATATTGTGTTAAGAAATAGAGTAATAGTCCCAGTTTTCCATAAAGCAATCCATCAGGTAAATTTCCATAATCAAAATCAAGCAGTTTTTGATCGTATTCATGAAGAATGGTCGTGATATTTTGAGATTGTAGAGTTTCCATTATAGATCGTAATTATAGAATGAAACGTAGTTGTGATTGGTTTTAATGACATTGTTCATCAGGGTAATCCCGATTCCTGCTATGCCCTGACCCAGGGCCATATTGATATTGTCAAATTCTGCATTGTAATAGGCTTTGAATCCTGCCCATGTTTCACTTTCATTATTTTTTGACTGCAGAAGATGTTCGTGCCAATATTCTTTGGCTTCTAAAAATGCATCCTTTTCAGTAAGGAGATAAAGTTTTTTGTATAATGCGGATAATCCGGCAGAACCATAAATTAATCCCGGCTCCAGGATAGCGGACTGATCAGTATCTTTAAATTTTGTAGTATTGAGTAAGATATGAAGTCCTTTGTCGCAATAGTCCTTATTTTCTAGGAGAATTCCTGCGTTGTAAAAAGTATAGCCAATTCCGATTTCTCCGTATGCGAGATTGTGATAATCTATATAGACATCTTCAAAAGCATTGAAGGGGAAAAGCGTAATATTGTCAGTACTGCTTTCTTTACAGCTCCAGATAAATGATAATCCTTTGTGAATGAGTTCTAAAGATTCTTTTGTGTAGATCTTATTTTTATAAAGGAATAACAAATAGTTGATTACTCCTGTTGTTCCGTGTCCTAAGCCCAGTTCCACATATGGATTTTCCTTATCCCGAAGATCAAACTTCCAGTAGTTTCCGCTGTCATGGTTTTGAGTAAGTTCAATGACTTTATCCAGGGTTTTCTCTATCAGGTATTTTTTGTCTTTAAGATTTCTCAGTACGAAATACTTGGCAAAACTCGGAAACCCGCTCGTTAAATCAAGGTCTCCCTGCTCTGTTTTCTGGATCAGTATTTCTTCCAGTATTTCATCTATATTTTCCAGTAGAGAATCAATTTCGCTATCTAAAACTTCTTCCTGTTTCAGGAACATAAGATATAATCCCAGCTCTCTTATCTCATCATTAAAATGAAGACTTTTATAATCCTCTGTTAAAACAGACAGAGACTTTTCAATGTAGTGTGTTACCAACTCCAAAGATTCTGATTCTTTGGTCATTAGATAATGATAATAATAAAACATTGAAGCGCTTAGAATCCCGTTATTAAGACCGATTCCGGTAAGGGAAGTATCTTTTTTGCGGATACATTCTTCTATTTCTGAGATGATTAGTTTTTCTTTTTGCATGATCTGAGAGCTTTGAGATTATATAATTTTTTTTAAAAGAGGGAGTTTTATCAAAAGTGCTCCCTCTTTTATAGGAGAAGATTACTTCGCTATTCTTGTTTGTACTACTGTGTTTCCACCGCAAGAACACTGTCCGCAAGACTGCGCTGCTGCCTGAAGACTGTTAACACCTCCTTTTAGGCTATTCATTTGCTCTTCTTGTAATTTGCTGATTTGCTCTTTGTTGATTTGAAGACCCTTAGTTAGTTTCATTTTGTTCATGATGTTTAATTTTAAATTGTTATTGTTTATTTTAAATGTGATGGGCTGATTAAGATGCTACTCTTGTTTTTACGATTGTGTTTCCACCGCAAGAACACTGTCCGCAAGACTGCGCTGCTGCCTGAAGGCTGTTAACCCCTCCTTTAAGGCTGTTCATTTGCTCTTCCTGAAGCTTGCTGATTTGTTCTTTGTTGATTTGTAGACCTTTTGTTAATTTAATTTTGTGCATGATGTTGATTTTTAAATTGTTATATAAATATTTTAAATTTTTGTGAGAATTACTTAGCAACTCTTGTTTGTACTACTGTATTTCCACCGCAAGAACACTGTCCGCAAGACTGAGCTGCTGCCTGTAGGCTGTTAACCCCTCCTTTAAGACCATTCATTTGCTCTTCCTGAAGCTTGCTGATTTGTTCTTTGTTGATCTGTAATCCTTTAGATAATTTCATTTTGTTCATGATGTTTGATTTTAATTGTTATTGTTTATTTTAATGTGATTTTGGAAGCTGATTATTGAGCTGCTCTTGTTTTTACAATTGTGTTTCCACCGCAAGAACACTGTCCGCAAGACTGCGCCGCTGCTTGAAGGCTGTTAACCCCTCCTTTAAGGCTGTTCATTTGCTCTTCCTGTAATTTGCTGATTTGCTCTTTGTTGATTTGTAGTCCTTTTGTTAATTTAATTTTGTGCATGATTTTAAAATTTTTAGTTGATTGGTTTTTGGTTATCTTTTCAAGTCATAAAACCTTTATTGGACCCTACTTGCAAGTATATATTTGATTAATTAATTCTGTTTCTTTCGTCCTCGTTTCCGAAGTTTCTCTGCTGTTCAGATTTCAGATTCTTGTTTCCGAACTTGTAGCTTAAAGAGACCCTTACTCCCCTTGTGTCGCCATAGCTGCTGAAGTCTGTTTTTATACCATTAGACTCATAAGTGATCAGAGGGCGCTGGCCGTTTAAAAGATCCATGCCGGTAACAGTCAACGTCAGTTTCTTATCCAGCAGCAGGAATTTCATAGAAACATCCAGGATATTCATGGTTGAGATATGAAAGATCTGATAACGTCCCGGAAGCTGAAGACCGTAGTTGGCACTGAAGAATATAGTTTTAGACTCATTCAATGTAAAATCGTTATTAGAATAGAAATACGCATTGTAACCATCTATTGAACTGATGAAATCTGTTTTTGACTTTACATTCTGATAATTCACATTAAATCCTGTAAAGCTGTTCCACCAGGTCCATCTATTAAAATTGTAATACGTGGAAACCCCGATCTGATACGTATTGGCATAATTCAAAGGTGTGCTTCGTGTGATATTGGTATTCCGGTCCAGAATAGCAAGGTCCTGGCTGAAATCCGATACCTGAGAATAATACACCGAGGATACCCATTTCTGATTTCTTACATACGAAAACTCCAGATTATCAATGATAGAAGGTTTTAAAAACGGATTTCCTTCCGAATAATAATAAGGGCTTGTACGCACCACAAACGGATTCAGATACTCAAAATTCGGTCTGCGGATTCTTCTGCTGTAGTTCAGTGAGAAAGAATTCTTGTCATCAGGATTATAGGTCACATACGCTGTCGGAAATAATTTGACATAATCATTTTTGTTGGTTTGGTTCAGATTATGCGAATATCCGGTTGTCTGGGTTGCTTCCATTCTAAGACCAGCCTGGGTTTCCCATTTTTCGCCCAGCTTTTTGCTTGCAGAAACATATAATGCTTCGTTATGCTCCTTATAATTAAAGATGTTCGACTGATCGGTATTTAAAACGGGAGTACCGGTCTTATGATCCAGAACAACAAGGTCATTGTTCGTATTTGTATAAGTATATTTCCCTCCGAAGCTTAAAGAAGCCCATTTCAACGGCATTTCCACATCCACTTTTCCGGAATAGTTTTCAATACGGTTCACATTGGTATTCGTAGCTGAGAAAAAGCTTCCCGGCAGAATATTCCTTTGAGGATCCAATTCATTTCCTGCATAAAAGTTGTAATCACTTTTTCTGTAGTGGAAATAATCAAAATCAGTGGTGATTTTGGTCCCTGCAGAATCTATTTTAAAGGTATTGTACCAGTTAAGAGAATTCATATTAGGCTTATTGTTGGCATCCACATCAGATGTAATGTAGGAATTCACAGCTCCGGCAGAATTAAACCTTGAGGTAAAAGGACTGTTTGATGAGGTGTTTCTGGTAAAACTGCCCAGATATTTTGCCCCTGTTGTCCATTTATCCGATATTTTGTAGTCAATGCCAAGTCCCAACCCAAGATTGTTCTCTTCAGATTTATTTTTGACATTCAGGATCCATAGCTCATCCGGATAGTAAATTTTACTGTCAGATGTGGTGCGGAGTCTCTGAGAATTGGTATTGGCGGTTAGCTGTAAAGACAGCCTGTTGCGGTTATAATTAAATGCTCCCTGAAGACCGCCTCCTGCATATGTTTTTTGAGTATAGCTGCCTCCAATGTTGGCATTCCAGGAATTCGGTTTTCCTCTTTTTAATTTGATATTGATCAGTCCGCTGTCACCCTCTGCATCGTACTTCGCTGGTGGAGTAGTGATGACTTCAATAGACTGGATATTGTCTGAAGGAATTGATTTTAATAAACTTGACAAATCATCCTGAGACATTCTCTGAATACGATCGTCTATCATGACCAGAACTTCCCCTTTTCCAACGATTGAAACCTTTTCATCCTGGATGCGAACCAGTGGAGTTGTTTTTAAAGCGTCCAATGCAGTGCCTCCTGTTGCTGCAACCGAATTTTCTACATTGAAAACAAGACGGTCTATTTTTCTTTCAACCAGTTTTTTCTTTTTTGTCAGACTGATTGCCTGGATTTCTTTACTTTCCGGCTGGTTTTCTTTAATCGTATAATTTCTTGTAATCTCTCCTTCTATTTTTTCATTTCCTTCGTATACTTTGCTTCCATTCAGGAAAAATTCCATTTTATAAGAATCGGCTTTTGGAAGTTTGATAGAGAAAAGTCCGTTTTCATCAGTGATCGTTGAGAATTTATCATTTCCTGCTAATAAAACTACTTCCACATAAGAAATATTGGCTGCCTTTTCATCAGATACTTTACCCGAGATACTCTGAGCATTAAGGTGAATGCCCATTCCTAAAAAGGATAATAACGGTATTAAGTATTTCTTTGTCATGATTGTTATTTTATATTTCAAAAGTAGAATGTTGTGTTTTGAATGCTGCTACACGGAAGTGTAGTTTTAGGCGGTTTGTTGTAATACTACACTTTGGTGTAGGGCGCTTACTTCCGGTGTTGACATCAAATGATAGTTCTTATCAAGGAATTTTTTTAGTCCGTTATAAGTAAGCATTACAGGGATTGTTTCAGAACCCAGATAATGAATGGGCTCTGCTAAGGTAATAGCCTCTATTCCCATAAGCTTAAGGACTTTCAGAAGCTTGGCATCACATTCAGCGATAGCAACAGAATTTTTATTCTGACAAACCTCGTTGATTGCATAAGCCATTAGTGTTTTGAATATTCCGAAACCTGTTTTATCAATTCCTTTCTTAATAGCAAATCTCCCAATGTGCCAAATGTTGGTCGTTTTATTTTTAATAAAAGAAGACGGATTGATATGGAACAGTTTCTCCAAAGGAAGAACATCCTTATGATTCCATTTAAAAACTCTTATAGAACCATTAATCTTATCTTCGTGATCTCTGGAAACAAAAATCTTAGACTTTTTAAAGTTCTTTTCCTCATGATAGATATCTTCTACTTCAGCCTTAAACTGATCCGTATCAGAATAACTTTCATGATGATTAAAGTTTTCGGTAACAACAAATTCTGCTAATTCGTATAAGTTTTTATTACTTAAAGAATAAAAGTTAAGATGTTCCATATTTTTTTTATCTTTATAGTAAAATTATTACACTGAATAGTGGGATATGCTACACTTTAGTGTAGATTCCTTAAAGTCTACACTAAAGTGTAGTAACCTAAAAACTGTACCTTAAAAACTTAACTATGGAAGAGATTGGAAAATTCTTTTCAAATAAAAACAGTATTGATACAATCTCAGAATCAGAGAATAACCAGACCTCTGATTATCTTGAAGTGATTAAAGCATTTGCTAGGATCACTTATATGAGTTTGTATGTTATAGATTATCAGAAACAGAATTTTGAATATGTCTCGGATAATCCTTTATTCCTTTGTGATCATACTCCCAAAGAGGTAGAAACAATGGGCTATGCCTTCTATTTCAGGCATGTGAAAAAAGAAGACCTGGATTTGCTGTTTAAAATCAATGAAGTAGGATTTGAATTCTATGAGAATCTGCCCGTACATGAGCGAAAGCTCTATACAATTTCTTATGATTTTCATTTAGTCAATGAAAGTAAAAATACCATCCTTATCAACCACAAGCTCACTCCTCTTTTCTTATCTTCAGAGGGTAAAATGTGGAAGGCTATGTGTATTGTATCATTGTCGCACAACCATGCATCCGGAAATATTTCTATTGTAAAGCAGGGAACAGATGAAATCTGGAACTACGACCTGAAAGACAACAGATGGATAAAAGAGGAAAAAGTGAAGCTCTCAGAAAGAGAAGCTGAGATATTAAGATTATATGCCCAGGGGCTTACCATCAATGAAATTGCAGATAAGATCTACGTAACAGGTGATACGGTAAAGTTCCACAGAAGAAAGCTATTTGATAAAATGGGCGTAAGTAATATTACTGAAGCATTATCCTATGCGACAAATTACAAGTTGATTTAAACGCACAGGTAGCTATTCGGAAATCGCATTCATATAAAACTGTGGGAAAGTTTTATGGGGTTTTCCGGTGGCTATTTTGAACATTACGTGTGTACACATTCCCGCAACGATCCATGAAGCAATGGCCAATTGGGGAGGAGGAAGATTTTCTTTTTCCTTCTTATAATCGTCTATAATATTTTCAAGCCACTCATTGGGAGTTCTCCAAAATCGCAGATAACCGGCGATGTATTCTACCATTTTGAGCTCATTGAAATTATCATCAGAAAGGATGTCAAGTGCAAGCCCATTAGGTTCTATTACTGCTACTAAACCTCCCCATCCGAGATTATAAGGATGCAGAACATGCATTCCTTTTTCCTGGCATATTCTGTCAAATACCACAGGGATATTACTTGAAAAATCCAGGGCGTTGATAGCAATATCATGATCACCAATGATTTCATGAACGTTATCCGGTGTGATAAATTCGCTCCGATACCGGATATTGGCCTTTGGATTAATGCTTTTCAGCCGATGGTATAATGTTTCTGCTTTGTAGGAAGAAATATCCTGATGGGTGTAGTTTTGCCGGTTCAGATTAGACTGTTCAATAGTATCACCATCCACAATGGTAATATTTTCAAAACCAAAACGAAGCGCACATTCTGCAATATTGCTACCTATACCACTTCCTGCAAGGAGAATAGAAAAATTCTTAATTGCTTTTTGCTCTTCTTCCTGTACGTATAACCTGTTTCGAGAATATTTTGCTTCCATTGCTGTTATTTTAATACAAAAATAGGTTTATGCCTCCTAATTTTGACTACACAATGGTTTAGTTTTGAGTCTGAGAATCAAAATAAAAGCATGCAAAACATAGATAAAATATAGGATTTATATGAATCACAATATTTTATTATTCAATAGATGGTGATTAAAAACAATTAGAAAACTTATTAAAGGTTACATACCATATACCCATCAACTTTTGAATTTATTCTCAAGATTTTCCAGTCTTTCAAAAATACCCGTAAAGATATTCTTGTTAGCTGTTGAAACATATCCCACAATCTTATAGTATTCTTGAATATTTTCGTTTATTGTTTGATTATCAGTTATATAATAAATGTTTTCATTTGTGTAAACCAGTACTTTATGAATAGGATCAGTATTCAGATTGGTTTTATTTAGAAAGATAATATCTCCGTATTGATATTGTGGTAATAGATGCTTTTCTGTAGTAAATTCATAGATCAAATCAACGGATGCTAATATTTTTTGCAAAACTGATACATTAGAGCTATTACTTTCCGTTATTACTTCCTGTTGATTCCGGATAGAAAATTCCGGGAAAAGCATAAGTTGATCCGTATTTGAAACACCTCCCAATTGATCTGCCTGTAGGGTTTCTGTCAGAAATTTGTCAAGATTAAGATTAAAATGATTGGCAACTTTCAGTATTGTTTCGATTTTTGGTTCTGCACGTCCTTCCTCATAAGAGCTTATCACCCCTCTGTTTAAATCAAACAAGTCTGCAAAAGCCTTTTGGCTTAGACCTTTTACTTGTCTTATTTTCTTAATATTACTTCCAAAGAAGCTCATGTTGTCTAAAATTTTTTGCAAATATAAAGAATGTAGTATAAACGATTGATAAAAATATTTGCAATCCAAAATATACTGCAAACTTCTATTGACATAAAAAATTCCAGCCATTACAATATAATCTGTACCCGCAATATTGTATAGTTCTGTATCTGTATCCAAACTCAAAGACTCCATAATTTTGTTAAGCAAGAAGAGTACTTATGGAAACAATAGTTCAACGTCAGGAACAGATTCAGTATGCCGAAGCTTATATTTCGGATATGCCGGAACTGAAAAAGATTTTCCTACAAATGAAGGAAGCAAAGAAAGTAGACTCCAATTTCGGACTTCCTTTTATGTTGGTGAAAAAGAAAAATGAGACCGTTGCTTTTGCCAGTCTTATTGTGAATGAAAAGAATGAAATCTCTTTTAGAATATATGATAAAAACAGAATGTCAGAAGCTGAAAAGAGAAACTTTTTTTCTAATACTGAAAGATATTTTAAAAATAATAATACCCCTAATTTCAGGAATCCGGAACAACTGAAAAGCAGTATAAAGCGTATGACCGGCTGGCTGAATCTTGAATAAAGCCATGAGAAAATTGTACATTTACTTAAAACCGTAATGTAATGCCGAAAGATGTTCTGTACCTTAAAATAGCCAACTCTGTCACAGAGCAGATCAAAAGTGAAACCCTCCAGTTTGGAGACAGGCTGCCTTCACTGAGAAGTGCCCAAAAACTATACAACGTAAGCCTGAATACCGTCAAACAGGCTTATATGGAACTTGAAAGCAGGTCTCTGGTAGAATCACGCCCTAAATACGGATATTATGTAAGTCAGACTTCCCAGCGGAAACTTGCTCTGCCTTCTGTAGCCCAAATGAAGCTTTCGGAAGGGAAAAATACCCCTCAGGATCTTTTTGATAAAGTATTCGGAACGATTGCGGGTACGGATGTAACGCAGTTTGCTCTTGGAATTCCCGGGAAAAGCCTTCTTCCGGTAGCCAAGATGAAAAAATGCATGATTGATGTAGTGAAGAGGAAAAGTGACAGCGGAGTCAATTACGAATCGGTGCAGGGAAGTGAACAGCTTCGGCGTGAAATTGCCAAATGGGCGATGGTAATGGAAGGCAAAATTACAGAAGATGACCTGGTGATTACGTCCGGAGCCATGAATGGAGTATATAATTGTCTGATGGCAGTTACCAAACCGGGAGATTGTGTAGCGGTGGAAAGTCCGGTCTATTTTGGAATCCTTCAGGCCATTCATTTATTAGGATTGAAAGCAGTAGAAATTCCTACTCATCCTATTACAGGAGTGGATCTGGATGCTTTAAAAAAAGTACTCCCAAAACTTTCTGCATGCTGCTTTGTGGTCAATTATAACAATCCGTTAGGATTTCAGATGCCTGATGAGAACAAAAAAGAACTGGTAAAAATGCTTACTGAACAAAATGTTCCGCTGATTGAAGATGATGTCTATGGAAATATTTATTTTGGAGCAGGAAGACCAAAACCCTGTAAATTTTATGATGAAGCAGGAATTGTAATGTGGGTGGGATCCGTTTCCAAAACATTAGCTCCCGGTTTTAGGACAGGGTGGGTAGCTCCGGGAAAGTTTAAAGACAGAATTATCCGTCAGAAACTCGTGCAGACCGTTTCCAGCCCGTCATTATTTTCAGATGTGATCTCAGATTTTCTTGCCCATGGACGGTACGATCATCATCTGAGAATGTTCAGGAAAAAACTCTACGCCAATTATCTTCAGATTCAGAAATCCGTGATTGAGTATTTTCCGGACAATACCAAGATCTCAGAACCAAAAGGCGGTTTCATGCTCTGGCTGGAACTGGACAAGAGAATTTGTACAGAAGATCTTTATGATGTGGCTTTTGAACAGAAAATAACCTTTGCACCCGGAAGAATGTTTTCACAATATAACCAGTATCAGAACTGCATGCGTTTGAACTATGCACTGGAATGGACAGACAGAGTGGAAAGTGACCTTGAAAAACTGGGAAAAATGATAAAAAACAGAATTAAATAAACCCTATAGCGATGAATGATAATAATAATGAAGTAAAAATCGTAACCTATGAACCTCAGTATAAAGAAGCTTTCAAGGCTTTGAATGAAGAGTGGATCAAAACATTTTTTGTAATGGAAGCCAGTGATTATAAACTGCTGGATAATCCGGAAGAACATATTTTAAATAAAGGAGGGCATATTGTTTTTGCGCTGTTAAATAATGAAGCTGTTGGAACCTGTGCATTGGTGAAAAGAAAGGATAACCCTCTTACTTTTGAGCTGTCAAAGATGGCGGTAAGTCCTAAAGCTCAGGGTAAAAAAATAGGGTATTTGCTGGGAACAGCATTAGTAGATCTGGCAAAAAACCTGCATGCTGAAAAAGTAGTCCTGGAAACAAATTCTGTTCTTGTTCCTGCGATAAAACTTTATGAAAAGCTGGGGTTTAAACATGTTCCCATTGTAGATGCCGCATATGACCGTGTAGATGTACAGATGGAATTGAATCTGGACATATAACAAAAAAATATTAGAACTCGGATAGGAATATCCTTGTTCTAATATCAAATTTAAATCTAATTGCTTTACTGTTTTATTTCTTGATGAAAGTCTTGGTCAGTGACTTTTTGCTTCCGTTGATTTTAATAAAATATACTCCTGAAGGAAGATTTCCGATATTGATTTTTTCATCGTAATATCCTCTTGAAGACTGTAGAGATGTAGCGGAAACAATTGATCCCTTACTATCAATGATTTCTGCTTTAATTTCTTTATCCTCAGACTTGTACTGGATTCCGATGAAAGCTGAAACAGGGTTCGGATAGATTTTAAAATCCTCAACGGTTACCTTCGTCTCTTTTGCTGATAATATTTCTTTGGAACATGCCGGAATTCTGTTGGTTCCATCAATTCCCCATGAAGACTGTACCGGAATACAAAGCCAGTTCAATACAGTAGGGAAGTGATCTGTTTCTCTTGTTGTAGAGGTATAATCAAACACTTTAAAATTGTTGACAGTATTGGCATTATACGTCGGAGAACCGATAATGGCCATGTTATTTGCATTTGGACTTGAATCCGTCAATGTATTTCCTGAAGTTCCATTACATTTCCAATTGGCTATTAGTTGAGAATAATAAGGATGCGAAGATGTAATATCCTGATTTGCCCAATTCACAATCACATCATTTGGAAGCGCAGATTTCCATATTCTTACATCTTTATAAGAGGCCGCGAGATTAATCCCATAAGCATTCGTTCCATCCTGATTTAAAGTTAAAGGAAGCCCGGAATCAATATTTCCGATGGTATTCATTTTAGCAAAAGTTACCGGAACACCATCTTCATATAAAGTTACAAGGCCATCTCTGTCAAAGCTTGCAGCAATATGTTTCCATTTATTGGTTTCCACTTTTCCGCCCACAAGATCAATTCTGTTCGTTCCGTCACCAATATTCATCTTGAAAGTCTGCCCGGAATATCCTGAGAAAACAAATCCTTTATTTTTCCCGTTAGCCCAGTTTTTATTACTGATCATCACCGGATCACTGGAATAAGATGCATTAGGTTTTACCCAAAATTCAACCGTAAAATCCTGATTCGCGCCAAAATTAAAAGGAGTCTGGTTTGCCGGTTTTGCATACGTTCCTGCCGGAAAATTCAGCTGATTAAATGTTTTATTTGATTCCAGTACCGTTTTACTGATCTGCTGAGGAATAAATCCGGGATTAGAATACACTGTAAAAATATTTCTTTCAGAAAGGTTTCCGCCACCATGAGAACTGTCAACCGCTCCATGATCTGTAGTCAAAACCACTAACCAATCTTCGTTGTTATAAGAAGGCCTGTTTTTCATAGCTGCGACAATCTCTCCTATATAAGTATCAGTAGTTTTAATAGAAGAAACATACTGAGGAACACTTGATGAGAATCCATAAGAATGTCCTGCGTGGTCTACATCATCAAAATCTACAAAGAGAATATCAGGATTATCATTCTGCAAAGCCATTACAGCAGCATTTTTTACTGCAAGATCTGTTGCCAGATTAGTCTTTACATCCGCATTCTGTATGATTTTATCATTGATTGGTGCCCAGTGAGTTAGAGAAATGGTTCTCAAATTCGGATTGTAAGTTTCCGCTCTTGTTATAAAATCGGGGTAATTGGCGTAGTTAGGGCTTGTAAAATTATTGTCCTGAACATTGTGTTTGGTGTGCCATACTCCGGTAAGCATCGTACTCCAGCCGTTTCCGCTCCAGGTAGTGGCAGCGCAAAGACCGTCAACAGAATAGATTGACTGGTTGATGAGGTTTTGAATGTTGGGCGTAGGTGTAGACATCATTACGTCTGCTCGACATCCGTCAATTCCGATAAAAAGGACTTTTTTTGTCTGAGCTCCAAGAAAGCAGCTCATTACAACAGCCATTGAGAATAGTTTTGTTTTCATAGGGAAAAAGAGTTTTTTGAAGGTAGAAAAGTTTACAAATAGTAATTTATTTTTAATTATTGTAAAATTAGTTTACTATTTGTAAACACGTGTGAACTGAAAATTAATTAATTGATAATTAAAAAGTTCAAGAAAAAGAAGGCTGAAATGCTTAACCACAAAAGTCACAAAAGAAAAATTACATTACTTATTTTAAGCTACAGACTTTGCGGATAGAAAGTTCAAAAAAGTTTGCCGGAAGTTTAGGTTATAACAAATATCAAATGATCCGTACGATATTCCCATCCTCTGGAGGGGTGTCGAAAATTCAAAGAATTTTTGACGGGGTGGTAAAAAACACAAACATTCTCAATAGAAATATCCATGAAAACGTTTGTGCCAAGAAGTACTAAAAAATAGTTTGAAAAAGAGGTATTTAAAGAAGATCTTCAGCCTCCGAAATGGTATTCAGAATATAATCAGGGGAGGCCTTTTCAAGTTCTGCCTTGCTTTGAGCTCCCGAAAGTACAGCTACCGTCAGCCCACAGCCTGCATTTTTGCCCTCTTCAATATCAATCACAGAATCGCCTGCCTTTAAAACTTTATGCGCTTCAGTGATATTGAATTTTTTCATCGCAAGAAGGATCATTTCAGGGCTTGGACGGCTTTCCGAAACATCATCAGCAGTAATCAAAGCATCAAAATGAATGCTTTCTTTCCAGTTGAGTTTATTCAAAAGCTGATGAGCGATTTCAGAAGTATATCCGGTATTTAAAACAATCTTCTTGTTCTGAGACTTCATACTGAGCAGGAAGTTTTCAGTTCCATTAATGGGTTTTACGTCCAGATTTCGATAAGATTCTTTCAGCTGATCAGAAAAATTCTCAAAAATAGCAGGAGCATCCTCTTCATTTCCATTGATTTCCTTTAGAAGACTTGTAATAGCTTCCAGTTTTTCCATTCCGGCACAGCTGGATAATACTTTTTCAAGGCTTACAACATAGCCATAATCATTCACAGCGCTGGTAAGTGTTTTGTATACTACATTGTCCTCATCAATTGTTGTTCCGGCCATATCCAGAACTAATAATTCTATATTTTTCATTTAAATTTTATGCGTAAATTTTTTCAATATTAAACTTGGAGAAGCCACCGCTTCCCGTCATTCCTTTTCCTCCGATACCCGTTACAATATGAATATTCGCAGATGGGCTGTGCTCGAAAATATCTTTGGTTTTGCATTGGGAATAAATTCCAAACCACCGTCTCTGGATTTCATACGTGGGAAGATCAATGATTTTCTTAGCTTCAAGAATCATAAATTCATCAATCTCCATATTAAGATCATACCCAAGATCATCTGAATTTTTAGCGTCTGCATATTCATGAGAATCTCCGATGATGACAGAACCGTCCAGAGCCTGTTTGAATAAAATATGAACTCCATATTTCTTTTCAAATGAGTTTGGGTCTTCTAAAGCTTTGATTTTCTGGAAAGAAGGGCACTCACTGAATGATTCATATCTTCTCACAGAAAGCCCGGTAAGAATATTTCCCTGAAGAGAATAAATCCCCTGTGGTTTGGTCTGAAGCATCTGAAGCTTGCTGACTTCCAGATCGCTGTCATTGAATACTTTAGGATATAAAGTTTTAAACTCATGCCCGCCGCAGATAATGATTTTAGAAGCGTTGAATGCTGTTCCGTCTGCAGCTACTGCAGTACATTTCTGATCATCTTCATGGGTTTCAAGAACTGTGGTGTTATAGAAAATCTGCAATCCCATCTTTTCCTGAAGCAGTTTATGAAGTTTTACAATCATGTCTGCAGAATCTACTGAAAGTTCCTGAGGGAAAAACAAACCTCCTTTGCAATAATCTGAACGAAGACCGTCATATTTCTTGATACAGTCATTTTTTGATAATAAAACAGATTCGTAATCATTGTTTCTGTTGATTTCATAAAGTTCTTCAATCAGCTGAAGTTCCTCGTCATTGGAAGCGATATATACAGATCCGTTTTGTCTGATGGTAAGGTCTGCCTGCGTGTGAAGTTCATGATAGATGGCAAGACTTTCTCTTCCGAAATTCTGCCATTTCAGATCCATTCCGGAAGGTACTACCTGTCCGAAATTCCTTACAGTAGCGCCTTGAGGAACAGAATTTCTTTCCAGTATGGCTACTTTAAGATTTTTCTTCAGCGCATGATAAGCATGGAATGTTCCTAAAATTCCACCTCCTACAACGAGTAAATCAAATTTTGTTGTCATTGTATTATTTATTATAAAATTTTCGACGTATCGAAATTGATGAATTGATTAGAATTTGAGTTTAAGTTTGATTTCGGCTTTGATTTGTTCCTGAAAGCCAGAAAAGCAATCACCGAAAGAATAAAAACCGTAACGGTGATGATATAATTTAAGTTGATGTAAAAATGTAACCATGAAGTCTGGGCAGAGCCAAAGTTTTTATATAAAAGAATCAGAACACTTCCCAGATACCCGAATGAATCTACAATATAGATCAGAAAACCTACATTTCCTTTGATCTCAAAAGCGGCAATCATCCGGTCAAAATAAATTCCGTTAAAAGGAATATAGCAAATATACATTCCAAAACCTGAAACCGTCATCCATAAAAAAGGAGACAAAGAACCCTGCTGAAAAAGATAAGTAGAAAGGCCTACAGTAAGAATTCCTACAAAAAGAATATAATGATAATAAGCAAATGCTTTTTTATTGTTTTTCACTTTCACCATAAAACTTAAGATCAAAAGAACCATCACCGCAATCGGAATCTCCGTTAAGGTAAAAATAGAACTGTCGAAACTAAAATGCAATCCGTCCCAGATTTCCCGGTTGAAATTATCTCTGAAATCCCTTAAAACAGTTAAGCTGATATACAGAAATATAATACACACAATCGGAACAAAAAACTGCTGGATCAGTGCTTTTCTTTCCGAACCATTCAATGGCTGTCTTTTGTTTTTAAGCAAAATATCTTCGTCCGAAGGTTGGGGAATTTTTTCAAGAAGCAGACCGAAAAGAATCAATGGAATAATAAAAATAAATCCTGCTGAAAACGGCATCCAGAATTCGGAAATTGAGAACGTATCCATTAAAAACTTCCCTACAGATTTTGTAAATCCTGAAGAAACCACAAAGCTTGAACATAGAAAAAGACCAATGATTTCTGTGGTTTTACGTCCTTCAATATAAGAGAAAACAATTCCCCAGATCATTCCCAACGGAATTCCGTTGATGAACATAAATATAATATTGTAAGGAGCGGGAACAGCTGCAAATCCTAACAATGCAAGTTCTGCAATGGCAATGAAAGTAAAGAGATAAGCGATTCTTTTCTGAGGTTTCAACTCCGAGATAAATTTGATTCCAATGAATTTGGAGATAAAATATCCTACAGCCTGTGCAATGATAATCAGAATCTTATAATCTACTCCAAAATAGGAAAGTCCCTCGAAAGAAGCTACAGTAAAAGGCTTTCTGAAGCCGTACATGCAGAAGTAAACACCAAAAGCAGCAAAAGCGGCCTTCAGTGTTACTAATGTTTTTTTATTGATTGCTCTGGCCATGATAATGGTTTAGAAGTTCAGTTTTACTCCAAGATTGAATCGTACTCCGTAATATTCTACCTGTTCAGGACGGTCTTCGTTTTTACCGAAGTGATAGATCAGAGGTTTGTTCAGGATATTGTTCACATCCGCATACAAAGTCAGATATTTTGTAAACTGATAAGAACCTCCGAAGTCAAGATTACTGTATTTACCGTAATAAGAATCATTGATGTCTTCCTCAGCGTATTCTACAGCATATTTCCCTTTATAATTGTAAGCCAGTCTGGCATTGAATCCTTTTTTCTCAAAGAAAAGCTGTGCGTTATACAATTCCTTTGCCTGATAGGGAAGAGCAACCGTTCTTCCGTTTGGTTTTTCCATTTCAGAAGTCATGAATGTAGCATTCAATTGTACTCCGAAGTACTGTAAAAATCCTGGAAGAAAATCAAATCTCTTGTTGATTCCCAGTTCAATACCTCCCAACCATGCTGCTTTTCCGTTATTTGGTGCGGTAAACTGTACTCCGTTGTTTCCATTATAATTTCCGATAAAAGAATCCTGGAAAATAGGATCTGTAATAGATTTATAGAAAACTCCTCCACTTAAAATCCCTACGTTGGAGAAATAGTATTCTCCCATAAGGTCAAAGTTCAAAGAATAGGTAGGATTAAGGTTGGGGTTTCCTCCTTTAAACTCGTTATCTGCTTCAATATAAGTTCCTCCCGGCGTAAGATCTCCAAAATTCGGTCTTGAGAAAGTTCTTGTTGCTGCAAAACGGAGGTTGGCTTTATCGTTTAAAGTATATTTCAAATGAATCATCGGAAGAACAGCCAGGTAGTTTTTGGTATTTTCTACAGGAGTCAGTACATTATCATTTACGCTGTATCCTCTTACTTTGGTATTGGTATTTGATAGTCTGATTCCTCCTAAAATGATGATCTTATCATTCAGTTTATACGTTGCCATCCCATAAGCATCTGCATGTTTTTCAAACACATCAAAGTTTCTTCCTAATGCTTTATTATATTCCAGTGCTTCAGAATCAGCAGTATTAATTTTTAGATTTCCCTGATTATCGTACCAGAACTGATTCATTCCATTGGTGGAAAGGACCGGCCCGAAAGTATTCCCGATGTGAGCGTTCATTTCACTTAAATATTTCGGTCCGTTGGGCTGTGTCGTTATATATGGTAAAAACTCAGACAGAATCGGGGCTGTTCCGTTGCTCCAGTTGTAGAAAATATCAGAGAACTTTGCATTACGTTCTTTATCTCTGTATTTAAAACCATACTTTAAAGTCAGTTTATCAGAAGCATTAATCTCATGGTTGAATGCTGCAACGATTTTATCCTTTTCCTCTACAAAAACTTTATAAAATTCAAGATCTGTAAATCTCATCTGGGAGGCGTCCATCTTAAAGTTCGGATCACTGTAAAAGCCGAATAATGCATCCGGATTTTTATAATCTAGTTTTCCACCATCCGCTTTCCAGTAAGCTCTTGGGCCATTTCCATGATTGGAAATATAATCAGGATTGATCCCTACACCAGATTGGGTATACTTGATGACATAATAAGAATTGTTCTGCTTGTCAGGGATATTTCCATACTTGAATTTGTTGTCATAATAAGAGAGATCCCAGTCGATTTTTCCTTTATTTAATTGATGAACCGCTCCCAAAGAAACTGAAGTAAGTTCTGTGATCAGTAAATTGTGGATGTTCTGAAGTTCAACCCTCGCTGTATTATTGGCACTGCTGAACTTATCAAATCGGATTCTGTGTTTGTAATGAGTTTCGTCATCCGACAATGTACCATACATTCCTTTTAAATAGAAAGTGGTTTTTGGAGATAATACATATTCAAAGGCTGTATTGATCCCGGTTGTCTTTCTTACCCCGTTATAATCACGGAGTTCCAGTCTGAAAACACCCTCGTCTCCACTTCTTCTTGCCTCGAAATTATCTGTAGACCAGTTTCTTATGAAATGAGCGAAATTGAACAGGTATCCGAATTTTTTATCTTTTGTTCTTCCTCCATACAAGAATCCAAGGTTGTAAACGCCTTTATCAGACTTTGTATTATATCCACTTCCAATTGTTGCTTTGAATTCTGTTTTCATAGGTGGAGTTTTCGTGATAAAATTAACACCGCCACCAATTCCGTCTGCTTCCATATCAGGGGTAAAAGACTTGTTTACATGTACATACGAGATCAGTTCCGTAGGAAAGAAGTCGAAAGCTGTAGCTCTGGAAGTTGTTTCTTCCTCAGCCGTTGGAAGTCTGTTTCCATTGATGGTTGTAGACGCCCAGAAAGGAGGAAGTCCTCTCAGGGAAACAAATCTTCCTTCACCCTGATCTCTTTCAATAGAAACTCCCTGTACGCGCTGTACCGTCTCTGCTGCATTTCTGTCCGGTAATTTCCCAATCCCATCTGAGGCGATTACGTTGGTAATATTGATGGCATTTTTTTGAAGGTTTAAAGCTCTTGCTTCTGTATTTTTCAACGTTCCGGTAACCACTACTTCATCGATGTTTTTTCGGGACTGGGAAAGTTTGATGATTCCTAGATCAGCTGTTTGTTCCGGTTTCAGATCCACGTTAATGTCTGTAGATTCATAACCTATATAGCTTATTTGTAAAGTATATTGGCCTTCTTTGATATCATTGATGGTAAATTTTCCTTCAATATCAGTTGTTATATTTCTGGATAAGCCTTTTATTTTGACTGTGGCCCCGGGAAGAGGCTGGCTGCCGTCAAGAACAGTTCCTATAATTAACTGTTTCTGCGCTGAAACAAATACAATGAAACAGGCAAAAACAAGGGTAAGTAATTTCTCTAAATTTGTTTTCATTTTTACATATATTAAATTTTTTATGCAAATCACGCTAATAATTTTAATATATATAAATATTTCATGTTAAGTATTGTTTAACAAATAGCGACTATTTGTTACAGCTATTTTACTTGAAAACGCATTGGAGTTGACCTTTGAAAATAGGCCAGAATAAGTTTTAAATACACTATTTCAACACTTTTCGTAAATATTCCCTAAAAATAAAAGGAATAAAAATCTGCTGAAAATAGATGTGTTTTAGTTAATATTTCGTTCATCCTAGAAGAAAATGTAAAAACAAAAGTTGCATATTTGTAAACTTTTATATTAAGATAGAAACCCAAAATTGAATAGTAATGTATAAAGTGACTATTATTTAAACGCAAAACTACTACTATAATGTCATATTATAAGGATGTAAAGTTTGCGACGTTGTTGCTGATGAAGCTTATCATATGCATGCGCTTAGAAAGAATCTTTCTCAGGATTGTCATTCTGAATGAAATGAAATGTAATGAAAGAGATTCTTCCTTCGTCAGAATGACAAAAGCGAAAATAATAAAAATGATTAAAAAAGATGTATTTAAGCAGTATAAAAGTAAAGAACAAGCATCACACAGCTTTCATCACTAATACTTACCGGAACGTGAGGAAATTTTCCGTTGAAATATAAAGAGTCACCCTCTTTTAAGATGATTTCTTCATTATCAATCACATATTTCACTTCTCCTTTCAAAATGTATTTGAATTCCCAGGCATCTGTAATAACCTTCTCTCTTTTAGAATTAGGTTCGAGAGTTAGGAGTACAGCTTCAAAACCCAAAGAATGAAGACTTTTGCTGAAGATGTGCATATACTTGAATCCTTCAGCTTCTACTTCTTTTTCGATGATTTGCTGGCTTTCTTTTGGAACATAAATGAATTTGGCGTTGGATTTTTTCTCAACCCCTTCAAAAAAATAACTGGCATCAATCTCAAGAGATTGAATCAGATCTAATAAAACAGGAAGTGAAGGAATCGTTCTCCCATTTTCAATCCTGGAAACAAGACCATTGCTTACATTTGCTTTGAAAGCCAGTTCATTAATGGTTAAATTATTCTTTTTTCTAATATCCTTTAATCTCTTGCCAATACCTATTAAAAAGTCGTTCATACGCTGTGCAATTTAACCTGAATTATTTTTTCATCATTATATTCAAACAAAGGTAATATTATTCTATAGAGTTTAGGTACGGGAGGGAATCAATTCATTGAAAATTATTATTTGCTACTTGATCCTCTGAGATTCTTCACTTTTTCTCCCCAGGAAAATTTCCCTATTTTTGTAAAACTCCTTATTTCATTTATGAAAAAAATTATTCTTATCGAAGACGAAACCAGTGTAGTATCTTTCATTAAAAAGGGACTTCAGGAAAATGGATATGAAATTTCTGTAGCTTTTGACGGGCGTACAGGAGTACAGTTGGTGCAGGCTAACGATTTTGATCTGGTAATTTTAGACATTATGCTTCCGGAAATGAATGGTCTGGATGTATGTAAAGAAATAAGAAAAACGAATCAGAGTGTTCCGATTTTGTTTTTAACGGCATTGGGAACTTCTGAAAATATCGTTCTCGGACTGGAAAGCGGAGGAGATGATTATCTGGTGAAACCTTTCAAATTTATTGAGCTGGTTGCCCGTGTGAAGTCTTTGCTAAGAAGAAGTAACAACAATGGTCCGCAGGAAATCACTGAACCGGAGCCGGATAATGAACATGTTTTTCAATTTTCGGATCTGATGGTGAATGATTATACAAAGAAAGTAACCCGTGCGGGAGAAGACATTTCTCTTACTTCCACAGAATATAAACTCCTGTTGTATTTCCTGAATAATCCTGAAAAAGTAATTTCCAGAGCAGAAATTCTGGATGCAGTCTGGGGAGTAAACTATGAGCTGGGAACCAATGTGGTAGATGTATATGTCAATTATTTAAGGAAAAAACTGGATAGCCAGGATGATAATAAGTTGATACATACAGTAATAGGAATGGGGTATGTGTTGAAAAAAACATAATAGATGTTTAATAAAGTCATTACAAATCAGACCAAAACGATGGTGCTTTTAATGTTGGTTTTTACAGCCATCATATTGTTGTTCAGTGGTTTGGTGTACTTTTCTATCGTTAATTTTTCACATCAGAGGTTTTATGAACTCCTGAAAATCAGGACAGCTACCATTGTTCAGATTGAGAAAAGCAAAGACCATCTCGACCTTCCGGAAAACTATGTGCTCAACAGTTTGAATGATGAAGAGCTTCCGATGGAAAAAGATTATGTTTTTGCCGTTCCTACCGATTCCAATTTCAAAAAAATATCTCAGGAAGTTCATATTCCTGCTTATTTCTTTAAAAATATCATTAAAGAAGGAGAGTCCAATTATAATGATGAAGAATTCTATTATATAGGACAGAGTTTCAGGTATGATGATAAAGATTATATCGCAATCGCTTCTGCCAAAAACCATTATGTGGTTTATTATCTCGGATTTTTAAAAAGAACACTGATTACATGTATCGTACTTTCATTATTCTTTAGTATGATCTTCTCTTTTTATCTGTCCAAAACGTTATTCAGACCCATTTTAAAAATTACAGGAAAAGTAAAGGAAATAAGTTCTGAAAACCTTCACTTAAGATTGGAATCACAACCTGATAATAAGGAACTTAATGAATTGGTGGATACCTTTAATGATATGCTCAACCGTATTGAAACTTCTTTCGAGACCCAGAATCACCTGATCGGAAATGTTTCCCACGAATTGAGAACGCCTCTTACATCCATCATGGGAGAAGCCGATGTTGCCCTTTCCATCAGCAGAACTGCCGACGAATACAAAGAAACTCTGGGAATTATTCTGGACGAAGCCGAAAAACTGGATAAAAAGATTAAAGCATTATTAATGATTGCCCAAACCGGATTCGACGGAAAGATCCAGAAAATGGATAAGGTAAGAATTGATCAGCTTCTTTGGGACGTTATTGAAACACTTAGGAGAATTGATTCCCGAAACAATATCTATCTTGATATCAGTATGCTTCCCGATAATCCTAAAAAACTAAAAGTTCAGGGGAACGAACAGTTATTGCATCTCGCGGTAGCGAATATCATCAGTAATGGCTGTAAATATTCTAATTTTCAGCAGGTTAAAGTTTCTCTCGGAGCCACCAATACAGATGTGTATATTATTGTAAAAGATAATGGAATCGGAATTCCGGAAGTAGAAATGAACAAAATCTACGACCCATTCTTCAGAGCCTCTAATACGAACAATTATGAAGGCTACGGAATAGGACTTCCGCTGGCCAGAAACATCGTAAGAATGCATCATGGTGAACTGATTGTAAGTTCGCATGAGAATCAGGGAACAACCGTACAGATGAAGTTCCCGAATTTCTATAGTATGCAGAAAGGGGAAGAAATAAACAAGTAAGAATCTCTATTCTAGTTTTTTTACTCATTTTTAATTTATTTTATTCTGAAAAACAGATGTTTGTCTCCTTTTTTTGATTTTAATTTTTTCCTATATTAAGTCCTCTTAACAATTTTCTAATCTCATTTTAATCTCTTTAATCACATTTTAATTCCATTCCAAAGATCTTCTAATTTGGTCGTTCTAGTTTTGTATCATCAAAAAAGATAAACACAATACAAAATAATAAAGAACATGGCTAAAACAATTTTAATTGCGACAGATTACTCTCTTGAGTCATTGAATATATTGAAAAAAGTACTTAAGGAGAAAGATGCATCAGAAGATCAGAACCAATATAATATCCTTCTGACTTCCGGATATGATGCCGGAGATTCTATCAGAGACCTTTTATTCACGACCAAAACATCTGTTTTCAATAAAATCAGACCTACAGAATTCTGTGATGCTTTTGGAATTATCAGTAATAAATATCCTCATCTGGTTAATAAAATCATCTGTGATGTCTTTACGGGAAGTTTCCAAAGAACATTCAATCAATATGTAAAGGCAGAAAATATTGAAGAGGCATATTATTCTCCATCTATCAAAAGTAAAGGAAAAGGTAAGTTTGATTTGATTCCTTACATCAAAAAATGCAAAGAGCTGCAATCCCATGAAATTACCGTTGAAGTAAGAGAAAGACTTCCGGAAAGAGGAAGACTGGCAGAGATCTTTGTAGAGGTCTAAATAAACACAAATTTAAAAAATAAAAAAATGTTAAGAAATTATAGTAACAGCAGGACACTGGGAGACAATATCAGGTTGGGGACGCTGACTGCCTTCACGGCGGGTACTATAAACATTGCTTCCCTATTGATATTTCTTTCTTTTACATCGAATGTAACGGGACACTACGCTATTTTAGCGGCAGAAATAAGTAAAGGAAACTGGACACAGGTAGCTGTGGTAGGCGCATGGATCTTTTTATTCTTCTTCGGAAGCTTCCTGTCTAACTTTATTGTAATCAACTTTAATAAGAAAAGTAAATATTTTGCCCATTCTATGCCCATTGTGCTGGAAATCATATGTCTTCTGTTTGTAGGAGTATATGGGCAGTTTTATTACCAGAAAACATTAGAAGAAACAGAATATTTAGTAGCATTGATGCTTTTCGCTACCGGACTGCAAAACGGTCTTACCGCAAGTATTTCCAACTTCTCTGTGAAAACAACCCACCTTACCGGGACAACCACCGACTTAGGAATCCTGGTGTCTATGTTTACACAGAAAAAATACAGAAAAAACGGAGAGCTGATTGGCAGAGCAAAACTTCTGATGAGTATTATGCTTGCTTACGTAATGGGAGCGGTATTCTCAGGATTGACATATTACTATCTGGAATTCAGAGTGTTCTATGTGATTAGTATATGTTTGTTGATTGTAATCGGGTATGATGCCTATAAAATTCATATTCGTCACTTCAACACAAAATACAGATACAGCAGGATTTATAAAAAACCGAATCTTTTTGCTTACCTGTACGATAAAATCCATGGAATTCCTAAAAGAGAGAAGAAAAGAAAGCTTGTCTTTGAGGATTAAAATATAAAACACACTATTAATTTTTTGTATAAACTAGCTGTAAGTGCCCTTATTTTATTATAGAATAGGGGCATTTTTCTTAAAAATTAACTTAAATATCTCTGAATGTCTTGTTTTTGTCCTGTTTTTCATGGCTGCTGGAATGAAAATTTTCGGATTGAAGCAATTAACTTGCTAACGCCCTTCATTACAAACATTAAAAAAATTGATTGGGGATAAACAGGCAAAAATGTTGATAATTAAATATTAAATCACGGTTTTGGTATTTTAATTCCCGTTTCCATTGACTATTTTTGTAAGTTGATTTACGTTTTATGTCAGATATTATTCAGCTTTTACCGGATCATGTAGCCAACCAAATTGCAGCGGGAGAGGTGGTGCAGCGGCCTGCATCCATCGTGAAAGAACTTTTGGAAAATGCTATTGATGCAGATGCAACGAAAATTGAACTGATCATCAGAGATGCCGGTAAAAACCTTATTCAGGTGGTAGATGACGGAAAAGGAATGTCCGAAACAGATGCCCGTATGGCATTTGAAAGACATGCCACCTCCAAAATCAAAGGAACTGAAGATATCTTTAAGATCGCTACAAAAGGTTTCCGTGGTGAAGCGCTGGCATCTATTGCAGCAGTTTCTCAGGTGGAGCTCAGAACGAAACAGAAAGACACATCTATCGGTACCAACATTTATATTGAAGGAGGAGTGTTCCAGTTTCAGGACCCGGTTCAGACAGCAGACGGATCAAATTTTTTAGTGAAAAATCTTTTCTATAACGTTCCTGCAAGAAGGAAGTTTTTAAAAAACAATAATATTGAATTCAGACACGTAATTGATGAATTTCAGCGTGTTGCACTAGCTCATGAGAATCTGGAATTTTCCCTCTTCCATGATGATGAAGCTGTTTTCAGGTTGAGAAAAGGAAGTCAGATGCAGCGCATTGTAGATGTTTTCGGAAGAAAACTTCAGCCGCTTTTGATTCCTATTAAAGAAGATATTATCTGGTGTAAGCTTCATGGGTTTGTTGCCAAGCCTGAAGGAGCCAAGAAAGCAAGAGGAGAGCAATTTCTTTTTGTGAACGGAAGGTATTTCAGAAGCCCATACTTCAATAAAGCAGTACAGGAAGCCTTTGAAGGATTGCTTCAGCCTGGATATGTACCTTCATTTTTCCTTTTCCTGGAGCTTGATCCGGAGAAAATTGATGTGAATATTCATCCACAGAAAACCGAGGTGAAATTTGAAGATGAACATCTTATTTTTGCTTTACTGCGCTCAACCATCAAAAGATCTTTAGGAATTTATAATGTTTCTCCAAGCCTTGATTTCGACAGAGATCCGGAATTGGATGAAATGATGAATAAACCCATTCCAAGCAAAGGAAACGGTGGTGGAAGTGGCTTTGTAAAGATGCCGGAAATTATCGTAGATAAAGATTATAACCCGTTCCTTGAAGAAAAAAATGTAGTGCACCCGGAAGAAATTCAGAACCTTACGGAAATGTATCATCAGAATATTACTGCTGAGCCTTCAAAGATCAATTTATTTGAAGATGAAGATTTTGATGAAGACCTGATGAGGCTTCCGAACGGCTACTGGCTTTTCAATAAAGGAGATGTGACATTGATGCTGGATCTCGGAAGAATGCACAGGTTATTGGTTTCTGAAGGAAATAAATCTACCAGAAAATCAAACACAAACAGCCACGCTCTTCTTTTCTCTCTGGAATACCATATGAATGAAATTGAGAAGGCAAAATACAATTCGTTCAAAAAATATCTTCCGGAATTAGGGTTTGACATGAAAATTGCTCATGAAAGTGTACTTCGAATAGATTCTCTTCCTGAAGGACTGAAAGAAACCCAGGCAATGCAATTCCTGGAAAACCTTTTTGAGATCCTGGAATATAAGACAGAAGAAGAATTTTTGCAGTATTACCATAATCAATGGAACAAAATGCAGTCGAAGTCAAGATTCGACTTTATTTATAAAAAAGATGCGGAACAGCTTATTAAAGACTTTACAGCATTAGGCTTCCCGGAATTTTTACCGGATGGAAAAAGATGCTATTACGAAGTTCCGTTTAATGATTTTAAAAACAAATTTTAAAAAATTATGTTTAACAATATACCGCCGATTACAAGAAATATTATTATTATCAATGTTATAGTATTTATTGTTACTTATTTTATGGGTAATCAGATGATTGGTTATCTCGCGGGCTTTTATCCGTTCTCACCTTTTTTCCATTCATGGCAGGTTATTACCCATATGTTCATGCACGGAAGTATCATGCATATTTTATTTAATATGATGACTCTTTTTAGTTTTGGGCCCATTCTGGAGCAGACATTAGGAGACAAAAAGTATCTGATTTTATATTTTGCTAGTGGTTTAGGAGCATTTTTCCTTTTTAATTTGTGGAATTTTGTTGAAGTTCAGCAGCTTTCGCGTGAGCTGGAGCAGCTTGGATTTAATGTAAATGCATATTTGTCTGGTGCCAGTGTTGAGTTTGCTGGGAATACAGATTCCATTCTTAAGCAAAAAGAATTACTGGAAAGTTTCAAAGGTATTGTAGCCACGCCTATGGTAGGTGCTTCCGGTGCTATTTTCGGTGTCGTGGCGGCATTTGCAACATTGTATCCGGATTCTAAAATTGGAATCATGTTTATTCCGGTTCCGATTAAAGTAAAATATCTGTTGCCTATCATTGTTGTTGTTTCCGTATATCTCGGGCTTTCCGGCAATGGAGGCGGCATTGCTCACCTTGCTCACGTAGGTGGAGCTTTAGTAGGTTGGCTGCTGGCAAGAATCTGGAAAAAGCATTTATACCGTTTCAATTAAAATAATATTGTGAAGGTTTTCCGACTCATACTATTTGTTCTGCATCTTGGGATTCTATTTTTGCTGCTGGGCACATTATTGAATGCATATGTTCCACCGAAGGTTTTTCCGTGGTTTAATCTGCTTTCCTTAGGTTTTCCGGTGCTTATGATCCTTTATATCATTCTGACGATATTCTGGGTTTTCAGCTGGAAAAAAAGAGCGTTTGTATTTATGTTTGCAGGTCTTGCTTTTATTAATCCTGTAAAACGTTGGGTCAATTATTCATCTCCTGAAAAAGGTAAATCTGAAATAAAAGTCGTTTCGTTTAATGCTAGAGCTGGTTTTTGGGGAAGAAAAAATATAGGGGCTTATTTGAAATCTCAGAATGCCGATATTATTCTTTTACAGGAAGATGGTGCCGGCTTGTATGAGTTTAAAGGGTATCAGAAAGTAAAACCGAGTGGTATATTTGCTATCCTTACCAAACATAAAATCATTAACGAAAAAATAATACAACCCCCAAATGAAGATTTGAGAATTCCGGGGATATTTGCTGATATTGAAATAAATGGAAAAGTTTATCGGTTTATTGATGTATACCTTAATCCTTTCCGGTTCGAAAAAGAGATGATAAAACCTGGCAAAGATGCTGACACCAATGAAAGAAAAGTAATAGGTGTGGTTAAGAAACTCATTCCCACCTTTAAAAAACATCAGGAACAGGTAGCGCTCATTCGCGAAGTAATTGAAAATTCACCTTATCCGGTCATCCTTGCCGGAGACTTTAATTCTGTACCCAATTCTTACGAATATTACCATTTATCAGATGGGCTTGAAGATGCATTTTTAACGGCTGGAAAGGGCAGTGCAACCAGTTTTCACGACTATAAATTTCCAATCAGAATCGACTATGTTTTTTCTTCAAAATCATTAGAGGCAATATCTTACGAAGTTGACCGTTCTATAAGTATTTCAGATCATTATCCTGTCATCGTGAAATTTTCCGCGGAGAATAAATAATCATAAAAAGAGTTAAAATTGTCTGCTTGGTAGGATTTTTGTTGAAAGAAAACCGTACCAAGACCGTTTTTTCATGAAGTCGAATCAGATATTACTATTTATACATATCGTTATTGCTGTGTTGCTGTTAAGCACATTAGGGAATGCATGGATTCCGCCTAACCTTTTGGGCAATCTTAATCTTCTCTCACTTGGTTTTCCCTATCTGATACTGGCGCATATAATTCTTACACTGATCTGGATTTTTAAGAAACAAAAAATAGCAATCGCATTTGCATTAGGTACACTTATTTTCTATAACCCAATCAGACGATGGATCAACTTTTCTCCAAAAACGGAAAATGGGAAAACAATTCGGGATATTAAAGTATTGACATTTAATGTGAAATATGGAGAATACGGTTGGGATAAAGTGAAAAATTACATTAAAGAACAGGATGCAGATATTATTCTTGTACAGGAAAAAGATACCAACCGCGCTATAAAAAGAGACCTTATAAAATACCCATCAGTTATTCTTAAAACAAAACATAAAATTGTAAGACAGGCAGAACTGATTGATGAGAAAGCAAGAGGAAATTCATTTTATGCTGATATAGATATTAATGGAAAAGTAATCAGAATTATTAATGTTTATCTTGAACCTTTCAGACTTAATAAATCTATGTTTACGAAGCTTGACGGCTTAGGTTTTGGAAACGTTTCTCAACTGCTTTCGCATATGACCCCTACATTTCAGGCTCATGAAGATCAAGTGAAAAGAATCAGAAAAATGGTAGATTTATCGCCTTACCCTGTTATTTTAGCCGGAGATTTTAATTCTGTTCCCAATTCTTATGAATATTATAATCTTGGAAAAGACCTTCAGGATGCCTTTTTGGTGGCGGGAAAGGGAAGTGCAAGCAGTTTTCATGACTATAAAGTACCTTTGAGAATTGATTATATTTTCAGTTCAAAATCCATTATTCCTTTAAGCTATAAAGTAGACCAGTCTGTGAAATTATCGGATCACTATCCTGTAATTGCAGAATTTCTGCTAAATTAGTTCCATGAAAAATATACTGTCTGCGATTTTTATTTTCACAATCCTTTTCACTGCATGTTCCAAGAAAGAAACTCCGGGATTTGCTGCTGAGCAGGAAGTTAAGATGAATTATGATACTGTTGCTATTGATTCCTTTTCTACAGGAGCTGTTTCAGTAGATATTGCCCGCAAGATAAGAATGTCTTCTCCTCAATATCTGGATTCTGTAAAACAGGCTAAAAAACTTCAGGAAGAAGAGAATAAGCTAAAAGCAGAACTTGAAAAAGAAAATAAAGCAAAACAGGAAGAGGAAAAGAAAAAAGCAGACGCAGAAAAGAAACAGAAACCTGCAGAAACACCTTCAACTCCAGACTCTAAAACACAATAATGCCAATATCATTAAAAAAATATATAATATGAAAAAACAAATTCTTGCCGCAATAGTGATCTCAGTATTCACTGTAGCATGTACAAAATCAACAACAAAAACAGAACAGGTAGAAAACGCTGATGGGTCAGTTACTACAACTACTACCACCGTTACAGAAACGCCAAACACTGTTGATACTGCAAAAATTAACAATGCAAAAGAAGATGTGAAAGCAAAAGTAGATGCCGCTGGAAATAAGATTGATGATGCAGCTCAAAAGGCTAAAGATAAAATTGATGCAACAGCCGATAAAACGAAACAGGATCTTCACAAAGCCGGACAGGATATCAAAACGGAAGCAAATAAAGTAGGACAGGATGCTAAAGAAGCCGCCAAAAAAGGAGCTTCAAAAGTAGAGGAAGCTGCAAAAAAAGTGAAAGAAGACTTAAGCAAATAAAAATGAAAGCCGTAATTCAATTACGGCTTTTTTTATTAATTAACTGAAAAGAAAATTTTTAGTTTTTATTCATTTCCAGCAGAGGCTCAATATATTCTCTGTCGTTGCTCAGTCTTGGAACTTTATTTTGTCCGCCAAGTTTTCCTTTAGCTTCCAGCCAGTGATAGAAAAGATTAGTTTTCGCGATGTGTACGATAGGCCTTTTAAGGGTCATATTGTTGTATCTCTTCGCTTCATAATCAGAATTAATAGTCTTTAAATGCTTATCAAAAGCGTCAATAAAGTTATCCAGATCATCCGGATGCTGGCTGAATTCAAAGATCCATTCATGGGCACCTCCTTCGTTTCCTTTCATAAAGACAGGAGCTCCTGTGAAATCCGTGATTTGTGCTCCTGTAACTTCACAGGCTTTTGAAAGAGCAGATTCCACATTGGTAATCATCAGTTCTTCACCAAAAGCATTGATATAATGTTTGGTTCTTCCTGTTATTTTAATTCTGAATGGATTGGTTGATGTAAAGACTACAGTATCACCAATCAAATATCTCCACAAGCCGCCGTTGGTTGTAATAACCATTGCATAATTTTTTCCTACTTCCACATCTTCCAGGCTTACCACTTTCGGATTTGAAAAATGGAACTGATCCATAGGAATGAATTCATAAAATATACCGTAATCCAGCATCAGCAGCATTTCATCACTGTCTGACCTGTCCTGTATTCCGAAGAAGCCTTCAGAAGCGTTGTAAATTTCGTAGTAATTGATGTTTTTTCCGATGATCTGCCTGAATTGCTCCCTGTAGGGCTTGAAACTGATTCCACCGTGAAAAAACACCTCCAGATTCGGCCATAGTTCTGAAATACTTCCGATATTGGTTTCCTTTAATACTTTTTGAAGAAGAACCATCATCCAGCTTGGTACCCCAAGGATACTTCCCACATCTTCATTTTTTACTTCAGAGGTAATTGCTTTCAGTTTGCTTTCCCATTCTCCCATCAAAGATACCTTCTTGCTTGGAGTCGTGGTAATTTCTACCCAAAATGGGAGATTATCAATTAAAATAGCGGATAAATCGCCAAATTTTGTGTTAAAGTCAGCATACAATTCAGAACTTCCTCCTAAACGTAAATTTTTATAATTAAAAAGCTGGTTTTCGGGATGGTTATTGGCGTAAATGGATACCATATCCTTTCCTGCCTTCATGTGACAGTATTCAAGGCTCTCTGCAGAAATAGGGATGAATTTACTTTTGGCATTGGTGGTCCCCGATGATTTGGCAAAATGTTTAATGAGCCCGGGCCAGCTTACATCCTTTTGCCCCTGTCTTGCTTTTTCAATATAAGGCTCCATTTCTTCGTAGGTAACGATCGGAACTTTGTTTTTAAAATCCTGATAACTTGATATAGAGTTGAATCCGTATAATTTACCGTATTCCGTATCTTCAGCATGAAACAGCTGAGAAAAGAGTATACCTTTCTGAGTCTCAATGGGATGGTCCATGAAATTCTGTATCTGATCTATCCTTTGACGGATGAACCAGTTAACTACGGTATTGAAAAGTGCTTTGGTTGCCATTCCAACAAATATAATGATATTTGAATTTTCTGAGAATTTTTTACAGGATTAAATAAAAAAACCGTTACAAAATATGTAACGGTTTGATATTTAGATTATTGTTTCTTAGCAATATTCATCATATGCAGCCTGAAGGTTTGCTGCGATAGCTCCTGCAGGGTTCCCTTCGATGTGGTGTCTTTCCAGCATGTGAACCAATTCACCATCTTTGAAAAGTGCTACACATGGAGAACTTGGAGGGAATGGAGCAAGGTGTTTTCTTGCCTCTGTTACAGCCTCAGTATCAAATCCTGCAAATACAGTTGTTAAATGATCAGGTTTCTTATCTCCAGTCAAAGAGTATACAACTCCTGGTCTTGCAGCACCTGCAGCACAACCACATACGGAGTTAATAACCAATAATGTAGTTCCGGACTGCTTCAAGGCATCTTCTACCTGAGTTGGAGTTGTTAAGTCCTGGAAACCTTTATCTGTAAGCTCTGCCTTCATAGGCATTACTAAATCTGTTGGGTACATATATTTTGTTTTTATCTGTACAAAGTTACGCATTTCTTTGCGTTTGTTCAATATATAAAAACTATCAATCGATTAGTCATATAAAATTAATTAAATATTAATATTGTAATAATATTCAAAAAAATGTGAATTAAGACTAGGAATAATGGAAAATTATTATTAATTTTGAAATGATTCTGAAAAACAAACGACCATGAAAAAAACATTTAAGGCTTTCCCTCAAGCAATCAATCACTTAAATACGCTATAAAATATGGTAGTATCTTAATTCTTTTTGCAGTTTAGAATCAAAACTGATTAACAAACTTTAATATCCAAAGAAAGTGAAGCCCGGAACTGAAAAGTTCCGGGCTTCTTTAATCAAATCGATATGCAAAGGTTGTATATCCTAATATAAATAGTTGATAGAAAATAAGTTGAAGGGTTATGGATATGCCATCAACGGTTAGCTTTCAACTAAGACAGCAGCTTTTTGGCCATCTCGGAAATACTTTTTCCGTCTGATTTTCCGGCTAATGCTTTTGATGCTGCTCCCATTACCTTCCCTAAATCTTTGATAGATTCGGCTCCGGTTTCAGAAATAATATTTTTAATTTCTGTTTCAAGTTCTTCCGCAGAAAGCTGTTTAGGTAAAAACTTTTCAATTACTTTCATCTGAGCTTCTTCTACTTCTGCAAGGTCCTGTCTCCCCTGAGCAGAAAACTGCTCAAAAGAATCTTTACGCTGCTTGATCATTCTCTGAAGAATAGCAATTTCCTGCTCTGCAGAAACTTCAGCACCTCTTGCTTCTGTTTGTAAAAGAAGAATCTGAGATTTTACAGCACGAAGAGAGTCCAGAGCTACTCTGTCTTTTTCTCTCATGGCTGTTTTTATAGCTTCGCTTATTATATTTTCTAAACTCATGTTATTTTTATTTGTACTAACGTAAAAAGTATTAATGTATAGATGAATCGATATGTAAAATCATTAATAAATTTTACATCAATACATTAATACGCTTGTTTTAATCTACGTCTTTATTTAAAAATCTGTTTTCTCTGATCTGCATAGAACCATTGTTATCAGACAGATACGTGTTGATGTTCTGATCTGAAGCATTGGTTCCGTCAATCGAAATATTTTTTCTTTTGAAAGCAGGAATAGATTCAAATTCACTCGTGCTGTCAAAACTTTGGTAGCGGGAATTGAATTCTTTCAATTTATTTCTTCTTTCAATCACTCTGTCCTGGTCAATCGTTTTATTCACAAAAGTGAATTCTGATTCTTCAGTTTTCGGAGCTTCAATTTCTGTTTTGTTCTCAAAAGAAGTTCTTGTTTCAGCTTTTGGTTCTTCCTGTTTTTGGTAGAAGGTTTCAATCTTCTGAGCCGGTTCAGCTACAGCAGCATTGCTTGGGTTGTTAAACTCTGCTTTTGGCTGTCCGAAATCGGTATTAGGCTCATTTCTGACAGGTTCGTTTACAAAGAAACTGAATTCAACAGGTTTTTCTTCTGCAAAAGAGCTGTTGAAAGTACTTCCAGACTGTGGCTCATCTTTTTTATTTTCGAAATCAAATGAGAAAGACTGAATTTCCAGATCATTTGGATCTTCATTCTCTTCGTCAATAGAAAATAAACTGTATTCCTGCTCAACTTCTTCTTCGTTTTTCCAAGCCTGTTCGGGAGTATTAATAATATCTTCCTCTTTATCAGAGAATTTAATTTCGGGTTTCACCGGTTCTTCTTCAAGAATCATTTTTTTTTCAATAGATGTCACCTTGAACTGTGTGCTGTGGTCTTCATCATCTAATCTGAAATGATTGGCTCTGCTTGAATCATACGTTGTATCAGGTGCAGACTCTCTTTCCTCTCTTGTTTTGAAAGGAGAGTTTTTAGGAGCGTCAAAGCTGTCATTAAGACTGATTCTGATTTTCTCTGTAGGTCCTGCAAATTTCTTGTTCTCATTAGAGAATCCTGTTGCAATAACAAGAACGCTTACTGCATCTCCTAATTCTTCATCAGCTCCCACCCCGAAAATAATATCTGCTGTGTTTCCAGCTTCTTTCTGAATGTGGTCCATGATGATACCAATCTCATCCATGGTTACTTCTTCAGCACCACTTCTGATCAATAACAGAACGTTTTTGGCACCTGTAATCTTATTATCATTCAATAACGGAGAATCAAGGGCTTTTCTTACCGCTTCTTCGGCTTTATTTTCACCTGAAGCAGTTCCTGTAGACATCAAAGCGGTACCTGAATTCTGAAGTACAGATTTAGCATCTCTAAAGTCAATGTTTACATCAAAGTAACCTGTAATAACTTCTGCCATTCCTTTAGCTGCATTGGCTAAAACTTCATCGGCTTTTGAGAATCCCTGCTTGAATCCAAGGTTTCCGAACTGCTGTCTCAGTTTATCATTGTTGATTACAATTAATGAATCAACATTATTTTTTAGTTTATCAAGACCATTTTCAGCCTGATCCAGTCTTCTTTTACCTTCAAAACTGAAAGGCACAGTAACAATACCTACCGTTAGAATTCCCATGTCTTTTGCTACTTTAGCAATGACAGGAGCGGCTCCGGTACCGGTACCACCACCCATTCCGGCAGTGATAAACACCATTTTGGTGTTTTGTCCCATAGCAGCTTTAATATCTTCAATACTTTCGATTGCAGATTTCTCTCCAACCTCAGGGTCTGCACCTGCTCCAAGACCTTCTGTGATTGTGGTTCCTAATTGAACTTTATTAGCAACCGGGTTATTATCTAAGGTTTGAGCATCTGTATTACAAATCACGAAATCTACCCCGTGAATTCCTTTCTCGTACATGTGCTTCAGAGCGTTGTTTCCACCGCCCCCTACACCGATTACTTTTATGATGGATGAATTTCCTTTTGGCAAATCAAATGAAAATCCTTGTGTACCTATATTTTCCATACCTATATTTTTAATAATTATAATTGATAACTGATCAATGATAATTGATAAGGAAAAGATCGTTTATCGCTTATCATTCATCATTTATAATTTACTCTACTTCTTCAAAGAATTTTTTTACTTTTTCCATAAGCGACTGCCCGAAGGTCAATTTCGCCTTTCTGTTCTCCTGTCTTTCATTCTCAAAAGACTGCTGCTCCTGAACAGGTGCTGCCTGCTGAACCGGCTGAACCGTTTCTGTCTGTACTGAAGCGGTTTCCTGCTTTGGCTGTTCTGCAACAACTTCTATGATTTCGTCAGCATTCTGCTTTTTGTCTCTGATCTTTAAACTCTCCATTAGTAACCCGATAGAGGTAGCAAATTCAGGGCCTTTCAGGTACTGATTTTTATCGTTGGCGATATATTCATTCGCAAAACCGATTCTGCTGTCAAAACCTGTGGTATAATTGGCCAGCTGACGAAGATGTTTTAAGTTTGAACCACCGCCTGTAAGAACGATTCCGGCAATAAGCTTTTTCTTTTGTTCAAAAGCACCATAAGCTTTCAGTTCTGTATTAACCATTTCCAAAACTTCTTCTACTCTTGCGTTGATGATCTGTGCTAAAGTTTTTAAAGAAATTTCTTTGTCCGGTCTGCCGTGAAGCCCCGGAATGGTTACAAAAGTACTGTCTTTTTCTAATTCGGGAACAGCCGAACCAAACTTTACTTTAAGTTGTTCTGCATGTTTCTCTATAATGGAACAGCCTTCTTTGATATCTTCGGTAATAATTCCGCCTCCGTATGGAATCACACAGGTATGACGGATGATATTATCTTTAAATATCGCAATGTCTGTTGTACCACCACCAATGTCAACAATGGCAACACCGGCTTCTTTTTCTTCTTTTGTAAGAACAGCTTCTGAAGATGCCAATGGTTCTAAAGTAAGGGCTTCCATTTCTAATCCGGCTTCACGAACGCATCTTGCAATATTTCTGATGCTGCCCATCTGGCCTACTACAACGTGGAAGTTGGCTTCTAAACGCTTTCCATGCATCCCGACGGGTTCCTGAATTTCACCCTCGGAATCCACTTTATATTCTTGAGGAAGTACGTGGATAATTTCTTCTCCAGGAAGCATCACCAGCTTTTTCACCTGATCTTTTAATGCTTCAATGTCATCGTCTGTAATAAATTTATCAGGATGTTCACGCATAATATAATCGGAGTGCTGCAGAGAACGGATGTGTTTTCCTGCAATACCTACCGTAACTTTGCGGATAGGAACGCCTGCACTGGATTGTGCTTCGGATACTGCAGCCTTGATTGAATTAATAGTCTGTGAAATATTATTCACAATACCCTTATGAACACCAAGACTTTTAGCTTTTCCTACACCGAGAACTTCTATTTTCCCGTGTGCATTCCTTCTTCCGACAATCGCGACTATCTTTGTTGTCCCGATGTCCAGACCTACTGAATACTCTTGATTTTCCATTTTATATCGATTTGATTTTTTCTACTTTTTCCTTTTTTTCTCTAAGGATGATCTCCTATTTGTGTATTGAATGTCCAAAAGGACTTATTCTATTTTTACTTTTGCCTTTGGCTTGGACAAAGCCTTAGCACTTGATTTTTTCTCTGGTTTTTTCGCTTCTTTTGTATGCGCTTTTGTGCTTTCTTTTGTTTTTACAGGCGTGGGGCTTGTCTTTTTTGCTTCCGCTATCTTTGGCTTAGCATCTGTCTTCTTTGCTGCTGCCATTGGAGTAGGGGCTTTTGCCAGTTCCATTTTTCCTGCTTTTAAAATACTATCGTTTTCTTTAAAATAAGGGTTTAAAGTAGTAACAATCTGATTCTGGTATTTTACTGAAACCATGCTGTACTTCTGTGGATCCTGGTACACAAGATATTTTTCCACAAAGGTTTTAAATCCTTTTACTTTAAAGTCAATATTATCCAAATCTCCAATTTCTACCCGGTAATTTCCTTCACTTGTCAGAAGATTGTAGCTGTCTTTGCTTTTTGAAATTCCAATAAAATATTTCTTGCTGAAATCATCTTTATCGATCTTTTCTACCAGTTCTGCCAGTTTTTCATATTCATCCGGCTGTACATTTCCGGTTACCAGCATACATGGATGAGAATACGTTCTTGAAATGGGAAACTCAATCCCTTTTTCATCTACATAAAAGTCTTTTCCATCTTTATTAAGCCTGAAAACAGGTACTCTCTGCTTAATATCCAGATTCAGTTTTCCATTCAGGTTCAGATAGACATTGGCACTATCGACCGCCGGAAGTGCATTGATTCTTTTTTCTAAGGAAGGGATATTAAGGTCACCTACTTTTCCAGAAGGATTTTCTTTTTTTACAATCTCTCTGATATCTTTTTCATCTACAAAATAAACCGGAGTTTTTTCACTCATTTTTACAGAAATCTTATTGTCTGTAATCTGTTGGTGGCTGAATCTCTTCAACGAGAAACTCAGTAACAATCCAAGGATGATTACAGTGACAGCAATTTTTAATATTCTGTATTTATTTTTCATACATTTTTTGTATTCACGTATTTATGTAAAATGTATTCATGAATACTTAAATACATTATTACTTTTTACAATTTACTTATCCATTCACAGATAGGATCATACAGGGTGTCTATATTTCCTGCGCCTACAGTAAGAAGGATGTCAAAATCTTTTTCTTTTATTTTTTCAAAAGCATCGGATAATGTCGATACTTCTTTTTTATTTAATGTTACTTTGTCCAGCAGCCAACTTGAAGTAATTCCTTCAAAGTTTTCCTGAAGTTCTCTTGCAGGGTAAATATCAAGCAGAATAAGTTCATCTGCTTTGCTTAAACTTTCTGCAAACCCGTCCGCGAAATCTCTTGTTCTGCTGAAAAGGTGGGGCTGGAAGGCTACCAATAGTTTTTTATCAGGATAAAATGTTTTGATTGAGCCCATTACAGCATTGATTTCTGTAGGATGGTGGGCATAATCATCAATGTAAATTTTACCGTTTTGATAAATATGTTTCGTGTATCTTCTTTTAATTCCTTTAAAATTGGCAATTGCCTTTTTCAGCGTATCAAAATCTGCGCCTAAATTATGCAGAATAGCCAGTGCTACAGTAGCATTCTCCACATTATGAATTCCCGGAATTTCCCAAACGAAATCCTTTATTGTTTCAACAGGAGTATGGAAGTCAAAATAAATTTTATCATGCTCCATACGCAGGTTGTCAGAATAGTAGTCTGCAGGTTCATTTACTGCATAGGTTTGGTGTCCTCTACCAATTTCCAGTCCTTTTCTTACAAAAAGCTGTTGGTCTTGAGGTACTAAAGCTGCAAACTGTCTGAATCCTTCTTCGATATGACTTTTATCTCCATAAATATCCAGGTGATCTGCATCTGTAGAAGTTACCACTGCCCAGTCCGGGGAAAGGTTAAGGAAGCTTCTGTCATATTCATCAGCCTCTACTACAGAATAAGTAGAACCATTGTACAGGAAGTTGGATTTAAAGTTTTCGGAAATTCCTCCTAAAAAGCATGAGAAAGGAAGATCTGCTTCTTTGCATAAATGAGCCACAAGAGTAGACGTTGTTGTCTTTCCATGGGTTCCTGCTATAGCAATACAGTCTGTATTTTCAGTAATTAATCCTAAAACCTTAGCTCGTTTCAATACTTCAAACTGATTTTCATTGAAATAATCCAATATTCCAAGCGTTTTGATGGCCGGGGTATAGATCACCAATGTGTCTTCTTTCTGAAGAGAAGTTATCCTTTCATCAATAAGGTCTTCAAAAACAATATCAATCCCTTCATTCATCAGATTCTGAGTCAATTTTGTATTGGTCTTGTCGTAACCCAATACTTTTTTTCCGGATGCATTGAAATAGCGCGCTAATGCACTCATTCCGATACCTCCGATTCCAACGAAGTAAAAAGTCTGATATGTTTGTAAAATGTTCATTTTTTTGTTTTGTATTGTTGTATTCATGTACAATGTATTCATGAGTATTGTTGTCATTAATACATTTTACAATGGTACTTTTTACAGTTTATTAAATATTTCGTCTACAATCTCTTTTGCTGCATTTGGCTTGGCAAAATATTTCAGATTGTCGGACATTTCTTTTCTTATATTTTCATTTTCGCAGATCTCTGATAATGTATTCCAGAATTTTTCCTGCATTTCAGAGTCTTTCACCATTCTGGCTGCATTTTTTTCAACCAGATTCATGGCATTTTTCGTTTGGTGGTCTTCCGCTGCAAAAGGGAAAGGGACCAAGAGTACCGGTTTTTGTGCCACTGCCAGCTCTGAAATGGCAATTGCTCCGGCTCTGGAAACGATGATGTCAGCTGCAGAATAAGCCAGTTCCATGTCTTTGATGAATTCAAGGATCTGAATGTTTTCGGTGGCTGTATCTTTTGTTTCGTTTATAATATCTTTATAATCAAGCTTTCCTGTCTGCCAGATCAGCTGATAATCTTTATCTACAATTTGTTTTAAATGAGATTTCCAGGCATTATTCAATGTTCTGGATCCTAAAGAACCTCCTACAGAAAGAATGGTAAGTTTGTCTTTATTCAATCCCATTTTTTCTTTTGCCTGAGCGGTTTCCTGCATTCCTGAAACGATGTTCTCACGAATCGGATTTCCCAGGAATTTTATTTTTTCAACAGGAAAGCCTTCTACTTTCGGGTAAGCTGTAAAAACGGCTTTGGCTTTCTTGCTTAAGATTTTATTAGTTACTCCTGCATGGGCATTCTGCTCTTGTATGAAAATCGGAATTCCCATTTTGCTTGCTTCATAAAGGGCTGGTCCGCTGGCAAATCCTCCGGTTCCTACAGCAAAATCGGGAGCGAAGTTTTTGATAATCCTTTTAGATTTTGATAAACTTTTCAGAATCTTGAAAGGAAGTCCCAGATTGGATAACAGGTTTCCTCTGTCTATTCCTGCGATATCAATTCCTTCGATTTTATAACCTGCCTGAGGAACTTTTTCCATTTCCATTTTCCCGTTGGCACCAATGAACAAAAATTCTGCTTCAGGAAATCTCTTTCTGATCTCATCCGCAATGGCGATAGCCGGGAAGATATGTCCTCCTGTTCCTCCGCCGGATAATACTATTTTTAATTTTTTGTCCATTTTAAGCGATATCGTTTATTTCTGCTATACTTTGTTTTTTGCCCATTCCTTCTTCATCATAAATCTGGATTCTTGAGCTTATATTTAAAATAATACCTAACTGTAAATAGGTGACCAGCATTGAGGTTCCTCCATAACTGATCAAAGGCAGAGGCTGTCCTGTTACCGGGATCAGATTTACAGCAACGGCTATGTTTACCGAAAGCTGAATGAAGATCATCACTCCAAGACTGAGCACGAGCAACGATCCGAAAAATGCAGGCATCTTACTGGCAATCATCACGATCCTGATCATCATAATCAGATATAAACTGATTAGAAAAGCAGCTCCTATCACTCCGTATTCTTCTACAATGACTGCGAAAATAAAGTCGGAGGCAGATTGTGGAAGCATTTGTTTCAATGCGCTTTTTCCTGGCCCCATTCCGGTAATCCCACCATGTACGATGGCTGCTTTGGCCTGCATTACCTGATAGTTTTTCGCTTTTACACTCTCATCATCTACATCGGCAGATTTTGCTTTGCTTGAGGTAAATGTTTCTACACGGCTCATCCATGTGTGAACACGGTTACCTCCGATCATGTTTGTATTCAGCGCTATTAATAAAAATAGAACAATGGCTACAAATGATGCTGATATAAACCCTGCAATGTATTTCCAGTGAAGCTGTCCTATGACAAGAACCACAACGGAAACCATTAGAATCATTAATGCCGTGGAACCGTTATCCTTTGCTACCAATACGAAAACAAGCAGGATAGGCCCGAAAATATACATGATATTCTCTATCGGAAGCCTTTCTCTGGTGATCTTTTTGGTTAAATATCTGCACAGATAGATGATTAACATTAAAAAAGCAAATGATGAAGGCTGGAAGGAAATCGGTGTTCCCGGGATTTTAAGCCATCTGGAAGCACTGGCCCCGTCAATGGTCTGTCCGGTAAACATGGTGACAATCAACAGAACAATCATAAGGCCGAGCAGAATACTGCTGAGCTTTCCGATGTATTCATATTTTATGGTTCCTACCAGTCTCATAATGGCTAATCCTAAGACTACAAAGAACATATGTTTGATAACGTGACCTGTTGTGGTCCCGTTATTAACAATGTATTCGAGATTTGAACTTGCAGAGTATACCGGGAAAATAGAGAAGATGGAGATCACAAGGATGACCATCCAAAGTACTTTATCGCCCTTTAGAAATTCAAATCTGTTTTCTGTGTTCTGTTCGTCCATAATTATTGTATTCATGTACTGATGTAAAATGTATTGATGAAATTGATGATCATTAATACGTTAATACATTAATACTTTTTACATTTTTACTTTAATACCTGCTCTTTAAACTGGCGTCCTCTGTCTTCATAGCTTTTGAACAAGTCAAAGCTTGCACAGCATGGAGATAGTAAAACCGTATCACCTTTTTTAGCCAGTGATTTTGAAATTCTCACGGCTTCTTCCATGCTTGAAGTATCATAAATAACCTCTTTTTTATCTTTAAAGAAATCTATGATCTTCTTGTTATCTACTCCAAGGCAAACAATGGCCTTTACTTTTCTTTTGACTAAATCTTCAATTTCGGTATAGTCATTTCCTTTATCTAGCCCACCAACGATCCATACGGTTGGTGTTTTCATACTTTCCAAAGCGTAGTAAGTAGCATTTACATTGGTTGCTTTACTGTCGTTGATGTATTTTACACTGTCAATTTCAGTTACTAATTCCAATCTGTGTTCTACAGCCTGAAACGTCATCAGTGAATGTCTGATGCTTTCATTGTTGATCTTTAATATCTTACCGGCAATAGATGCTGCCAAGCTATTGGCTACGTTGTGATTTCCCAATAGAGACAATTCATCAACTTTCATTGAGAATTCGTCTTTCATTTTTACCACAATCTCATCTTCATTCACAAAACCTCCTTCAGGTAACTTCTCTTTTGTTGAGAAAGGAACCATTTTAGCCTTTATTTCAAGTTTTTCAAGAAGGTTTTTGCTCATTTCATCATCCTTGTTATAGATGAAGAAATTATCATTTTCCTGATTTTCAGTGATTCTGAATTTTGCCAGCGCATATTCTTCATAGTTGTAGTTGTACTGATCCAGGTGATCTTTTGACAGATTCAACAATAAAGAAATATAAGGTCTGAAATTCTGAATATCATCCAATTGGAAAGAGCTTACCTCCAGCACATAATATTCATGGTTTTCATCTGCAACCTGCTTGGCAAAGCTATATCCTATGTTTCCTCCCAAACCTACATTCAATCCGTCATTTTTCAGGATATAATAGATCAGGGAAGTAGTGGTTGTTTTTCCGTTGCTTCCGGTAATGGCAATGATCTTGGCGTCTGTAAATTCAGAAGCAAATTCAATTTCAGAGGAAAGTCTGATTCCTTTTTCATGAATTTTATTGATGATGTCTGCCTTTTTCGGAATTCCCGGACTTTTTACGATCCAGTCCGCATTTAAAATCCTTTCTTCATCGTGGTTTCCTTCTTCAAATTCAATTTCATTATCGGTAAGAAACTGCTTATAGTTATCCTTAATGGCTCCTTTATCTGAAAGAAATACTTCCAGACCTTTCTTTTTAGCCAAATAAGCAGCTCCGCATCCGCTTTCTCCACCTCCTAAAACAACTATTTTCATATTATTTTGATTTAATGATTAAAAGATTTAATGATTAAAAAAATTATTCAATGTTTCAATCTTTTAATTTTTAAATTGATTTTTATCTCATTTTTAATGTGATCAGACATACAATAGCCAGTATTACCCCGATGATGATCATTCTGTTTACGATTTTACTTTCGTGAAATCCTTCTTTCTGATAATGGTGGTGTAATGGTGACATTTTGAATAGTCTATTGTTCTGGGCATATTCCAGCCCGAATTTTCTTTTTCTGTATTTGAAAACTACGACCTGAAGCATTACAGATACGTTTTCAATTAAGAAGATTCCGCATAATACAGGAATCAGCAATTCTTTTCTTAAAATAATAGCTAAAACGGCAATTACTCCTCCAAGCATCAAACTTCCGGTATCACCCATGAAAACTTGTGCAGGATAGGTGTTGTACCAGAAGAATCCGATCACGGCACCTACCATTGCCACGGCAAAAATGGTGGTTTCTCCCATATTAGGAAGGAACATGATATTGAGATAATCTGCAAAGATGATGTTCCCTGAAAGGTAAGCGAAAAGAGCCAGCGTGAGCAGTATAATGGCACTTGTTCCAGCTGCCAGACCGTCTATTCCATCTGTAATATTGGCCCCGTTTGAAACGGCTGTTACAATGAAGATCACAATAGGAATAAAGACAATCCATGCCCACTCATGGGCATCTTTATCATTCATCCAAAATAAAATTCCGCTATAATCAAACTCGTTATTCTTTGCAAAAGGAACGGTAGAAACTGTAATTTTTTCTGTAGGCATAAAGTTTTGCTCTACATTGTTTCTGTTCACTACTTTAGCATCTGCATATTTTCTTTTAACCGTAATATCCGGGTGGAAATACATTGTAATTCCGACAATTAGCCCTAATCCGACCTGTCCTACAATTTTGAATTTACCACTTAATCCGTCTTTATTTTTTTTGATTTTCTTTAAATAATCATCAAGGAAACCAATGGCACCCATCCAAAACATTGAAACCAGCAACAGTACAATATACACATTGGTAATTCTTGTAAACAGCAATACGGGAATGATGGTTGCCAAAATGATGATAAGTCCTCCCATGGTAGGAGTTCCTTCTTTTTGTTTTTGGCCATCTAATCCAAGATCACGTACCAATTCTCCCATTTGTTTTGTTCTCAGGTAATTGATTACTCTTTTTCCGTAGACAAGAGCAATAATCAGAGAGAATAGTACAGCCATTCCGGCACGGAAGGAAATGTATTTCAACAATCCTAATCCCGGAACGTGAATTCCATGGTTGGTTAGATATTCGTATAGATAGTATAGCATAGTTTCAATTGTTAATAAATAATCATTGATAATTGATGAATGATAAAATCAGCTATTATTGATCAATTATCGCTTGTAATTTACTTGCTCATTAATTTCCAAAGCTCATTAATTACTTCTTTGTCATCAAAATGATGTTTTACACCATTTATCTCCTGATAGGTTTCGTGGCCTTTTCCGGCAACCAAAACAATATCTTTAGGTTCTGCAAATTTTATCGCCATCTTTATGGCTTCTCTTCTGTCCGGAATTGAAGTGTATTTGCTGAAGTTTTGAGGTTCAACGCCTGCTTCAATTTCTTTGATGATCTGCGCAGGATCTTCTGTTCTCGGATTATCTGAAGTGATGATTGCCAAGGTTGATTTTTTGGTGGCAATATTTCCCATTTCAGGTCTTTTGGAGTGGTCTCTGTCGCCTCCGCAACCGAATACGGTGATTAATCTTTCGTTTTTTGTCCTGATATCGTTGATACTGTCCAGAATGTTTTCCAATGCATCCGGAGTGTGTGCATAATCTACGATAAAGAAAATACCACCATCGGATTTGAAAGTTTCAAACCTTCCGGAAACTCTTTTTAGTTTGCTGACTGCCTGGAGAATTTCGTCCTGTTCAAAACCAAGTTCTTCAGCAATTCCGAATACAAGCAGCAAGTTGTATACATTGAATTTTCCTGTGAGTGTCGTCCAGAATTCTTTTCCGTTGAAGTTCAACAGCATTCCGTTGAAATCTACTTCTAAAAGCTTTCCATGATAATCTGCCATGGTTTTCAAAGCATAAGACTTCTTTTTAGCCTTCGTATTCTGAAGCATGACGTTGCCATTTTTATCATCTACATTGGTGATAGCGATGGCTGTATCTTCTAATTGGTCGAAGAATCTTTTCTTTGTTTTTAAATATTCTTCGAAGGTTTTATGATAATCTAAATGATCATGAGTAAGGTTGGTGAAGCCCGCTATTTTGAAGTGTAATCCTTCAATTCTGTTTTGGGCAATTCCATGTGAGCTTACTTCCATAAAGGCAAATTCACATCCTTTTTCTACCGCTTCAGCCAAAATCCTGTTGATCGTAATTACATCAGGTGTAGTGTGTGTTGCCGGGATAATTTCTTCACCAATTCTGATTTCAACAGTGGAAAGTAAAGCAGAATCATATCCTAAGTTTTTGAAGACATCAAAAAGTAGGGTAGAAACAGATGTTTTCCCATTAGTTCCTGTAACGCCAATCAGTTTTAGTTTCTGAGAAGGGTTTCCATAGAAGTTGGAAGCAAGATGTCCCAAAGCTTTAGAAGAATCTTTCACTTTGACATAGGTGACATTCTCTGCCAATGTCTCAGGAAATTCTTCGCAAACGATTGCTGCAGCACCTTTTTCAATAGCAGAAGCGATGAATGAATGTCCATCCACTACTGTACCTCTCATTGCAATATAAAGAGAGTTTTCTGTAACCTTTCTGCTGTCGATCACCAATTCCGTAACCTCGCGGTTGTTATCACCGTGAATTTCCAGTACTGGGATTCTGTTTACTAATTCTGTTATAATCATCTTTATCAATAGAGCCTTACTCTATTTTGGTTTATATCACTCTTTTGGAGTTCTGTTTCTTTAATTTTGCAGAGACAAATAAATTCTCTGATTTTTACTGATTGTTGTGCCTTCCAGAGGGAATTGTTCTTTAATTCTTCCCACTCCTTTATAGTCGACACGATATCCTAAGTTTTCCAATTGTGGGATTACGTTTTTACCGATTAATCCTACGACATTTGGCATTTGCTTATCATTTACTGCTACTTTCACATTAGGCTCAACCATTTTGCTCAGGTTTACCTTTTTGTCTACAAGCATTTCTTTTTCAATATTCTGAGGTGTTTTCAGGAATGTTTTACCTGCAATTTCCTTAAACACGGGTGCTGAAACGGGTCCCCCATAAAATCCTATTGATGTATTGGGTTCGCTGATCATTACATAACAGGTGTATTTTGGTGCGTCTGCCGGATAAAACCCAGCGAATGATGCTCTGTATTTCATAGGACCAGGCAGCCAGTATTCAAATCTTGCGGTTCCGGTTTTACCTGCCATTTTAAGGTTAGGAGTAAAGATGCTTCGTCCTGTTCCTTTTTCTACGGCTTTGGTTAAAGCGCTGGTCATCATTTTAATAGCTTTTTCCGATGCCATTTTATTAACCATTACTTCAGGCTTGGCATTGTACATTACTTTTCCATCTTTCATGATTTTATCGATGAATAATGGCTTAAGCATTTTACCTCCGTTGGCAACTCCGTTGTAGAAAGTTGTCAATTGTAAAAGGTTGACGTTGGAAGAGTATCCGTAAGAAATAGATGCTAGTGTTGCAGCATTCCATCTTTTATTTTGTGGAGTGACAATCTTCGGTTTTGTGATTCCCGGAAGTTCGATATCCATTTTATCGAATAGTTTCCAGCGCTTCAGGTGATCAAGGAATATCTGAGGCTTTTCTGCATAATATTTTGTGATCAGTTTTGCAGTTCCCACATTACTGGATTTAGCTAAAACATCACTGATATCATACGTTCCTCCGCCGTGCCCGTCTGAAATTCTCTGTTTTGCGTAAGTCCAGACACCGTTTCCTACATTTACAGTGGTGTTTTCATCGATGAATCCATCATCCATTGCGGCCAGAAGCGAAATGGTTTTAAAAGTCGATCCCGGCTCAATATTATCTTTCAGGGCATAGTTGTAAGAGTCTTCGTAATCTCCTGAATCTGTTCTTCTTAAGTTAACAAGAGCACGTACTTTTCCGGTCTCAACCTCCATTACAATCACTGTTCCGTGTTTTGCTTCAAAATGGATCAGCTGTTTCTCCAGAGCGGAGTGTGCAATGTCTTGAATTCTAAGGTCTAAGGTAGTGTACACATCTTCTCCGTCTACAGGTTCCTGTACTTTCCAGAAGTCGATAGGTTTCCATTGAGAAGAATTGATTCTTTGTTCAAGCCTTTTTCCGTCAGTTCCTGTCAGATATTTCGAGAAAGCACCTTCCAGTCCGGATTTAAGCTCACCGTTATCCATACCAATGGTTCCGCCTCCGATTTCCGAAGTAGCCAATTCTCTTTTATAATTTCGGTCAACAATAAAACCTCCTTTATTTTTGCCTCTTTTAAAGATCGGAAACTTTCTGATTCTGTCGTATTGGTCAAAGTCAAGACCTTTTACCAACGTGTAGTATTGGTTTTTCTTTTTCTTCTGCTCGTCAAATTTCTGTCTGAATTCTCCTCTGGATTTTCCGAACATTTTGCTCAATGAATCCGTCAGCGCTCCGATATTATTGGAGTACACTGTATCTTTCATCGTTTTGAAGTCAAGATAGATATCATATCGCATCACTGTGGTTGCGAGAATAGAGCCGTCAGATGCAAAAAGATTTCCGCGGGCAGCCTTTAAAGTAGCTTCACGATAGTTTTTATTAATGTAATCGTCTTTAATTTCCTGAACATTGGTATTCTGAAGAATAACAATTCTTGCCAAGAACATTACAAACACGCACAAAGCTACCACTGCAAAGAGGTAGCCCCATCGTAACGTTTTCTTACGTTTATTGTCGTATTCATTTTGCTTTTGCATCTGTACTGTCCAGTTTTATTAGCAATTTGTGAGGGTGGTTTTCCAGGGTCATTAATGAATCCCGGGCGACCTCTTTCCCCAGCTCTGATTCCATTTTTACTTTGATCAGCTTACTCTGGGCGTAAGCGTTTCTTGATTTGTATTCTTCTGTTTCCTCCTTTAAGGCGTTTACAATTTTAATTTTTTTATTGACGAGATGGTTGGTATAAATCATGGCCATCATCAGTATAAACAACAGGAGAAAATACTTGTAATGTATTTTGATCTCATCACGATTCAGAAAGTTTCCTTTTATAATATCTATAAAAGTGAGTCTTTTCTGGGGGCGATTTGTTGTTCTTTTTGCCAAAGCTTTATTTATAATTGATTAATGATAAAAGATAATTGATATCGCTTATCACTTATGATTGATCATTTATACTTTTATTCCTGTTCTCATTTTGGCACTTCTTGCTCTTGAGTTTTCTTCGATCTCCTGATCGTCAGGAATGATTGCTTTACTCTTTATCAATTCGAATGCCTTTTTATAATTTCCGTAGATATCTCTTGCCGGTTCTCCTTCGAACATTCCGTTTTTCAGGAATCTTTTTACTAAACGGTCTTCTAAGGAGTGGTAGGAAATAACAACGAGTCTTCCTTCCGGTTTTAAAACATTGTAAGCCTGAACCAGCATTTCTTTTAATACCTCAAGTTCCTGGTTTACTTCAATTCTTATTGCCTGAAAAAGCTGTGCATAGAACTTATTCACTTTGTGAGGCGGAATATAGCTGAACAGTTTTTTCAGATCTTCCGTAGTATCTATACTTTTTGTTTTTCTGTGGTGAACAATTTCTCTTGCCAGTTTTCTTGCCTCTCTTAATTCTCCATAGTGAAAGAAAAGATCTGCAAGTTCACTTTCTTCATATTCATTAATCACTCTTTTGGCATCAAGGTTCTGCATTACATTCATTCTCATATCCAAAGGAGCATTGCTTCTTGTAGAGAAACCTCTGTCTGCTTCATCAAACTGGTGTGAAGAAACACCCAGGTCAGCCAAAACACCATCTACCTGAGGAACTCCGTACATCAGTAATGAGTTTTCCAGAAATCTGAAATTCTGATTAACTAATGTAAATCTTGGATCATCAATTGTATTTTTAAGTGCATCCAGATCCTGGTCAAAACTGAACAATCTTCCTTTGTCAGAAAGTCTGCTCAAAATCTCCCTGGAGTGGCCTCCGCCTCCAAAGGTGCAGTCCACATATATTCCGTCAGGATTCGTCACCAAATCATCAACACTCTGCTTCAACAAAACGGGGTTATGATACATGCTTAATTGTGTTTTTTATTTAATACTATTAATTAATAACCTACTATCATTATTCTTCGTCAAAAGAGCCCATCACATCTTCGGCAAGGCTTGCAAAATCAGCTTCATTGGTAGCAATTACCTTTTCATAGGCATCTTTGTCCCAAATTTCGAAGAGTTCTCCTGCGCTGGTAATCACAATATCTTTCTGAAGATTTGCGAAAACGGTAAGGTCTTTCGAGATCTGTAATCTTCCTGCATTATCCAATTCTACTGTTTTTACTCCTGCCGTAAACATTCGTATGAAATCAGCATTCTTTTTTATGAATCTGTTCAGTTTATTAATTTTGCCCATCAGTTTGTCCCATGCATTCATAGGATAGACCTCCAGACAGGGTTGGAACACAGATCTCTTGACTACAAATGCCTTGTCTTCGAAGTTTTCCATCTGTTTAATTAAAGATGAAGGAACTTTTAAGCGGCCTTTGTCGTCAATTTTGCACTCATATGTCCCAATGAAATTTTTCATTTGGGACAAATTTATATAATAATTTCCAAAATTTCCCACTTTTTCCCACTTTTTGACTCAATGTTAATAAGTTTTATTAGAGATTGAATTTCAATAATGTAAAATACTGATATGAAGATAGTTGCCGGAAGTGTTATTTAGCCCATAATAAAGCGTGTTTGAAAAAAAAAGTTAAAAAGGAGAATATTATATTATTTTTATCTTAAATTAGGATAATCAAAATTTTTTTGAGGTTTAATTTGTATTTTTGCAAGGCTTTATTAAGGCGTTTTATGATATTTAGTACAAAAAAAGAAAAGAAATATTCCTATGTAGAAGCGGGAGAAGGACATCCATTAGTGCTGTTGCACGGGTTAATGGGTGGTTTGAGTAATTTCGATAAAATGGTAGATTTTTTTTCGGAAAGAGGCTTTAAAGTATATGTTCCTCAGTTGCCGATCTATGATCTGCCGGTACTCAATACGAATCTTACCACTATCGCAAAATATATTATCAAGTTTATAGAAAGTCATATTTCAGGTCCGGTTACCATTATGGGAAACTCAATGGGAGGGCATGTAGGACTTATCTTGACTTTAGCAAGACCTGATTTGGTAAAAAATCTTGTGCTTACAGGAAGTTCCGGATTGTATGAAAGAACTTTCGGGGACAGTTTTCCAAGGAAAAATGACCGGTCTTATATCAGAAAGAAAACGGAAGAAGTTTTCTATGATCCAAAGATTGCGACAGAGGATCTTGTAGATGAAGTTTTTGCGGTGGTCAATGACAGAATGAAAGGAATAAAAACAGTAATGCTGGCAAGAAGTGCCATCAAACACAATATGCTGAATGACCTTCCGAAGATTGTGACACCTACGTGTCTGATCTGGGGGAAACAGGATAATGTAACTCCTCCGGAAGTGGCAGAGGATATGCACAAGTTTATTCCAAATTCGGATTTATTCTGGATAGACCATTGCGGGCATGCAGCCATGATGGAGAAACCGGATGAATTCAATGAAATCCTGTACAACTGGATAAAAGATAAAGTTTAATAAATACATCATAAAATGACCATTAAGAGCTTTTCTTAATGGTTTATTTTTCTAAAATACATTCAACAATGATTATCAAGACAGCAGAGTTTGTAAAGAGCAGCGGAAAATGGCAGGAATGCCCTGAACCTAATATTCCTGAATATGCTTTTATCGGAAGATCAAACGTAGGAAAGTCGTCATTGATCAACGCAATGATGAACCATAAAGACCTGGCTAAGACATCACAAACTCCAGGAAAAACCCAGCTGATCAATCATTTTTTAGTGAATGAAAACTGGTACCTTACCGATTTACCGGGTTACGGTTATGCAAAGGTTTCAAAAGTTCAGCGAAAGGATTTTGAAAAGCTGATCACGAACTATATTCTTAACAGAAGAAATCTTGTTAATCTTTTTGTATTGGTAGATATAAGACATACTCCACAGAAAATTGATCTGGAATTTATTCAATGGTGTGGTGAAAGTGGAATCCCTTTTTCAATTGTATTTACCAAGTCTGACAAACTAAAACCGAACGTTGCTGTTAAAAACGTTGAAGACTATAAAGCTGAGCTTCATAAAACCTGGGAAGATCTACCAGAATTGTATGTGACCTCAGCAGAAAAGAAAGAGGGCGGAGATAACATTCTTAATTTTATTCAAAAAACCAATGAGTTTTTAACCAATAATAATATAAGCTTCGATGAGTAATATTATCTGGAAAATAAAAACATTTGATGAGTTCACGGTTCCGGAATTGTATTCGGTACTGAAAGCTCGTATTGATGTTTTTGTTATTGAACAGAATTGTCCTTACCTTGATCTGGATAATTATGATCAGAAAGCGGTTCATATCTGGGCTGAAGAAGACGGACAGGTACTTGCCTATTGCCGTGTTTTTGATAAAGGAATAAAATATGACGAGACTTCTTTCGGCAGAGTTCTGACTACGGAGCAGGCAAGAGGAAAAAGCCTTGGAAAACAGCTGATACAGTATGCTGTAGAAACAATTGAAAACCGTTTTCATACTTCTGAAATCAAAATATCTGCACAGGATTATCTGTTAAGATTCTATAGTGGATTTGGATTTATAGATACGGGTAAGAAGTATTTGGAAGATGATATTCCGCATACGGAAATGATAAGAAAATAAATAAAAGCGAGGAAATCTAATTCTTCGCTTTTTTGATAGTTAAATATATTGGAGTGTGTTTTTATTTTCCTGAAATCGTTTTTAATATAATGGGCTCCAGATTGGAGGGGAGATCAGCAGATTTGATCTGATACTTTTTAATTTTCATTTCTTTAAACCAATTTTCCCAATATTCTTTAATAACTGCTTCTTCAAAAGGATTGCCTTTTTCAGGATTAATACCGAGAACAATTACTTCTAAATTTTTGAGATCATCATTTGCTTTTACAAATCCATAGCCTTTTTTTTCAATAGTATTTTTAAAATTAGAGGTTGTCAGATTGTTAGCTTTTATGAGCTTGGTGGTTAGATAAGAGGTTTTGCTTCCTTCTGCAAATTTTGTGTTTTCATGGTACATATATCCGTCAGTCAAAATGAACAGAATATTTCTTTTATCTTGTTTTATGCAATAATCGTTGACTTTGTTTTTAAAGAATTCCCAAATATCTGAGCCTACAAATTTTCCATCTTTTATAGCTGACTGATAAATATTTAAAGGCAATTCAGCATATTTTTTATCTACGGAATCAAAATATCTTTTTGGAACATCTTTATTAAAAGAAACTTTCAGCTCTTTTGTGAAATCATTTATCTTAGGGTCAGAAGGTTCCGGATTGAAGAAAACCTGCATCTGATCATCATAGGTGATGATTCTTTTGGATTTAATATGATTTAAAAAGCCTTTTTCAATGGCTTTGATATATTCTGTATCCCGCTGAAAATATTGCATTGTAGGATTTGGATTTGTGTTAGGATCAATTCTGTCGGATAAATCAATCAAAATGCTGACATTGATATTGTTTGAATCAACAACAATAGAATCCTTATTTCCTGTGATTGTTCCGTCTTCTTTGCCTTTGCAACAGGAAACCAAAGAAATGACCATTAATAAATAAAGTAATTTTTTCATAATCTGTGATGTTATAAAGATGATAAATACACTAAATTTTGGTTGTCGGAATTAGCACCCACAGTTTCCAGATTGGTATTGTAGGTGGCAATGCAGTCATCAATAATTGTTTGTTTTTCCGTTCTTGATACGGCTATTTTTTCACCGATGAAGGTGATCCAGCCCTGAACATATTCCGAAGCATACAGTTTGTAATCTTTGGTCGGAATAATGACTCCGTCAATAATATTCTGAAGCTCTTCGACTCTTCCCCGGGTTTTGATAACAGTTTCTTTTATCGTTCCGATACTGGCAAGGATTTCTTCAATGTCTTTTTTCAAAATATTGATCTTGTCCTGAAAGAATTCAACTCTTTTCTGTCTGATTTCCTGCTCGTTTTTGATTTTATCCTTTTCACGATGTTCTTTCATTACAAAGTCGAAAACCAGTCCCCAGATAATATAAACAATAAACCCTGCGAAAATAATTCCCCAAAACTGAATTTTAGTAAAAGCTATTTTAATATCAAATGGAGGAGATTCAAAAGTTTTATTTAATTCATATAATTTTGACTCAATTTCGTAGGCTAGAATAGAATCAAAAATAAATGTTACAATAAATAATAATCCAAGCTTGACGTAGTTTGCGGTCGTTTTATTTTCCCAAAACATATGAATCAAATAGCCTAATCCAAGAAACACAAACGGAATCAGGGTAACAAAAGCTCCTTCAATAACTCCTTCGTTCCATGCCTTGCTGAAAGCCTGAGCGTCTAAAACACTTTGAATAACAGTGCTTTTTGCATCAAAGCTTTTAAAGAATGCAGAATAAGAAGTGGATATATAAAATGTCGTTAAATATAAAGTGATAGGAATCAAAAGAATCAGGCCGATCCAAAATTTTGCAGATGCACCCCTTGTAGCTTTTACATTGTATTTTTCCGGGTTTCTGGGAAGGTCAAGAATTTCAGCCTTCAAATTTTCAATTGTATGCTGATGATTTTCAATTTCTATATTTTTGTTTTTTAGCTGTTCTTCTTTTGTTTCCTGTGATACTGTCAGCGCCTTAATTTCCGTTTCCCGGTTTTTTTGTTCATTGACGTAAGATTCTTTCAGATTTTTCTGTTTTTCGACCATTTCCTTTTCTTCGTTCTGAAATTTGGAATAAACGGCATCGAGGCATATGGATAGGGTAGAATGGTTTCCGTTGGTTCGCGAACTGTCTCTGTAACCTGATTCATGATAAGTTCTCTTTCTGGTTTCTTCCAGAGATTCATCGTTCGGATTGTCATTATTTGAGGGAAGCGGTTCCGGTTTCGGTTCTATCGGAACGGATTTGAGTTTGAATAAATTTTTTATACTGGCGGTGTCCATGATGAGTTAGTTTTTTAATTCATATAAAATTTCACTTTTGTTCTTTCCGATTCTTACAGCTTCAATGAGATAGTCTACAATTGCCGTTACATTTTCTTCCAAAAAGCCAAACATCAGAACGTATTTTTGCATTGCAGAATATTCGTTTGGCGAAACAATTCCGTCTGCCCAGATCATTACGGTGAGATCATATAAATAATCTACTTTCTCCTCAATAGTCTGTGGTACCAATGATTTTAAATTGATGGGATTTAAAAGGATTTCATCTAAATTTTTGGATGGAATTCCCCTTTCTTCTGCACATTTGTAGAGCATTTTTAATTCTAATGCACTGAAATCATCATCGCAGATAGCCATTTGATACAACCTTAAAAAATGGGCTTTGAGATTTTCCGTTATATGATTGTTTTCCATGATGGTTATTCTTCTTTGGTTTTTTTAGGATTAATAATTCTGTCTCTTGAAACAGTTCTTTGATGAATAGGTGATGAAGGTTCTGTAGTTTCTTCGGTAATTTCTTCTTCTTTTTTTTGTTCTTTTCTTTCTATGAAAGTGATCAGCAGAAATAAAATTCCTGTGATGATATCAATGGGGATCCAAATGCTTTTCCGATATAAATAAAAAGGAAAAACGGGGTTGAAAAGAATTAGGATGATTATAAATAGTATACTGAAATAGCGTTGTTTAGAGCTCAGCGTATTGTACAAAACCAGTAAAGCTCCAATGGAAATAATAATTCTAAGAAAAGTATAATATTCTATAGGAAGTCTGAAAATACCAATGAAACAACATAATGCACAGAAGGTGAGAAATTGTTTCATTTTTTTGTTTATTTTATATCTTTATAATGAACATATCCTGTTTTTTTACTTGATTTAACCTGTACCTTGTACCACGAACCATCTCTTGAAAGTTGAATCAATTTGGCCTTTTTAGAGACTGTTGCTATTATTTTAGATTTTAAGGATGGTTTCTCGTAAATATTTGTTGCTTCTATTCCTGCTATATACCTGTTGCTGGAATTAATATTAACATTAACCTCATCAATAAAAACTTTTGGTGGTTTACTGGATTTTGTTTTGGTGGATTTATAAGAATCAGAAGGTTTGTATTTTCCAGGCTTACTTTTTTTACTGGAATTATCTGATGATGAGCTTCTTCCGGAAGAACCTCCTCCACAAACGCCGCACGTTCCACCACCACTGCAGTGCCCGCATCTTGAGCAGTTAGAGCAGGCTGTGCAATAGGAAGAACCTGTACATCTTCCGCCGTGTCCTGCATTGTCATTGGCTTTTAAGCAAGAATTTAAAAGAAGTAAGCTGAAGGTAAATATAATGAAGGGTATTAATTTTTTCATACTTTAAAAATTAAAAAGTTAGTTGGATTTTGCTGGGCTATTATTTAAATGAAAGTTTCATTCATAGAGATTTCTCTCATTGCCTGTATTTTTAGATGATCATTGGCATTTTTGTACTGCCGGAGAGAACTTGATAATGCAAGTGTGAATATTTCAGCTTCTTTATAATTTACACGCAGTGAATAGCTTTTATTTTGGATTACCAATTCAAGATTTCCTCCTCTTGCGTTGTGGGAAATCAATTTATAGAAAGGAATTTGGAAGCTTTTCCCTCCGGCATTGAAAATAATTCTTGAGTTGGTAAGATACAGAGTTCCGGGATGAGTCTCCCTTATATTTTCTTTTACGGGACGGTATCTTCCGCCGCCAATTCTGGCATTTACTCCTTTCATAACTCTGAAAGAAACACCGGTACTTGTGCGTGAATATCCTGCATGAACCAGCTTGTTTTCAATAAGAGTTGCAGTAACGTTTAAATAGTATTGTTCATCTCTTGCTAATGTTATGGAAGGATTGTAAATAACTTGAAAAATACCATGGTCAAGATTCCATAATAACTTGGCATGCTGTAAACTTTTAATTTTTCGGTCAGAAAGAAATATTTTAATACTCTGATGATCAATTTTCAGATTTCTTGTTGCCTGTTTCAACTCTGTTTCTTTTATTGGAGAAAGACGATTATCTGATACCTTTTCTTCAAGTATTCTGTTAAATAATGAAAAAGCAATTTTATTTTTGATCTCTTCAGCTTTATCTAATGGAAATTGAAGAAAGATAGCAATGCTTGTGATTTGTTTACTTTCTAAATCAGTCAATACACGATCTTCATAACATTTCTGAACCAGATTTTTTACCGTTTTTTCTGAGATCCTATTTTTTTCTGAGAGTACTTGCTGATCAGATAAATTGAAATACACTTTAATCTCGTTCAGTTTAAGGATTTTGCTTTGGGTGAGATTAAAATCTGAAATAGCAGTACAAAGGGTATTATAATAAATTTTTCTCCCAAGCCTTAATTTTTGTTTTTCAGTTAATGCTTTTTTGTGGTTTAATACATTTTGTTGATAGACGGGTAAAATAGTATGAAGATCAGAATAGTCTATGGTTTGTAAGATTTTATGAGTTCCATCAAGATTGATCATTCTTATTTTATTAATAATAAAATTACCTGTTGGCGGGATTAAAAATATACCCAATATCAGCATTACAATTGATGCCTCAAAACTCTGTTCTATTAATAGACTCAACGAAATAAGAAGAAATGAAACGCCCAAAATCCACCGTAAAGCTTTCAGAATAATTATAAAAGTTTTCATGGTTATTAGTTTTATGAATAATTTTCCAGCGTCTGATGAAGCTGATTCCTGTAATTATAGATTTCATCCAGAGTAGTCAACAAAATCTTTTCTCCTGCTTCTTTTCCGTTGTGAAAAGTCTCCAGATATTTATTTGCTGTATTAAAGTGTAGTCTGCAAATCGGTTTTCTATTGTTATCATCCAGCAAAACTCCGAAATATGAAAATGTATCTCTGTAAGCAATTCTGGATGACGGAATTTTCTCTCTCAGGATCGCTTTTACAATTTGAAAACCTTCCAGCTCTTCTTCCGTTGTTACAATTTTAGAATCATTATTCTCATCGATGGGTTGTGATGTTTTTACATCGTCTTCTCTTTTTTCTATTTGTTCGTTAATGCTTAATGCAGATTTTAAACGGAAGCTGATGGATTCATTAATAGAAGTCGTTAAAGCCTTTTTTGCATATTCTTTGAAAGAAACCATTCTGTTGGCTGTTAAAGGCTTTTCAAAGAAACGGTTCACTAATAGTTTTACCAATTCATCAGACGGGTTTTCGATCTCTTTTTCAAATTCTTTTCTAATGGCTTTGATGTATTTTAACGCTTCTGCAGAATCGAGAATATTTTCCAGATTATAATCTTTCTTCGTGAAGCTTTCCAGAATTTTAATGGAACTGTCTTTTAAATCCTCAATATTAATGGTGAAAAAAGGTTTTTCATCCATAATATTAGGTTTTTCCAAATCTGTGTAAAAGTTGTATATAATTCCATTGGTCAAAACTCCGAATCTTGTTTTAGAAACATGATAATATCTGTGAAGCTGTGAATTGTGAGCATCTGCACTTTCCTTCCAATGTTTACATTCGATAATGAAGATAGGCTCATCATTATTTTTGATAACATAGTCTACTTTTTCACCTTTTTTCGTGCCAATGTCACAAACGTGTTCAGGGACAACTTCCGTAGGGTTGAAGATATCATAACCCAGAATTTGTATAAAAGGCATTACAAAGGCATTTTTTGTAGCTTCTTCCGTTCCTATCTGTTCCTTCAGTCCAATTACTTTCTGATGTAACTGATCAAGTTTAATTTTGAGATCCATAGTTTATTTTTTTAAAGTTTCATCAACAATTTCTGCTGTTGGAGCATTTGATTTTACGGAAGCAATACCGTTTTCCATTCCGGATTTTGAACTGTACATTTGACTGTTTCCGATAATTTCACCGTTTTTTGCTTTTAACACGAAATAATCTTTTCCGTTTTTCGCTACTCTTCTGTCATATCTTGAAAGGTCCTGAGAATTAATTTTTACAGATTCAATTCCTTTCTGACAGGATGCTTTCTGAACATATCCTTCACTGGTTAAAATAATTTCGCCATTTCCTGCCTTCAGATTAAACTGATACTCGTTGTTGATTCTTTGTGTGATGATAAATTTTCCCATGATTATTTATTTTTAATGAATCTTTCTGAAACTTCTGTTTCATTAAGAATTTGTTGATTAGGTAAAATGATTTGAATTTCTCCAGAAGGATTTTCCATGATACAAGCACTTGATCTACAGTTCTGAAAACGATACTGGAAAGCTTTTAATCCTGAAATAAGCCCTTGTTCTGCTGTTTTTTTGTAAACGTATTGGGAACAACTGGTTCTGAAAATACATTTTCTTCTTTTTGGCGGAGGAATTACTATCCAATAAGTTTTAATAAGGAGGATTAATAGATTTTTCATTTTCTTCTTTACTAAAAACAACCATTTGATAAGAAGTCATATAACCTGGTTTGACTGTATTTCCAAAACAACCTTCAACAGGTTGTATGTAAGTAGATACACTTTCCAGTCTTACATATTCCCAGCCGTCATGGGTATGAACTTTTATTAAATTGTCTAGCTGTTCTGCAATATTTTTTGCACTCATATTTTGTTGATTAGCGGTTGCAACAAATGGTATTACTTTATATTCCATAATTGTTTATTGTTTTTAACATTCCAAAAATATGAGCATTAAAATTCTGTCCGTTACGGGTTTCCGTAAAATGGGCAAAAAATAAAAAACCTTTCAAATTTTTTGAAAGGTTCTAAGTGAAATGAATTGTTTTTATATAATCCCGATATCCTTGCAGAAGGCCACCAGCTGTTCGTTGCTGTTTATTTCGAGGTCTTCTTTCAGACTGTTTAATCTTTTCTCAACACTGCTCAGGCTGGATGGCTTAATATTTCTCTCCTCGAGATGAACAGGAATGTTTTTTTGTAAGACTCCTTTGGAAAGCAGCGAAACAAGAGTAATGTCAAACGTAGAAAATTCATAGCTATTGAATTTTTTCATATCCTGCTTGAGCTCAAAAGATAAATAGTTTTCGCCAATGTATACAGAGGCAATCGACTTTTTTAAGTCTTTTGAATCGTTTCTGGCTTTACGAACATAACCGTTAATTTGGTAATCCGAAAAAAGATTTTCTATGACCCCCGTTTTATGCTCCGCCGAAAATACAATGATTTTCAAATCAGGCTGAATCTCTTTTGCTTTTTTAATAAGATCTTTTCCGTCTTTAAGATTCTGTTTATGATGGTCATCTTCATAATAAAGATCTGTAATCAACAAGTCATAAGGATGTTCTTCCCGTAAAGCTTTCTGTATTTTTCCTATGGCATCGTCACAATAGTACACATAATCTACGTTGGGAATATTCAGATCCTCAAGGGTTTTCTGAACGGAAATATTGATGCTTTCATGGTCTTCGGCAATTAAAACTTTTTTGAACATGGTTATACGGTTTAATTTTAAAAAAAAGGTTAAGACCTCAAAAGTATAGTCATTTATTATTTCATCATTACGTGATCCCGTAAAAGGGCGAAAAAATCTTTTCAACAGATAGGATCAGATGAGACCAATATCTTTACAGATTACGATCATTTCAATATTATTTTTTGCACCAAGATTGTCACGAAGCTCATTCAACCTTTTTTCAATAGATCTGATGCCGTATGGTGTCATTCGATGGTTTTTCAGATAGGTACTTATTTCACTCTGTTTGTGTCCCTTGGCAAGAAGCTCAATTAATTTCATATCATACACATCAAACTCAGAAGAAATATGACGCATTGTATTCAGAACTTCCTGGGGAATTACAGTCTCTCCATTAAAGATTTTCCGTATTGTGTTTTTCAGGTCCTGCCCGTCACGCCTTGCCTTGCTTACAAACCCGTCAACCTGATATATCTTGTACAGATCATCAATTATTTTGGCTTTCTTTTCTACAGAGAATACAACTATTTTTAACCCAGGCTGAACCTTTTTTACCTCAGAAATAAGCTCCTGTCCGGAACGAAGCCGCTGAGGAATATGATCTTTTTCAAATGACAGATCAGCAATAAGAAGATCGTAAGGACTTTTCTTTTCCAACGCTGTTCTGATCCTGCTTAAAGCTTCATCACAATACATTACGTAATCAAAATCAGGGATATTTAATTCTTTTATTGTATTCAGGATTCCCTGGTTCATTATTTCCTGGTCTTCCACGATTAAAACTTTTTTGAACATGACTATATGATTAGGAAACAGGGAATGAAAGATTTACCTTCAGCCCTTTTTCAATTTTTGTGTCAAAAGTAATAGTTCCGTTAATCGCTTCTATGCGGGATGCCGTATTACGCAGACCATTTTTATAAATAAGGTCTCCGGAAATTCCTATTCCATTGTCTTTGTATTGAATTTCAACGAGATTGTTTATTTTTTCAAACTTCACGGCAACATGGCTGGCATGGCTGTGTTTTTTCATATTCACCATCAGCTCACGAATCATTTGGTGAACTTCGTCTTTAACTGTAGCAGAAATAGGCGCCCAAATCGCGGGACTGTTTCCTGCAGTAAATGTTTTTACAGTTTCACTATTGAAGGAAGCAATAAGTTCTGAAATTACTTTGCTGAATTCTTTTTCTTCGCCAATTTTATCATAGGATATATCCCTTGATTTTTCATAGACAAATTCCAGTTCGTCAAGTGCTTTATCCCGGTCAAAATCTTCTTGGTTCTCAATCTTTGTCATCACCTGATAAATGCCGTTGGCAACTACGTCATGGACTTTTTTCGATATTCTAAGCTGGGTGTTTTTTATTTCAATTTCTTTTTCTTGTTGAAGGCCTTTTTGTCTTTTTTTATACCACATTATAATGAGTGTTAGTAAAACTAAAACGACCACTAAAATACCTATTGCAATATACTGCGTCAGTATATGATTTTTATTCTGGGCATTTTGTTTTTTTATTTGCTCAGTGTCAAACTTTATAAGGGCAAATTGATTTTTAGAGTTGTTTCTTTCTGTTTGTAGACTATCTGCTAGTGTAGTATATCTATTGAAGAATTTTTTATAGCTGTGTGGATCTAATTCAATAATTTTCTGTAGAGCCTCTAGCTGATCATCAGGACTCTTTATTTTTTTTGATATTTCATACATTTTGTTTGCATGAAATAATGCTTTTTCAGAATTTTTGTTCATGAAATAGTTACTTAGATGAGAATGACTGGAATTTTGCCCCCAAAGATCATTTTCATTTTCTCGTATTTTCAATGCTTTTAAAAGTTCTGGTTCGGGATTATAAGATGGATCTGATAACCACTCTGATGTTGTAAGATTAGTTAATGCAGTGGGATAGATTTGGTTATTTTGTGTTTTAGAACGACTTATTATATTTTTATAAATTTTAATAGCCTGGGTATATTGTTTATTTTCTTTGTAAATACGGCTGAGATTATTTAATGCAATTAACTTTGATGATTCATCAATTGCAAATTTTAATGCTAATTTGCTAAATTTAATTGCACTTTTATAATCTTTTAAATTATCACTTGAAATTCCAAGATTGATATAGTTGGAATAAATATCAGAAAACTGGTTCTTGTCGTTTTCATCAAAAATTTTGATAGCTTGTGTAGAAAGTGATTGCCCATTATAGTAATCTCCTTTATTGGTAGATATTATTCCCATTTGAATAAGGCATTTTCCTTCTTTGATCTTATTTTCACTTTTAAGAAAAAGCTCTTTAGCCTTGTCAAAATATACATATGCACTGTCTTCATTTTTTTTCTCTAGAAAAGCATATGCTTTTTCATAAAATATATTAGTCTCGTTTTGTGAATTTCCTTTTTTGCAGGAATATAGAAAACTTAGTATGGTTAGTAAAAAAAACAGTTTTTTCATGGAAAAAGTTTACTGCAAATTAATAAAAAAAGACAGATTGTGTAAATCTGTCCTTTTTTATTTCTTAAGTAAAATAATAAAAACAGGAGAAACTTAATTTTTCCCCTGTTTCAGATTATTTTTTAGGTGGTACTTGTATTGTATCTCCTCCTGTATCGTTTCCCCCGGTTTCTCCCGTATCTCCTATACCTGTAGATTCTCCCTGAGATTGTATTGTTACAGTTGTTGGGTTATTATCATTTGCTGTTGTTACATTAGCAGTATTGTTTGAGAATGCTAAACCGAATAGCATTAATATAATTTCTAACATAGTTCAAAAAATTTATTGTTAAAGCATTCGTATTCTTCCCTGCGAAGCAGATCGCAGACAGTGTTATACGGTTAAAAAAATTGAAGCGCTTCTAAATTTTTTGGGAAGTGAACCTTCAAAAACGGAGGAGAAACATCTGCTTCCCAACCCGGAGTTTTCCTCCGTTTTATCTGGCGATTTTCGAAATCAGGTTTTTGATTTTCTGTTTATTTTTTTGTTATCTCACTGATCTCTGATGCAAAGATGCAACGGAGCGGAGGGAAGGCGAGAGAAAGTTTTTGGAAAGTTTTTGGAAAGTTTATTTGATTGATTATTACGGTTTTCCGCAATTTTTTCTATTTTTTTTTCTCTAATTTTCTACACTAATTTCTATCATTATGTCTAAATTTTTACCACAGAAAAAAAAGCTATTGGAGGAAGTCTATGAAAAAGGGAAAGAAGAGGCTGTTGAAAACACATTTACAGGGATTGCAAAACACATTGAAAGATCCCTGAAGGATGATTTTGGTATTGCATTAACCTATAAATCTTTTGAGACGTATTATAAGTCAATAGTAGAAAGAGAAGAGGATTATAACATTAAAAGAGCAATACTGGATGACCTTTGTAAGTATGTTGAATATGATAATTTTATGAGTTTTTGTCTCGAGTGGAAGACTATAGAATATACAATCAATCATACTGTTTCAAAAATCGTTATTAATATTACTAATAAGCCGATTCTAACTTGGCCTTCTGTAGTTAAAAATGGTTTTGGAATGGCAGAGTTTGCATTTATATTTCTTCTACTAACAGGTAGTGTTGCTTTTTCTAATAGCAAAAAAGATAGTTCTGGTATTGAAAATGTGGTGAAGGGAATATTTGGAGGAAAATTGGATACGGATAGAAAATATATGTATTGGAACAGGGAAAGATATATTGCAACTGATGAAAATTTTATTGGGCCAAACTATCAAAGTATCGCAATGGATAAAAATTTATTTATTCATTTTAAAAAGATCACTAGACCAGATACATTAACTCTTGCAAATTCCTCGGGGAAGGTATGGTGCACGAAATATAATAATGAGGTTGATTTTTTTACAATGGATGGAATTAATCCAGAAAATAAAAAAGAATTAAAATTGGCAACTGATCACATGATTTTAACTTATGGTAAAGGAAAATAAATTTCCTTCACAATAATTTAAAATTCAATTAAAACATTTTCTCGTCCATTCCTGTAATTTCGTCTTATTTTTAAGATGAATAAACTAATTGTCTCCGTTTTACTTTTTATAAGTACTCTTTTTTCGGCGCAGAAACCTGTACAGATTGCTTTTCTGTCTGATGCACATTTCCAGGATTTGTATGGAAGTTTTTCAGATCATGATTTTAAAGGAATTATGAATCCTAAAACAGGAAAATCCACCATCCTGAGGACTATGGATTCTCAATTGCATTCCACAAGAATTTTTAATGAGAACTATTTTGCCTTTCTAAAGGCGTTGGATGATATTGCTGCTAAAGGAATTAAAATTGTAGCGATGCCAGGTGATTTTTCTGATGATGGACAGGCTTATAACCTTCGCGGGCTTCATGGTATTTTGGAACAGTATCACCAGAAATATGGGATTAATTTTTATCTGACAACCGGAAATCATGATCCCGTTGGACCATTTAGAAATGATGGTGGAAAAGATGACTTCCTTGGACAAAATGGGAAGCCACTGGGGATTTATAGTAAAGAAAATATCGGAAAATCAGCAGATAAGATCATTACAAAAGATATTGCAGAATCCGGGTATCTTGAAATTTTGAATGAATTAAAAGATTTTGGGTTCTATCCTAAAAAAGAAGATTTATTCTGGAGTACACCTTTTGATCAAGATATTTTTAAAAATTATACTTACAAAAAAGGTCTGGAAACCGCAGAGTATTCCAAAAGAATGTATGAAGTGGCCAAAGGTTTTTCTGTTCCTGATTTAAGTTATGTTGTTGAACCGGTGAAAGATGTATGGATGATTGCCATAGACGGAAACACCTATATTCCCAAAAACATCAATGAAAATCCAAGTAATGCGTCTAATTATAAAGGAGCGAGCATTGGCTATAATAATGTACTGACCAACAAGCAGCATTTGATAGAATGGGTAAGGAAACTTGCCGATGAAGCAAAGAGAAATAACAAAACCCTGATTGCATTTACCCATTATCCGATGATTGATTTCAATGATGGGGCAACCAGCGAAATTAAAAATCTGTTGGGAGAAAAAAAGTGGCAGCTGGAACGTGTTCCACAGGAAGAAGTAGCAAAAGTATTTGCTGAAGCAGGATTACAGATTCATTTTGCGGGACATATGCATATTAATGATACAGGAATCAGAAAATTTGGAGAGAATGTTTTGGTTAATGTTCAGGTTCCGTCACTGGCTGCTTATTTGCCTGCTTATAAAATTTTGACCATAGAATCTCCTGATAGGATGGAGGTACAAACCGAAGTTGTAAATGATGTTCCCCGGTTTAATGAATTGTTTCCTTTGTACGAAAAAGAATATAAAACCTTACTGTATGATACAACTAAAATACTTTGGAATAAAGACATTTTAAAAACAAAATCGTACCATGATTTTATGCTTTTTCATTTAAAAGAATTGGTTCGGCTAAGAATGATTCCTGATGACTGGCCAGTAGATTTTATTGATAAAACTAAAAGCTTAAATGGAGAAGATCTCCTGTTACTCATACAAAATAAAGATCAGTTAAAAGTGAAAGGTATCATTTCTGATGATTTTAGAAAATGGTCCTTTGATGATTTACTACTGGATTTGTATAAATTTCAATCTGCAGATGAGCTGGCGAAAAGAGATATTCCCAAACAACGGCTAGAGCAATATCAAATATTGGAGAAGCTATATGAGAAGAGTCAGTCTCGGAATTTATTTGTTATGCAGTTAAAATCATTTTTTAAAATCCTTTCATTACTTTCTCACGGAGATCCGGCAGATCATTTTGAAATAGATTTGAAAAAAAAGGAAATAATAAAGCTATAAATATAATACTTCATAAATCTTCGGCTTGTATTTTGTGGCATTTGTGAAAAGAATTAGTGTTACTTGTGTTTAAATAAAAAAGAAAAGGCCGTCAATCTGACGGCCTCCTCAATTATAAATCTAACAGCAAAACAGGACTACTTTCCTGCCAAAGGATTCTTTCTTTCATAGGTGTTGTTGTCAAAACTTACCTTATAGTTGGATTTGAATAATTTGCTGGGATAATAATAATCCGTTGTAATGATCTGTGCTCCGCTTTCTTTTGCCTTTTCAAATCTTGAATAATCCTCGCTTCTTGCTTCTATTGTATCCGCATCTGCTCTGGTACGGATGATGTATCCCTTTTTAACCAGATCTTTGATCACTGTATCATCTTTCTTCGGTTCATTCATAAACAGAACAGCAGCTTCAGGAGTTCCGGGTGTTGAATTCGTGAAAATCATTCTCCCTTTTAATGAAGGATGATCCTTGGCGTAGAGGTCTCTGTTTTCTCCGTTATTATCCATTACAAAAAGGAATTTTCCCTTTACGTCTTTTACTTTTGGCCAGTTTTTATTTAAAACAGCTTCATTCAGTGTTTTATAAGTTCCTCTGATATCATCAGGGGTAATAATTTTATCTTTCCCGAGGTATTTTTTCAGTTCATGATCCAGATCGTCAAAAAGTTTTGCAGTATAGTGTTCCGGTTCTGTCCCGAATTGATTTGCTTTTCCATCTTTGGGTTCAAGCGTTATAAAAACAGGATCGTGATCAGGATTTCCGTCAGACCATTTCTTCAAATCCTTCAGACATTCTTCCAGGGTATAATACCATGTCTGATAATCAATATCTGTAATGTGAATCATTTTGTAACCCGGTTTTTTCATTTTTCCTTCAGGATCAAAAGATTCGCTGGTCTTTACAAGATCAAGAATTTTCGGATGAGCATATTTTCCTCCTTTGCTGTCTGCATAGACATCAATTTCCAGATTTCTAAGTCCAAGATCCAGCTGCTCATGAATAGGAATGTGTTCATATTGAATCTTCGGCAAAGAGTTCTGAGTGTCTTTTTGTGACAAATAATCGTAAACTTCAGGCAGAATGGCTTTTTTATAAGAATTGTGAGAACCTATTACCTGAATTTCATTGATCTTCAGCTCATCAAGTTGCTGAGATTGTGACCAAAACAGGTTGAATGAAGATAAACAGATACCAAGAAAAACCGCCTTTTTCATTTCGATACATTTTACACGCAAAATTAAGGAGTCTTTGTTGGGGATGATTTATATATTATGTTAAGTAATTTTTAAAATTTTGTGAATGTTGAAAAAACAGATGCATATAAATATTTGATATATAGTAAGTTTATAATATCTCAAATTGAGATATTTATATTTTGTTGACTTTAAGATAATATTATGTTAAAATAGATTTGTGGTAGATCCTTTTACTTTGTATGCCGAAATAAAAACTAACCGTTGCCTGAAAAGAAAACCACTGTTGCGGGAACAACAGCGGCTTTTTGATAAGCAATGTAACGTCTTGCAATTACTTTACTTATTGATATGTACCACAAAATTAATTTTTTTAAGTTTAAAAAGCTAATCCCGATTGCATTAATTTTTTTGGTGGCTCACCAAGCTGATGCTAAAGGATTTACTTCAAACTATCCTGTGTTTTCGCAGGTAAACGAAACCATTTCCGGAAATGTAACGGATCAGAATGGTTCCGCAATAGAAGGCGCAAAAGTCACTGTTGTAGAAACCGGAGACACTGTTTCTACCGATGCATCAGGAAACTTCTCAATTTCGGCCGGAATTGGACAGACTTTATCCATTTCTTATGAAGGATATGGAGAACAGATGGTGAAAATTTCCAGTACTTCAGTTTCTATAAAACTAGAATCCAAAAAAGGTTCAACTTCCATTGAAGAGGTAACTTTGGTAGGGTATGGTTCTCAGAAAAAATCTGATTTAACAGGAGCCGTAAGCCAGCTGAAAGCCGAAAATTTCAAAGAAGGAATGAATATTTCCGTGGATAACCTGATGCAGGGAAAAATCGCGGGTGTTCGTATCGTTCAGTCGAGTGGAGAACCTGGTGCGGGAGTGAATGTTTCCATCAGAGGTATCGGTTCCATCCGAAGCGGAAGTACACCTTTATTCGTTGTAGACGGAATTCCTTTGAATAATGATCCTGTAAGTGCACAAAGTCCGAATGTAGGACTGGGGAATACAACCGCAAAGAATCCTCTTAATTTTTTGAATACAAGTGATATTGAGTCTATCACGGTTTTAAAAGATGCTTCTGCTGCTGCAATCTATGGAGCGAGAGGGTCAAACGGGGTGGTTTTGGTAACAACAAAAAGAGGAAAGAAAGGAGAGCCGATGTTTACGTATGATACGTATTTAGGGTTTTCTTCAGTGATTAAAAAATTAGATTTAATGACTGCAGATGAATACAGAGCTGCAGGCATAGATAAATCTTATGACCATGGCGGAAATACAGACTGGCAGGACGAAATCTACAGAAATGCCGTTTCATCCAATCATTCCGTTTCATTTTCAAAAGCTACAGAAACAGGGAATTATTTTGCATCTCTTTCTCACATGGATCAGGATGGTATTGTTCTGAACAGCAGTTTTAAAAGAACAACAGCCCGTTTGAATGCTGAAGAATCTTTCTTTGATAATAAGAGATTAAAGGTGAAGCTAAATCTTACCGCCAGTGATATCAGAGAAACAGGAATTCCAAACGGTGGAAATGCAGGATCTGACGGGCAGCTTATTATCCATGCTTTAATGGCAAATCCTACGCGTTCTGTTTACGATCAGAACGGAAATTATACCAATTTCAATATGAACGCCCATTATAATCCACTTTATTTATTGAGCGTTTACGAAGATAAAACGAATACTTTCAGAGTATTAGGAAATACCGAAGCAACGTTGAGAATTTTACCGGGATTGAATTATAAATTTAATTTAGGGATTGACAGAAGTTTATCAGAAAGAAATACCACCATGTTCCCGAATATTACAGACAGAAGCCCGAAAGGAATCTATTCCCAGGCCAATCTGGATTCTTATAATATTCTTTTGGAACATTATTTAACGTACGACCTTAGTTTTAAAAATCATAATTTCAGTGTATTAGGAGGTTTTTCTTATCAGAAGTTTAAAGCTACTGCCACTTATCTGGGTGTAAGAAACTTTGTGAATCAGGGAGCTGGGATTTCGCCGGAAATTAACCCGGGATATTCCGGAGATGTATTTATTCCTCAGCCGGGAACTTCTCAGGAAAATGAACTGCAGTCTTACTTTGGAAGAGTAAATTATAATTTTGACAAAAAATATTTCTTAACCGCTTCGTTAAGAGCTGATGGTTCCACACGTTTTGGAGATAATAATAAGTATGGATATTTCCCATCAGTTGCTGCAGGCTGGACCATTTCAAAAGAAAACTTTCTAAAAGATGTTTCATTTATCAATGAGCTGAAACTAAGAGGAAGCTGGGGAGAAACCGGAAATCAGGAAGTTCTCAATAAAATTACAAAAGCAAGTTATCTGTTATCACAGAATGCGGGATATTATCTATATGATAACTTAAACCTCATCAACGGAGTTCAGGTAGTAAGAACACCCAATCCTAATCTGAAATGGGAAGTTGTAGCGCAAACCAATATTGGTTTGGACTTCAGCCTATTCAGTAATAAATTATACGGTTCATTAGAATACTATAACAAGACAACCAAAAATCCAATATTATTTATTCCTTCCACTCCATTGAGTCCTACAGATTTTGTTTGGCTGAATGCTGACGGAAAGATCGTTAATAAAGGTTTTGAATTCTCCTTAGGATCAGAAATTATTAAAAACGAAAACTTTACATGGAATCTTGACATTAATGGAGCTACAGTAAATAATGTGGTGAAAGATCTTCCGGTTTCAGGAATTAATTCCGGTGAAGTTTCAGGACCGGGACTTTCAGGTGTTACTGCAAATATCTATAGAAATGGCTATGAAGCAGGATCCTTCTACATGTACAATTACTTAGGAATTGATGCCAATGGAAAATATATTTATGAAGATCTGAACGGAGACGGAAAGATTGACCCGAATGACAGAAAGATTTTTGAAGGTGCTATTCCTAATTTCACTTTTGGGATCAATTCTTATATGAAATACAAAAAGTTTGATTTTGCATTCTCTTTCATTGGACAAACAGGAGGTTATCTTGTGAATAATACAGCTTTAGATTTGAATATTAACAACTTAGCTTCAGACAGAAACGTATTGAAGAAATATTACGATTCAGGAGCAAGTTTTGCCAATCAGCCGCAGTTATCTTCTTTATATCTTGAAAAATCAGACTTTATTCGTTTAAGCAACGTAAGATTAGGATATACTTTTGACATGAATCAATTGAAATTTCTGAAAAGTATCAATCTGTATGTAAGCGCACAGAATCTGTTTACCATTACCAGCTATTCAGGCTACGATCCACTTGTTGATACTAATAAGCAGGTGCAGGGAAATCAGTCTTTAGGAATTGATTATACGACCTATCCGTCTGCGAAAACTTTCATTCTGGGAGCTACTATTAAGTTTTAATTTAAGTTAAAAGAAATTATGAAATCTAAATTTTTAAATCTAAATAAAATCGTTTTGTCCATCGCTGTGATGTCATTAGTGGGATGTACCAATCTGGATGAAAAAGTAATTGATGAGGTAATGGGAACTGAAAATGCAGACCCTGAAGCTTCTCTTGCAGCTGCTTACGGACAACTTGGTGACGGAACTTTTGTAGATCATGGAAGTGTGTTTGCATTACAGGAATATTCTACTGATGAAGCTATCCTGCCAACAAGAGGAAGTGACTGGGGAGACGGAGGAAAGTGGAGAGCCATGCACGAATTTACCTGGGATGCAAATAATGATGTTGTAAAAAATACCTGGAATCAGCTGAACTCAGGAATTACGAAATCTCTTTTTGCTATAGGAAGTATCAACAAAAGTAATATCAATAACAAGACTTTATTTCTGGCTGAAGCTAAAGGGTTACTGGCCTTTTATACCTATACAACAATTGATTTGTATGGACAGGCTCCGTACAGAGACCCGGATAATTTAAATGCACCCATTCAGATCAGAAAAGCGGAATCTACCATTGATGCATTGATTACTGAAGTGGAAGGTCTTATTCCAAACCTGGCAGATATTAAAACCCAGAACACGCACGCAGGAAGATTTACAAAACAGGCAGCGTATGCATTATTGGCTGATATGTATCTAAACAGAGCTGTTTTAAAGAACAAGACGGCAGGTACTTTTAACTTTAAGGAACAGGCTTTAAGTGGAGGAGGGAATGATATGGATATGGTGATCAAGTATTCTGATATGCTGATTAATGGAGGCTTTTTTAGCTTAGAATCAAACTACTTCCACAATTTTGATATCAATAACGACACAAGTAAGGAAATGATCTTTACCATTGTTCAGAAGAAGAATTCAAACAGAAATGCGGACAATGACCTGGCTTATATGTCTATGGAAAGAATCCAGAAGCCTTCGCCGGATAACAGAGGAACGAATGCTTCTTGTGTTACGCCGGAATTTTATTATTCATGGAACGGAAATCACGGTGATCCTCGTTTTCAGAGAACCTATCAGTATGAGGATGGAACATGGTTCAGAAATGATGGAACGGATGTGAGTGTACCGTCAACAAGTAAAGTGGAAGGAACAGGAAAACCATGGTTTCACTTCAACAGAGGATTACAGGTTGGTCAGCAATATGGACCTAAAATTCTTGCCAATGGTAACTTTGACCTGACTTCAGACGGAAGAATCAAAGTATACAAATTGTTCACCGAAAAAAATACAACGCTTGCTGCAGATTTTACTCCGGAACTCAATTTTGATAATCCTTCAGAAGCTGTATTTACACAGGCTCAGATCAACAGAGGGGTAAGAAACTTTAAGTTTGAATTTGATCCAGGTTACGGAAATAACGGAACAAGCGGAATGGATGTTCCCTTATACAGATTAGGAACGATCTATATGATGAGAGCAGAAGCCTTTTTCAGAAACGGAAACGTATCTGGAGCGCTGGCTGATGTTAACAGATTAAGAACAACAAGAACGAATGATGCTTTAAAGAATAATGCTCCGGGAGTTGCGCTTACTTCTCTGGATGCTGATGCGCTTTTTAAAGAATCAGGATATGAATTATATTGGGAAATGTACAGAAGAAAAGCAATGATCAGATTTCAAAAATTTGATTTGCCGGGAACTGCAAAAGCAGCTACTCAGCCTTACAGAAGAATCTTCCCGATTCCTCAGGCAACCCTTGATGCCTCAAAGGATTTCACTCAAAACCCGGGATATTAGTTTTTTTCATATAACAATTATTTTTGCGTAAACAAGAAGCGAAGAGATTTCCTCTTCGCTTCTGTTATTTTGTATCGGTTTGTGGCGATTCAGTTGATATCAATAGGAACGGAATTTAGTCCGTTTAACCCAATATACATCATCAATCCGGCTTTAGCCAAAACTTAGAATATAAGGTTTTATTCAACGTTTAGCATTCCCAGTTCTCCGTAATACTTTTTGAACTTTTGGATCTTAGGACCAACAACAGCACTACAATAAGGCTGTGTAGGATTTTCATTATAATATCCCTGATGATATTGTTCTGCCGGCCAGAATTTATCGAATTGAGTCAGTTCCGTTACATAAGTTCCTGCCCATCTTCCTGATTCCTGAGATACTTTGATAGCTTCTTCAGCCTTTGCCTTTTCAGCAGCATCTTTATAGTAAATAACAGAACGGTATTGGGTTCCGATATCATTTCCCTGTCTGTTTAATTGGGTAGGATCATGAAGGAAGAAAAATACATCCATCAATTGTTCATAGGAAATAACCGCCGGATCATAAGTGATCTGTACTACTTCTGCATGTCCTGTTTCTCCTGTACAAACTTCCTGATAGGTCGGATTGTCTTTATGTCCTCCGGAATATCCTGAAATAGCAGATTTTACTCCTTTAAGCATATTGAAACAGCTTTCCACACACCAGAAACATCCACCACCGAAAGTAATCTGTTCTAAATTATTGTTGTCCATTGTTGGTAATTATATTGTTTTATTATCCTTTCCTGATGCAGAAAAGGCCAATCAAAAATAGGAAAAACTTTTTCATTTGAACACGATTTTAGCCTTATAAACTTAAATTGCCGTGATAGATGTGACAAATGATTTCTAAACACAATTATAAAAGTTTTTATAGGTAATACAGTATATAAAATGACAGAGATAATTGCCCAAGGTTTTCAAAACACTTAGTATTAGCAATGTCATGCTGAGCGGAGTCGAAGCATTTCAATTAAGCTGAATTTTAAACACAAATAGCACTAATGTTTTCACAAATAAACACAAGAAAATATAACCCGATCATCTGTGAAAATCTGTGAGAAAATAGAGCAATACAAAATGTGAAAGGGAGATATCTGAGATATTTTAAAACAGCTGGTATTAGCAATGTCATTCTGAGCGGAGTCGAAGTATCTTATGATACTGAGTTTATACCTTATAAGAAAATATAGCATAATTATCTGTGCAATCTGTGGGAAAAACAAAAAGCACCCTAAGAAGGATGCTCTGTATGATATAAATAGTGTTCAGTTTATTTTTCCCAAACCAAAGCACTTGCTCCAAGAATAGCAGCATCAGCCTCGTCAAGTTCACTGAATACCAGTTTTACTTTATTTCTGAAGATAGGAAGAAGGTTTCTTTCCATATGAAGCTTAGCAGGCTTTAAAATAAAATCTCCTGCTTTGATTACTCCGCCGAATAAAAGAATGGCTTCCGGGGAAGAGAACATCACAAAATTGGCCAATGCCTCACCCAGTTTCTGACCTGTATATCTGAAAACCTCAATAGCAATTGGGTCTTCTTTCATCGCACACTCGTATACTGTTTTAGAATTGATCTCATCTTCAGGATACTGGTTCAGCATAGATTCCGGGAACTCAGCTCTCATTTTCTTTGCTGTAATGGTAATTCCTGTAGCAGAAGCATAAGCCTCAAGACTCCCTTCAGAACCCGTACTCCAGTGTTTTCTACCGCCTGGTTTTACAATTGTATGTCCCAATTCTCCGGCGAACCCATCATGTCCGTAGATTAAGCTTCCGTTGGCAATGATTCCGCTTCCAACTCCTGTTCCAAGTGTAATCATGATGAAATCTTTCATTCCTCTTGCTGCTCCGAAAAGCATTTCTCCAAGAGCCGCAGCATTCGCATCATTGGTCACTGTACAAGGAAGTCCGAATTTTGCTGTCATCAGCTCAGCGAAAGGAATTACTCCTTTCCATGGAAGGTTGGGAGCTAATTCTATGGTCCCTTTATAGTAATTTGCATTAGGAGCTCCTACTCCGATTCCGTCAAAATGAGCTTCAGTACCATATTTTTCCATCATTGGATGAACATGTTCATATAAAGCATCGATGAAATCCTCAACTTTGTCATAAGCATCGGTTCTCAGGTTTCCTTTATCCAGAACTTCTCCACGGTGGTTTACGATTCCGAATTTAGTATTGGTTCCGCCGATGTCAACTCCAAGGGCAACTTGTTTTGATAAATCTATTAATGACATTTCTATTATTAAATTCTAGGGGCTAAAATTATAAAAAAGATTGTATTAATGGATTATTAACTGGATTTTATTTAATATGTTAAGCTGTTTTTAACGGTTTTTTCTTTTTTCTCCCCCACCAGATCATAAATCCGGTAACCGGAAGAGAGGCACAGATCAAACTTACGATAAAGGCAATGATCTTGGTAGGAAGTCCTAAAATGGCTCCTACGTGGATATCATAATTAGCACTCACCGCCTTTTCCCCAAAGTTTTTGTCCTTCGGATCATGAGTATGCAGCAATTCCCCTGAGTTTTCATCAAAGATTAAGCTGCTGCTTTTATGGTAAGAATAAGAAAGATGTTTCACATACACCTCAAAGTTGGGGTGTTCATGATCATCCATGTGTGGGTGTCCTAAATCTATAGCAAAACCATAGGAATCAGGATATTTTGTCTGTACAGTATTGATGATTTTATCCAGCGTGCCCTCTGTTCTCAGCTCAATAGGGGCTTTTGTCTTGATATGGGAAAAATCCGGGTACTTTGTTTCTCCTCCTGAAAATATCATGTAGATCATCGCCTGAACGACAAAAAATGCATAGAAAAGTCCTGTAATAGAAAAGATCAAAGCAAAAATAGAGGCATAAAAACCTAATACATTATGAAGGTCATAGTTCTTTCTTTTCCAGCTTTTAATGTTTTTCCATTTGAATGCAAAACGCTGTTTTCTTGCTGCTTTGTTCTTAGGCCACCATAAAATGATCCCCGAGATCAGCATAATGATAAAGATAATAACCGGAATTCCTACCACATAAGTTCCCCAATCCTGTTTTAAAAGGTAGCTCCAGTGGATCATTTTTACGATATTGAAGAACCCGTTTTTTTCATCATAAACTCTTAGTACTTTCCCGGTATATGGGTTTACATATGCCTGTTTATAAATTGGAAATTCATCAAAATAATTCCAGGAATCTGTGTTGTGTTCATACCAGAAGAACATATAGGACATCTTTTTGTCAATAGGAACATTGACCCAGTGGATCGGGTATTTTTCCTTGACCTGTTCTGCAACAGCTTTTTCCATTACTCTGATAGGAAGCACCTGCTTCTGTTCAATATTCTGCTCATGGTGGTAGATGACATCTTTTCGGGTGATGTTTTCAACTTCATCCTTAAAAACGTACAATGCTCCGGTGATAGAGATAATAAAGATCAGAAAACCTATTCCCAATCCGAACCAAAGGTGCAGCTTGGCAGACCATTTTTTAAAGAATCCCGGTTTCTTTTTATGATGATGATTTTTCTTCATATACAGCTAAAAGTAAAGCAAAGATATGTTTTACTTCTTATTTAGTTTAATTAAAATTTATATTCGATCATGAAGGTTCCCCTCAACCCAAGAGCATTGGTGAAATCACTGTCTCTTGCCGTCCACCATGAGATGGCTGGCTGATATACTTTGTTAAAAAGGTTTTCAACTCCTAATGATACCCTCCAGTTGTTGTTCACCTCGTAGCTTGATTTGAAATTAAAAACGGTATACTCAGGAACATATCCTTCACCGTAAGCATACAATCCTGTTTTTGCATTAGGCTCAAATCTTTTCTGCTGGAAAGAATGAAGCATGTCTAAACCAACTGATAATGTGGGAATAGGTTTTGCCTGTACATAAGCCAGAACTTTTGGAGCGGAAATTCTGCTGTTATTGATTTTTGCTGAATAATCACCATCATCTTTTATAGAAGTAATTCCTTCCATCCAGCTGTAGCTTCCACCAAACTGAATCCATTTTGTAGGAGTAAAGTGTAAGAAACCTTCAACACCATATACAATTTCAGGAGATCTTTGAATCATCAGGGCTCTGTCCGGGCTCTGCACAAATGATGCACCTAGTTTAGATGTACTTACATAGGAAGTCAGTTCATAATTAAGCCAGCTGGAAAGTTGTCCTGTAGCTCCCAATTCGTAATTATTAACGATAATTGGTTTCGTTTCCAGATTTTTAATCGTTTCAGAAGTTGAGGTTCTTAAAATTCTTCCCAATTCATTGATAGAGTAGGCTTGAGAAAAGCTTCCGAAAAGGTTGATATAAGGTTCAATATTATAACGTACACCGATATTTCCTACCAAAGCATTATAGTTTAATTTTCCTCCGGCTACAGGAATACTCTTAGTAAATGTTCCGTCACTTTTAAGGGAAGAAAGCGTATTGAAGTCATCCACATTCACTTTGATATTTTCGTAGCGGAATCCTCCTTTGATGGTGAATTTTTTGAAAAGATCAATTTTTGCCAATACAAAAGGTGCTATATTGGTCATGTTCATATTAGGAGTCCAGAAACGCCCGTCTTCCAGTTTCTGCACGGTCTGATCGTTTAGGATATCAGCTCCGTAGATGATTTCTCCCTGTGAGTTCGGGGAGTTCCATAGTTGGGTATCCAAATTGATTCTTGCTCCTTTTTTCTGGGAAATAACATTGGATTGGCCACCGTTGAAGAATGTATCACTGTATCCGTAAACGGTTTTAAAATCCTGATAATAAAGATTAATATTTAAAGAAGTTCCTGCAAACAGGTTCTTATTGTCATAGCTTACTCTGATGTTGTGGTTTTTCGGAGTTCCCTGAGGCGTTGTTTCCAATCCTTTTCCTAATCCTTCACCAATGGTAGGAGTGATACCGTATTTTCCTGTTTTTAATCCTACATTCAGGTCTGATCTTGAAGAGTAACCAATATAAGAGGCTTCAACTCTTTGATTCTCGTTGATATTATAACCAATTTTAAGCAATCCGTTGTAGTTGTCCATCTTGGCAATGCTGTAAGTAGGGCTTATCAAAACACCGTCTCCATCTTTTGTATATCCCGTTCTTTCGTAGGCTAATGAAAGGGTATAGTCGAATTTATTAATCTTTCCGGTTAAAAGCTGGCTGGCTCTTACTCCTAAAGTCCCTCCGTAAGGCTGTCCTGTAAGACCAATCTGTGAAACCCCGGAGATTTTTTTATCTGTTTTGCTCCTTTTCGTAATATAATTGATGATCCCTCCATCTGCTCCGTTACCATAGATGGAAGAAGCTCCTTTAATCACTTCTATTCTTTCGATAGCTGAAGGGTCAATAGTCCTTAAATCTCTTGCTCCGTTACGAAGTGGGGTAGACTGCGGAATCCCATCAATCAAAACCAAAACCTGGCGCCCTCTCAATGTCTGTCCCGAATTGGAAGTCTGCCCTGAATTGGTTCCTAAGCTGGGAACCGTATATTGCAAAATGCTCGTAATATCAGAATTTACTGTAAGCTGAGACTGAATCTGTTTCTCTCCCACAACAGTGATGGAGCTTGGAACTTCTTTTATGTTTTCCTTTTTCCTGGAGGCAGTCATTACAACCTCGTCTACATTTTTGGTTTGCAGAGTATCTTTTACCTGAGCAAAAACGGTAGTGGTTCCCAGACAGGCTGCTGATAAAAGCGCTTTTTTCATTATATTTTCTTTCCTTTTTTCTTTCTTTTTCCCCACCAAACCAGAAATCCGGTTACAGGGAGTGATGTACACGTGAGGCCGGCAATAAACCAGATGATTTTTCCAAACAGACCGAAGTAAGATCCTGTATGAACATCATAATTGGCATTGGCATATTTTTCGGCGTTGCTCAGTTTTTGATGAGGTTTGTTGGTCAGTAGCTTTCCTGAGTATTTATCGAATGTCAGCAGATTTCTTTCGCTGAATCTTCCGTCTTTTCCGTAAATGGTAACGGGAAGGTTCTTCAGTTCTTTTCCTTTTTTATTCTTTCCGTTTAAATTGATTCTGAAACTGGATGAGCCCGCATACAATTTTTCGGTCTGCGCTGCAGCTAAATCAAAAACAGCTTTATTTTTTACCATCAATGAATCCGGAGACTTGATTTCTTTTTCTTTTGGAGCTTCCCAATAGCCGGATATGGCGAGGTTAAAGGTATTTTTCACATACGGATAGGCAAAATAAATCCCTGTAACACTCATTATTAAGGCAATGAATGAGGCATAGAACCCTAATACATTGTGAAGGTCATAGTTTTTACGTTTCCAGTTTTTTACATTTTCCCAATTGAACCAAAAGCGTCCTTTTCTGGCATTTTTATTTTTGGGCCACCACAAGATGATTCCCGTAATCAGCATTATAATAAAAAGAACGGTTGGGATTCCTACAGTAAATGGTCCCCATTCGGAATTGAGCAGAAGCCCCCAATGGATATACTTCAGAATATTAAATACATCATATTTTTCATCATATACCGCAATGATTTCTCCGGTATACTGATTTACATATGCCTGCTTGTTGATGAGAACCTGTTGAAAATAATTCCACCCTTTTTTACTTTTTTCATAATAAAGAAAACGGTAGGATTTGCTTTTGTCTAAAGGGATTTCTACTGAACTTAGCGGATGTTTTTCGTTGAGTTCCAGTGAAACTTTTTCACGAAGCAAATTAAGTGATAATGCCTTCTTTCCGAGATCTTCTGTTTTTACATAAATGGCTTCTTTGCGCAGACTGTTTTGTACTTCATCCTTAAAAATATATAAAGTCCCCGAAAGAGAGACTATAAATACAATGATGCCAACAGACAGACCAAACCACAGATGGAGTTTGGCAGACCATTTTTTTGTTGAAGAAACCTTCTTTTTATGGTGATGCTTTTTCATAGCAAAAAGTTAACCCCGTGAGGGGCTAACCTTTGATTTTTTTTAAAATTTATATCCTATTGATACTCTCCAGTTACGCGGAGCATTATAGATCCATGCGTATTCTCCTCCATCTCCTCTATATCCGCTGTAAAGTTTTCTGTTAAGAACGTTATTCAACATAAAGTTGACATCGAATTTTTTAGCAACATAGGAAACCCCGAAGTTGGTATCAAAATAATCCGGAAGACTCTGATCTTTTGTTGCATTTACCCCAAACCATGACTGTCTTCCTCCCTGATATTGATAACCGGCTGAAATACCGAACCCTTTCATAAGACCATTTTCAAATCTATAGTTGACCCAGGTATTCTGAACATTTTTTGCATTCCCCGGAGACTGAATTCCAATTCTTGTAGGATCTGTGTCTTTAACAGTTTTTGCATCTGTATAAGCATAGTTGATGATAATATTCAACCCTTTGATGATTTCTCCTTTGATATCGGTTTCAAAACCTCTTGCTCTTTGCTCACCCGTAGCAACCTGGAAAGCAACTCCATTGTTTTCGTTTGCATTTCCTGATACAAGAATATTTTGTCTTCTGATTTCATAAACGGCAAAAGTAGTGTTCCATCTTCCTCCAAACCAGTCTTTCTTCAGTCCGAATTCAATATTCTGTCCTCTGAAAGGATCTGTAATTTTAGTTTGGTTAATCCCAGTTCCGGATTGTGGTGTAAATGTTTTGTCATAGATCCCATAAGCCGAGAAGTTTTCATTAATAGAATAACTTACTCCAACTCTTGGTGTAAACTCACCAGCTGTATCAGGCACAATAGGTGTCCCGGGGCTCAGGTTAGGATATGCGGAATAGGTTTTACCGCTTGTATATCTTCCTGCTAATGTTAATCTCAGTTTGTTATCAAACATTTCAATCTGATCCTGAGCATAATAAGAAGTATATTTTACTCCCTGGTCATTATAAAATGGGGCAGAGGTGTTTAAGCTATAAAAGTCAGAAGAAGGAAGTTTTGTAGGGTCTACACCATAATTTACATTATAAATGTCAATTGGGAAAGGTCCTCCAGCGAAAGATGAAAAGTCGGCAATGTATTTTCTGTCTCCGTAATCAAATCCTGCAATAACTTTATGTACAATATTTCCTGTATTAAGCTTTCCTCTTACATACGTCTGGAAAATGTGATTTTTTCCTTTTGCCTGCCAGTTGCTTAATGTCCTGTTTAAAACATTTTTATTGGCTGGATCAAAAGTTCCCCACCATGAACCTCCGTCATAATTCAGGTCCATGTAAGCATATTGTGTACTCCAAACCCAATCTTTGGATAGTTTCTGATCTAAGCTTAAGAATAAACTCTGATCTTTTACTTCAGTTTTTTTGAAGTTCGGATCATTAAAGTTGGTATGTACATTCAATGAAGCATATCCGTCGTTAGACATCAGGTATGCTCCCGGCTGATTGAATTTTAAGTACTGATAGTTGTACTGTGCTGTAAAGATAGTGGTCTTTGTTGGTCTGAAAGTAATGGAAGGAGCAACAATGATTTTACTTGTTTTATCATTTTCCACCCAAGAATTGTTGGAGCTTCCCATTAAATTGATACGGTAATCTAAAATCCCGTCTTTCACAAGAACTCCGTCAAGATCTGCTTCCCCTCTGAAAAGGTTATAGCTTCCTGTAGTGAAACGAACACTATTAGCAAATTTTCCGGTAGGTTTTTTGGTTACCACATTATAAAACCCGGCAGGATCTCCCATAGAACCCATGAATCCGGCAGGACCTTTTACAAACTCTATTCTGTCTATAATAGAGGCATCAGGGTTGATAGGCCCCCAGGTAGAAGAAACATTCATTCCGTTCATAAATGTGGCAATACCGGCTCCTCTCATGAATACATTGGAATACACATTATCCCAGTGTTCTACCTTTCTTGCCCCACTTACATTACGGACAATCCCTTCAGACATGTTCAATGTAATCTGATCAGCAAGAACCTGAGAACTTACAGACTGTACATTCTGAGGAAGCTCAAGAATAGGAGTCTGGATTCTCAGTGAACCCGAAACCTCATTCAGCTTGTACTTCTGATAATATCTTCCGTTAACAACTACTTCTTCAATATCATTGGATTTGATGGTGTCTTTTTTTTGCGCAGAAACCAGCATTGTTCCCAGTGCGGAAGCACAGATCAGTACATTTTTCATGAAACTCAAATTTTCTGCAAATATATTATTTTTAACTGTTCTAAATAAATAATAAGATTGATATTTATCATAAAATTATTATATACTGAATAACAAAAAACCGCTATGGTCAATGCCAGAGCGGTTTTTAGATGATATTATTAAATTTTTCTTAAGCTGGAATTTCTCCTTTATATAAGAAAGAAATAATTTCTTTGTTCAATTTGTCGATCATTTCACTGAATAAGTGGAAAGATTCCTGCTTATAGATTACCAATGGATCTTTCTGTTCGTAAACAGCTCCTTGTGAAGATCTTCTTAAGTCGTCCATCTCACGAAGGTGAAGTTTCCAGTTTTCATCGATGATCGATAAAGTGATGTTCTTTTCGAAATCATTTACTAAACTTTCACACTGAGTATCGTAAGCTTCTTTAAGATCAGCTACAATAGTCATTGTTTTGTGTCCGTCTGTGAAAGGAACCTGAATCATTTTGAACATTGAACCTTGATTTTGGTAAACATTCTCAATGATTGGGAATGATTTTTCTTTCAATAAGTTCAATTTCATTTTGTAATCTTCCTGAGCTGCGTTGAATAAGATATTCGTCAGATCCTGAACATTTTTATTATTAAAATCACTTTGGGAAACCGGAGATTCCATGGTAAATGTTTTAATAATTTCGTATTCAAAATCTTTATAATTTCCGGTAGCTTTTCCTTTCGCAACGATAGAATTGGCAACATCGAAAATCATATTGGTGATATCATACTTCAGGTGATCTCCGAATAGAGCATTCTTTCTTCTCTTGTAGATTACATCACGTTGTTTGTTCATTACGTCATCATACTCAAGAAGTCTCTTTCTTGTTCCGAAGTTATTTTCTTCTACTTTTTTCTGTGCTCTTTCGATAGACTTACTGATCATAGAATGCTGAATTACTTCACCTTCTTTATGACCCATTCTATCCATCATTTTAGCAATTCTCTCAGAACCGAATAAACGCATCAGGTTATCTTCAAGAGATACATAGAACTGAGAACTTCCAGGATCTCCCTGACGTCCTGCTCTACCTCTAAGCTGTCTGTCAACACGTCTTGAATCGTGTCTCTCAGTACCGATAATAGCTAAACCTCCTGCTTCTTTTACTTCCTTAGATAATTTAATATCCGTACCACGACCTGCCATGTTCGTTGCAATCGTTACAACTCCCGGCTGTCCTGCTCCAGCTACAATCTCTGCTTCTTTCTTGTGAAGTTTCGCGTTCAGTACCTGGTGAGGAATTTTTCTTAACTGAAGTGCTTTTGAAAGCAATTGGGAAATTTCAACAGAAGTAGTACCTACCAATACTGGTCTTTTTTCTGCAGTTAATCTTTCAATTTCTTCAATTACAGCATTATATTTTTCTCTATTGGTTTTGAAAACCAAATCCTGTTTATCATTTCTTAAAATTGGACGGTTTGTTGGGATAACCACTACATCCAGTTTGTAGATTTCCCAAAGTTCACCAGCCTCAGTTTCAGCTGTACCAGTCATCCCCGCAAGTTTGTTGTACATACGGAAATAGTTCTGAAGTGTAACTGTTGCAAAAGTTTGAGTAGCAGCCTCAATTTTTACATTTTCTTTTGCTTCAATTGCCTGGTGAAGACCATCTGAATAACGACGTCCCTCCATGATACGTCCTGTCTGCTCATCAACGATTTTTACTTCACCATCAATGACTACATACTCATCATCTTTTTCAAATAATGTATAGGCTTTCAATAGCTGGCTCATAGTGTGAACACGCTCAGATTTTTCTGCAAAGTCAGCAAAAAGTCTTTCTTTAGCTTCAAACTCTTCTTCTTTAGAAAGGTTTTTAGCTTCTACTTCAGCAATTTCAGTCCCGATATCAGGAAGAACGAAGAAATTCGCATCAGAGTTTCCTTGAGACATGTATTCAACACCTTTGTCTGTAAGGTCTACCTGATTGTTTTTCTCCTCGATTACGAAGTAAAGATCTTTATCTACAATCGGCATATCGCGGTTGTTGTCCTGCATATATTGTGCTTCAACTTTCTGAAGTAATGCTCTGTTTCCGCTTTCCGATAAGAATTTGATTAATTGTCTGTTTTTTGGAAGACCTCTGTAAGCCTGAAGTAATTTGAATCCTCCTTCTTTTGTATTTCCTGCAGCGATTAATTTTTTCGCTTCATTGAAAATAGCGGAAACAGTTTTCTTTTGTACTTCAACAATTCTGTCGATAGAAGGTTTAAGAACATCAAACTCCTGTCTGTCTCCCTGAGGAACCGGGCCAGAAATGATCAAAGGTGTTCTTGCATCATCTACCAATACAGAGTCAACTTCATCCACGATAGCAAAGTTCAATTCTCTTTGTACCAATTCTGAAGGTGAAGTCACCATGTTATCTCTAAGATAATCGAAACCGAATTCATTGTTGGTTCCGTAAGTAATATCTGAGTTGTATGCTTTTCTTCTTCCGTCTGAGTTCGGCTGGTGGTTATCGATACAGTCGATAGACATTCCGTGGAACTGGTAAAGAGGGCCCATCCATGCCGAGTCTCTTTTTGCAAGATAGTCGTTCACGGTTACAACGTGTACTCCTCTTTCCGGAAGTGAATTTAAGTAAATAGGTAATGTTCCTACCAAAGTTTTACCTTCACCGGTTGCCATCTCGGCAATTTTACCACTGTGAAGAATAACCCCTCCGATAAACTGAACATCATAGTGGACCATATCCCAAACTACTGGAGTTCCGGCAGCATCCCATGAGTTTTTCCAAACAGCTGTGTCTCCCTGAATGCTAACGAAATCTTTTCCTGCCTCAGCCAGTTCTCTGTCCCAGTCACTTGCTGTTACACGAATCTCTCCATTCTGTGCCCATCTTCTTGCTGTTTCTTTTATCAATGCAAAAGCTTCAGGAAGAACCTGAACAAGAACTTTTTCCTCAATTTCGTATGATTCTTTCTTTAGAGACTCAATTTTTGAAAAAAGAGCTTCTTTTTCGTCAACATTGGTTGAATTTTTTATCTGCTCTTTTATCTGTTCTATTTGAGCTGTGATCTTGCTGGTTGCAGATTTTATATTCTCTTTAAACTCAGCCGTTTTTTGTCTCAACCCATCATCCGTCAATTGTTGGATGTTAGGTTCTACAGCCTTGATTTTTGTTACAACTTTTTTTACTTCTTTTAGGTCCTGCGCTTTTTTGTCTCCCAAAAACCCTTTAAGAACTTTGTTTAAAAAACTCATAAATTTTTTGCTTTATGCTTAATGCAAGATGCTTTAAGCGTTTTAAATGACACGCTTATCGTGTGAAATTAATATATAAAAAAGGGCAAAAAAGCTCTAAGCACGCAGCCTAAAGCTTATCGCTTTATTAATATTCGTCCTCGTTCCAAAGGAAATCCTCGTCAGTAGGATAGTCACTCCATACTTCTTCGATAGATTCATAAATTTCTCCTTCGTCTTCGATTGCCTGAAGGTTTTCTACTACCTCCATAGGTGCACCAGTTCTGATTGCGTAGTCAATAAGCTCTGCTTTTGTCATTGGCCAAGGTGCGTCACTTAAATATGAAGCTAATTCTAATGTCCAGTACATAATTTTCTAATTTTTTGCAAAAGTATAAAAATAGGTTGTATAATAAACTTTTTTATACTTGATTTTCAATTCTTTTTATAATTTTTTCTTATAAATGGCTGTCACAAACTGAATGGCAGCTGTGTCAGCAATTTACTTAATGTCGTTTTCTCAAAAACCATTCCACAAATTTTTTTATGCCATTTTGGAAGTCTGTGGCCGGTTTATACCCTATTAAATCCTTTGCTTTTGTAATATCAGCATTGGTTTTTGTGACATCTCCCGGCTGCATTGGCAGAATTTTTTTAATGGCAGATTTTCCCAATGCCATTTCTATAGTCTCTACCATTTCTGATAAAGTGACTACCTGGTTCTCTCCGAGATTCAGAATCTCATAAACCCCGGAATTATTTTCCAGATAAAGGACAGACTTGGTAATCCCGTCAATAATGTCATCGATATAAGTATAGTCTCTGGCAGTATTCCCATCACCATAAAAAGGAATTTCCTGATCCTCTGAAATAAGCTTTACAAACTTGTGTATTGCGAGGTCTGGTCTTTGCCTTGGTCCATATACCGTGAAGAACCTAAGCTGTATCATATCTATATGGTATAGATTGTGGTAAACATGTCCTATGACTTCACCACTTTTTTTGGTGGCTGCATAGGGTGATATCGGATTGTCTACATTATCTGTTTCTGCAAAAGGAACCTTTTCATTATTCCCATAAACACTTGATGAGGAAGCGCAAATAAATTTTTTGATATTAAAATCCTTACAAAGTTCCCAAAGATTCATAGTACCTCTTACATTGACTTCTTCATATTCTAAAGGACGTTCAATGGAAGGGCGTACACCAGCAAGTGCAGCCAGATGGATCACCATGTCGATAGGGTGATTTTTAAAGATGTTTTCAAGACCTTTCATGTCTCGGATATCCTGCCAATAGAGGGAGTATTGGTCAGAATGAGTAAGTGAAATCAATTGGCGGATATCAGTCTCTTTGTCTGAATATTCAAAATCCGAAATTTTACCAATTGACTCTAAAGTATTTTTAATTTTTACCTGATAGTTATAGAAATCATCAAAATTGTCAATGTTTATGACAGAATGTCCATTTCTTAATAATCGTTCAATTAAATGAGATCCGATGAATCCACTACCGCCTGTTACAAGATAAACCATTTGTATTTTTTATTAGTACAAAAATATAAATTTTACTTTTTGAAAAATATAATCATTAAATTTACTTAAAAAAGTAATATAAATATAATATGCAGTTTCAAGGGCAAATTTTAAAGATGACAAGCTATGATGCAAAGCCAATCCAGTACTATCTCAATCTTTCAGGGGACCTGATCCATATGAATGAGCTGATTGGAAAGGAATTAAGTATCAGGCACACCGGATTTCAATGTGTAAACTGTGGAGAAAATAAACCTATTTACAGGATGGGATTCTGCAAAAACTGCTTTTTTGAAAGTCCTTATGCAAGTGATACCATTATCCGTCCCGAGCTTTCTACAGCACATTTAGGCGTTGCAGAACGGGATCTGGAGATTGAAAAACAAATTCAGCTTCAGCCGCACACCGTGTATCTGGCTTATACCGGAGACGTAAAAGTAGGAGTAACGAGAAATACTCAGATTCCGACAAGGTGGATTGATCAGGGTGCGACTTTTGCATTACCCATAGCAAGAACCGAAAACCGTTATGAAGCGGGAATGATAGAAGTAGCTCTGAAAGAACATTTGGCAGATAAAACCAATTGGCGAAAAATGCTGCAGGATGATTTTGAAGGAGAAATAGACCTTGCGGATTTCAGACAAAAGATCAAAGAATATTTTCCTGAAGATTTTCAGAAATTCTATAGGGATGGAGAAGAATTATGGATGTTCGATTATCCTTTTGAAAAACCAGAAAAGGTTACTTCATTTACATTAGATAAAAAACCTGAATTTTCCGGAAGACTTTCCGGTATCAAAGGACAGTATCTGGGATTTGAAGGAGGAAATTTCATGAATGTAAGAGGACACGAAGGATATGTGATCGATCTTGAAATAAGAAATTGATCGATGTAAAAATAAAACCAAATCGCAAAATATGGGAAAATGGGTTAAAAGACTATTGATAAGTTTCGGAATCCTGGCAGGAATTCTTCTTGCTGCGAATTTCGGACTGAATATATGGCTTAAAACCCAGCTTCCGGAATATATAAAAAAGAATACTGACTATAAAGTTTCCTATAAAACCCTGGATGTAGATTTAGGAACCGGAAATATCTTCGCTTCCGGAATTTCTGTTAACAGTAAAGATCCGCAAAATACAGACGTTATTGGATTGCAGGGAACTATTGATACTCTGAAAATAAGCCGTTTTGGAATTTATGATGCTATTTTTAATAAAAGAATAAGCTCCTCGGACCTCTTGCTGGCAAAACCTAATCTGAATGTCATTCTCGCAAAACCCGTCGATCGTAAAACCGGAAAGAAGAGAAGCCCGTTTTTATTTGAAAATATCAGGATCAATGAAGGAAAGATTGCCGTTTTTAAACATACCAAACAGAAATTTTTATCTGTACAGCAACTGGATCTGTTCGTTGAAAACTTACAGATGACAGAAGAGTCTGTTGAAAATAAACTTCCAATAGTTTTTGACAGATACAGTATTAAAGGGGAGAAGTTCTTTTTCCGTCCCGATGAAACGTATGCTATTACCATTCATAAGATTAATACACGTGATGGGCAGATGTCAGTTGAAAATTTCAGACTGACTCCGCTTTTTTCTTTTGTACAGTTTAAAAAGTTTTATCCTAAAAAGCCACAATTATTTGAATTTAGCGTTCCAAAAATGGAATTCAAAGATGTGGTTTTGACAAAAAATAAGGTCTCACTTACCAATGCTGATTTTCAAAATCCTGCTTTTACAGTATATAATACAGGAGTAAAAGCGATAAAAAGTAATAAAAATTCCAGTTTTGAAGTTGATTTAAAAAATATTAAACTGAATAATGCTGTAGTTCATATCAATAAACCAGATGGAAATAAGCTCTTGTCTATAGGAAATCTTAATTTGAATATCAACCAGATGATGTTTAATAAAGAAAGTTCACAACAGGTAATTCCTATCGGGTATAAAGATTTTCTGCTTGCCGGGAAAGATATCCAATATTCCAATCATCAGAATATCTCTATAAGAAGCTTTGCATTAAGCCCTAAAAGCGGAGAAATTATGGATGTTCTGCTGACACCCGGAACTCCATCAGTAGAAAAAACGGCTGCAGTTCTAAAGACAAACCACATTGCTTTTAATATTAATAAATTAGAATTTCTTAATAAAAAAGTGAATCTTGATTTCAAAGATATCCTTATAGACAATGTAAATGGAACGATTAAAACAGGCGAGAAGAAGCAAAATAAAACTTCAGGCTCTGGGATCATACAATCTGTTGTTGTAGGAAAAATGTCTTTGAAAAATTCAGATATTACTTATGATAATGGGAAAGAACCCTTGGTTTTTCATGATTTGAATGCCACACTTAACGCTATAGAATTAGCGCCCAAACCCAATCAGTCAGGATTATCATTTAAAGTCAAAGATTATTATCTCACCACCCGGAACTTTGCATATAAAACTCAGTTCTATAACATGAACTTAGAGCTTCTCAAGCTGAATAAAAATAAAGTTCAGATCAATAATTTTTCAATGAAACCTCTTGTTTCGAGAGCACAGTTTATCAAAATGATACCCGTTGAAAGGGATCTGTATGATATAAAAGCCGGACAAATCTCGGCAGAAGGAACATGGGATCTATTTTCCCATCAAAAAATGGTGAATGCTTCTCATGTCACAATCCAGTCAGCTAATGCCAATATTTTCAGAAGCAAAATTCCGAAAGACGATCCAAAAATAAAAGCATTGTATTCCAAAATGCTGCGTTCTATTAAAATTCCGATGACGATCAGTAATCTTGATCTGAAAAACTCAGTATTAGTCTATGAAGAGGATACTCCGGAAAGTATGGGACCCGGAAAATTGATATTCAGTAACTTTAATATGAACGTCAAAAACCTGAATTCTGCTAAAATAAAAGGAAAACCCACAAAAGTAGACATCAAAATCAATTGTTCATTCATGAATCTTTCTCCACTTTCTGTAAACTGGAACTTCGATGTTGCCGATAACAATGATAATTTTACAATTGCAGGGAAAACTATGGGCCTTCCCGCCAGTGGAATCAATCCGTTTATCAGGCCTTACCTTCATGTAACGGCTACTGCAGGAACTATTCAGGAAATGCTTTTTAATTTTAAAGGAAACCCTGCCGGATTACACGGAACCTTTAATCTTAAACACAAAGATCTGAAAATTGCAGTACTTAATAAGAATAATCATGAGAAGAAAGGGTTCCTCACGGCTGTTGCCAATGTTTTTCTGAAATCAGATTCAGGAAGTTTTCCCGATGCTGTTACTGTAGAAAATGTAGAAAGAGATCCTACAAAATCTTTCTTTAATCTCTTCTGGAAAGGAATTGAGCAAGGATTGAAGAAAACGCTCATTGGTAAAAACGTAGAAAAGACAGAAAAGAAAGTAAAAGAAGCAGTCACTTCTGTGAAAGAAATGAAACAATCTGTAAAAGAAATAAAGCAGGAGATCAAAAATAAAAAAGAAGCATCCAAACCGGAAGCAGAAAAAAAGGAAAAGAAAGGTTTTTTGAACAATATATTCAAGAAAAAAGAAAATTCAGGAGAATAATTCTTTAAACCATTAAAGCAGAACGATTGATGATTACATAAAACCAACGATCTTTTTATTGAAATAACCTTAATGGTTTAAAGAATTAATATAAAGTGGTTCAGTTTAAAAATTGAACTCATCACTTTCCAATATAGGAATATCTCTTAGAAACTTATCAAACTCTTCACCTGGATAATTGCTGTCTGCCCCGTAAGAATCTATGATCATTCCACGGTTTCCGGCACCATCTTTTACTACATAAAGCACTGCATTGTCATCAGGATTGCTGTCTCCTTCAAAACGGTATGTTTTTAAGATCACCAATTCCGCAGGCTGATAAACTTTTTCAGAATTTTCAAACTTCATTTCACATTTCTCATTCATCCTGAATTCTCGCTGTATTCCTCTTTCAGAAAGCGTTTTCATGACTTGGCTTAAGGTTGTCATCCTGTCAATGTTTTCTGGATTTTCCATAATGTTATTTTTCTTGTTAAGTACAATAATTAAACCATTACAATTTTTAAATATAATAAAAATATCGGATTGTAATTTCCCTAATAATAAAGTTCAATGTTAACAAAATTTATAATTTAAAAAAATAAAATAGGTATGCTTTTTGCAATGCTAACAATATTAAATCAAAGAAAATATGAAAAAAGAAGTTGGAGTTTTACTGGCAGGAGGAGTTGGTCTTTTGGCAGTATTAAGTTTAATAAGTATAAAAAAAATTTTGACTAAAAAAGATAAAAAATATAGTGATTCTTATTCGGACTATCACAGACACTTTGATGAAAAGAATCAAGATGATGAAACTCATGGAGTGGAATTTTACGCACTGAAGTAGTAAAAAAATATATTTAATTATGTTAAAATCCAACGCTTTTGAAAGTGTTGGATTTTTTTGTGGAAAACTTTAATGTTAAAACTCATTATTTTATGCAAATTCCATTCTAATTTTACACCAGAATGCAAAACGAAAATTTCATAAAAGGTCAGGGAGCTCAGCGGAACGTTATCAATCGTTTCGACAGGTATACCTATGAGCCTGATGATGAAGATTTCGAAACAATAAAAACCTCCTTCACTGAAGTTTTTCCCAAAACCATTGTTAATCAGGTGAAAAGCGAGGATCTTCCGATGGAATATTCTATGAATCCTTATCAGGGATGTGAACATGGCTGTTCTTACTGTTTTGCAAGGCCTACCCACGAATATTGGGGGTATAGCGCCGGGATTGATTTTGAAAGAAAGATCATGGTAAAGAAAAATGCTCCGGAATTGCTGGAGAAGTTTTTTCAAAAAAGAGGATACAAAGCAGCTCCAATTCTGCTATCCGGTAACACAGACTGCTATCAGCCCGCCGAAAGACAATTTGAAATCACCCGAAAACTACTGCAGGTATGTCTGGATTACAGACATCCTGTCAATATTCTGACAAAAAATGCAATGGTTTTGAGAGATCTGGATATCTTAAAGCCTATGGCGGAGCAAAACCTGGTATCTGTTTCTTTAAGTATTCCCACTATCAACGAAGAACTGAGACGGAAGATGGAGCCCAGGACGAGTTCTGCAAAAAATAAATTAAAAGCCATAGAAATTCTTTCCGAAAACAACATCCCCGTACACGTAATGGTTGCTCCCATCATTCCCGGACTCAATAGTGATGAACCGTTGAATATATTAAAAGCTATTTCCGATGCAGGAGCTTTAGGATTCGGATATACTCTGGTGAGATTAAATGATACTGTTGAGCCTGTTTTTGTGAATTGGATAGAAAGTCATTTTCCGGACAGAGCACAAAAAGTTTTAAACCTTATCCGCTCTATGCGGGGCGGAAAGCTTGGAGATAAAAGATATTTCGAAAGACAGAAAGGAGAGGGAAACATTGCTGAAATGATTCATACCACTTTTAAGATCGGCAGAAAGAAGTTTTTTGACGGTAAAGAATTTCCAAAGCTCTCAACCGCTAATTTTACCGGAACCCGCGATCAGCAATTAAGACTATTTGATTGATCATTACATCCGGATTAATCCTACCTATTATATTATAGTATAAAGAGTAGCTGTTTTCAATATTGTTGTCATTAATAAACTTTCCGCTTCTGGTTATTTTAAATACTTATCATATATATAGTATATAGTACGATTTTTTCGGGAGCTTCATCCTGCTATCCATTCATACTCCTCACGCGGAGCTGTCCCACGCTCACACCCATCTGCTCTCCTACATATACTGCGGGGTAACCATTCCTATCAGTGCTAGGGGAGGGAGGTCAATTATAAATTATAAATTATAAATTATGAATGATG
>NZ_JBLGCX010000008.1:0-222379 GCF_047444895.1 Chryseobacterium sp. S90 | reverse complement strand
AGAGCAGGATTCGAACCTACGAAGCCGAAGCAACTGAGTTACAGTCAGTCCCATTTAGCCACTCTGGAATCTCCCCAAAAAGTTTATATTTTATGAGCCTCCAGAGGGATTCGAACCCACGACCCCGAGATTACAAATCACGTGCTCTGGCCAACTGAGCTATGGAGGCAAATATAAAAAAGAATTCAAAAGATCGCTGTTCCTTTTTTGCGAGTGCAAATATAGAACGGATTTTTTGAATTCTCAAATTTTTTATGAACTTTTTTTAACTTTTTTTCCTACGCCATTTCTTTTTTCTTGATTAATAGCTTTTTAGCAGTATCAACGCAAAGGTCCAGACTTTCTTCAAAACTTGCAGATGTCTTTTTTACTACAATATCATCTCCCGGAACCGCTAGAATAAGTTCAGTTGTTTTGTTCACTTTATCAGCGTTATTTTCTACTTTCAAAAATACCTTACACTCCTGAATCTTGTCATAAAAGGTATCTAATTTACTTACTTTTTTGTCAATGTGTGACTCTAGTGGTTCGTGTGGAGTTAAACCAATTGATTGTACTGAAATCTTCATAATTCTTCTTTTTTTGAAGCTCGAGGGTGAGCCTGATTAAACACTTTTTTCAATTGTTCAATATTAGCATTCGTATAGACTTGAGTACTGGCAAGACTGGAATGCCCTAATATTTTTTTCACTTTGGAGATCTCCGCCCCATTATCCAAAACGTGAGTAGCAAAGCTATGCCGAAGGATGTGAGGACTTTTTTTTTCTTTCGTTGTTATAAGACTAAGGTACTTATTAACTACCACATAAACAAATTTTTCGTTGAGTTTTTTCCCCTTCTTATTTACAAAAAAATATGATTTAAATTCTGTCTGTGGATTTCTTATTTCCAGATAACTTTTAAGGAGTCCAGACAGTTCATTGGAAACAGGAATTACCCTTTCTTTATTTCCTTTTCCTATTACTTTTAATTCATTTTCATATAAGTTAACATTCTCAAATATCAGGCCACAAAGTTCCGCTTTACGCATGCCTGTCTGATAAAGAACTTCCATGATGCACCTTTCAAGCACATCATGCAGCTGTTCGAAAATTCTATCATTAAGATCTACCATCTCTTCTTTAGACATAGGAATCTGTTTTTCAGCATAAAACTTCAGGGAAGAAATCCCTTCAGTGGGAGAAACATTGATTTCGCCTATTTTTAAAAGAAAAAGATAAAAACTACGGAGAGAAGATAATTTTCTGTTGATACTTCTTTTGGAAATATTGTTTTCGCTGAGTTCAACAATAAAATTTCTGATGATTTTTTTGTCTGCTTTAGCCAGATTGTCGGAAGACTCCGTTCGGAGAAAGAAATGGGAGAAGTCTTCAAGGTCTTTTTTGTAGCTTGTAACAGTATGAGGAGAGTACCTTTTTTCGAATTGTAAGTATTCTAAAAACTTTTCCAGCATCATGGGTATAAAAATAAAAATTCACTTCTCAAATATAAGAATTTAAGAAGTGAATTAATATATGGTTAAGAAAAAATCTTAAGCCTGCTCTTCTTTGCTAAGCGCTCTTTGTTTGTAAGCAGCTTTCAACCTTGATTGTCTCAAAGTTACAGAAGGCTTGATAAACGCTTGTCTAGATCTCAATTGACGAACTGTACCTGTTTTATCAAATTTTCTCTTGTATTTTTTTAAAGCTCTGTCGATGGATTCACCATCTTTTACTGGAATTATTAACATATTTTACATCTCATTTTGGATTGCAAAACTAGACAATTTTTCTTACATCACAAAATATATTACCATAAAGAATTACTCTTTTATCTGAATATTGCTAATAAACCTAGTGTTATAGGCACTTAACACATACTAATATTTTTATCCACAATGACTAAAAAATCAATCCATAACAACTTCAAATTATTCATTTTACTAACTACTTTCATTAAAAGACACCCATATTAATGAAATGTAAACAAAAAGCATTACCTTTGCGTTCACTTTATTCATGGGGTTGACTGGTTTCGACAGCAAGACCAATGGGTAAGTAAGCATGCAGAGAACCGTGGCGCGATCTCTATAATCCCTTGCTACAAAATTTTAACTGGCAACGAAGAGTTCGCTCTTGCAGCTTAATATCGAAGTATAGTAGATCAAGCGTTTTCCTGAAGATAGTAAGGAAGCAAGATATCTCACAAATGCTCTGTTCTGCGGCGTTTGATCCTGAGATATAGGAATGCGGGAATAAGATTTTAGAAGCTTCGGCTAAAATTCGAAAACTTTAGAAGATAAACTGGAAGTTGGGTGTCTATCCTCTGCTTTCAGTCGAAAACCAATGGTAGAATAAGCATGTAGAAAGCTTATGTATTGCTTGTTTGGACGAGGGTTCGAATCCCTCCAACTCCACCGGAATGAAAGGTTATGAAACCTTTTGACAATTAAAAACCCTTTATATCAATGATATAAAGGGTTTTTTAATGATCCTTTTTGTTACATAATATCTCATTAGATATTATGTTGGTGGTAACAATGGTGGTAACAAGAATAAATCTTATATAATGTCATAAATATTTTCCTCATCATTATCCAGTTTATGTATTATATGTATATTTGATAAAACAAATAACCTTTAAATTAGTTATGCCGATTCCTGATTTTGATCACAATCACGTCATACCACCACACTTAGGAGATCCGTCAAATAGAAGTGATGTTTCTCCTTTTGAGTGTACAACATTTGAATTATGTCAAAAATTTAGTACATCAAAAGAAAGAATTGAGATTTTACAAAAATTTTTGGATTTTCGAAAAAGGACTGTTAATAGTGGTATAAAAGTGGGTTTCCAATGGTTAGATGGAAGTTTTTTAGAGAATATTGAAGAATCTGAGGGCAGGAATCCGAATGACTTAGATGTTGTCACCTTTTATGGTGGACTAACAATGAATGATCAATTTATGGCAAAGACGTTTTTTCCAGAATTCTTCAGCCCTAAAATGGCAAGAGAGAAATTCTCAGTAGATCATTATGCTATTGACTTTAATTTTGATCCTGACGTTACTATAGATCAAACAAGATATTGGTTACAGCTATTCACTCACAAGAGGAATGGAATTTGGAAGGGAATGTTGAAAATCCCTTTAAATACCGTGAAAGATGATGAAAATGCGTTAAACTACCTAAAGTCACTCTGATGAGTTTACACAATAGAATTCAATATTTAAATACGCAACTAATAGATTTAAATCGACTGTTAGAAAAAGTTGGTGATCATCCATTAATGGCAGAAGGACTTAAAGAAAGAATTGAAATGATAGAGAATGAACTTAAATCGATTCCATTAGAATCATTTGAACCATCTCTTCAATTTCTGTTCAGTGGTGATGCGGTCTTAGGTTCACAAGGTATAAAATCAACTTTTTTAAGTAAGATCATGCCTCCACTCGAAGGTTTAGTAAAAACCCAATTAGCATTTAACAAATATGGAAAAGTTGGAAGGCGTGGAAGAGCAAGAAAAAGTTCCAATGCCGAATTATTCTTAACTGCCTTACCAAAAGGATCTTTCGGGATTGAACTATCACGATTAGATTTTGATGAGGAAGACTTGTATGATATAGTTGACACTTCTGATGCAATGAAAGATGTTATTACCCTGATTGCAAATACTACCGGGAGTGACCAATTATTTGAGAGTACAATCGAAACAACTCCAAAAAGAAACCTAAATAATCTGAAAAGGTTTTTACAGGAGGTTTCAAATGAAAGATCTATTTTAAAAATGGATAGTGGTAATTTACATATTGAATTATCAAAGGAAAAAATAGATAAGGCAGCTAGTAGAGTATCATTTGCACTAAAAGAAGATAATGAAATTTTTATTACTGGTATTTTTCGTGGAGTGTTATTAGATTCAAATAGATTCGATATTCTTGATGATGAGGGGCAACAAATTTCAGGATCAATAAGTCATGATCTTGATGAAGAACAATTGATCGAATATGACAAAAAATTTTTGAATCAATATTGTAAAATTCATTTGATAGTTTATAAGACAAAATTTAAAACATTGAGTGAACGTACAGACTATGAACTATTAGAAATCACAGAGATTTAGATCAATCCGAGAATATTTGAGTTAATCTCTTTTATTATATGTTGGATAATTCAAATGAACATCACGGTATTTGCAGACTGTTCTTCTGGAAATTTCATACCCTCTTTCATTCAAAATTTCACACAATTTAATATCTGTGTAGCGATGTTTTGGATCTTCATTAACTATTAAATCAAGCATTATACTCGAAATTTCGAATGCTGAATTACCGTCCACACCACCGGAATGAAACAATAATTTTAAGTCAATATATTTGTCAAGTACCATAACCTTTACTAACTTACAAATACGTGATATAACAGATTTATCGATATCTGTAAGATCAGAAATATTTTGCAAGGTCATTTGACGAAGATCTTTTTCATTATGTGTGTACAGATATTCTTTTTGCCATTTTAAGATTTCACTAATAGTTTTTTCAATATACTTGTCACCAATATTGATCTCCTCTTGTTTATAGTACTTAATATCTTTCATATTTATGTCTACAATATGTTAAAAAAATGAAGATTAAAAATTCTTTTTTAGTTTTCCAAATATTAATGTTCTATCAAGTTCTGTTTTTTAAACCCTTCCAATATTGGTCTAATTCAGCCTTTTTTGATCTAAATCCATAATCTTCAATTTGTGTGATCTTATATAAGCTCAAACCTAATTTTTCAGAAAACTCTTTTTTGGGACAACTTCTAAATTCTTTTAGTTTTAAACCCTCTTTAAAAGACTTATATTTATCACCGAACATTGTTTCTGATACTGTTACTTCTTGAAGAAAAATAGTCTCAAAATAATCCCTCTTTTTTTTCTTACATCATCAGACTTATTGATAATATTCCCACCACAAACAAATAATGTTCTACCGAATATTCAGAATCTATATTTGTCATTTTTGTTTTTTTTAAGATGTAAAACCTGATTATAAAAGCCATCAATAGTATGCAACTTTCATCCTGTTATAGTACAGACAATTGTGTGTACATTCCGTACACACAAATTCCACGGGTACAAAAGGTTATAACGCGTTTTAAAATTTAAAAACAATTTACATTAAGAATATAGAGTGGATTTTTAATTTAATTACTAGCCATTAGACTTCACCAGATATAATAGGTGTCATTGTAATATTGGTAGCAACATTAATTATGTCATTATTATAGTACAGACAATGGTTTATTTCGTCATCGCTTAAATTTAGTCCATCTACCTTTTCCATTAAAAAGTTTAGTAATTTATGTCCTCTTACATATATTTCTTTTTTTGACCAGTGAAATTCTTTTGAAATTTCAATCTCGTTGTATGATCCAGTTTTATAACGGTTTTTTTTAACGTCCCATCCATAGTTTTTTAATGATGAATTCTTACCATTTTTCAAGATTGTTAGATTTCCTAAAGAATTTATAACTACTTTTTGGGATAAAAACCTTTCATTATCGCCAACAAAATGATTTACAATCTCATCAAGTTCCGTTGACCAATGACTTTCATAATCTCTAGGGATTACATGTTCTACTGATGTTGATTCATAATCACTCAAAGAAACCTTATCATTACTCTCTTTAAATTCTGTTTTTAATTTCTCATCATACTCGAACAAAAAATATTTTAAGTTGCCCCATCTATGAAATCCTACTGCACCTCTTACATAAGTAAATAAAGATTTAAAACCATTGATCATGTCTTCATTATTAATTTTCTTAAGCAAATATTCGTTCATTTCTAACTCAATATCAAAAATAGATTTAGAGATATCTTTACTTGTATATAAATTTCTTGCCCATGTAGAAGTATTCCTTTCATCCATAACCCAGAGTCCTGGAACTCTATTTCTGAACATAATTTTTTCTAATACAATTAGCATATTTTGTTGGATGGAAGGATCGTTTATCTTATTGAAAATTGCACTTAGAAAGATCTTAACATCCTTGCTACTATTCATAATTAAGATTTTCTGAACCATAATGTTTTTTGAAAAGTTGACATTATACCATATGGGTGCTGTATCAGATAAATTATGAATATATTGACTAATCTTACTAAATGTAACCGGTGATTCTTTCTTTTCTGTCTCATCTTCGTTAAATTTTTCAGATTTATTACAAAACATTTCGAAGATTTTTTCTTCTGCTAATTTTTCAGAGAAAACAGATTCTTTTGGTTTGCGATATAGTGAAAGGTGCGCTGACAAAAACTCATCTTCATCAAGAAAATGATCAGGATTTTGAGCGAGTGAATTATAAATCTTTCCCCATGCTGTGTTTATACTTGTCCTTAGAATAGTTTTATCAGAATCACTTTGAACGAGTTTTTCATTAAGAAAAATTAATCTATTTTTTAATTTCTCTAGAACGGTTAATGGTTTACCTCGATTATTCATTGTTTCGAAGACTGCTTGTACATCTAAGTCTTTTTCTATTTTTCTAATATCAAAAACAAGACATGTAGTCAATTTTTTGAAAATTAATCTTCGGTCATCTTCTGTTAGATTTTCTAACCTTTCACGGAAAAAAGCTTTAGCATAACTCAAATTTTTAGAGTAAAGATTCGTTTGCGCTGTTGGTATCAAAATATTTTGATCTTCGAAAATAACTCTATATAAAAATTGATAATTTTTATCCGTTTCCTGATAGCCAAAACGTTCAACTCTACTATTTCCGGTCTCACTTTTGACATGTAGAAAAGTATCAACTAAAAGTTCTTTAGTTTTATTTGAATACCCTGTCTCATATCTTAAGAGTTCGAATAGTAATATACTAATTGTGGTTAATCTCTGTTGTCCATCAACAACAAAAAAGAAATCATCATCAATCCATCTTTCATGTTCGATTGATTTTGTTTTTTCTAAAAAAATTGTTCCTGTATAATGTTTTTTTAATTCACCATTTATCTCTTGAATTTCGTCCAGATCATCCCATAATTCAGTAAGTTGCTTATCTGTCCATGAATATCCACGTTGATAATCAGGAATTCTGAAAAAACCCAAATTAAAAACTTTATATAAATTTATTGCCTGCATTGTTTATCAACTTTTTTATTTCACATTTAAATTTAAACTCATTTTTAATCCGTCAACTACATATTGATTTACTTCCGATATCTTGGATAAAAACCCAAAATCTTCAATTTGGGTGATTTTTTGTTTACTTAAACCTGATATTTTAGAAAACTCCGATTTTGAAATATTTTTATACTGCCTCAATTCTTTTAATCTTAAACCAAATTTGAAAGTTTCATATTCATGATCAAACATTGACTGATCAAGATTTAATTCAGTTAAAAATTGATCCTTTAAAACATTCCATTTTTCTCTCATACTATCATCTGGAACACTTAAAAGATTTCCATCAGCGAGATAAGCATACAGTAAATTATAATTTTTGTAATATGAAGTACGTATAACTTTGTCAAATGCAATATGTTGATAGTTGGGATATACCCCAAAGTTTGTATTATAATCGAAATCATCAAAAATTGTAAGTTCTGCTTCAATCATAAATAACATTCTCTTTTGTTTATTATGATCCAAATTTTTGAGATAATCTATAAATTCATTTATTGAGAATTCTGAATTTAAATTCATATAAATTAACTATTTTATTATACTTGATTATAAACATCATCCATCGTATGTGCAACAATCATCCTGCTACCAATTGCCTTGAAATGTTCCTTCCCACATTTAATTTTTCCGGTCTCAATTGGTTTTAATCCTTCGTCAAAAATTGTCCCTTTAGATTCTGTTACAAAATACAGTTTATCTCCGTCACCTTTGCTGTACAAAATTGCCCAATCCGGATTGTAATTACCTAATGGTGTTGGGATTTTGAACCAACCCGGTAACTTGGTGTATAAACTTACATTTTCACTACCTTCAAATTCTCTAGCGAGATTTAATTCAACCTCCGAATCACATAAAGTATAATCAAATGCTGATTTGGAAGCTTCAAGCATATATTTACTTAGATAACCAATTGCATCCGTTTTTTCCAATTCTTTTTGCTCGTAATAATCGTGATCTCCAATTTTTTGGTATTTGATACCGTCAACAATAAATAATCTTTTTTGAATATTGATAACATCAATACACTTTTCGATAAAAGCTTGTGGATTGGTCTTAAAATATTTTAACACTCTTGCTTCTAATCTCTTTAGGATAAGTACAATTGTTTTTCTTGTAAGATCAGTTTCATTTTGAAGATACGTTATAATGTCTGGTAAATTTCTTACTTCGACCTCCAAATTTTCAACATAAGTTTTCAATTCACCATCTGTCTCAATACCACCTTTTCCAACAGCTAGTTTGCCTTTTACAAATTCTATTTTTGCCTGTTGATTTAAAACATTGTTGTTGATCGTCTTAATACAGTTCTCAATTAATTTTTCAGAATCAAATTCTACCTGATATACTGTTTTGTACTTTATCGTGTCCCATAGTTTTTTGAAGTCTTCCGATAAAAAAACTTCTTTGTTAATTTTAATTTCTCTTTTATCGTTATTATCTTTTATTTCTAAAGAACCTGCAACCTGTTTTAAAATGTTATAAATCTGTTTTGAGACCGTTTCACTAAATTCCTGACCTAAGTCAACAGTTTCCTCTTTTAAGTGGATTTTTAAGGTATCCTGAATCTTACCTTTTTTGTCAATATATCCTAATTCAATAAAAGTTTGATAAATTTGAGAAGATGTTTCCTGTCCCAAATAAACTGGTTCATCGTTTTCGTCAACGGAAGTCACTACCGTATTAAAAGATTCAATAGCAAGATGACCAAATGTTATTCCGGTATCTTCGGTTAGTTCCTTTTGATATCCTTCCACAAAATCTTTAAAACTTTCGTTGACAACCGTTGTTAAAACGTTTACGTTTTCATCATAAACACGATTTCCGGTTTGGTCAACAGAAATTCTCAGTCCACGACCTATTTCCTGCCTTCTTCTTATTTCTGAGGCACCCATTTCTTTTAGTAAACAAATTTGAAAAACGTTTGGATTATCCCAACCTTCTCGTAATGCAGTGTGTGAGAAGATAAAACGTACAGGCGAGTCAAAGCTGAGTAGTTTTTCTTTTTCTGTCATAATCAGATGATAAGTGTCTTCATCTGCTTTTACAGAACCGGAAGTATCTTTAAAGGCTTCAAATTTATCTTTTGAGTTGGATTTTTTAGATCTTTTATCAGTGGAAAAATATCCTTTGTGAACATCAGAAACATTCACTTCTAAATCTTGTACTTCTTTAAAAAGAGACAGTTTATATTTAGGTGACTGAATGATTCTATTATATTCTTCTTCAAAAATTTGAGCATATTCACCATTTAATTTATTACCTTCTTCATCATATTCTCGATATCTTGCGACCTTATCAATGAAAAATAAACTCAGAACTTTTATTCCTTTAGGGTTAAATTTTACTTCCTTGTCGAGATGTTCCTGTATGGTTTTAGCAATCAATTTTCTCTTGATATCAGTATCATTTACACCACCTAATGTTTGACCAGATTGTAAAAACTGACCATTAGAAAATTCAATAAACTCAGGATCTGTACTGATTTCACTCACATTAAATCCGGTATATTGATCTAACTTGGTAATTTGATACAAGTCATCACCTAACTTCACTTCTTTAGGTGATCTTGTTACTTTTCCGTTTTTTCCTTTGATATCAAGATTCAGTTTAACTTTAAACCCATTTTTATTGGATATGCTTAAGACCTGTATGAAAGCCCCGTCGCTCACTTCATCTTTTGTAGTAACTGATGCTACTTCAATCTTTTTGACTTTTCCATCATTATAAGCATCAATAGCATCAAATTTATAAAGGAGATTTATTTTTTCTTTATGAGTAGCCGAAAACCTATAAATAGCTATTGGATTCAAATTCTTAACAGATTGTATCTGTAACTTTGAACTCATTGTACTTTGAGGTTCATCTACAATAACAATTGGGTTGGTATCTTGAAGTAGACTTATTGGTTTTGCACCTAACTTATCATTATATTCCAACATTATACGTTTAGAACCTTTTGCGGTATCTACATCTTGAGAAAACGCCTGAACGTTGATCACCATTATTCTGATCTGGTCTGATGTTGCGAAGTCTCTTACTTGACTTAGATTGGAACTGTCATAAATAAAATATTTATACGGTGTATTTTCAAATACTTTCTTAAAATGATCATCTGTCAATTCCAAAGATTTATTAATCCCCTCGCGAATAGAAACAGACGGTACGACAATAATGAACTTTTTAAAACCGTATTTACGGTTCATTTCCATTATTGATCGGGTAAAAACGTAAGTTTTTCCGGTACCGGTTTCCATCTCAATTGAGAACTGAAGATCATTTCTGTCAATTTTATTGGGATCAGAAATTCGTAAACCATTTTTCATTTGAATGGTTTGAACGTTTTCCACGATTTGTTTTGGTAAAAGATTTATTTTGTTAGCGTAACCCAAATCCGCTTCGTAATCAATGGTTTGATCTTTTGGAGCTAAAACAGTAAAATTAGATTGTAGTTTTTCCTGTCCTCTAAATACATCAACAACAGCTTCTATGGCATCTTGCTGATAACTAAGGTTACCTTCAAATTGTATTTTCATAGAAACAATTAAATAGATTTCACATTTTCAATACCCACCTGTCTCAAAGTTTGCACCGTATTGGTTTTATCGGCATCATTGGCAAAACCGGAATCTTTAAAGATAACAGATGGATTGGAATCCGAAGATTCTTTGTGCCATTCACCAATGGTTGTGGCTACATCTGTTTTGATCTGATCACTTAAACAAATATACATTGATCCAAAACCGATATTGTAGATTTTACAGTCTCCAACCACTTTTTCTTCGATTGGTAATGTCAGTTCTAAACCGTATTTTAAAAGAATCTCAAACAACACATCTTCTTCTGTTCTATTGGATTTAATATGGTCTCCATTATTTTCTGCGAACATATCTAATTGCCCTTCAAATTCATCAACCGATGTATCCCAAGCCAGAATATTAGAAGAATCTAATTTAAACACACGGAAACCTGCATCTAAATTTTCAATTCTGTCATTATTTTTATTTTCCTGTTTCACTAATTCACCTGCTCTTCGAATACGTTCCTTAGTTATTTCTGCGATAGTTTTATATCCCTCTTTATAGGCTTCTGACTTCTCATCAGTTGGTTCAGGCAATTGTACGGAAATACACTTTCTACTACCTCCATCTTCTGCGTTAAGTGCCATTACTGCGTGTGCAGTAGATCCAGAACCAGAAAAAAAGTCTAAAACAATATCTTCTTTTAGAACATGATATCTTATTATAGAAGATATAATATTTTCATCTTTTGGATTCTCAAATATTTTACTTCCAAACATTTTCATTAATCTTTTGGTCGATGCCCTACCATCTTGATAGAAAATACTGTAAGGAACCTGATATTCGCGATCTTTTAAATAAGCTTTTAGAGTTGGAACTGATTGTTCATCTATACCAAATTTTACTAATCCGTTATTAATAAATTCTTGCATTCTTTCTGGGCTTGAAAATAACCATCCTCTAGAAGGTATTTTAACAGGTTTATTTGTAATAGGATGTAAAACATCATATTTTGGCCCACCACCACCAGGCCATGAAATATTATCAGCATAGAATACACCCTTTTCGTCGATCTGACTATAATGAGATTGCTTATAGATCGGATTTGATTGATCCATATTTTTGTACCATAATTTGAGTAATTTTGTAGCTTCTTCAAAATTATTTTCACTACTAATTACTAATTCTTTAACTTTTGAGTATATTTTATCTAAGCCTTCTTTTTTTTCTCTCCAAAAGATTTTCTTTTCTTTTATTAAATTTAGATTTTTGAAATAACATAAAATGTATTCGTGGCTGATTGAAATATATTTTGAATCATTCTTTCTTCCACCTGCCCAAACAATATTTGAAACAAAGTTTTCTTCTCCAAAAATCTCATCACACAATTTCTTTAAATTTGATTGTTCATTATCATCAATAGAAATAAAAATAACGCCATCATCAGTCATCAGATTTCTTGCTAATTTGAGACGAGGGTACATCATGTTAAGCCAATTGCTATGATAACGACCGTCGCTATCTGTATTGGTACTTAGTTTTTTGCCTTCTTCATCTTTTTGTCCTGATAATTCAAGATAATTATTTAGATTATCTTTATAATTGTCTTTATACACAAAATCCTTCCCTGTATTATATGGAGGATCAATATAGATCATCTTGATTTTGTTGCTGTATGATTTCTGTAACAATTTAAGAACTTCCAAGTTATCACCTTCAATAAAAATATTTCCGGTAGAATCCCAGTCTTTACTTTCCTCTCTTGATGGTCGCAAAGTTCCGGTAGAGACTTTATTGGCTTCTCTTTGAGCTTCGGTTTTACCTGCCCAAGTCATTTGGTAAAATTCTTTATCTTTTTGGATGTATTCTCCAACCAATGCCTGTAATTCTTCAACCACCAATTTTCCTTCACTAAAAGCTGTAGGAAAGATTTCTTTTAATCTTTCAATATTCTGCTGAACAATATTTTCTGAGGTCAATTCATTAATCTTTTCCATGTTCTATCTTAACTTTTAGTTCGTTTATTTTTTGTTTGAGGTCGTGAATTTCGGAATTTATCCTGACTTTTTCACTCATTTGAGTGACCGATTTCAGTTGTTTTTGTTGGGAGTTAATTTCTGTTTGATAGTTTTCTACAGATTCATTGATAATTAGTAATTCTTCTGTCATTTCATACGTCCTAATTTTGAACTCTTTAGTCAAATCAATAAGGTTATAATTTTTAATGACTTTTAGATAGTACTCGTAAAATGATTTAAGATTGATGGTATTTGCATTAGCAAAGGATAAGGCTTCAAGAAAACCTGTTTGTTCATCGTTGATCAAAACGGAAAACAATTCATCTGAGATAACTCTTAACCTTTGGTCATTTTTATTAATGGTTTTGGTCGATAAGCTAATGTGAGAAAGTGATTCATCTTCAGATTGTAAAATTACAAGACAATGATGAGGAATCAGTTTGTGGATTAGTCGGGCAACTGGTTTGTAATTTTTTTCATAAACATCTGTTCGTAAACTGACAGTAATAAAATAGACTTCAACAAAAGATTGAGAGTCATCAATAGACTCAGGAATATTGGCGTTCCCTTTACTCACAATTCCAAAAATCCGGATACTTTGAACGTCTGATCCATCCAAAAGTTTTGCTTCACTGATGGTTATTCCATCCTGTTCTTTTAGGGAAACTTTTGTAATGGGAATATTGAGGGTACAATTGTCGGGTAACTTAAAAATTTCTTTCCAATTCATTAATGTGATATGTGTTATTAATTTTTTATTTAGTTTACAATAAGATAACTTATGACTTCGTATTCTGATTTTTTGCCTGATTTTCCGATTAACGAACCGTTTGGATTGAAGATTGAGTTAAGTTCCATTGTTTTTTCTTCCCCAGATAAATGATTTTTTACAATGTCTAAAAGTTCCACGTATTGATTCATGTGTTTACCTGATTTTGATTTAATATTAAACTGCTTCAACAATTCTTCTTTTACAGATAATTTTCCAAATGATAGTTTTTTAAATATATCTAAGGCTCGTTTTCCCATTCTCATCGGTACTTTAACTTCACCGTCATAAGTAATGTAGACCAACGAATACGGATGTAATAAATTAGATTTTAGTTTATCCTCAAAATTATTTTCATCTAAATCTTTAAGACAAAATAAAACTCCGGCAGGATGATCAACCAGATTATTTTCCACCAAAGAGAAAATCCCACTGGCAAATAATTCGTACTGTTTTAATTCCTCTTCTTTTATACGGTCAGCATCTATTTTAAAGTCATTAAAAGTAAGATCGGAAATGGAGATTCCACCTTCAAGGTCTTCCAAATCAACCACCGAATCTTTCATTTTTTCTAACTGTTTTCTTCGGTACTCCAATTCTTTATTTTGCCCGTCACGGTCATCTATCACGTTATCATCTCCGGTAGCTGAAATGTCGAGAATCTGCATTCGACCTTTTACACGTTGAATCAAATCTATGTATTGATCTAATTCAATGTCAGGATAAAAATTGACTAACTGTATTTGATCGTTTTTAGAACCAATCCTGTCAATACGACCAAATCTCTGAATAATACGAACCGGATTCCAATGAATATCGTAATTGATCAGGTAATCACAATCCTGTAAGTTTTGTCCTTCTGAAATACAATCAGTGCAAAATAACAGATCAATTTCACCTTTTTGATCAGGAAAAATACTATCACGAGTCTTAGAGACCGGAGAGAAGTTGATCAGGATGTTCTGTAGATTTGTTTTGCACCCTTCAAGATTAGTTCTGTTGGCATCACTACCGGAAACCAAGGCAGATTTTAGTCCATATTGAGTCTCAAATTCTTCTGCACAGTTTTCGTAAAGGTATTTTACCGTGTCGGCAAATGCAGAAAAGATGATTACCTTTTTATTGTTGGGATTGATTGGGGTTTGAATTTTATCAGAAATAATATCTTTTAAATCTTTAAGTTTTTGGTCTCTCCTAACCGTTATAACTCTGCACTTGAAGTACAAATCTTGTAATATTTCAAAATCTGATTCAAGAAACTCTCTGAACTTTACCAAATCCATATCCTGTAGTAGAACTTTTACTTTACCACCGATAAAAAGATCATTGAGCTGTTCATCATCAAAATCGAAATCTCGAACGTCCATTTCCTCAACAAACTCTCTATGATTTGCAATCTTTTCGAGAAGTATTTCAATATGTTTCAAAAGTTTTTCAACTGTCAAACAGAATGAAAAGATTGATGACTCCAATCTCTTTAAAAGATTAACCCTCATCAGGGTAATAATACTTTCCTCACGGTCTAATTGACTGAAAACTGCACCTGTTTTTGTTTTCGTATCGTATTTTTCAGCATAAGCTTCTTGCAAATGTTCGAAAACGAAATACATCGGTGAATAAAACTTTAAGTTTAATGATTGTAGATAATCATTAATATCAGTAATGGAAAACTCTTTATTATCTGTATCGAAGTCGCTGAATTGGGAAATTGGTTTTAGTCTTGTTGGAAACTTCCCAATATCCGCAACATCATAATATTTCTCAATATGTTTTCTTGATCTTGAAATGGTAAAAATATCCAAAAGTTTGAAGTAGTCACCATCCAATCTGTTGATAAGATCTTCTCTTGTAGGATTTGCTTGTTTCATCCAAGTGTTAAACTTTCTTTGTGCTTGTGTCAAAGTAAGATCAATACTTGAAATTCCTTCATTTATTAATGCTTGGTCATTCGTCTCCGTGATGAAAGCCAATTGGTTTCTAAGGTCATTTAATCTTGTATTTACCGGTGTTGCAGAAAGTAATAATACCTTGGTTCTAACACCGGATTTTATTACATCTCTCATCAATTTTTCATAACGAGAAACCGTTCCTTTTGAAGGATTGTTATTTCTAAAGTTGTGTGATTCATCTATTACAATAAGATCATAATTTTCCCAATGAACCGTTTCAAGATTTACATCTCCAGACATTCCTTTTTCACGACTTAAATCGGTGTGGTTCAGAACATCAAAGTTGAGTCGGTCTTGTACTAAAATATTTCTTCGGTCATTAAGACGGTAAGTAACCCAGTTATCTCTTAATTTTTTGGGTGCTAGAACAAGAACCCTATCGTTTCTAAGTTCGTAGTATTTGATGATTGCTAGGGCTTCGAAAGTTTTACCTAAACCAACAGAATCAGCAATAATACATCCGTTAAATTTTTCAATTTTATCTATTGCACCTAAGACTGCATCTTTCTGAAAATTAAAAAGTTTATTCCAAACAACAGAATTTTTGAATCCGGTCTTCATTAATCTTTCCTCATTGATATCCTCCGTGGTTTTTCCGGCAAAGATTTTAGAAATTGAATATTTATAATTTACTTCCGCAGATTTTAAGACATCCGCTTGTTGATATAAGTTAATTAGTTCTTTTTTACAATCTGTACCGCCATTCCATAAATTTTCAAATGCTTTTCCGAAAGAATTTGAAGAATCTTCAAGACCGAAAATCATATAAGGTTTCCCATCTTTAACGAGTCCAAGTGTAGTTTCGTTAAAATTATTTGGTGCAAATTGGAATGATTTATCATCAACAATGATAAAACTATTGCCTCCGGTGATTCCCTTTTTAACAAAAACAAACTTCTCGACAAAATCTAAAACTTGACGAAGGCGGTAGTAAGTTTGAAGTTTTGCATTGGTTTCATTTTCAGACAAATCTTTAACAAAGGATGGTTTTTGGTGATCAAAATCTGTTTTCTGAATGAGTAACTCAACAGACTTACAGTTTTGGAATGGCTCTAATAAATCAAAAATTGCATTGAAACTAAAATTGTTTACACATATTTTGACGGTAGAATTTGGTCTAATATTGTATATTAATTCGTTGAAAAATAATATATCTTGGTTGTTGATCACTTCTGATTATAGTTTTAAAGTTTTGACCTGTTTTCTAATACTAGAAATGGTGAATTTATCATTAGTACAGGACATAATTTCAAATATACGAACAGTTATTATTTTGTGATTGTTTTTTTCTTGAAAAAACTCCACTTTTCAATATGTATTGCTAGGCAATGCGAATTTTACGCTGTATCTTAGCCTAAATCAGCATATTATGGGTATAACATTATTATTAAGAAAGAAGATAGGAGAGGCAACAATCTATGTGAGATATAAACCAAGTAGAGATTTTGATTTCTTTTGGGGGAGTCCTTTTTCAATCGATGCAGAGAGGTGGGACAGCAAAAATGGAATGTATAATCAATCTTTCAAAAAGAAAAGTCCAAAAGATGAATCCCAAAAAATATTGAATAAAAATATCGATGAGTTTAATATTAAACTGAATGAGTTAAAAAATAGTCTGAACAGTTTTCTTCTCATGAACAACTACAATGTGACGAAATCACAGATTAAGAATTTTTTAGATTCGACGTACGGTAAAAATAAAAAGAAATCTGAGAAAAAAGTTGTGAACTCAACTTTATATATGTCCCAGCTAATTGAGGAGTATATAACGGAAAGAAGCGTTTTCGCTTTAGGAAAACACAAAGAGTTAACATCTGCTTCCATTAAAAAATTCAGAGTAATCAAGAATAAATTATTTAAGATTAACTCAAAACTTACAGTTTCACATATTGATGATAATTTTAGAAATACTTTTACAGACTGGTGTACAAAAAACCGGTATGCACCGATGACGATAGTAAAAGAACTGAAGATCATTAAAACGTTTATCAAGTTTGCTAAATCGAAAAAATATAAAACAAGTGATGAAGTTCCCAATTGGACATTCTATATAGAACCAAAAAATTATAAAGATCCTATATTAAGTTTAGAGGAAATTCATAAAATCAAAGTTCTTGATTTGGAATTAGATTACCTTGATAATGCTAGAGATTGGTTGGTTATAGGGTGTTATATGGGATTGAGGGTTTCAGATTTACTAAGATTGAAAAAAACTGATATAATTGATCATCATTATATCTCCTTGGTACAAAAGAAGACAAATGATCCTGTTACTGCAATACTTTTGGATCCGGTAAAAACGATTTTAAACAAAAGATTGGGTGAGTTCCCTAGACAGATATCTGATCAAAGATTTAATGAATACATAAAACTTGTCTGTCAATTAGCAGGAATTAAAGATTTAATTTTTGGTGGAAAAATGATTGATAAAAGAAAAGTATTTGACCATTACGAAAAGTGGGAACTGATAACATCTCATATTTGTAGAAGGTCTTATATTACCAACTTTAGATCGGTGTTAGGTGACGAAGGTGTTATGGTTAATACAGGTCATAAAACCACTTCCATGGTAGAACATTATGACCAAAATACAATGTTAGAGAAGGCGAAAAAAATCAGATTAAAACTGTCTGATAATCTAGAATTAATTAAGATCTAAAAAAAAGAACCTCAAATGAGGTTCTTTTTTGTAATAGGTAATTCCGATTCTTTAAAATAAACTCTATTTCCGATATAGTGAGGTTTTAAGATTTCAGATTTTATCCATCTATTTAAAGTTGATATGTGAATTTTAAATTGTTCGCAAACTTCTTTTCTCGTTAAAAGTCTATCATCATTTTTATGAGTGGTCTTTCCAATAATGATTTTGATTTCAGAAAAAATAGTGTTTTTAATGTCTTCAATTAGTTCCTCTTTAGTGAAGTTTTGTAAAAATATTTGGTTCATAATTTTATTAGATTTAAAATCCGGTAAAATATGGCACTAAAAATCCTATTCATCTCAATAATGAATTTGAATTTACAAGAAAATATGTGGAATAATTTACCGGATAGGTATGAGATTAATAATTAATTTAAGCAACATTTCGAATGTCATTATCTTCAGATAAAAAGTCATTTTTTAAAGATAAATATTCATTTTTATCGTACTCAGAAGTACCTCTTTCAAGGGTTTCGCATATTTTAGCGATATTTTTATCGTAAAGTTCACTGATGATAACTTTTCGATTTAACATGAGTGCCAGCCTACCTGTAGTTCCGGTTCCCCCAAAACAATCCCAGATAACCCCATCCTCAGGAAAGAATGACAGTATGAATGGTAGGGGGAATAAAGATGGAAACGATCCGAAAAACCCATTTTGTAAACCTTCATTTTGTGATCTTTCTTTTGATATGTTTAACTTTAAAATTTGTTCGATATCGTTATCACAAAGGAAATTCCTCATTGTTTTATAGGGGTTAGAAATGTGATAGGATTTCTTAGTATTCACTCCTTTTTTGCCTTGCTCAGAACATCCTCTTTTTACGGTTGCTGATTTTGTAGGATCAAATATTCTTAATTGTTCGTAATAATATTCCGGTGATTTCGCAAAAATGAGAATGGATTCATAAGAATTGGTAAACCTGGAAGTTCGGTTACTTTGAGGTTTTGGATTTGATTTTTCCCAAATCATTTGATCAATGAACAAAAATCCTGCGTTTTGCATCTCTAAGATTAATAAAGCTACGACTCCAACACAAACTGAATCTTTGTAGGTATCATCAAGATTAATAATGATAACTCCATCTTCGGTCATATTTTCCGCACCAATTTTCATTACATCAACTATATTTTTTACGAAATCTTCACGCTTCTTCTCTCTGCCAATCTCAAGCTCATATCCTAAATCTAATTGTTCAGGCACAATTCCGTTTTCCGCATAGTTAATAATATTAAAGTAAGGGATGGATGTAAAGATACCATTAATCAATGTTCCTTCTGGAAACTGAGTATCTAAACTGTTCCCCGGAAGAATTAAATATCGATCTGAAGAATACTTGTGATTAAAAGTAACATTCGTTGTTCCTTTGTTTATTTTTGTTTTGTACTGACGAATCAAAGACTCTGCTTTTCTTTGATCGTAATTTTTACTCAAAAATCCTGAAATTATTTTAGCTTTTTTCTCATCTTTAAGAGTATAATTTAGGGTTTTATTTTCTAATATCTTAATTGCTTTATTAGCTCTATCAAAAGATATTTCCTTACCACATAATCTTTTTGAAAGTTGTAAACAATTTTTAGGATTTTTTTCATCTAAGGTTAAAGTTTTCTTTACTGTAATTACATTGTTTCTACCCCATCCTCGACCCAGAGTTTCAGTTATAAATCCATATTTACGATTACAATTTACTATACCCTCTTCCACATCAGTATTTCTTAAATAATGCCTTAGTAACCGGATTAGGTCATCAACCGTTGGAACGGATTTAATATTGTGTTCAATAATCCAATCTTTCAATTCGTCACTTGATTCCGGGAATTTTTCAAGTATGATACAATCAACTTCGTTTAAATTTAAATCTTGCAATGCCAAAAATCGTAAAACACCATCAACGATAATATATTTATCTTCAAACTTTAAAACGGTGATCGGGCTGCAATACCTTGACTTTTCAATCTGTCTTTTAAGGTTTTTGATAAATTCTCTTTTTTCTTTTCTGTTGAAAAATTGATCCCATTCTTTTGGAATTTCAAGTTGAGATAATTCAAGTCTTGTAACTTTGTTTGACAATGGTAAAATTGCATCGGATTTTAAAACTGTGCTGTTCATAAGTATTAATTTATTTGTTAATTTTAATACTTCAAAGATCCGACTAACCGATTTTTTTTTTGAAAAACTGTCGCGCTACACTTTTATTTTATATTGCTGTAATGAAGGGTCGAGTTCAACCTGTGAGTCCTCTAACTCAAGCCAATAATGGTGACCATGCTCCTTACTTTTCTTACTTTTATAAAGAAATTTTTCGTACAAACTTTCGATTGCTAAAGAATTCTGAATGTACTTTTTTATCCTTGTATGATATGTACTCATGCTATCTACATATCCTATCATGTGAAATTTATTTTTATATTCTCCGGTTACTCTAAAAAGGGCGGTAAATTTATCTTGAATCTCTTTTTTTTCCAAAAAATCATTATGTCCAATCTTTAAATTATGGTTGATTAGATAAAACAGGTAGATGTGAGATAATGTTTTAGCATTACCAAAATTAATCTTGTTTTTTCCGATACTAATTTGACCATATTTATCAACCGAAATTGTTTCCGTGAAATTTAAACTTAAATCATAGTTGTCTGTTATTCGATTTCTAATTATTGTTAGGGTACTTTTGATTTGATTAAGGGTTGATTCGTCATTTCCTCTTTCAATAAATCTTTCCTGACAATTTTTACATATATAACCGGACATTATTTTAGCGTAAATTTCAGATCTATTTCTACCGTAGTCGTTTATGCATCCCTTAGAATTGAAATGTATTTCTTCCATCAATTCAGTTGATCCTAAATTTAGCTGTGATAAAGATTGGAATATATTTTCGATAATTTGGTGAGCAATTGCAAGATATGATCTATCTTCTGTAATCTCTTCCCAATCGTTAGAGTTGATTGCGATATTTTTAAAAACAAATGCACTATACCATGACTCTTTTCCTTCTAATGTAATTGCCTTGGGTTTTTCGATGTTTTTTGATGTAATTAAAACACCGTAATCTTCATAAACATTATTTTCCCCTTTTAATTTATTACAAATTTCTGAGATAGATTCAAGTGTAAGAGATTTACTTTTTTTATATAAATCATAGTAATCTGTTGATGACTTGTACGATAAAATTTTGAATTTTAATGAACCCTTACTTTTGTTGAACATATCAACAATTACAGAGATATCTTCTCTAAGGTGGTCGTCTAATGTGAATAGGTAAATAGTCATTTACTTTTTTTTGAAAAATAGCCAGAATATTAAACTTATGCAAGTCCAATAAAGTGCTAAAAACTGCTAAAGTTTATTCTTTTTTTTGGTTTTTCATTTTTTTGCGGTTATATTTTTACTGAGGACGGCTATCCGAAATCATAAACTTTCCAAATAAGTAAAAAGATGGAAGTTGAAAATTATAAATATTCAATAAGTCCTTTGGCCTGGACTTCTAAACCGCCAAAAAGAAAGTTTGGTCACATCACCAACTCGATAAAATCTACAGAATCAACGATCAAAAAATTTTCTGAATTAGTATCGCCACCACTGTCCCAATGCTGGTCCGGTGGAATATTTGAAGGAGAAGTTAATAACAAAAACTGGAGGGAACAGGCTATTATAGGTCTTGATTTCGATTCCGGTAAACAAACCTTGGAAGAAGTATATGATATACTGGATAATTACAATATTAAACCTAACCTGTATTATCCTACATTTTCAGATAGACCGGAACATCCGAAATTCAGAGTAGTTATTTTTCTGGATGAACCCATAACCAATAAAAAGAAATACAAACTTATTATGGATTCACTGAATCTGATACTGGATCTAGATAAAAAATGTAAGGATCTATCAAGAAGGTTCCTTGGTGGCAAGAATGCTGTTATCACCAGTATAATTCCAATCAACTTAGAGAAACTCATGGCCAGTATCCAAAAAATTAGTTTAGATAATTATGTTGAATCCAGTGATTTTTCTTCAGAATTTTCGGAATCACTATTAGATATAAATAGTAATAACGATTTTTTTTCTATAAAATCTACTTCAATAGCGGGGGAAGTGAGAATAGATTGGGACAATGATTTCGGCAAAATAAAAATCATGGATGAATTCAGAAATGGGTTTTGGTTAACACATGAGCAGTTATTCGGTCTTGCACTTAACATGAAATACATCAGTGGTGGTCTTCTCAGAATGAAAGAAGTGATGCTGAAGTATAATAATGAAGGTAAGACAGAATATACTGAAAACAATTATCAGATGATTGAGTATGTGCGAAAAATGAACTACTTTCCAATGCCGGTAAACAAATTTTCTCCTTTCCCAGAGGATAATCTCATTGAAGATATTCCGACTTTTTTTAAAAAGAAAGAAAAGATTAAGGTTATTGAAAAAGAGGAAAAGTTGAGTATAAAAGATGTTGAAAAAGAGTTTGAAAAACAATTTAGAGATGCACTATCGTCACCGGATCTTGATACGGTATATTTATTTTCTGTTCCAACTGGTATAGGAAAAACCCAGATGTTGACAAATGTCGAAAGATCAATCATTGCACTGCCAACTAATGATTTGAAGAATGAGGTTCACAACCGAATGGTAATTCCAAAAACAAAATCACCGGATTCTATTATTTTCGAAGATCAATCGGTTCATTCTTTGGTTCAGTTATATTATAAAATAGGATTACCACAGAAGGCTGCACATATTATCAGATCAATTGAAAAATATACTGATAATTTAGACGATATTACAACAGCAATGGAATATCTTTCTCAATTAGAAGACTGTTATGATGAAAACCAATCCGTAATCACTACTCATAAAAGATTTCTCAATTCACAGGATTTACCTCATAATACGGTAATCTTTGATGAAGATCCTTTGGATAGTCTAATGGAAATTAAAGAGACTTCAATCAAGGATATTGCTTATATGGAATTTCTTAATCCCTTGGTTAGAAGTTTTGCTGAGTATCTAAAAGGGCTCGAGAACGGAATTTATGAAACGCCTGTAATGTTTGATGTTGAAGACCTGATCACAGACTGTAAGTCATTCTCGGGATTTGATTCCAATATTTTTGAGTTCTTTATGAGTAAATATTTCTTCATTAACAGGAAGAATGGAAAAATTAATTACATTTCAAGAAAAGATTTACCATCCGATAAAAAGGTTATTATCATGTCTGCAACGGTTCCGGTTGAAATATATAAAAGACTCTATCCCAACAGAAATTTTAAGGTTTTCGACCACAGAAATGTTGAACAGATAGGAAAGGTTGTGCAACATACGGAAAGATCATGTTCACGAATATCACTTGAGAAATTTAAAGAAGAGATTTCTGAAAAAGTAACAGGATTACCGGTTATCACTTTTAAAAAATTTAAACACTCTTTTGATTCATCCTGTCAGGATATGCACTTCTTTAACTGCTCCGGTTCGGATTTGCTGAAAGGTAAGGATATAGCGGTAGTTGGTACACCTCATGGTAGTATTATTCAGTATTTTCTTATGGCAAGAATGATGGGAATTGAATTTGAAATCAAAGATGGAATGATGAACAACAGAACTGTGAGACACCGGGGATTTGAATTTACCTTTTACTGTTTTGAAAATGAAAATTTGAGGGATATACAATTTTATATCATCGAATCAAATTTAGTTCAGGCAGTTGGCAGAGCAAGAACATTGCGAGAGGACTGTACTGTATCTGTCTATTCTATTTTTCCATTGTACATTACCACAGAATTTGATCCGGCCTGATAAATAGGTTTCCAAATTCTGGAACAAAAAATGGAAAAATTTTTATTTTTTATTTTGGAGTCTGTGTTTATATCAAAGTTTTTTTGATTAAATATAAGAGAGTTCCAAACTCGGAATAAAAATTGGCAAAAATATTTTTTCACGATATCATCCCCTATATTTTAATGAAAGTTAAAGGGAGACGGGACGGAGGGAGGATTTAAGGTAGGGGGGGCAATGGGGATTATGATAGATTATAAATATTTGAAAGGTGTTGGTAAGCACCTTTCTTTTTTTTATCGAAGTATTTTGTTTGCACAAAATTATTCTTACTGTAGTGCGATCTGAAACTTCAGGCTAGAGGAATTTTATTTTGCTCTGATCCTGCGTTTAGATAAATTTCAATATAAATCGACACGATCTCAAGTGCTAAATAGTGCTAAAAGCGTAGGCTGAGAGGCACTTTCGCCGTAAATTTAATCTGACATTTAAAATACAACGTTATGAGGGTTAAATATAATAGAGTTTCTACATTAATTCAAACAGGAAACAGATTTGAGGCAGATACTGAAAAATACGATATAGTACTATTGGACAAAATTTCAGGATCCGTAAGTTTTAAAGATCGCCCCAAATCTAAAGAACTAATAAAAATGATCCAAGAAGGAGTAGGGATATCCGAAATCGTAGTAGAAGAATTTTCTCGTTTAGGAAGAAATACCGGTGATGTTATTCAAACTCTTGAATGGTTGGAGGAAAAGGAAATTAATGTAGTAGTGAGAAACATTGGTCTTCACTCTCGTACCAATGGAAAGAAAAATCCCGTTTGGAAAATGATATCATCAATTATGTCTTCTCTTTATGAAATGGAACTCGAAAATATTCTTGAACGTACTTCAGTAGGACGTATGGTATACGTTCAGAACGGAGGTGTTCTTGGTAGACCCGTTGGTACTAATGAAGGGGATTTAGTGTTCATTAATAAACCCAATAACAAAAAAATATTGGAGTATCTTCGAAAAAAAAGAACTGTTCGTGAAATTTCTAAAATACTTAGTGTTTCAACTAGTACTGTTATGAAAGTAAAGAAAATAGCTACAAAATTGGAGATGATTTAACGTGCAAAAATTATAAGACGCTACCCGTCATTGATGTATTATAATTTTTTGAAAAAAAACTAGCAATTGCTTGTTAAATGGGACGGTATTTTTCGGTGCAAAATAATATTGTTTTTTGTAATACAATTCAATAACCACTGTTACACGTTGCCAGATAAAGATTTTGATTTTCCAATTTAAATTTTAATCTTTTATGATTTACGGCAAAAATGTACCTTAAAGGTACAGAAAAGTACATATAAAGTCTTAATAACTTAACATAAAGTACACTTTAACCTACTTAATTTTAAGTTTTGTAGATTCTGTTACAATATTTATATAAATAAATTTTCACCTTAATGATAGACTAATTATATTTGCTGTTGATAGGATTATTTAATCCTTAAAAAAGACATTTCGAACACATAGAATGCTTGTCTAACGACATTCCTCAAGAAAATCTGGTAAATTTTATAGGAGGGAATATGTTAGCAACTTCCATGTCATATCTATATGGCATGGGGTCGCTACATTTCTACTCCACGGTTTACCAGAACCCTCTTGATAGAATTTGCTAGTAGTCCTCATGCTTTCTTTATTTAATTAACAACTCTTTTTCAGGACTGAAAGGAAATAAAACTTTAATTATGAAAAAAGTTTATTTATCTCTATTAACTGTAATCTTATTAGGTTCATGTTCAAACAATGATTCTGAGACCACAGAAGAAAACAAAAATCAATCACAACAATTTGTCGGTAAATGGCACCGCTACAAAACGGTAATTCTCAACGGTAAAACCGACACTCCCCTAAGTTCTTACGATCATGCTAAATGTGAAATAGAAGCAATACATGAGTTTACAAAAAACAGTAAATACTTATTGACAAATTATGTTTTAAATTCTTCCACTCAACAATGTCAACAAATAGGGAGTATAGAAACATATCCATATTCATATACGACCACTACTAATATTTTAGATATAGATGGTGAACGTTATTATATTAAGCATGTTGACTCAAAAGAGTTAATTCTTCAAGATTATGATTATTATGATCAAAATGGTGACGGGACAAAAGATAAGAGATTGAATTATTATAAGAAATAATTGAGAAATAACTAAACCATGAGTTACATAAATTATTTAAAAGATTTCGATTTTGATATCCTTTATAAAACATCTTTTCTATTGCCTTTTATAAGTATAATAGTTGTCTTAAAGATTTTATCACTTTTACTTTTTTCTATTGGAAAATCTGAAGATGATGAGAATAAGGTTACGATATTTTCAAATATATTTTTTTATCTAATCATATCTTTTTTTATTCTTACAATCTATGATAATGAAGATCGAAAAGGTATGCAAAATTTTCGGTTCTCTAATTTTGGAAACGTGCATAATGATAAAGATTTATTTGTAGAAAATGAAGTTGAAAAAAGTAATGATTTCGAAAATAATTTTTCAACCAATTCCACTCCCAATAATGAGACATCAAATATTCCAACTCAAGAAGAACTTTTACGATTGGAGAAAGATCCGGAATATCTTCGAACGTTTGAACAGTTAGTAAATGATCTTAACAACATAAAAGACCTGAGTGAAGTTACCTCGTTTGAGGTTTGTGGACATGAAAACGGAAAATGTAAATGGTGCGGAAATATTTTTTCTCAAGAAAAATTACTTAAACCTACCTATTTGGCTATGGGCGAAGTGGCGGGTCTAAGAATGACAATCATGGAAAGTGGATGGAATACACCTGAAATTTATAATTACATAAAAGACTATAAGAAAGGTATCAAGTTTCAATGTATTACCGAAAAGAAAGAATTTTGCTCCTTAAAATGTGAAAAAGAATTTAAAAATAACAGAGGATATTAAAATTAAAAACGAACTTATGAAAATACTATCAATTATAGGAATCTTAGTAAGTATTTTAGGTATAATCCTATGTTTTGGAATTATTGACAATTATGTTGAATACGGTAGTAAACTTATTGACTATTTAAATTTAAACCACAAAGAAATTAAACACGAAGTTTTCTCAATGACATCTATATTAGATTCCGGTAGAATCATCTGTTTTGTGCTAATGGGAATTTTTGTATTCCATATTTTTATATGTATTAAAGTCTATCGTTCTGAAACCCTGTAAGATTTCCATTCCTAGAATATTAAATAAAAAAAATAAAACCTGAAATAATTTTCAGGTTCTATTTTTTATCCAAATTTATTCCTTGGCAGTCCAATTTCGTGTTCCTGAGGATATGGTTTGCTAAGAGTCACAATATCTACTGAAAAATGTTTTCCGAAAATTTACTTTTACTGTAAAATACATTTTTAAAATCTATACCAAGAAAATTAGAAATATTCCTATAATGTGCTACTTCTAATCCGCCATCAATATAAATTTTAATATTGTCAGAAATCATATGGTCAATACAAGTAATCAATAGATTTTTATTAAGTTCTTTTGAATATTGTTTGTCACAGTTGAGTGCATAAATTAAATCATTAATGTCAAGGAAATTAGATCTCATTTTTCCTTGGTAAAGATTATCAACATTAGTTTCTTCTAAATTATTTATCAAATGAAAATCTGGATTATTTTCTTTAAAAGAACCGTTTCCATGTCTTGTTTGATATACCCGGGTTACATAAAAAATTTCCACATCAATATTTAGCTTAGATTTTTGAATCATAGCAATCGCATTTTGCGAAGTAGTATTACTTTTAGTAATATGTGGTTTTGTTCCAAAATTTTGATCTATTAAAATACCTTGTGATCCCTCAAAAATAAATGTATCCCACTTTTCAAATATTTCACTATCACAATTAACAATATGTATATTACCTTTTTTTAATAATTTTTTTAAAAATAATATCTGTTCAAGAAAAAAAAGATCTTCAACATGGTGATCAAATTGATCAAAATCAAATGATGTTTCAATATTAACAAGTCTCTTATAGTAATTATGAATTTCTTGAAGTTTTGAAATTAGAAATTCTTCATTTTTAAATAAATCTGAAATTGTAAATGATATAACTTTATTTCTTTCTACGGTTGTGCCGAATCCTACACCGCAACTTCCTTTTCTCTTATCATCTCTTTGGGTTAGCTCCGAAGTACGATTAAATAATACGTCATAATGAGTTGTAATTGGAGAATTACAATTAACGTAAAATTTAAAATCAGTATTTATTTCATTAATTTCTTCAAGAAAATAGGTAGGTGCAAAAGTACATTTCTCTGACCAATATGTTGGTAAACCTCTAAATGTTCCAGATCCTAAATTTGAAAACACATGACTTTTACCCGTCTTACTATCAACAACACAATGACCTGCTTGGTGACCACCGTTAAATCTAATTATTATAGAATTTGGATATTTGGTTGCAAGAAAATCCGTTGCAATTCCTTTTCCTTCATCTCCATATCCTAACCCGACCACAATAAAAGCTTTTTTTACCATGAGACTTTATATATTGCCGTTGATAAGTCATATGTGATTTCACAATCAGTTCCTTCAAACATGAATAAGTCATTTTCTTTATAATTTTCACAAAACAAAATGACTTTTTTACCTAATGCTTTTGCATAGCCAACCTCAAAAAGTGTTCCCGCATCATTTCCTGAAATAACTGCTAAAACTGCATCACAGTTGTTTAAATTGTCAATATCTTTTTTTGCTATTTTTTGAAAATCTTCTTTAAAAGCTGGTACACCTGCGTTATGAAATGGCGAGAAAATATCAACATCAAACCCATTTAATATTGAATAAATCTCATTAATTAGAAATCTTTCTGAAATTGTAAAAAATGGCCCGGCCAAATAGATTTTTTTTCTCTTTTCCGGGACTATAGCTTTGAACTCCCTTGGATGTGTTGTAAGTGGTATATTTTTAGAATTACAATAGTCTGCTGTATATTTAGAAGCGAACATGGCCGCATCATCAGGAGAAAGTTTTTCAATCATCCACTTCCAAGCAAAAACCGCAGAAAATATATCTCCACTACCTATTGGCCACACCGATTCTGTTTCAAAAACGGGAATAACGTTCGATTTATCTTCAAAAAAAACTGTAGCACCATTTGACCCATTTTTAATAACAACAACTTCTGCTTCTTCATTTTCTAATAAAAATTTTCCAACTTCATTTATATCATTACTAATATTATTACTTAATATCATAGCCTCGCTTTTATTTAGTATCAAAGCTAGATGCTGTGCTTTTGAATTAGTTTTTCTAAATCCTATGTGATTTTGAGGATCATAGACTACATACTCTCCGTCTACAGAACAATCCGACTCAATCATTCCATAATAAAGAATATGCTTTGCTTCTACTTTTGGTATGATGAAATTTTTGGCAGGTAAATTATAAGGTATTGGTTTTGCTAACGGATGATAATAATCGAATATAATTGATTTTTCATGTACCTGTAAATATTGATTAATTTTGTAAGCTAAAACCTTATAATCAAAAAGTTCTTTAAAATCGGCACCAACTGATGAATGATAATTAATTTCAAATCCTTTGTCACTTAATGCAATAGCGCCCCTTAAACCGGATCCAAAAAGATCTTCGTACTTTGGATCATGACATATTTCGTAATATGTTCCACCAACGATATCAATCATAGTATAGTTTGTAAATATTGTATCCTTACTTTACATTTCTCCTCATTTCCATCTAACTCAATAATTGTAGCTTTATATCTGTAGCCTTTTTTTATACAATTTCGCAATTGTAGTACCTGTGGAGAATCAACTATTCCACATAGGATACCCTTTGATAAAACATTCACTAATTGCATTTCCTGATCTAAATCGATCTGTAAAATATCTCCTACATTCAGTTTAAATATGTGACTTTGAATCTTTTTAAGATATACGTCAAATAATATATTTAAACATTCATCATCGCCACCTGTAGAACCTGCTCCTTGTGCACCTGCTAATTGTCTGCTGTAATTTTGGCTTCCGCCACCACCTCCTTTCATGGTTTTTAGTTTTTTAGTTAATATTATGTATGAATTTCTTTTATTAATGGCATCAGATTATTAACCCAATTCTTTCCATTTTTATTTGTCCAACGAGCAAGACCACTCTCGCAATTATTTTCTAAATAAATAAGAATTGCACCATCACATTTAAATCTTTTAACAAACTCTTTTAGAACTTGTTCATCTGACAATTGATCTAATTTTGATGATAAACTTTTTGTTTCCATAGAATATATTATATAATTTAAATATATAATTTTTTACAATTCAGAAAAAATAATTTATTGCTCAAAAATAATATTGAAATGATTATTTACATTACGGTTTTCCATAATAACTTAAGATTTAACGAATTATATACAGTTTTTCATACTCAAAATTTATAATCTTATAAAATTAATAATAAGAAATTACTAAGAAGTAGGTATAAATACGGAATTCTCTAACAAGATTTATAGATGACATTTTTAATATTAATTAAACTTAATTTCTATTTACTAATTATAAAAGAATAAATTTTTAATTTCACATTATCAAATACTTACAATGTAATAATTAATTTAACGTCTTAGATTTTCTCTATGTCTGATAATAAAAATTTTTTGGAATCTTTCAAACCCTATCCTAGTAAATATGCAGATCTCCTCCTGATTTATATTCAAGCTGATCACACTCAGCCCAGAAAAAATTTTGGTATCACATCCGCAGACCATAGTAGATTGCTAAAATCAATTTCCACATACGGAATTGAAGATCCTATCAAAGTTTCTGAAATTGAAACCGATAGATATTTAATAATAGATGGACACAGACGTTTTTCATGTGCAAAAGAACTTAAACTTGATACCGTTCCTTGTAGAATTTATCCTAAAATGGATGCTGGTGAATTGGAAGCCCGTCGATATGAAATGCAGAATAATAGAAGGAATTGGAGACCTATAGAGAAGGCAAATGCAATACACAAAATAAATCAAGAGTACAAAAATATTAGTAAAAAGGAAATAGCTACATTAATTGGAATTACTCAAAAAAACTTATTCCATTATACTGAATTACGAGATATGAGAATGGAATATATTGAGTTAATGGCATCGCATGATATGAAAGAGTATCAGATGGTAGTGTTTATGCAATTACTCCCAAAACTAAGAAAAATAAAAGGTTATGAAATTGATGATATCGTCAAAATTATTTTTAAAAAAGTAAACGATGGACTAATGTATAGAAGAACTGATTTCATCTCTTTAACAAAAATTTTTTCAACTGCATCGCTTCATGAAGAGGAAATTCACCTGTTTTTAACAGAGGCAAATATGGCTGTTGAAGAGTTATTAGAAAGAACACAATTATCCGGTGTTTCTGTCCAAATAAAAAATTTGATCAAAGAGTTAAGTATAAAAAAGAATTTGAATATAAAACTGACAGATAAAGAAAAGTGTCTTTTTGAAGATTTATATAAACTTATGGAAATTTATGTATGATTTTCGATAGATCTCTTCAGAAACGAAAGACTGCAATTGCATATTACAGACATTCTGCGGAAGATAAGCAAGAAAACTCAATCAAAATTCAGCAAGGACATGTATATGACTTTGCGAACAAATTTAAAATAGATATAATTCACGAAGAACTTGATGAAGGTAAGAGTGGATTATTAGCAAATAGACCCGGTTTTGAACGTTTATTTAGTGAGTGGATCGAAAACCCAAAAGCACCGAATTTTAATTATGTATTAGTTTATGATGTATCTCGATGGGGAAGATTTCAAGATCCCGATCAATCAGGATACTATGAATATCTTTGTACAAAACACGGAAAAGAAGTAATTTATGTATCTCGGGGTTTCACTGAACCTACCAATCAATTAATTTCAAGTCTTGAAACATCCATTCAAAGGTATATGGCTGCCGAGTACAGTAGACAATTGAGTGAAAAAGTTTTTCATGGCTGTGTTAAAATCTCGCAACAAGGATATTCGTCCGGAGGAGCTCCGCCTTATGGAATGACAAGACAGTTATTAGATGTAAATAAGAGCCCTGTTCGAATTTTAAGAAAAGGAGAATATAAGCAAATAGCAAATGAAAGAGTAATCTTTGTCCCTTCTTGTGATAGTTCATCAGATACTGTTAAACTAATATTTCAAATGTATGTCCATGAAAAAAAATCAATTTTTCAAATAGTTGACTTGATTACTGCAAACACTTTATGTACAGCCAATGGAGAGAAATGGAATCGTGCAAAAGTGATAAGAATACTTACGAACGAAATTTACATTGGAACGAGAATTTATAACAAGACTTGGGGTAGATTAAAACAACGCATTCATAAAAATCCTCGATCTTTATGGATTGTAAAGCCCAATGCATTTGAGGCACTAATTAAAAGTGACGATTTTGAAATTGCTCAAGAAAGGTTGTATTGGAATTTACCTCATAATTGGCGGAAAGGGATAAATTGTATCAGAAGAATAAAAATATCACCAAGAATGATATTATAAATTGGCTTGTTAACATGGGAGTAGACGATATGGATTCCTTAAAAATATTTGGAGAACTTCCAATTATTTACGGTGTTAAAAGCCAGATAAACAATACAAATAATTTATGTTTTGTAATCACCGAAAATCACCGAAAATTTGACAAGATTCTGGCAATTGGAATTGATGAAAACGGAGATTTATCGGGACAAAATTATTTTTTATTGGATGTTTCTGATTTTACGAGTTCAAATTATATCACTTTTAATGATAATAGCACCTTAATTTTAGAAAGAAAAATTGAACCGGAAAGTATTGAACACATAATAAAAGATTTTATTGTTAAATTCACACAGTTAGAAAATTATATAAGAGGGAAATACTCATCATTACTTAAATCCTTATAAATTCTATTCGTGGTAGCAACAGTGGTAGCAACGTTTAAATTTAAACATAACATGTTCATAATACGAGATAATTTGATATCCTCCAACTCCACAAAAAACCGCTTAGTTCATCTGAGCGGTTTTTATTTTCAAACGCCTTTATATCATTATCATCCCTTCTTCTTTCTAATTTTAGATTTACTTATCATTTTTCAAACCAAATATAGACCTATACAATATAGATAGTATACTTGAAAGAAAAGAATATTCTAAATTCCTCAAGACCTTAGATTTCAAAATCAATTTTCTTTTACTCCTAAATTAAAGAAAGATATATTAGTAGAGAAAAAAAGAACAAGTTGATTTCACAAAATTTAAATTCACAAAATGGAATACACAATGGAGATCTAAGAGTCATATATATTAAGTTTTTTTTAGATCTTCAGGATTACTTTCATATTTACACACAAGCACCAAATATAACCTCCTGAAAACTAAAAGACTAAAGCGAGACAATTTAAAATGAAAGCTTCTAGTCCACAAAAAAGGCTAAAAAAATGTTTTATCGTAAAGAATTTTATATATTTGCACCATCTAACAATTAAAAAAATAATTTACTATGTCAGACATTGCATCAAGAGTAAAAGCTATCATCGCTGATAAGCTTGACGTTGAAGAAACAGAAGTAACTCCTGAAGCTAGCTTCACTAACGATTTAGGAGCTGATTCACTAGATACAGTTGAGTTAATCATGGAATTTGAAAAAGAATTTAACATTCAGATCCCTGATGACCAAGCTGAAAAAATTACTACTGTAGGACACGCTATCGCTTACATCGAAGAAGTAGTAAATAAATAATATTCTTCAACAAAAAAGAAATTAAACAAAGTTTATGGAATTAAAAAGAGTAGTTGTAACAGGATTTGGAGCAATAACGCCAATAGGAAATAATGCAAAAGAATACTGGGAAAATCTTGTGAAAGGTGAGAGCGGTGCCGCTCCGATTACTCTTTTTGATGCCACAAACTTTAAAACAAAGTTCGCTTGCGAAGTCAAAGGTTTCGATCCATTACAGCATTTCGATAAGAAAGAGTCTAAAAAAATGGACCGAAATACCCAACTGGGACTTGTTGCTGCAAAAGAAGCAGTAGCACATTCCAGAATTATTGAAGACAATGTAGACAAAAACAGAGTTGGAGTAATTTGGGGTTCCGGAATCGGAGGTTTAGAGACTTTTGAAACTGAAGTGTTAGGGTGGGCCAATACGGAAATTCCGAGATTCAACCCTTTCTTTATTCCAAAAATGATTGCGGATATCACTCCAGGACATATCTCTATTGAGTACGGTTTCCATGGACCAAACTACACAACTGTATCTGCATGTGCATCTTCAGCAAACGCTATAATTGATTCCAAAATGCTGATCCAGTTAGGAAAAGCAGACGTGATTGTGTGTGGAGGCTCTGAAGCAGCCGTTACAGCAAGTGGTGTCGGTGGATTTAATGCAATGATGGCACTTTCTACAAGAAATGATGATCCTAAAACAGCTTCAAGACCTTTCGACAAAGACAGAGATGGATTTGTATTAGGAGAAGGTGCAGGATGTATTATTCTTGAGGAATATGAGCACGCTGTAAAACGTGGTGCTACAATTTATGCAGAATTATTAGGAGGAGGTTTAAGTGCTGATGCACATCACATGACCGCTCCTCACCCTGAAGGCCTTGGTGCTTATCTGGTAATGAAGAGTTGCCTGGAAGATGCAGGTTTAACTGCTGATGAAGTAGATCATATCAATATGCATGGTACTTCTACTCCATTAGGAGACATCGCAGAATCCAATGCAATCTCAAGATTATTAGGCGAGCACGCTTATGACATTCAGATTAATTCTACAAAATCAATGACAGGCCACCTTCTTGGTGCTGCAGGTGTTATTGAAGCTATCGCTGCATTGGGAACTATTATTCATGGTACTGTTCCTCCTACCATCAACCATTTTACTGATGATGAAAATATTGACAGCAGACTAAACTTTACGTTTAACACAGCTGTGAAGAAAGATGTAAAAGTAGCCATGAGCAATACTTTTGGATTTGGCGGGCATAACGCTTGCGTTCTATTTAAGAAAATCTAAATTCAATGAATGGAGTTACAGAAATACTTTTCTAAATTCCTTCTCAAAAAAAGAAAAAGACAATTAACGGAGAGAGAGTATTTTCTCAGTACCGAGCTTAAAAAAGTTTTAGGTACAGAGGTACAGAATATAGCTCTTTACCGCGAAGCTTTTTCTTTAAAAAATTCTTCTAAAAATCAAGACAGCAACTACGAAAGACTTGAATTTTTGGGAGATTCTGTTTTGGGTACAATTATTTCTTGTCATTTGTTCCAGACCTATCCCCAAGCTAACGAGGGCTATCTGACACAGATGAAATCTAAGATTGTTAATAGGAAAAACCTCAATAAATTAGGCGAAGACCTAAAGCTTACCAACCTTTTGCAAAAGCAAAACAGTTCTTCTGCTTTGGGCGAGAATATCTCCGGAAATTTATTCGAAGCTCTAATTGGTGCCGTTTATTTAGACTTCCATTATGATACCTGTAAAAGGATTATTTTGGAAAAATTGCTGACCCCTTCTGAAATCAACAAGCTTGAAAACAAGATTGTAAGCTACAAAGGTCTCCTTCTAGAATGGAGCCAAAAGAAGAAGGTCAACATAAAGTACGAAACCTGCGAAGAAATACAAGCTAATAAATCTGTGGTATTCCGATGTCACGTTTGGCTGGGTGAAGGAAAAATTGCTAATGCAGCGGAAACTTCCAAGAAAAAAGCAGAGGAAAAGGCAGCACAAAGGGCATTTTATATTTTAAATAAAAAAGAAAATATACTTGGAAATTCAAAAACTTTATGATCTTGATGATATAGAATTTGAAGATATTGCCATAGGATTGGTAAGATTAGCAAAAGATATACCTGCTCATGAGTTTTTTTACAAAATAAATCATGCCAACAACCTCAGTTTTTCAAGAAAAAAAGATCTTGTCTTTCATGGAGGGTATTATGATTATTTTTTTCCAAGATTTGAGGCCTACCACAAGTTTTCTAAGACCTGTTTTACCTTTATTTCCAATAAATCTTCTGAAAGTAAGCAAAAAAAAGTTCAGACAGAACTCTTTACAGAAGAAGAAAACATTAAATTTTTATTAAATAATCAGGTAGATGTGGAATATATTCTACATAGTTCGGAACAGTTTCCTGATTTTTCCGTAATTTTGCTCCCTGAAAATCTTGTGTTTCCAATTCAAGATTATACACTGAGTTCTGATGAAGAACTTTATCAAATTATCCAGTATTATGAATAAGTATTTAAAGAAGACAAAAATTATCGCAACACTAGGACCTGCTTCATCATCGAAGGAGGTAATGTTAGATTTAATGAGAGCGGGTGTTGATATTTTCAGAATAAATTTTTCCCATGCAGATTACGACTTAGTTCGAAAAAATATTGAAATAATTAGAGAGCTAAACAGCGAGTATGGTTATTCAGTGGGAATCCTGGGAGACCTTCAGGGACCTAAGCTGAGAGTAGGAGTTGTAAAAGAAGGATCTTATCTGAATCCTGGCGATATTCTTACCTTCACTAACGAAAAAATGGAGGGAGATTCCACTAAGGTATACATGACTTATCAACAGTTTCCACAGGATGTAAAAGTAGGGGAAAGAATCCTTATTGATGATGGGAAACTGATGTTGGAGGTTATCGAAACCAATGAAAAGGATACTGTAAAAGCAAAAACTATTCAAGGAGGTCCGTTAAGCTCTAAAAAAGGTGTTAATCTACCTAATACAAATGTTTCTCTTCCAGCTTTGACAGAAAAGGATATTCAGGATGCTAACTTCATGCTTGACATGGAAGTTGACTGGATTGCCTTATCGTTTGTTCGTCATGCTCAGGATATTATTGACTTGAAGGAGCTTATCAAAGCACATCCGAATGGTAAATTCAAGACTCCTATTATTGCGAAGATTGAAAAACCTGAAGGGGTAAAAAATATTGAAGAAATCCTTGTTGAATGTGACGGATTAATGGTTGCCCGTGGAGACCTTGGAGTAGAAGTTCCAATGGAAGAAGTTCCGGCAATCCAGAAAAATCTGGTAGAAAAAGCAAGATTCTATTCTAAGCCGGTAATCATCGCCACCCAAATGATGGAAACGATGATCAACAGCTTAACGCCAACAAGAGCGGAAGTAAATGACGTAGCGAACTCTGTATTGGATGGAGCTGATGCTGTCATGCTTTCGGGAGAAACTTCTGTAGGTAGATATCCGGTACAGGTGGTAGAAAACATGGCTAAAATTGTAAAAAATATCGAAACCACTCATTTCTATCAACACAAAAATGAGCCTATCGAAAAAGATTATAACTGTATTGATGAGAGATTCATTACAAACAGGGTTTGTCTTGCAGCGGTAAGAATCGCTAAAACAACAAACGTTTCTGCTATTGTAACGCTTACTCACTCTGGATACACAGCTTTCCAGCTTGCAGCACACAGACCAAACTCACATATCATCGTCTATAGCGGTAACAGAAGAGTTATTACTATGCTGAACCTTCTTTGGGGTGTTCACGCCTATTATTATGATATGAAGAAATCTACGGATGAAACAATCATTCAGGTAAATATGCTGACACACAACTACGGTTATATTGAAACCGGAGACTTTGTAATCAATATCAATGCAACTCCATCATATGAAGGTGGAAAAACAAATACGCTGAGATTGACGACAGTATAAGCAATAAGCAATAAGCAATAAGCAATAAGCAATAAGCAATAAGCAATAAGCAAAATTACTTTTTGTAAAAGCATAAAAAATTCCCGGAAATTAATTTCCGGGAATTTTTATTTTTATGTGTGGTAATTTGTCATTCTGAACAAAACGGGAGTGAAGTGAAGAATCTGTGAGATTCCTCGGTTCCTCGGAATGACATTTTACTCTTCTAATTACCTACAATCGTCTTTGCAGTTACAAATTCTTTTAAAGCCAGTAAAGACAACTCTGTTCCATATCCTGAAGCTTTTGATCCTCCGAACGGGAAACGCGGATCAGAACTTGTCATTCTGTTGATATTGACTGTTCCGGATTCAAGGTTTTCAATGAAGAATAGCTGACGGTCTTTATTTTTAGTCCATACAGAATTGGAAAGTCCGAAAGGAATATCATTGGCCATTTGTAAGGCTTCCTCATCATTTTTTGCAATCATAATCATACCAAGAGGACCAAAAAGCTCTTCTTTTAAGATCGGATTTCCTTCCTGAACTCTTATTAAACCTGGTTTAAATTCATTATCTGAAATTCTTTCCAGAGGAATGATAATTTCTGCGCCATTTTCCAATGCCCTGTTGAATTGAGCTTCCAGCTCATCAGCCAGGTCAGGTCTTGCCATTCCAGCCAGTTTGGTTTCTTTATCTAAAGGATCTCCAATTTCGTATTTTTTATATTCTTCAATGAATATAGGAAGAAACTCATTTTCGATCTTTTCGTCAATGATAAATCTTTTAGCCGCAGTACAGGTTTGTCCACAGTTTTGAAGCCTTGATTTTACTCCAGCTTTTGCGGCGGCTTCAAGATCCGCATCATCAAAAATGATAAATGCATCACTTCCGCCTAATTCAAGTAAAGATTTTTTGATATTTAACCCTGCTATTGATGCGACCTCACCTCCAGCTTTTCCACTTCCTGTAAGGCTTACACCTCTTACAGCATCATGTTCAAGGATTTCCTTTACTGCTTTATGTCCCACTTCAAGATTCTGGAAAATTCCTTCCGGAAAACCTGCCTCTAAAAGAACTTCTTCAATGGCATTTCCGCTTCCGAAGCAAATTGAAGCATGTTTCAAAACGATTGTATTTCCGGCTAAAATTGCTGGAGTAGCAAATCTCAATACCTGCCAGAAAGGAAAATTCCATGGCATTACTCCTAAAATCACCCCTTTCGGAGCGTAATGAACTTCGGAATAAGTAAATTCAGATTCTACTTTTTCAGGTTTTAAAATATTATCCGCAGCGGCATAATAATTCATCATTAAAGCACACTTTTCCACTTCAGCTATTGATTCTGAAATGGGCTTATTCATTTCTGTTGTAATTATTTTACCAAATTTCTCTGAATTATTCTTTAAAATTTCTGCTGCTTTTGCAATTAACTTCTGCCTTTCCTCAAACGGCACTTTTCTCCACACTGAAAACGCTTTATCTGCTTTAATAAGCTTGCTTTCAATTAATTGTTCCATAATATAAATCTGTTTTAAATTCAGCTAATGAATTTATGAGCGCTTTTTATTTTAAAAGCACGGTGAAATTAGCAAATTCCATTCCTTAAAGGGTCAATAAAATAATGATTTTCTCTATCAGAAGAATATAACTTTATCTTAAATCATTAGCCATTCATTCACAAGACACGCTGCCAGTCTTGCTGTCCGGTCCTGGATATCAAAAGAAGGATTAACTTCTGCAACATCCATTGCAACCAATTTTTTATTTTTTAAGATATGTCTGTAAAAATGCATAAACGTAGGATCCGCAAAGATTCCATTGTACGCTGCAGCCGAAACTCCGGGAGCGATTGATGCATTAAAGACGTCCATACAAATTGTTAGATAGGCATAATCTACAATATCCAATAGATCATCAATACGCTGATAGATGGATGGAAGGTTTTCAAAAAACAATTCATCTGCCAGGATATATTTCATTCCGTACTGATGAGCGGTATCAAAAAGCTTCAGTGTATTGGAGTTTCTCTGAATTCCAATATGCAGCGAGTTGATAGGACCTTCCTGAGCAATCTGCCAGAATCCGGTACCAGAGCTCGCGCCTACTCCTTTTTCCGGCTGTCTGTTATCAAAATGGGCATCAAGATTAATAATCCCTATTTTTTGCTCCGGAAAAGCTGTTTTGACTCCTAAATAATGAGCGTAAGTAACTTCATGGCCTCCACCCAACACAAGGGATTTTCCGCCTTTTAAAAGTACTTTTGAAACATTTTTGGCAAGATTGTTCTGTGTATTTTCCAGATTACCATCGTCACAGGTAATATTCCCAAAATCCAACATTGAAAAGTCAGGAAGAATTACCGGAAAATTGGACATATTTTTTCTGATCACATCAGAAGCATCTTTAGCTCCCTGACGGCCTTTATTTCGTCTTACGCCTTCATCTACAGCAAAACCATGCAGAACGAAGTCATCCGTTGCGATATTATCGTAATTACGTTCTTCTTTTACTCTTTGAAATATTCTGTGATGGAGAAGTTCTTCTCCGTCCAATCTGCCTTGCCAAATATTACTCATCATTAATAATTTCAATTTGTATGTTGTTTCCTTAAAGTTCAATCAAATTAAACTATCTTTAATTGTTATCTTCAGTTTTTATTGTTTACTCTTTCTAATCAAAGAAACGTATATACTTTTCATAATTTGAAAAACACAAAATACGATCATGAAAAAGAAATAAAAAGATAAGAGTACTATCAATAGAAAAGCTATAAAAAGAAATCCGGTATAAAATATTTCTAAAAAATGCTTTTCCCCTTCGATCAAGGTTCTATAATTCCAAAGAGCCTGCAAGAAAGTAATCACATTTAAAGATACTATGAATAGTACCAGATAAATTATCAAATTTTTAATAGCTTTCAAAATAGCAAATTTTATATTGAATTCCCATCAATATAAACAAGTTCAGCCTTTAAGCTTCCTTGATTATACAGCACATTCTGGAAATTATTGGTTTTGAAAGTAACAAAATCTGCTTTTTTCCCTGTTTCCAGTTGTCCTCTATCTTCCAGATTAAGGGCGTAAGCTGCGCGGAAAGTCATTCCTGCTAACACCTCAGCAGTTGTCAGTTTCTGGAAAGTAGCTAAGATAGACGCCTGAGTAATTAAATTTCCCATCGGCGCTGATCCTGGATTCCAGTCACTTGCAATGGCAACAATTGCTCCTGCATTTAATAGTTTTCTTGCAGGAGTAAATTTTTCTCCCAGCCCTAAACTTGCTCCTGGAAGCGCTGTTGCTACGGTATCAGACTTAGCCAAAAATTCGATGTCGTCATCAATAGTTGCTTCTAAATGGTCTGCAGATTTAGCCCCCACTTCTACTGCAATCCTTGAGCTTCCTGGTGTAAACTGATCTGCATGAACGGTAATCTCAAAACCTAATTCTTTTGCTTTAAGTAAGAATTCTTTGCTCTCTTCAGGTTGGAATGCAGACTTTTCAATAAAAATATCTACTCTGTTTGCTAATCCCTCTTCTTTTACTTTTGGTAAAATTTCGGTAATAATATACTCAAGATATTCAGGATTGCTTCCTTCAAAATCTCTGGGCTTTAAGTGGGCTGAAAGACAGGTAGGAACCAAAGTAGCTTTAGTTTTATTCTGTGCTTTTTTAATAATTCTAAGCATCTTCAGCTCGTTTTCTACATCAAGACCGTAGCCACTCTTTACTTCAATGGTTGTGATTCCTAAATCAATCAAAAAGTTGATTCTTTCCACTAAAGTTTTCAGCAAGTCTTCTTCTGATGCATTTCTTGTATGCTGCACTGAACTCCAGATTCCACCACCACTTTCTGCGATTTCCAGATAGGTTTTCCCTGCATTACGCATCGCAAAATCATTGGCTCGGTTTCCTCCGAAACAGATATGGGTATGTGAATCTACAAAGGCAGGAAGAACAATATGCTCTCCCTCGATGCTCTCGATTTCTATGGTAGGATTTTCTGTTTTTAATGTTTCAAAATTTCCAACTTTCTGAATGATATTCTGATCTACTACAATTCCTCCGTCTACAATAATTTCAAGTTGTTCATCGGAAATTTTTCCTCTTAATGGTAAGTTAGCAAGCGTTACCACCTGCTTAAATGGTCCTATTAATTTCATTAGTTTAAAGTTAATGCTAATGTCCAGATTGAAGCTGATTTATTTATTATCAATACTTGCCTTCTAAACAATCAAAATTTCAATAATTTTTATCAATAATTTTTCCTCTCAAAAATACTTAAAATATCCCAATTATTTAAATCTTAGCGGTTCTCATTTTTAACCTTAGCCTAAACTCAGTGTCAATCTTAACCTTTTCTCAATCTGCCCTTCAACCTTAGTCTAAATTTGCTATCTTTGAGGTAAATGAAATGAATTAATGCCAGATTTTTTACATCCAGATAAGGAAAACTACTCAAACGAGGAGCTGATGCAGGAAGAACAGATCCGTCCCCAGAGCTTTAAAGATTTTGCGGGGCAGAGAAAAACGCTGGAGAACCTTGAAGTTTTTGTTACTGCTGCGAAACGACGTGGCGGAGCACTAGATCATGTTCTATTACATGGTCCGCCGGGACTTGGTAAAACCACTTTAGCCAATATTATTGCCAATGAACTTGGCGTCAACTGTAAGATTACTTCTGGGCCTGTATTAGACAAACCTGGAAGTTTAGCCGGTTTGTTGACCAATCTGGAAGAAAATGATGTTCTTTTCATTGACGAAATTCACCGTCTTTCTCCTGTTGTAGAGGAATATCTGTATTCTGCAATGGAAGATTATAAGATTGACATTATGCTGGAAACAGGTCCTAATGCCAGAAGTGTGCAGATTGGGCTGAATCCTTTTACCTTAGTAGGAGCCACAACAAGAAGTGGAATGCTTACGAAACCTATGCTTGCCCGATTCGGGATTCAAAGCAGACTGGAATATTATTCTATTGAACTTTTGTCAACTATTATTCAGAGAAGTGCAAGAGTCTTAGGAGTTGTTATTTATGAAGATGCAGCGATAGAAATTGCAAGAAGAAGCCGTGGAACCCCAAGAATTGCCAATGCATTATTGAGAAGAGTACGTGATTTCGCAGAGATTAAAGGGAATGGTGAAATTGAGATCAAGATTACAAAATATGCCCTGGACTCTCTAAATGTGGATGAATTCGGATTGGATGAAATGGATAATAAGATCATGCGTGTTATGATTGAAAACTTTAAAGGAAAACCAGTTGGTATTTCCGCTTTGGCCACATCTATTGCTGAAAATCCTGAAACACTGGAAGAAGTTTATGAGCCATTTTTGATCCAGGAAGGATTTATTATCAGAACTCCGAGAGGAAGAGAAGTTACTGACAAAGCTTACAAACATTTGAATATTACAAGACCTAAAAATCCGGGAGAGCTTTTCTAAGTTCAAAGTTTTGAGTTTAAAGTTCAAGATTTAAGGTTAATGAGAGTTTATTAATTTATGTTTATACCCAAATTATACAGAAGCGAAGATTACAATTTGATGAGAGAAATCATCAAAGAAAATTCTTTTGCTTTACTGATTTCTTCTGTTGACAAAATCCGGGCAACTCATGCTATGATGATGCTAAATGAAGATGATCCTGAAAATGCTTATATTGAAACTCATATTTCGAGAGCTAATCCACAGGCGAAAACCTTAAAAAACGGAGATGAAGTACTTTGCGATTTTTTAGGGGCACATACTTACATATCCAGCAGCTGGTACGATCATATTAATGTGTCTACCTGGAATTATGAGGCGGTACAGATCTACGGAAAGATTGAACTGATGAATCATGATGAGCTTTATGCTCATTTGGACAAATTGACTTCAAAATATGAAAAATTTCAGCAATGTCCAATGATGGTGAAGGATATGGGAAAAGAATTTGTGGAAAAGGAAATGAAGGGAGCTTTTGGTATTAAAATAATCCCTGACGAAATATTTATCAAACAAAAACTTTCTCAGAACAGAAAACAAGCCGATTATGACAACATTATCAACCATCTTGAGAATTCTGATGATAACGCAAGAAAAATTGCGGAGAAAATGAAAGTAATAAAGAAATAATCAAAATATACATATGAAGTTATATCCAATACAATGTGGAAAATTTAAACTGGACGGCGGTGCTATGTTCGGAGTCGTCCCGAAGAGTCTGTGGGAAAAAACAAACCCGGCAGACGAAAAAAACCTAATCGAACTGGGAACACGTTCCCTGCTTATTGAAGACGGAAAAAAACTAATCCTGGTAGACTGCGGTCTTGGTAACAAACAGGATGATAAGTTTTTCGGACATTATTCTCTTTGGGGAGATGATACTCTTGATAAAAATCTAAAGAAATACGGTTTTATAAAAGAAGATATTACAGATGTATTCCTTACTCACCTTCACTTCGATCACTGTGGTGGTGCTATAGAATGGAATGATGACAGAACCGGATACAGACCAGCTTTCAAAAATGCCCATTTCTGGACTAATGAAAATCACTGGCAATGGGCAACAGAACCTAATGCAAGAGAGAAAGCCAGTTTCCTGAAAGAAAACATTATGCCAATACAGGAAAGCGACCAACTTAATTTTTTACCTCTTCCTACTACCGGAAATTACGGCTTTGCTCCGGACCTAAAGATGGATGTCATCTTTGTAGACGGACATACGGAAAAGCAGATGCTTCCTGTAATTCAGTATCAGGAAAAAACAGTTGTTTTTGCGGCAGATCTTATTCCAACAGCAGGACATATCAACCCTGTTTATGTGATGGGATATGATACCAGACCTCTTTTAACAATGGAAGAAAAAGGAAAATTCCTTAAGCAGTGTGTAGACAACGAATATTTATTGTTCTTTGAACATGATGCTCATAATGAGCTGGCAAGTCTTAAAATGACCGATAAAGGGGTAAGACTTGATGAAACGTTTAGCTTTAATGATGTTTTTGGATATTAATTTTAAATCATGGAAGAATTACATTCAGAAACACAACAGGCTGAACCGGAACCAGCACCCAAGATCATAGGTTTAACAGGCGGAATCGGTTCTGGAAAGACTACAGTAGCACACTTTATAGAGGAATTCGGTTTTCCGGTTTACTATTCCGATGACAGAGCAAAGACAATCGTCAATGAGAGTGATGATCTGAAAATAAAGATCAAAGAACTTCTTGGCGATGAATCTTATGATGAACAAGGATTATATGACAGAAAATTTGTTGCCGGTAAAGTTTTTAACAATAGTGATTTGCTTCAGCAATTGAATGAAATCATACACCCGGCTGTACGAATTGATTTTGAAAACTGGGTAAAGAAGCAAAGCAAATATCTGGTCTTCAAAGAAACTGCATTATTGTTTGAACTAAAACTCAACAGGCAATGTTATAAATCTCTTTTGGTAACCGCTGAGGATAACATCAGAGCTAAAAGAGTAATGGACAGAGATAATAAAACCTACCGTGAGGTAGAGGCTGTCATGGAAAAACAGATGCCTGAAAGGGATAAAATTAAAATGGCAGATTGTATCATCTACAACAATACCAATCTGGAAGAATTAAAAGAACAAACCGAAAAAGTAATCTTTGCTATTGAATAGAAATATTCCTGAATTATTTTCTCGATTAAAAATAAAAAAGCCCTCAGAAAAATGAGGGCTTTTTGTTATTCCTTTATAAATTTCTTTTGTATGGTATTTCCACCATCTTCAATAGAGATAACATACACACTGTTGATTAATTTACTCATATCAATCTTATTATTTAATATTATTCCACCAGATATAAATTGACCGGAAGCGTTGTACAACTTATAATTAGCTTTTTTACTAATGTTCTTTACATATAACAGAGTTCTTACTGGATTAGGATAAATAAAAACCCCATTCTGGTCAAGTAAATTAAGCACTTGCTTTTTCTGAATGACTACTTTATAGTCTTCCACTTCTCCATTTTTAAAATCTGTACAGTTTACCGGGATACCATCTCTTGACATAGCGACTCTCATTACAACATACTTATAGTCTGCCATACTTACAAAAGCATCTGCAGGTACATTGAATTTCCCTGAAACAGAGCTGTCTGAATTGGGCGAAGAGGCTAATATTCTTTCGTTGATATCAAATTCTCCATTTCTGTTGAAGTCAATCCAAACGGCTATTCCTTCGTTATAAGTGTTTCCTGTCCATTTCTTCTCAATAATGATCTCATTATCTGTTGAACCCTGAATCAATTCGATGAAAGTTTTCTGGACTCCTGTGTAATCTGTATACGTTGATGCCCCCGATTCATTTTCCATTGTTTTCGTACCGCTAGGTTTCACTGTGACTTTGGAAATATGCTCACCCGTAGAATTTTCTCCTTTCATCTTGCAGTAGATTACTGTAGGTGTTGTGAAATAGTACAGAGGAGTATAATTTCCCGGGATCCCATTACAGATATTCACTACCTGCATTTCATATTTTGTTAATTCTGTAAGACCTGTCAATACCATATTATTAACCAATGATGGTACTTCTGTCCAGCTCGGAATACCTACTTTTCTATATCTAAGAACATAAGTTGCCCCAGGGAATGGATCCCACTGGATTGACGCTGATGTCGGTAACAATTGAGTAATTGTCAAGCCCGAAGGTGGAGTTTCGCATATTCTTTCTGTTGTGAATACTTTAGGATTCGAATATGGATTTGTGACTGTATTTCCAATACATTGACTGGCAATTTGTACTTCATATGTTTTATTAGCGCCTAAACCTGTCAGAGTAAAAGTATTGGTTGACGGTACAGGCAAAGTTACCGGATTCCATGCTGTTGTTCCTACTTCTCTCCATCTCATTATATAGGTAGAACTTGTTGAAACAGGTGACCATTCAATCAGTGCAGACGTTGACGTAATATTACTGACTATTACATTTGGAGGAGAAGGATCACATCTTGTCAAAAACTCAGTATGTGAATAAGTTCCCGTTGTTCCATTACATACTACTGCAATCTCAACTTCATATAATGTGGCAGATAATAAATTGGTTAAATTGAAAATATTCATTGTAGCCGGAGGTAACGCCATAGGTACGTTTGCTACAGTCCAACCAGTAGAACCTACAGGTCTGTATCTTATCTGAAAAGCATCTGCATCATTACTTTGCGGCCAGCTGACGGAAGCAGAATTATAAGTAATGTTACTCAATGTGACTACAGGGGATGCCATATTGCAAGATGGAGTGGTAAAACTTCCCCCGGAAACCCATGGACTTTTATCTGCTGGACTACATACTGAGCGAACCCACCAATAATAAGTGGTATTTTGTGATAATTGGGATAAATTCACAGAAACAAGACTGCTTGTACCTGTGGGATTAGTTCCTGAATTAGGCTGAACATTAGTTGTGTTATAGTAATACTCGTATCCATTCGCTGGAGCTAAAGAAGGAGCAGTCCAGCTTAATACAGCAGTACTTGGTGTAACAGATGACACTGGTATCGGAGTAGGAATAAAACAATTTCCCAATGATATATTGTCTACAGCAGCCGGAGGCTGGCTACCCCCGTTATTATTATTTACCCACTCAAATACCAACCGCATATTTGTACCTGCAAAACTGCTTAAATTCAGATTTGAATTGATGTATGTCTTCCACGTTGCCTGTATGTTGAAATCACTTCCTACTTTAATTCTTCCGGCACCAGGTGCAATATTTGTTCCCGCTGCAGGAGTGAAGGATGTAGGAACAAGCCATACTCTGAGATAATCCTGAGAACCTTCTCCTGATGCTCTCCAATCAAATGATAAAATAGTTGTATTGGTTCCCGCAGGAATAGCAATATCTACATAAGCATGAACGATACTGGCCCCAGCAACATTATAAGTGTTTGCACCTCCGTTTGTATTTGAAATATAAATAGCATTTGGAGGATTTCCTGCTGCACTACCATAAAACCATTTATTTGCCTGGGCAGCATTGACAAAGGTAAAACCACCATTACCCGCACTAAAGTCCTGTTTGTATGGAAAAGTTGCTGTGGTACAAGAGTCCAATATAAGAACAGCAATCATAATACATAGAAAATTCAGTAAAAAAGAATGTTTTTTTCTCATTTTTTCAGTTTTAATATTCTTTAATAACTTCTAGTGTATGATTCTCCCTATCTATCCGGCCGGGTTCAAAAGAAATCCTATTGTAGACAAGTTTATTTAATTTATTGTCACAATAATCCAATTCCCTAACTGTACATATTAATTGTTTTTTATCGAGTGCTTTCGCTCTCAACTGGGATTTTACTAATGAATTATCAAATGAATCATCTATTATTATTTTTCCGCCATATACTGAAAAGGTCCATTGTATATAAACAATTACGAACAAGAAAATAAAAAATAATGAAATAAAAATTTTCTTCATAGTTGGTTGTTTTTTATATTAATATCACAAATTTAATTAATTTATTATCAATAAAAAATACAAATAATCAATTGAATAAAAATATCGCAATAAAAGATTAAAATAATTAAAAATATAAACAGTTTAACAATGTTTAAATGAAAAAAAATCAAAATACAGTGATTAATCAATAAATATTAAGAGTAATAAAAAAAATAAGCCTCCATTCCTGGAGGCTTATTCTATTTGAAATTTAATTTATTTATTCTTTGATAAATTTCTTCTGAACAGTTTTACCGTTATCATCAATATCAATTACATAAACTCCATTAATCAATCTGCTTACGTTGATTTGGTTGTTAAGTAAGATACCATCTCCGATTACCTGTCCGGCAGCATTGTAGATTTTATATTTGGCTCTCTTGCTGATATTTTTCACAAACAGTATTGAACTTACAGGGTTAGGATAAATCATGATACCTGTCTGATCAATTGGATTAGCAACGATTGGTTTAGAGATTCTTACTGTGTAATCCTCTACTTCTCCATTCTTGAAGCTTGTACAGTTTACAGGAATACCATCTCTTTCCATTGCTACTCTCATTACAACATATTTGTAATCTGTCATACTTACAAACGCATCTGCCGGTACATTGAATTTACCAGAGATAGGGCTGTCCGTATTTGGTGGAGAGCTTAATACTCTTTCATTGATATCAAATTCACCATTTCTGTTGAAGTCGATCCAAACTGCGATTCCTTCGTTATAAGTATTTCCAGTCCACTTCTTCTCAATGATGATCTCATTGTCAGTTGATCCCTGGATCATTTCGATGAACGTTTTAGGAACTCCTGTATAATCTGTATACGTTGATGCCCCTGATTCATTCTCCATTGTTTTCTTACCGGTAGGCTTCACAGTAACTTTAGAAATATGCTCACCAGTAGAACTTCCTGAATGCATCTGACAGTAAATTACTGTAGGAGTTGTGAAGTAATATGGAGGAGTATAATTTCCTGGTGTACCATTACAGATATTTACAACCTGCATTTCGTATTTAGTTAATTCTGTAAGACCTGTTAATACAAGGTTGTTAACCAATGATGGTACTTCTGTCCAGCTTGGAATACCTACTTTTCTATATCTAAGAACATATGTTGCTCCTGGGAAAGGATCCCACTGGATTGCAGCCGATGTAGGAAGCAATTGAGTGATTGTTAATCCCGGAGGTGGAATTTCACAGATTCTTTCTGTTGTAAATACTTTAGGGTTAGAATATGGATTCAGAGTTGTTTCTCCGTTACACATATTAGCAATCTGCACTTCATAAGTAGTGAACGGCTCTAATGGAGTTACACTACCTAACACATAAGTATTTGCAGGAGCTGCTGGTAAACTGATAAGAGTCCATGCAGTAGTACCTACTTTTCTCCATCTCATTGTATAGGTAGAACTTGCCGCAAGCGGAGCCCATGTAATCAATGCTGTTGTTGGAGTAATGTTCCCTACCGTCACATTCGGAGGAGTAGGATCACATCTTGTCGTGAATGTCTTGATTGGAGTAGCTGTACCCACAATATCTCCACAAATTGCTGCAACTTCAACTTCGTAAGTAGTAGCAGGAGTTAATCCACTAATTACTAATGGAAGGTTTCCTAATTGTGTAGAAGCATATACTGATGTCCATGCTGTTGTTCCCTGAACTCTGTATCTTACTACATAACTTACTCCTCCCCCTGTAATTGTAACAGTAGCTGTTGTATGAGTAGTTGTAAATGTAGGTGAGTTTGGAGTTGTATTGCTACAAGGTCTGATTCTTACTCTGTAGTCTTCCACTTCTCCATCTACAGCATTCTGACACATTACAGGAGCACTTGTACGTTTTAGCACAACTCTCATAGTGGTTGTCAACGGACCTGTATAAGATGTTGAAGGAACGGCAAACGTAGCAGTAACAGGAGTAGTTGTGTTAGCCGGAGAAATTAAAATTCTCTCAGCATCTGTAAACTGTCCGTTTCTGTCAAAGTCGATCCATGCTGTTACAGCATCATTTCCTGTTGCTCCGGTCCAACCTTTAGCTACAGAGATTTTATTATTTTGAGAATTAACATCTAAAGTAATAAGAGTCTCAGGTGTTGTATAGCTGGTATAATTAGTTTGTACTGAAGTATTGTTCATTGGAGGAACTCCTAGGTTCGAAGAGGTAATCGTTACATTCGAAATATGGTCATTCGTTCCGGTACCTGTCATCTGGCAGTAAGACAACGGTGGAGTTGTAAACGTTACTGATGATGAATAAGCTCCTGTAGAACCTCCACATGTTGTAGAAACCTGAACTTCATAATTTGTCTGTTCGGTAAGACCAGTAATTCCATAGAAGTTTTGACCCGCCGGCACAGTAGCCGTTTGCCATACACCTCCAGGAGTAGTTCTCCATCTAATATTATAAGTAGCTCCTACAGTTGCAACCCAAGATACTGTTGCAGTAGTTGCACCAATATTATTTACTGTAATATTCGTTGGAGCAGCCGTTGAACATGGTTGAGAATCTACAAATTTCACTGCGTAATCTTCTACTTCTCCCTGAGTAAATGTTCCACAAGGGTTAGCGTTGTCAAAATATCTCATTACGACACGCATACGAGTAGGAAGAGTTCCTGTATATACATTTCCACTCGCCACTGTAGGTACAGCAAAAGTTGCCGTTACCGGAGTAGTTGTGTTATATGTTGTATTAAGAATTCTCTCACTTGTTTCAAATGTTCCGTTTCTGTTAAAGTCAACCCAAGCTGAAACTCCATAAGATGTAGGAGAACCCGGCCAGTATTTGTTAACAGAAATTTTATTATTTGCAGAACCTCTTTCAAATATAACAACTCTTGTAGGGTCTGGTGTATAATCTTTATAGTTATCCGATCCTGAATTACTCAACATAATAGGAGTATTCGTAGGAGTAACGGTTACATTATTAATATATCCACTAGTAGCAGTATTACTTGTAGGACCTGCCGTACAATAAGTAAGAGCTGGAGTTGTAAAGGTTACAGTCGGAGAGAATGCTCCTGTAGTACCTCCACAAACAGTAGCTACCTGAACGTCATATGCTGTTTGTTCTAATAACCCTGTAAGCAATTGGTTACTTACCAAAGGTGTATTTACAGCAATCTGCTGCCATGCACCAGAAGGAGAAACTCTGTATCTTACGATATAAGTAGCCCCTGTAGTGGATGTCCAAGTAACATTAGCTGAAGAAGGGGTTACATTGTTTACCTGAATATCAGCAGGTGGAGCTGTAGTACACGCTGATAAATCAATAAGTTTAACAGCATAATCCTCAGTCTCACCATAAGAATATGTTCCACAAGCATTAATAGGACTATATTCATTCATTACAACACGCATTCTGGTAGTAAGGTTTCCTGTATAGGCACCACCTCCAGCATTTGGTATATTGAATGTAGCCGTAACCGGCGTTGTTGTATTACTTGGAGAAGTCAATACTCTTTCAGTCGCTTCAAAAACACCATTACGGTTAAAGTCAATCCAAACTCCTGTTAAGAAGCTGTATTGATAACCCGGCCATGTTTTTGATACAGAAACACTAGCAGTACCACCTCTTACCAAAGTAACTAATCTTGTAGGGTCTGTACTGTAATCTGTATAACCACTTTGATTAGAGTTACTTGTCATTGAAGGAGCTCCTTGTGCATTAACAGAAACCTGGCTTATATACCCATCAATAAAAGTACTTGTAGCAGCTGAATTACAATAGCTGAGTGCCGGAGTTGTAAAGTTTACGCTGGAAGAAAATGCTCCCTGAGTACCCCCACATATAGTAGCTACTTGAACTTCATATGCCGTTTGTTCTGTTAATCCGGTAATGATCTGATTTCCCACCATAGGTGTTGTTACGTTAATTGTCACCCAAGGTCCTCCTGCTAAAGGTCTGTATCGTACAACGTACGTAGCTCCTGCGGAAAGGTACCAGCCTACATTAGCTGTAGCTGTTGTAAGGTTTGAAACTGTAATATTGGTAGGTGGAGCTGTTGAACAAGCTGGCAGCGGATGGCTTTCCAACTGTATTCTAGGAATATCTGCAAGCCTGTCTTTTGCAGCAGGAGGTGCTGCAGGATCTGGGTTTGCAGAGTCTTCATAATAGATCATCCCTCTGTTTGCTCCTGCATTATAAGATCCCCAAGCTGTACCTGGCGAAGACGAATAACCTGGAGTTTTTTCATTTACAGCAATCACAAGATTGTCTGTTCCGTTCCACAAAAACGGAGTAGCCAATTGAAGAGTTACCCAGTTCCCATTTGTTAGGTTAGGTAAAGTTCCGGCGAAAACCTGGGTCAAAGAATTTAATGGAACCCAACTTGTAGTGGTGGCAAAGTTATTCTGGGTTGTGTTTCCCATATATACCACCCAGTCCTTATATACATCCTGAGATGTTGAAACTGTGGTGGAATAAAACTTTACAGCCGTGATATAGTTCGACGTACCTATGGCAGTCGTAAGTTCCGCAGCTGTATAAATCTGCTGGGAATAACTATACCCATAATAGGAACGTATGGGGAGATACACTGAGGTACCCGTTCCTGTCCCGATCTGTCCTGCCTGAGCTGAGACTTTGGATACAAAGCCTGTACATATCAAACAGAGAAACAGAATTAAAGAGGTAAAGAATTTCTTCATAATGTTTTCATTATAATATTAATCATACAAATCTAATCATTTTTTGTTATTAATTTACAGGTACATTTAGGTTTTTTTTGTAAAAACACAACAATATCTCCACTTATGCTTTAAATAAAGAAATCCCCGGGAAGGCCCGGGGATTTACTAATATATAAAGGTTATCTTTATTTTTTGATGAATTTAGATTTGAATTGCTCAATTCCTTTATCATCTATTGTAATTACATAACCACCTTTAACTAAAGTTGAAACATTTACTTTTCCATTATTGATATTTCCTCTATCTACTAATTGTCCAGCAGCACTATAAATTTTATAAGTAGCTTTATCTGAAACTTTAGTAACATTTAGAATATCACTTACAGGGTTTGGATAAATCTGAATACCATTGTTTTTAACAGAAGTTTCAGAAGTTGCAAGGTTACCAGTAATTACTACGTTATAGTCTTCAACTTCACCATCGAAAAGCTCTCCACAAATATAATCTGTAGGTAATGATAAACCAATGTTACCCCCACCAGTTCCAGCACCCACATAGAATGCTACAACTCTCATTCTTAATGGCTGTCCTTCTACTGCATTACTTGGAATGGTAACCGTTCCGTTCACTACAGTTGATGGCTGCGTTAATGTTACAGGATAATTTAATACTCTTTCTGAATCACTGAAAACTCCATCCTTATTAAAGTCAATAAATGCAGCTACCGTATCATAATCCGCACCACCAGAATTTCCAACAGTAACAGAAATAGGATAAGAAGTTCCTTTTACCAAGTTAGCCTGAAGTGCTGTATTTGTTGTATAGTTTGTATATGTACTATTTGCTGAAGTGTTATTTAAATTCGCAAGTGTCACATTGGCAATATACTCATAATCTGCACTAGTTGAAGCAGCAGCACAGTAAGCAAGTGCAGGTGTACTGAAATTTACAGATGCTGAATAGGAACCTACAGTGGTACCACAAACTAATGCAACCTGAATTTCATAAGTTGTCCCATCAATTAAATTACCTAAATTGATTGAAGGAACAGTTGTATCAGCTTCAGTCCAAACTGTAGTACCTACCTTTCTATAACGTACTTTATAAGTTGCACCAGTATAAGACATCCAAGATGCGCTAGCTGAAGATACTGTAATATTACTAACTACTACATTTGTTGGAGCAGCACTACTACAAGCAGACAGAGGTGCAATACTAACAGGTCCTACCGCATAGAAAACATTACCTATTGAAGAAATTCTTACTTTAATAGTCTGTCCGTTCAATGAAGAAGGGAAAGTAAAGTTTTCAGTTCCGTCATTAGGTGTTGATGCTGATAATACAGTCCAGGTTGTTCCGTTATCTGTAGTATAGTCGATTTTTACAGTAGTAACATTATAAGGAGCAGCGTTAGTATTTGCAACAATCCACTGAATTGGAGTTGGTGTATTCACATCAGCATATTGGTTAGCTAATCTGAATGGTCCATTATCTCCGACAACAATAGTCTGAACTTTAAAAGCTGACTGCTGTTCAGCCACATTAGAGTTATTATCTCTAACAGTTAATGCAAAGTTTGTCGTTCTTGCTACAGTTGATACCGCTTCCCAAGTATTGTTTGCATTATTCAATACTCCATTCATTACAGATGTAAACTTTGGAAAGTATCTTGCTGGATTCGTACTTGGCGGAGCAGATCTGAATGAAGCTCCAGACATTGTATTTCCTAAGTTAAACTTGTTGATAGAAACTGATGCATCATCAACTTCTTCCCAAGAATAAGTCATTGGATCATTTTCAGGATCTGTAGCACCACCTGTTAAAACAAATGCAGTCCCTTTAGGTATAGTATATGTTGGCAGATCCGTAATTACCGGAGGATTGTTGGTAATTGTAGTTTCTACATCACAAGTTTTTGCAATTAAATTAGCCTGAACCTGACCGATACTTGCTTTATGGAAATAAGGATCTGAATTAGCCTGAACATCCGTATCAGGACCAGTAATACCTGCATATCCCATAATGGTAGTTCCTGAACCTGGTTCCATATTTACACCACTTCCTTCAAGATTATGAGAGAAAGTATGGTTAGCCCCTAACTGGTGCCCCATCTCATGGGCAACATAGTCGATATCAAAGCTATCACCAGATGGAATTCCATTTGCAGGAGAAGTAAATCCTGAACCTTTTCCTTTAGGAACGGTAGTTGTAGGATTGATACATACACATCCGATACATCCGGCATTTCCTCCACCTCCTGATTTACCGAACAAGTGTCCGATATCATAGTTGAGATTTCCTACATTAGCTGTTAAAGCGGTTTGCAGCTGTGTGTTCCAAGCTCCTCCCGCTCCTGTAGCAGCAGCAGAATATGGATCTGTAGCCGGGTCAATATAAATTACAGCCGGAAAGTTTTGCAAATTCAAATGCAATGCAAAATCTTTCTCAAAAACTCCGTTTACTCTGGTTAAAGTATTATTGATTGCAACAAGTGCCGGAGCTCTTTTCTGGTCATCTGTAGCTGTAGCAGGTACACCAGCAAGCCCCATAAAGTATTGAGTATACTCACCTGTAACAGACATAGCCAATCTCATTGTTCTGTATTTCTTATCAGAACTCTTGTTGAAAGTTGTTGCCTGATTTGAAAATGACTGCCCATTTTTCAATAAGGCATCTATTTCTTTTTTAGCAACAGGAGATTCTTCTGTAGAACATAAGAATCCGTTTTTATCCTTTCTAGTTTTAGGATGAACAGCATAAACTGTTTTATCTGAAGAAGCCGGGTCAATAAATTCATATTTATCTCCATGGATGATCATCGACTGAAAATCATTAGGAGCAATACTGAATCTTAAATACTTGGTAGGGTCTTCTACACTTGTTCCAACATAAGATCCTAATTCATACTTGTCTGCCAGTTCTTTTACGACTACTGGAAAACTGTATACATTAAATCTTTCAATCTTCCCGCTCATAGTGGGAAGAGAAATCACTACAGGAGTGGCATTTGTACCCATTTCCTGTGCATTCTTCAGCTGAGATCTCAGTAAGTTCAGGTCTAATTTATAGTACCCGTTACCTCTTACATTAGATTGATCTACTCTAAATCCTGTACTTCTTTTGTTATCGTCTCCTTTTTTAAAGGAAGTTGGCGTCCATTGACCGAACACAGCTCCTCCTATAAAAGTAAACATTAAAGCAGTAAATACTCTTTTCATAAATTAAAACACAATTATAATTTCCGCCAAATATAACTATTTTATAAATCTTATGGATAAAATAAGTTAATATTTTTCAACATAACACACCTATCATCCATATCTATTAAAAAAAATACAAACTTCAGACTCAACTAAAGTTTGTATTTTATATATTTTAAATGCTAAGAAATACTATTTCTAAAACTTATACGCAATATTCCATGCAAATCCCATATTGAATTTCGAAGAGCTTCTTCCGAAGCCCGGAACAATCATTGGAGAAATATCATCCTGCTTGGAAGTATATACCATATATCTTGGCTGAAGATTCACATCGATATAGAAATTGGAATTAAATAACTGTACTCTGCCTCCCAATGTTCCTTCCAGCCAAAAAGATGACTGTGAGGATGAAGGAAAGGCTTCAGAAGAATTGCTTCCTCCAAATCCACGAACAGGAATTGCCATATATTCCTGATTATAAAATGATCCGGCAGCTTTTCCTCCGGCATAAAATCCGTTGAATTCATTCTCTGCATCTTTTGCAAGCATATAGAATGCTCCCAACTTCACAAAAGGACCGCTTGCCTTTGCATCATACCCATTCTTTTGGTACACATTCTTTTCAAAACCTGCTTCCGCAATAGCATGGAGATTTCCTTTTATCTTTGACGAAATAAATCCCTGATACAGTTTTCTGTCTGAAAAGAATCCGGCTCCGGTATTCAGTACATCAAGGCCAACCATAAAATTGGGTTCATATTTTTCGTGAACCTTCTTTTCTGCTTCCTTTTTTTTGTCTTGTGCCCAGTTTATTATTCCCAATAAACTAAAAAGAAAGGTAAAGATTAGTCTTGTCTTCATTCTCTATTTGATTTTGTCCGGCTTCCAGTTTCAGAACAGGATTCGGAGTTACTAATTCTGAACTTAAATTCTCGTAAGATTTTTTGATTCCGCATCCGGGAGAAACATACGTTGACTTCGTCGTATAATTAATCCTTACTTTAGATTCCACTCCCTTCTTGGTAAGTTTAAAATAAACGTCTGTATACGGTGAGTTGTCTACCCGTAGAGGAATTAACCTGGAATCAATTTTTGCAAGTCCTCCCAGATCTACCTTTCCTGCGCCATAATCTACTGCAACATAGAGTGAATCCAGAGTAGTTTCTTTTCCAGAATCCAGTGATCTGAAAGCCACCTTCATTCTTGGAGTTCCTTCTCCACTTTCACAAATATCATCATCTCCCCCACAGGAAAAAAGCATTCCTAAAAAACAGATCGCTATCAGAAATTTAAAGTATTTCATATTAAGATTTGAAATTCAAATTTAAATAAATTATTTTTTAATCAACAACGCGATGTTCTCAACATGGTGTGTTTGCGGGAACATATCTACCGGTAAGATCTTCACCAAAGTATAATGTTCTTTCATCAAAGCAAGGTCTCTTGCCTGTGTTGCTGAGTTACAGCTTACATAAACTACTTTTTCCGGTGAAAGTTTTAAGATTTGTTCTACAACCTTCTGATGCATTCCGTCTCTTGGTGGGTCTGTAATTAATACGTCTGCTTTTGGATGATTTTCTAAAAACTCATCATTAAAGACGTTTTTCATATCTCCACAATAGAAAGTTGTGTTGGTCAAACCATTCAATTCAGCATGTTCGATTGCTGCATCGATTGCTTCCTGAACAGATTCGATTCCGATAACCTGTTTTGCATTTCTTGCCACGTATTGTGCAATCGTTCCAGTTCCTGTATAAAGGTCATACACTACTTCATCCCCTTTCAGATCTGCAAATTCTAATGTTTTTCTGTATAATTCTAATGCTTGTTTGTAGTTGGTCTGGAAGAATGATTTCGGGCCTATCTTAAACTTTAGTCCATCCATTTCTTCCATCAGGTAACCTTCTCCGAAATATACGTTGATATTTAAATCATAAATAGAATCATTCTGCTTAGGATTAATAGCATATACCAATGTTTTAATCTGCGGGAATTTTTCTAATAAGAATTCAAAAAGTTTCTCTCTGTTTTCTTTTTCTTCTCTGTAAAGCTGAAAAAGAACCATCCATTCTCCTCTGGAGTTTTGTCTCATCATTAAGGTTCTTAAAAAACCTTCTTGGTTTCTTACATCAAAAAAATCCAACCCGTTATTTACTCCATACTCTTTTACAGCCAGTCTTATTGCATTGGAAGGATCTTCCTGAAGGAAACACTCTTTCAAATCAAGAATTTTGCTCCACATTCCAGGAATATGAAATCCTAGAGCATCTTTACTTCCAAAGTTCTCTTCTGAACTGATTTCATATTGAGTAAGCCATCTCGCATTTGAGAAAGAAAACTCCATTTTATTTCTATAAAAATACTGTTCTTCAGCTCCCAGAATTGGCATCGTCTCAAAGTCATCAATTCCGCCGATTCTTTTAATATTATTATATACTTCTTCCTGTTTAAAGTCAAGCTGTTTTTCGTAGCTCATGTTCTGCCATTTGCATCCTCCACAAGTCCCGAAATGAATACATTTAGGATCAACTCTGTAAGGTGATTTTTCAAGTACTTCAACCGCTTCCCCTTCATAATATTTTGACTTCGCCTTTTTCACTCTTACATTGACAATATCACCGGGAATTGCGCCTGTTACCATCACAGCTTTTCCTTCTTCTGTCTTTCCTATTGCAACGCCTTTTGCTCCGGCAGTCAATAGCTTTATATTTTCAAGAATCAGATCTCTTTTTTTCTTCCTACTCATTCTAAAATTTTCTATTTTCCTAATTGAAACTTTACGTTTCAGTTTGCAAAAATACAATAAAAAAAACCTTATCCGAAGATAAGGTTTCTATACTGTGTTAAAGTTTATTATTTTGTTGGAGCCGGCTGTGGATTTGCTGGCTGTTGAGCTGCAGAAGGATCAAGCTGTAATTGTGGCTGCATCTGCATATTTGGTTCTGCCTTTGGAGCTGAAAGACCAGTCTGCTTATCCAGAATAGTTACCAATTCCTGCTCACCAAGGTTTACAAATGATCTGCTGGCAATTTTACCATCTTTATCAATGATCACAAAGCAAGGTAATTTGAATCCGTATACTCCATATTTCTTGGCAATATCAGAGTTCAGACCTCCTTCTCCATACACATTTACTCCCTGAACTCCTTTTAAAAGAGAATTACTGGTTTTAATAAACTGATCTTTTGTATCGTCTACGTTTACGAATACAAAATTCATTTTAGATTTATAGAAGTTTACTACTTCTTTTAATACAGGTACTGTAGCTTCGCTGATATAAGGATTCCATGAAGCATAAAAGAATAACATATAAGGTTTTCCTTTGTTTTCAGAAAGTTTATAAGCTTTTCCGTCTTGTTTTGCTAAAGCTGCATCTGGAGCAACATCTCCTATTTTAAGTCCTGTAATAGCTACCTGCATTTTTAACAGGTCATTTTTAATGGTAGCATCTTTAATATCTGAATCAATGATTTTTTTGATTTTGTCAATATTTGCTGCAGGAGTTGTAGGATGAATATCAGCCTGAGCCATTACAAATGCCAAAAGATAGTCTTTTGCAGTCTGAGATAACTCTTTCTTTGTTTTTAAATATTGAGCAAACATCTCAGAAGTTGTAATTCCTGTTTTTCCTTTGCTGTTTGCTTCTGCATACTTCTGGAAATCTGGAGTCATTTTTACAAGAAGATATTGTCTGTAAAGAGGGATTGTTTTCACCATCGCGTCTTTATCTGTTTCCAACTGAGTCTCGTAATCTTTTAATGCTTTAGAAGCCTTGTAAGATGGATTTCCAGACATTGGCCCGTGAGACATTTCATAGTTGGCAAGCAAATTAAGAATAGTAACTTTCACATCATTTTTCTTCCACTCCAAAAGTGCTTTGCTAGGACTGTTTTTCTTAGCAAGATCATCTACATTTTTATTGATATCTGCTTCAATTTTATGCATCCCTTTCAAGAATGCAGCTTCATCTCCGCCCATCAAAGCACCTATATTAACTTTAGTACCGTACTCAGCTAAGAATTTTTGACTTGCTGTAAGAAAATCATTATTCTTCTTGGCATCTCCTGTAACCACAAATTCATTTGGGAAAGTAGCTCCGTTTCCTGAAATATTCACTTTTTGTCCTCCTTCAAGATAGATAAGGCTTTGTCTGCCCGCATAGTTGATCACGTACATCCCGTCTTTAGGAGCATCAAAACTTCCTGAAAAGTTTCCGTCTTTATCTAAACCTATATTAATCAAAGGCAGAGTTCCTACTCCTGAAGCTTCTACAAATTCAATTCTTTCTAATGGAGAACTTCCAGTAATTTTTCCTTTTACTTCTACTTTTTTTGAACAAGACATCACAAAAGCTGTGATGATAAACAATAAAAGATATTTTTTCATTTCAATTTTTAATATTACACAAAAATACGCTTTTTAGGGCTTGTTAATTCACACTAATTATTTTTTTTGAAAATTTTATTCCTGCTGTTCAAAAAGGATATTTCTAGTTATTTTATCCATCTCTTTTTGAATAGCAAACTGTATTTAAAAGTTTAAAAAAACGTTTCAACTACCCTCCAAATATATACTTATTAAATAAAGAATAACTAAAATCCATCAATAAGTTAACAAACTTTAACAGGATAATGGCATTCATAAAAAAATCGCCTCCAAAAATGAAGGCGATTTTTTATGTATTTGAATCAATTCTATCCTTGATCTACAAGAGCAGCCATATATTCTCTGTTCATTCTTGCGATGTTTTCAAGAGAAATACCTTTAGGACATTCTACTTCACATGCGCCGGTGTTTGAACAGTTACCGAATCCTTCTTCGTCCATAGCTTTCACCATGTTCAGAACTCTTCTCTTAGCTTCTACTCTACCTTGAGGAAGTAATGCATACTGAGAAACCTTAGCTCCTACAAATAGCATAGCAGATCCGTTCTTACAAGTAGCTACACAAGCTCCACATCCGATACAGGCAGCTGCATCCATTGCTTTGTCTGCATCTTCTTTAGGAACCGGAATTGCGTTAGCATCTAATGTATTTCCAGAAGTATTCACAGAAATGAAACCTCCTGCTGCCATTACTCTGTCAAATGCGCTTCTGTCTACCATCAAGTCTTTGATAACAGGGAAAGCGGCACTTCTCCAAGGTTCAATAACGATAGTCTCTCCATCTTTGAACATTCTCATGTGAAGCTGGCAGGTAGTGATACCTGTATCCGGCCCGTGAGCTCTACCATTGATGTAAAGTGAACACATACCGCAGATTCCTTCACGACAGTCGTGGTCAAAAGCAATAGGTTCTTTTCCTTCGTTAATTAAATTTTCGTTCAGGATATCCAGCATCTCCAAAAATGAAGAGTCTGTAGATACATCTGATATTTTGTAGGTCTCAAACTGACCTTTAGTTTTACTATTTTTTTGTCTCCAAATTTTCAGCGTAAGATGTAAGCCTTTTTTTGCACTCATAATGTTATATTTTAGGTTGGAGATTATTTATAACTTCTAGTTTTAACCTCGATGTTGTCATATATCAGTTCTTCTTTATGCAACACTTCAGCGTTGATATCGTTACCCTGATATTCCCAAGCTCCGACGTATTTGTAGTTTACGTCATCTCTTTCCGCTTCTCCGTCCGGAGTTGAATGGTCTTCACGGAAATGTCCACCACAAGATTCATTTCTGTGTAGTGCATCGATAGCCATTAATTGTCCAAGTTCAAGGAAGTCTGCTACTCTGAAAGCTTTTTCAAGCTCAGTGTTCATCCCTTCACCATCCCCAGGTACTTTTACATTTTTCCAGAAATCGTTTCTTACTTCTTCAATTTCTTTAATTGCTTCTCTCAATCCTTCAGGAGTTCTTCCCATTCCTACTTTATTCCACATAATGTTTCCTAATTGCTTATGGAAGTGGTCTACAGAATGAGTTCCTTTATTGTTTAAGAAGAAATCAATTTTTTCTTTAATTCCTTTTTCAGCTTCGTCAAACGCTCCTGAAGTGGTAGGAATAGCGCCTGTTCTGATATCTGCAGAAAGGTAATCTGCAATTGTGTAAGGAAGTACGAAATATCCGTCTGCAAGACCTTGCATCAATGCAGAAGCTCCAAGTCTGTTTGCACCGTGATCTGAAAAGTTAGCTTCACCAATTACGAAACATCCGGGGATTGTAGACTGAAGGTTATAATCAACCCATACACCACCCATTGTGTAGTGAACTGCAGGATAGATCTTCATTGGAGTTTTATAAGGATCATCAGCTGTAATCTTTTCGTACATTACGAATAAGTTACCGTATTTCTCTTCTACCCAGCTCTTACCTAAATCATAGATCTGCTGATCTGTTGGATTATGAATATGTTTTTCGATAGCGGATTCTTTACCTTTTTTCATGATCTCTGTAGAGAAATCAAGGTAAACCCCTTCCTGAGTATCGTTATTTTCGATTCCGAATCCAGCGTCGCATCTTTCCTTAGCAGCTCTTGAAGCAACGTCTCTAGGCACAAGGTTACCGAACGCAGGGTATCTTCTTTCTAAATAGTAATCTCTATCTTCTTCTTTAATATTTTCAGGTCTTAATTTCCCTTCTCTGATTGCTACTGAATCTTCAATCTTTTTAGGAACCCAGATTCTTCCGGAGTTTCTTAATGATTCAGACATCAAAGTCAGTTTAGACTGCTGTGTCCCGTGAACAGGAATACAAGTCGGGTGAATCTGTACGTAGCAAGGGTTTGCGAAGTAAGCTCCTTTCTTGTGAATTTTCCATGCTGCAGAAACGTTAGATCCCATTGCATTGGTAGAAAGGAAATATACGTTTCCGTATCCTCCTGAAGCAATTACTACAGCGTGAGCAGAGTGTCTTTCGATTTCACCTGTTACAAGGTTTCTTGCGATGATCCCTCTTGCTTTTCCGTCAACAATTACAAGGTCTAGCATTTCATGACGGTTGTACATCTTGATTCTACCTTTACCGATCTGACGGCTCATTGAAGAATATGCTCCTAATAATAACTGCTGTCCTGTTTGTCCTTTTGCGTAGAACGTTCTTTTTACCTGAACCCCACCAAATGAACGGTTATCTAACTGACCACCGTAATCTCTCCCGAAAGGAACCCCTTGGGAAACACACTGGTCAATAATATTTGCAGAAACTTCAGCTAATCTGTAAACGTTGGCCTCTCTTGCTCTATAGTCACCACCTTTAATGGTATCATAGAATAATCTGTAAGTAGAGTCACCGTCTCCCTGATAATTCTTAGCTGCGTTGATCCCCCCTTGAGCAGCAATAGAGTGCGCTCTTCTTGGAGAATCCTGATAGCAGAACGCTTTCACGTTGTATCCTTGCTCAGCCAATGTAGCTGCAGCAGAACCTCCTGCCAAACCTGTACCTACAACAATAATATCAATCTTATCTCTGTTGTTTGGTGCAACAAGGTTCATATGGTCTTTATGATTTTTCCACTTGTCTTTAAGAGGACCCGCTGGAATTCTTGAATCTAATTTACTCATACTAGTATATTGATATTATTGAGTTATAAAATGAAAAACTGCAACGATGATAAATCCTGCAGGAATAAGGATTGAATACCATTTCCCAAAAGCTTTGATCACCGGCGTATATTTTGGATGTCTTGCTCCGATAGACTGGAATGAAGACTGGAATCCGTGAGCCAGGTGTAATCCTAATAAAACAAAAGAGATCACATACAAAGCCACTCTCCAAAGATCAGCAAACTTCTCATGAAGTTCCGGCCAGAAACGTTCTGCATCCGGAGTTAATCCTTCTACATACTTGTAATTGATTTCATGCAACCAGAAATCATATAAGTGAAGCGCTAAGAAAGCTAAAATAACAGCCCCTGAAATAATCATATTTCTGGACATCCATGAAGAATTCACGGCTGCATTGTTTGCTGCATACTTTACCGGACGCGCTTTATTATTCTTGATCTCAAGTACAAATCCCATAATGAAATGGAAAATTACTGCAAAACCAAGAATAGGCTGCATTAAGAACTGCACAAAAGGATTATAGCCCATGAAATCAGATGCTGTATTGAATGCATCCTTATTCAGAACTGATAACAAATTGGTCGTCAAATGCAGTATAAGAAAAATCAGCAAAAATAGAGCTGATAATGCCATAGCATATTTTCTACCTATCGTAGAACTCGTTAAACCTGCCATATAAGTTTAAATTTGAATTTCTACAAAATTAAGAAAGTTTAACAATATCGAAAAGTGAGAAATCTCACAAATAGACAGTTTGTAATCTTTCTAAATAAGAATTCCATGCATTATAAATGCAGGAAAACATATAAATTATAACCATTATTTCAAATCATAAATCTTATTCCTGAAAACTACTTTTTGAACTGAATTTGAAAAGGTTTTAATCTCAAAATGATGTATTCTTCGTGAAGAACAGTAAGGTTTCACAACAAACTGTAAAACCTTGTCCTTATTTTCCATATCTGATATCCAGAAGCAGGCCCTGTCTCCCCTTTTTATTGAAATGAGGTTGTTTTTACCGAATGTATGAATCAGCACCTCTTCTTTTTGATTTTCAAAGACATTACTTCCTGTTCTTATGATGAGAAATAAAATGACAGCCATTATCAATCCTGAAGAGTTTTTAAGATTGAATTTTAAGATAACCGATCTTAATAAATAGAGCACCACAAACACTATGAATACCTCTAATCCGTTCATTGGAATATTTTCAAAGAATAATACGTCAACCTCAGCAAACCAATGAATCATTTTCAACAAAACCTGAATAACAAAATCATATACCACATTCATCAATTCGAAGTCAATTCCACAAGAAACAAGAGCCGTCATCAGGAATGAAAAAACAATGATTATTTCTGAAAAAGGAACAATCACAATATTTGCAATGATTGAAATGAATGAAAACTGATGAAAATAATACAGCACCAAAGGAAGTGTTGCCAATTGCGCAGATAAAGATATTGTAATGGTATTAAACAGGAGTTTTTTAAGATAATTATCCTGTTTTGGAAAATATTTCAGGAGAGGCTGATTCAGCCAATAAATTCCTAAAACAGCCAGAAAACTGAGCTGAAATCCCACATCAAAAAACTGCTGTGTATCTCCAATCAAAATAAAAAAAGCAGATAAAGCCAATGAATGAAGCAGATCAGGTTTCCGCTGAAGCAATACAAAAATAAAATAGACACTCAGCATGATACAAGACCGCAGCACTGAATTTCCAAACCCGATAAAAGCAGCAAACAGCCAAATAAAAGCTAAGCTTAAAATAACTGCATATTTTCTGAATTTTAAGGGAATAAAACGAATCAGCAAAAAGTAAAACATCCCGAAAATAACAACAATATGAGTTCCGGAAATAGCGAGAAAGTGAACCATTCCGGATTTGTTGAAATCCTGCACTGTACCTTCATCAATTTCTGTACGATCTGCCAGAATGATTCCTTTTAAAAATTCTTTGGTCTTATCTGACATTCCGGTTTTATCGATGTCTTTGAGAACCTTAAATCTATATTGGTGTAACTTATCTGTTGGAGTTAAGTCATCCCGTTCTGTAGATTGAATTTCTTTTGAAACATAAGCCTGATATTCAATATGTTTTCGCTTCAGATACTTTTTATATTCAAATTGAAAATCATACTGAGGCTCTTTAGGTTGTGTTATATAAGCATCAGCCTTGTAGTAGTGAACAAAATCCAGCTCTTTACTATCCTTGGGAACATAAAAAACTGAATTGAAGTTTATATTTTCAATCTGTCCTGTTCCTTCATATTTCTTATATTTTTCAGTGGTATTTAATTTCTGAGAGATTTTAAAAGTAACCGTTTCTTTTTTATTTACAAATGAAGAAACATCTGATGAAAAAGTATTATGATAATGAAGAATAATCCCTGCTCCAAAGAACAGAAGTCCCAGCAAAAAAGCTTTGGTTTTATGTAAAAAGTAAGAATGAAAACATATTACAACCAAAATGATCAAACAGATCACAATAATCATATAGAATATCATGCCTGCCAATACCATTTTCTCCTGAAAAAGAATTCCAAGAATAAAACAGATCACCAGAAGAAGTAGAGGCTGCTTGTGCAATTTCAATTAATTATCCTTGTAAAATAGATAATTAACCAATGAAGCATTATCTCTTGAGTAGCTAAATAAGTACTCTTCTGCTTATCAAAAGCATCAACAGAACACTTGATTTTTTGCTATGAAATTAAAGTTTGAAAGTATACTATCTCTTTTTCAAAAATTTATCCGTTAAACGCTTCGTTTCTTTGATATAAAATAACGGATCTTTCCCATAATCTTCATATTTGAAATCTCCCGCTTTTTTAGGAATAGCTGGTTCTATTTGTGTTCCTTCATGCCATTCGTTGAAAGACGTGATACCAATGAAATCCGGATTGACTTTAATGGCAGCATCAAACATTTTTTCGTAATACTTTCCATTGTTTCTGCTTTTAAAGTTAGCTTCATTCCATGGGCGGATTCTGGTATCTGAATAACCGGGTCCTACACAAGGAATAAAAATCATATTGTGATCTTTAGCATAGCTGGCCATAAAATTCCAGTTAGCAACTGTGCTTCCGTATACAAATCCTTCGCTGGCAAAATAGGTATAGAAACCATCAAAGCCGGATGAATCAAAAAATTTCGCATCATCTTTCTCTACCCATAATCCAATGTAAAGCGCATCCAGTTGTGTATTTCTAACCGTTTTTTCTCCGTCTTTTGCTAACATTTTAGTCCACTCCTCTTTAGGAATTTTATAACTGTCGTAGACATAAAACAATGGCTTTCCTTCTTTTTTATAGAAAGCATGATGACCAGAATATGTTTTTACGAGATAAGAAAGCTGTTCTTTTAATTCTGAAGTATTTTTATAAAATGGCTCAATGTGAAATGCGATTTTTAAATCAAACCGATCTGCAATATCAAGGTATTTGATAAGACTTTTATCTGTAAACGAATCTTTTCCCAACCAACTCACCACTGCCACTCCTACTCCGGATTCTTTGATCATTTTCATATGTTTTTCAATGATCTTTGTGTCATTGGAACTGTAGTTTCCAAGCGAAGGATAAAAATTAGCCCCAATATCATCTCCTCCTTTGTGATGCCCAAGATTGTTCCATTTCGGGTTGCTCCAGTGAGGAAGAATTTCGTGGTTCCAATGCTGATAACTTCCGTCCGTTTCAGGATTTCCATACCATCCATAATAGAATATCTGAACTTTGTCTCTTGAGCTACCCTCTTGAGCAGCACTTTTAGAGAAAAACAATGTGAATACCAATAATAACAGAAGACGGTTATAATAATTCATAGTTAAAAAGTAGATTAAATTCTCAAAAACATCGAAAAGACTATACTTTCAATATTACCTCAGCAGCATGATCACTGGCGCCTTTTCCACCAAGCTTTTCTCTCAAAAGTTCGTAATCATTCAGAACCTGTGTTCTTTTTTCACCTGATATAATTTTATTGAGTTCTTCTACCAGGTTTTTAGTATTCAGATCATTCTGAATAAGTTCTTTCACCACTTCTCTGTCCATGATCAGATTAACCAGAGAAATATAATTGATGTTTTTCACCAATCTTTTCGCAATGGCATAGGAAATTTTGCTTCCACGATAACAAACTACTTCAGGAATATTCAACAGTGCTGTTTCCAGGGTAGCTGTTCCGGAAGTCACAAGAGCTGCTTTGGAACACCTCAGCAGATCATAGGTTTTATTGGATACGAAATGAACATTCTCATCCACATATTTCTGATAAAATTCTTTAGGAAGACTCGGTGCTCCGGCAATTACAAACTGATAGTTTTTAAAATGCGGTCTTACAGAAAGCATTATTTCAAGCATCTTTTCTACTTCCTGTTCTCTGGAACCCGGCAAAAGCGCAATGATTTCTTTTTCGTTCAGACCATTATCTGATTTGAATTTTTCAATATTGATTTCCTGCAGATCCGAAATAGCATCCAGCAAAGGATGTCCTACAAAATGGGAATGAACTCCATGTTTTCTGTAAAAATCTTCTTCAAAAGGAAGAATGACCATCATTTCATCCACATACTTTTTGATAATTTCTACACGTCCTTCTTTCCATGCCCAAAGCTGCGGAGAAATATAATAAACGACTTTGATTCCAAGCTCTTTGGCAAATCTGGCAATTCTCAGGTTGAAACCAGGATAATCTACTAAAATCAAAACATCAGGTCTGTTCTTTTGGATATCCTCTTTACAGAATTTAATATTATTCAGAATGGTTCTGAGATTCATCACCACTTCCAGAAATCCCATAAAAGCAAGATCACGGTAATGTTTCACCAGTGTTCCGCCCTGAGCTTTCATCAGATCGCCGCCCCAAAACCTGAATTCCGCATTCGGATCCTTTTGTTTTAAGGCTTTCATCAAATTGCTCCCGTGTAAATCACCAGAAGCTTCTCCTGCAATAATATAATACTTCATTTCTATAGTAAGGATAGACAACAAATTAAAATAGATATGATCTTAATTCGTAAATTTGTTCAAAGATAATGATAAAAAATGTCAGAAGAATTTGAAATCCGGAATAAAGTTGCTGAAAGCGGCCTTATCAATTTTGACCTTGCCACTTTACTTCCAAAAGGAGAAAGAAAGGGAATTGATCTTAAAGATTTTCTTTTTCAGGAAATGATCCTGAAAGAAAAAGATTTTCGTGAAAAGGTAGAGGCAATAGATACTGAACTATACAAAGACTCTTATATATACATTTATAACTCGGTAGATACAATCATCCCGCTTTGGGCTTATTTTGTATTGACAGCAAAACTTACTGATGTTGCAAAAAAAATAGTCTTCGGAAGCCGTGAAGATCTTGATGTTATTTTAATGCACAATGCTATCCAGACTCATGATTTTGAGGAAATGAGAGGTAAAAGAGTTCTGGTAAAAGGCTGTTCAGATAAAGATATTCCTGAAAATGCATATATAGAACTGGTAGAACAGTTAAAACCAATTGTAAAATCTTTAATGTTCGGGGAAGCCTGTTCTAATGTTCCTATTATTAAAAACTAAGGTCTTCTGAAAGGTTATCAGAAACTTTAACAATAATTATGAAAGTCAGTCAATTCGCGAGGCATATTTTTTGATAACTTTGGTTCACTTAATACTAAATAAACACAAAAAATGAGTTTAATTGACCTACTTACAGGGAACACAGGCAACCAGGTTGCAGAACAGGCTGAAAACAAATTCGGAATTGGCAAAAACCAGGTAATCGCCCTATTAGCAGTAGCTACCCCTCTTATTATTTCTTATCTTAGAAATAAATCTCAGGACGCTAAAGAAGCAGAAGCTTTAAATAATGCTTTAGATAAAGACCATAATGGAAGTATCTTAAATGACGCTTCTCAGATTGAAGCAAGACAGGCTGAAGGAGGATCTATTCTGGATCATATCTTTGGCGGGCAAAAAAGTACTGTTGAAAACCAGTTGTCACAAAACACAGGAATTTCAATAGACAAAATAGGTCCTATTCTTGCGATGTTAGCACCTGTAGTAATGGGATATATTGGTCAGCAGAAACAGCAGAGCAATGTAGGTGCAGGTGGTCTTGGAGATCTTTTGGGAGGAATTCTCGGAAATGCTTCCAATCAGGCCCAGGCTCAGCAGTCTAATCCTTTGAATGACATTCTTGGAAGTGTTTTAGGAGGAGGAACACAGTCTCAATCATCAGGAAATCCATTGAACGATATACTTGGTAGTGTATTGGGTGGTGGAAACCAACAACAAGGCGGTGGCGGCTTAGGCAGCATCCTTGGTAATATTCTTGGAGGTAAATAATTAATTTAATTTTCATAAAAAAAGACCGGAGATAAATCTTCGGTCTTTTTTATTTTAATTATTTTTTAGATTTTTCTTCTGAAGCTGTAAAAGATTTTGAGGCTTTCTTAGGTCTTCTTTTACCATAACTTCCGGAATTGATTTTTCCTCTTCTTGATTTTTTGTCTCCTTTTCCCATAGTAATTATGTATTTGTTAATCACGAATTTATAAAATACAGCTCTAAAATCCAATTAATGAAGCTGTTAAAGTTTTATAAAATAATAAGGGAAGCTGGGAGAGGGAGGCTGGATGTTATTATAGGTTACTATTTCTCAATTCTCAGCCAGCACATCAGTTCTCTCAATACTGCTGATAAAAGCTATTTTTAGATATTTCACACTTCATTACTTCTCTCTTCCAGCTTCCATCATCCAGCATTTAAACTTTTATCGTCTTCCATTTTCCTTTTTTGAATAAGATAAAAGCAACTATGGTAATCAGTGTTTCTGCTGCAGGAATTGAAATAAACACTCCTTTGGGACCCATTTCAAAATATTTTGACAGAAAATACGCCAGAGGAATCTGAAACAGCCAGAATCCAAAAAGATTAACCCAGGTAGGTGTCCAGGTATCTCCGGCTCCGTTGAATGCATTAATCATTACCATCCCGATTCCATAGAAAATAAATCCTGTGCTCATAATCTGAAGAGCATTTTTAGCAAAGTCTTTAATAGCCGTTTCCTGAGTGAAAAAACCAACTAAAAAATTTCCCATAAAAATAAAGATCAGGCTTACAATCAGCATAAAGATGACATTATATTTCACGGTTTTCATTACCGATTGTTCCGCTCTCAGCATTTCATTGGCACCCATATTCTGCCCTACAAGTGTAGACGCCGCATTGCTCAATCCCCAGGCAGGAAGCATAAAGAACATCATCAGTCTTAAAGCTGTCTGATAGCCGGCGGATGCATTTTCACCACCAGTAGTTGCTACCAATTCTGCAAGGAAAATCCAGCTGCATGAAGCGATGACAAACTGAAAGATTCCGGGAGTTGCGATCTTTATAATGGATTTTATTAATTCATAATTCGGTTTAAAATAAGGAATCTTTATACGGATTTGGGTATCTGCTACTAAAAGATGATACAACTGATAGATCACCCCGATACTTCGGCCTATAGTTGTTGCCAAAGCTGCTCCAGTCAACCCCAAAGCAGGAACAGGTCCTAATCCTTTTATCAATATTGGACATAGAATAATATTGGCAATATTCGCTATCCATAAGCTTTTCATAGCAATCATTGCATTTCCAGCACCTCTGAAAATACCATTAATTAAAAATAACAGCATAATAATTGTGCTGCTGCTCATCATAATTCTGGTAAAATTCTTTCCATAGGCTGCTGCTTCCGGCTTCGAGCCCATCAATATCAGGATTTCTTCAGCATAGATAACTCCCAGTAAACTTAAAACAAAAGTAATAACAAATGAAACCAGCAATACCTGCGCAGCACTTCTGGAAGCCTGCTCGGGATTTTTCTCACCGATTCTTCTTGCCACCAAAGCTGTTGCCGCCATACTCATACCAATCGCAATAGAATACATCACCGAAAGTACAGATTCAGTAAGTCCCACAGTCTGAATAGCAAAACCACTTTCTTTCAAATGTCCGACAAAATACAGATCAACAAGGGCAAATACAGATTCCATAGCCATTTCCAGCATCATGGGAATCGCTAAAAGCAATACAGCACTTCTGATATTCACTTTCGTAAAATCTGTTTCTTCGCCACTGAATGCTTTTTTCAAAAACTCAACATATTTTGTCATGATTTCTTTTAGTTTACTTAGCAAAAGTATTCATTCAAAAGCAATTAAAAGTTGGCATATGGAAAGTTTTTAATAAGATTGCTCTTGTAAGAAAATCAAAATTGTAATAAAAGTCTAGCGTGATATGATAAGCTTTGAAAGAGTATCAGTCATCTATCAGTAATACAATTGAGGATTATACCTGGAAATATGTGAAACCTGCAATCATTAAGCTCCTGGAATAATTTTAAATTGATGACATTCAAAACAGCAGTTTTACAATTCTATAATTAATACGAGAATAATCTGATTAATAGAACGATAATTATTATCAAAACTTAGCAATTGGTAATAAAATTTAATTTAGATTTGTATATTCTTAAAAAAGTATCCTTATGAAAAAAATAATCTCTACTACCTTTCTATTTGGAATATTACTGTCTGGCGGTATGTTTTCTGCTCAGAAGATGACTCAGGAAAAGATGAAAGCCATCTATTCTGATGATGTAGCAACATTTAAAAAACAGTTTGCCCCGGGAGATTACAACAAATGCTTCCTTGTTGGAAACATAGCTTATTCACCTCTTGGTTTTAGTGTAATGTCCGATAGAAAGAATATTATAAATTTCCTTTTGGACAACAAGGCCAATGTCAATAAAAAATGCCAGAACAAAACACCTCTTGAAGTAGCTGATGATACAAAAGGTACTGAAGAAATAAAGAAAATTCTGACAGAAAAAGGGGGTAATAGAAATTAAAAAACCTGAAAACAATATACGAAACTTCCGAAAGGAAGTTTTTTTTATTTATAAAACCTGCAAAAATCTTATCTTTGCCAACGAAAAATTCAAGGTTCGGAATTGAACCTTAAACATTGAACTTTAAACAAATAATTATGTTTCGATCACACACCAACGGAGAGCTATCTCTGAAAAATCTGAATGAAGAAGTTACACTATCAGGATGGGTACAAACTATCCGTGATAAAGGATTTATGATTTGGGTAGATCTTCGAGATCGTTACGGAATTACCCAGCTGGTTTTTGACCAGGAGCGTTCTTCTGCACAACTGATGGAAGAAGCTAAAAAACTGGGCCGTGAATTTGTGATTCAGGCTACCGGAAGAGTTATTGAAAGAGTAAGTAAAAACCCTAATATTCCAACAGGAGAAATTGAAATCCTTGTTGAAAAACTGACTATTCTGAACGATTCTCAGCTTCCTCCTTTCACCATTGAGGATGAAACAGACGGCGGTGAGGAATTAAGAATGAAATACCGTTACCTGGATATCAGAAGAAATCCGGTAAAAGATAAACTGATCTTCCGCCACAAAATGGCACAGAAAGTAAGAAATTATTTATCTGAAGAAGGTTTCATTGAAGTAGAAACACCTGTTCTGATCAAGTCTACTCCGGAAGGAGCAAGAGATTTCGTTGTACCAAGCAGAATGAATCCGGGGCAGTTTTATGCATTGCCACAGTCTCCTCAAACTTTTAAACAGTTGTTGATGGTAGGTGGAATGGATAAGTATTTCCAGATTGTAAAATGTTTCCGTGATGAAGATTTAAGAGCCGACAGACAGCCGGAATTTACACAAATCGACTGTGAGATGGCGTTTGTAGAGCAGGAAGATGTCATGAACGTATTTGAGGGAATGACTAAAACTCTGATAAAAGATATTACAGGTCAGGAATTCGGAGATTTTCCAAGAATGACTTTCGCAGATGCGATGAGAAAATACGGAAATGACAAACCGGATATCCGTTTCGGAATGGAGTTCGTAGAACTGAATGAGCTGGTAAAAGGAAAAGACTTTAAAATATTTGATGATGCAGAATTAGTAGTAGGAATTAATGTAGAAGGATGTGCAGAATATACAAGAAAACAGATTGACGAGCTTGTTGACTGGGTAAAACGCCCTCAGGTTGGAGCTTCAGGGATGGTTTGGGCTAAATTCCAAAATGATGGAGTAAAAACCTCATCAGTAAACAAATTCTACAACGAGGAAGATTTAACAAAAATCATCGAAAAATTCGGCGCTAAAGAAGGAGACTTAATGTTGATTCTTTCCGGAAATGAAAACAAAGTAAGAGCCCAGCTTTCTGCTTTAAGAATGGAACTTGGGAACCGTTTGGGATTAAGAAAAGGAAACGAATTTGCACCACTTTGGGTAGTTGATTTCCCTCTATTGGAATTTGATGAAGAAAGTGGACGTTACCATGCGATGCACCACCCTTTCACTTCTCCAAAGCCGGAAGATATCCACTTGTTGGAAACAGATCCAGGAAAAGCAAGAGCTAATGCTTATGATATGGTTCTGAACGGAAACGAAATTGGAGGTGGTTCTATCAGAATTTTTGACAGAGATCTTCAATCTAAAATGTTTGATTTATTAGGATTCACCAGAGAAGAAGCTGAAGCTCAGTTTGGATTCCTGATGAATGCCTTCAAATATGGTGCTCCGCCACATGGAGGTCTGGCATTCGGGTTTGACCGTTTGGTAGCAATCCTTGACGGAAACGAAGTGATCAGAGATTATATCGCATTCCCTAAGAACAATTCAGGGCGAGATGTAATGATTGATGCACCGGCTTCGATTGCTGATGCACAGCTCGATGAACTGGAACTACAATTGAACTTAAAAGCATAAATGTAAAGCGGGGTATTTGCCCCGCTTTTTTTATATACTAAATTTCAGCACACTTCATTAATTTGTTAATAGAATAAACTTTATGCCAGTATAAAGTAAGGTTTTGGATATCATATCAATTATTAGTGAAATAACTTAATTTGAAATCTGATAGTAAAAATTAATATAAAAACAGAGAATTATCGAAATTAATACACGTTTAAAACAAAAACACAACAAAACAATCATTATATTATGTTATATACAAACATAATCTTTTATTAATATATTTACACCATACAGCTGAATTATAATGAAGGTTTAATCAAAACTCAGGATTTGATTAATTTTATAATCTTTTTGCGTAGGTAATAATATAGCTGTTCATATTTAATCTGATCACCAAACCAAAATTAAATAATATGAAAAGTAAACTATTACTCTTATCAGCATGCCTTGTTTTGGCACTGAATTCATGTAGGTCGGATATTGAAAATACACAGGCAGATTCAATAGACCAAACAACGACAAAACTGGACAATGCAAAGATTCACAAATTATTAATTAACGGGAAATACACGTATGTTAATGAAGTAAATGGTGAATATTTTTATGCAGATGATATTACTATTAGCTCCGAGCAGTTTGACAAATTAAAGATGCAGGCCAATTCTGAAATGTCAACAGCTGAGAAAAGCACTATTGTAAGCTCCTTTATTAAGACATGGCCGAATGCAACGGTTTATTATACATTACCCAGCCAGGGAAGTCTGAGCACTCAGAATTACAATACATTCCTTACCAATATCAACAAAGCGTTTGATATGATCTCTTCTCAAACCAGCATGCAGTTTGTTGAACGCACGAATCAAACAGAATACATCACCTTTACTTATACAACAAGCAACAGCTCACCACTTGGATGGCAAAAAAACAGAGTGAACGGGATTAAAATTTATAATATTACTTATCCCGCAATTATCGCTCACGAAATCATGCACTCTATGGGAATCATGCATGAGCAGTGCCGTCCGGACAGAGATCAGTATATTATTGTAGATGTTAACAAAGCCGTGGAAGGCAGCCGTCATAACTTCAACCTTTACAATGATTACGCAGGACACGGTGCATTTGACTTCGGTTCAGTGATGATGTATCAGTCTACAGACTTCGCGATAGACTCAAGCCAGCCTGTAATGACCAAGCTGGACGGATCTACTTTTACAAAGCAAAGAACAGGTTTGTCTGCCGGTGATTATGCAGGAATAAATCATTTGTACGGACCTGTGAATGCTACTTCTGCAATCAACGGAACTTATACAATGAGAACAGCTTTAGCGAATGATAAAAATGTAGATATTACCGGAAGTTCCACTACAGATGGCACCAGTATTATTCTGTATTCAGCTTCTACAGGGAATAACCAGAGATTTACTTTCAGCAAATCGGATCATGGATATTATATCATCAAATCAATACTGGATCCTACAAAGGTGTTAACCGTAAAAGGTAACGGAACAACGAATGGAACAGCTGTTGAATTAAGAACCAATTCCAATACAGATTCTCAGAAATGGTTATTATTCAACCTGGGAAACAATGGTTTTGGATTTGCTCCCAAAAATGCACCAGCACTGAGACTAGAAGTAAAAGATGGCTTAACAACCAATCTTACCCCTATTGTAATCGGCACTACGGACCAAACGGTACAGCCTTCTACAAAGCAGCGTTTTATCCTTACAAAAGTTAACTAAACTTTTTTCAAATAAAGAGGTTAGGAAATGTATTTCCTAACCTCTTTTGTTTTTATATAATTCCTGCTTTATAATTATTAAATCATTTTTATCATCTGCTCCCTTCCCGGCCCGGTCGAAAGATATGCCACCGGAATACCTAATTCCGTTTCCAGAAATGATAGAAACTCATTTACTTCTTTTGGTAGCTCCGAAGGACTTTTCATTGTGGAAAAATCAGCATCCCATCCATTCACCCATTTCAGTATAGGCTTTCCGTTTTCAGGAAGCAATCCCGAAACCTCAACTGTATTTCCACTTTCCAGTTCATAATGGGTACAAATCGCCACAGATGCCAAACCGCTTAAAACATCAGCTTTAGTCAGGACTAACTGAGTAACTCCGTTGATCATTACAGCATACTTTAAAGCAGGTAAATCTAACCAACCTGTTCTTCTCGGACGTCCGGTATTGGAACCAAACTCATTTCCTTTTGTTCTGATTTCTTCACCCAACTCATCAAATAATTCTGTTGGAAATACTCCGTTTCCTACTCTTGTACAATATGCTTTAGCGATTCCAAATATTTCACCGATATTTTTCGGTGAAATACCTAATCCACTGCTCGCACCTGAAGCGGTAGTTGAAGAAGAGGTGACATAAGGATAGGTTCCGTGGTCAATATCCAGCATCGCAGCCTGAGAACCTTCTGCCAATATTGTTTTTCCTTCTGCCAAAGCCTTATTCAAATATATTTCCGTTTCAGTACATTTGAATCTTTTTAAAAAGTCTACAGCTTCAAAAAACTCATTACTTATTTCCTCCAGAGAAGGAAGTTCCATACCTCCTGCCGTAAGCATTTTATAATCTCTTGCTAAAATATGCTGAACTCTGCTTTTAAAATCAGGAGCAAACATATCTCCTATTCTTACATTCTGTCGTAAAATTTTATTTGAATACGCCTGTGCAATCCCGTTTTTCGTAGTTCCGATGGTTGTATAATCCGAGCTTTCTTCCATAAAAACATCCAAAAGTTTATAAGTAGGCAGCACAAAGTGAGCTTTCAATGAAATAATCACATTCATTTCCGGCTGAACTGTCTCATCAAAAGTCCGAAGATTGATAATTTCTTTTTTAAAACTCACAGGATCCAGAACGGTTCCTGTGCCAATTACATTCTCTACCCCTTTCATAAAGATCCCCGAAGGAATCATTTTAAGCGTTATTCTGCGTCCGTTTCTTTCAATGCTGTGCCCAGCATTAGACCCGCCATTAAAACGAGCTGTAATGTCATAATTTTCACTGATCAGATCAATAAACTTTCCTTTACCTTCATCTCCCCATTGTAATCCTAATACAATATCCATATTCGTACTTTAAATTTTATGAAGCAAAGCTATGACAATCAATGAGAAAGACCATTGTCATTTGGCAAAAAGGAACTCAATTGTACAAAGTATAATGTAAAATGTATTAATGACTAAAAACCATCATTAATCAATTATCACCTATCATTAATAATTCTAGACGATATTCCTCCTGATCCTGCTCAGGGATGAAGGTGTCACACCAAGATAAGATGCCAGCATAGATTGCGGAACCCTGTTGGCAAGACCTGGATAATGATTTAAAAAGTGAATATAACGTGATTTTGCATCCTGATTCAGCATGATACTCGCTACCTTCAGTTTATTCTCCACTACAAAAGCATGGATTCTTGCAAATAAAACCGGCCAGACAATTATTTTCTCTTCCAGTATTTTAAAATGCTTAAGATCTATCACGAGCAACACAGCATCAGTAATAGCTTCAATATCTTCGTGAGCAGGCAGCTGATCGGTAAAGCCCTGAAAATCTCCGATAAATCTTCCTTCATAGATGAAATACCTGGTAAAATCATCACCCTGTTTATTATAATACAAAGACCGGAAGACCCCTTCTTTCACAAAAGCAATTCTTTGGCTCACCTTTCCTGCTTCTATAAAAGGTTCTCCTTTCTTCACAGTAATTTCCTGAATTCCTTCAGCAATTAAAAGTTCATCCTGAGGATTAAGCGTCCCGAATTTTTTGATATAATTAAAAAGTTCTTCCATATTTTTTGTAACCACAGATTACGGAAATATAAAGGTATAAAAGTCCGGGCTAAAAACAATTGTCATTTGACAAAAAGCCTATTAAAGGTACCACACGAGCCTCCAACGGCATGTTAATTGCTTGATTTTTAAAAACGTAAGACAATGAAAGCAATTTGGAACGGCGCCATTGGCTTCGGTTTAGTCAACATTCCTGTTAAAATTTATTCGGCAACGGAAACCACAAAATTGGATCTCGATATGCTCGACAAATCTGATTTTTCCAATATCCGGTTCAAAAGAGTAAATGAAAATACGGGAAAAGAAGTAAAATGGGAAAATATCGTCAAAGGTTATCTCATGGACGACAAATATATCGTTCTTGATGAGGAAGATTACGAAGCGGCAAGCCCCGAAAAGTCAAAAATTCTCTCTATTGACCAGTTTGTAAAAGAAGTGGAAGTAGACAGTGTGTATTTTGAAAATCCTTATTATCTGGAGCCTCAGAAAAATGGAGAAAATGCCTACAGACTTTTACTGAAAGCTCTTGAAAAAACAGCTATGGTAGGAATCGGAACGTTTGTGCTCCGTGAAACGGAAGCTATTGGAATGATCCGTCCTTACAAAGATGACATCCTCGTTCTCAACCGTTTGAGGTTTGATCAGGAAATAAGAGATTATAAAGATTTAAAAATTCCCGCTCAAAAAGCTCCGAAACCGGCAGAACTTAAAATGGCGGTTAATCTTATTGAACAGCTTTCCCAGGAATTTGATCCTGCGATGTATAAAGACACCTATTCTGATGAACTAATGAAAATCATTAAGCAGAAAGCAAAAGGTAAAAATATAAAAGCTAAAAAAGCACAGCCTGCAAAAGAAGGTAAAGTGATTGACCTCATGGCACAGTTAAAAGCCAGTCTGAATACTTCTAAATCCAAATCTGCATCATAATGGCTCTCAAAGATTATAATAATAAAAGGAAGTTCGATGAAACCAGCGAACCGAAAGGAAAAACGAAGAAAAGCAAAGACAAACTTATTTTTGTAATTCAAAGGCATGCTGCGAGCAGGCTTCATTATGATTTCCGGCTTGAAATGGAAGGTGTACTGAAAAGCTGGGCTGTTCCTAAAGGTCCTTCTTTAGATCCAAAAGATAAACGCCTGGCCATGATGGTGGAAGATCACCCTTACGATTATAAAGATTTTGAAGGGAATATTCCCGAAGGAAATTATGGTGCCGGACAGGTGGAAGTATGGGACAGCGGAACCTATGAGCCTTTGGAAGAAAACACTAAGCTTTCTGATGAAAAAGAGCTGCTGAAAGAATTACATGCAGGATCTTTGAAATTCATTTTACACGGTAAGAAACTGAAAGGTGAGTTTGCTTTGGTTAAAATGAAAAACACGGATGACAACTCATGGCTGCTGATCAAACATAAAGATGATTTTACAGAAAGCCCATATGATGCTGAAGAAAACACTTCATCAAAATCATTGGTCACAAAATTTTTAGAGGAAAAAAAAAGCCTAAAAATAAAGGAAAAAAAGAAGTCATAACTTCCGAAAAAACTTTCAGAAATTTCAATTCTTTAACGAACGAAAAAAAATTAAAGTCTTTCATAAAACCTATGCTGGCCAAGCTTTCCGAAGAAGCCTTCAATAATAAAGACTGGATTTTTGAAATAAAATGGGACGGCTATAGAGCCATTGCCGACTTAAGTAATGACGTTCCGCTCTTCTATTCCCGAAACGGGATTTCATTTTTATCCAAATTTGAAAAAATAGCACTGGAATTTGAAAAACAGAAACATCATATGATTCTGGATGGTGAAGTGGTAGCGTATGACGAACAGGGAAAGCCTAATTTCCAGTTTTTGCAGCAAATTGGGGATAATCCTGATGCAGCCCTTGTCTATCATATTTTTGACCTTCTATGGCTGAACGGCCATTCTACCGAAGAGCTTCCCCTTATTCAAAGAAAGGAACTTTTAAAAGAGGCTCTGATAGAAACGGATCGTATTAAATATTGTGATCATATTCCGGAAAAAGGTATTGAGTTTTTTGCACAAATGAGAAAAATGCATTTGGAAGGGATGATTGCAAAGCGGGCAGAAAGTCTATATATCGAAAATCACAGAACCAATGACTGGCTTAAAATCAAATTTTCCAACACGGAAGAGGTTATTATTTGTGGCTTCACAGAACCCAGAGGTTCAAGAAAGAGTTTCGGGGCTTTAATTTTAGGAAAATACCTGAATGGAAAGCTTACTTACTGCGGACACACAGGGACAGGTTTTAATAACACTTCTTTAAAAGAGCTTTACCAGAAACTTCAGAAGCTGGTTGTGAAAGCATCTCCATTCGAGACTATTCCCAAAACGAATATGCCGGTAACCTGGACAAAACCTGAACTGATATGTGAAATCAAATATTCTGAAATTACACGAGACGGAATTTTCAGACATCCTGTTTTTATCGGGATACGAGAAGACAAAGATCTTAAAGAGATCAAAGATTCATCCTTCACCGAAAAATCTAAAGAAATGAAAACGAAAGTATCATCAAAAAAAACTGAAGTTTCTGGAAAAGAAAAAGAGATTACTTTGGACAAACATTTGGTAAAACTGACAAATCAGGATAAAATCTATTTCCCAAAAGATGGCATTACTAAAGGAGACGTTATTGATTACTATCAATCGGTAGCTGCTTATATTCTGCCTCATTTAAAAAACCGGCCGCTTTCTCTTAATCGTTTTCCGAATGGAATTGAAGAACAAAGCTTTTATCAGAAAGACGCCGGAGATCATATTCCGGACTGGATAAAAACCACAGAGGTATATTCTGAATCCAATGATAAATACATCGACTATATTTATTGTAATGACAAAGCAACTTTAGCCTACCTGAATAATTTAGGATGTATAGACCTAAATCCATGGAACAGTTCTTTACCGGATCTTGAGCATCCTGATTACTTGGTATTAGACCTGGATCCTTCTTCCAAAAACACATTTGATGAGGTGATTGAAACAGCGTTTCAGGTGAATGAGGTTTTAAAAACAATTAAAGTAAAAGGATATTGCAAAACCTCCGGCAGTACAGGAATTCATATTTATATTCCCATGGGATCTCATTATGATTTTGACCAGGTAAAAGATTTTGCCCATATTCTTATGAAACAAGTGAATGAAAGGCTTCCTAAGATTACTACTTTAGAGCGAAGTCTTCAAAAAAGGGATAACAAAAAAATCTATCTCGATTATCTGCAAAACAGGACGGGACAAACTTTAGCAAGCGCCTACAGTCTGAGACCTAAACAGGGCGCATCAGTTTCAATGCCATTAAATTGGGATGAATTAAAGCCCGGATTAAGACCTACGGATTTTAATATTAATAATGCTTTGGACAGAATCAAAGAGAAAGGAGATTTGTTTAAGCCGGTTCTGGGTAAGGGAATTGATATGATGAAGGCTTTGGAATTGCTACAAAATATTGATTAAAAAAACTCCCACATCATTGTAAATGCAGGAGCCTAAAAAAATTAATCTAATTACTTATTGTAAACATGAATATCTCTTTGCGGAAAAGGAATTCCAATTCCGGCTTTATCGAGAGCTTCTTTACAGCCTATAATCAGTTCTTCATTCATTGCCCAGAAATTCTCTGTAGATGTACTTACTCTTATTGATAAATTGACAGCACTTTCTCCAAGCTCAGTAACCACTACCTGTGGAGCAGGTACTGTAAGGGCATATTGATTATTTTTAATAACATTCATTAAAAGTTCTTTGGTCTGCTTAAGATCAGCATCATATGCAACTCCTATATCCAATGATGTTCTTCTTGTTCCCAGATGGGTAAAGTTGGTAATACTGTTGTTTGAAACCACCCCGTTAGGAATAACGATCAATTGGTTTTGCGGGGTAACCAGTTTCGTATGGAAAATATCTATTGCCTGCACGGTCCCTGAAACACCGGAATTGGTAGAAATAAAGTCACCAATTTTAAAAGGCTTTAGTAATAAAATTAAAATTCCACCTGCAAAATTCGTCAGAGAGCCTTGTAAAGCTAAACCTACCGCCAAACCTGCAGCACCAATCATCGCAACAAATGCAGAGGTCTGCACTCCCAGCTGAGTTACAACAACAATAAACAACAGAATATTCAGTCCCCAGTTAATAATATTCAGCAGAAAATGCTGCAGAGAAGCTTCCATATTTCTTTTTTTGAAACCTTTCTCCACCAGCTTTTTGATCATTCTTATCATCCATGATCCAATCAGATAAATCAATAATGCAGAAATAACTGCAGTAAAAACTCTTGGTGCCCATGAAATTGCTGAAGAAATTAACGTGTCCCAGTGTTGTTGAATCTTGTTCAATTCTAAATCGTCCATTTTTATACTATGTGTTTACTAATTATCAATGAGATATTAAGCTCTGCAGGATTTAAAAATGAAATCGAGATATCTGTCTAAAAAGAAAATTGCCTCCCACTTCAAAAGTGAAAGTAAATGATATTATAGATTAAAATAGATTGACAGCAGAACAGATTGTTTCAGCTTTACTCAATAATCATTCAGAAATTGAATCTTGCAGGAAGAAATAATTTTCGGGTCATATAATTACAAAAACGATACCGAAGTACTATAATTATCAAAATTAACGCTCTTTAAAACTAAAATTATAAATAAAACAGTGCCTGCTGATGAATTTTTTTATGGTAGTTTTGCAGCCAGACTTTCCGGTAAAAGTCTAAGAATATGGTAAATAATTTTCCATTTAAAATTCGGAACGATGGTAAAGGAATTTCCTGCATTGACAATATATTTTGCCACATAATCCGGCTCCATAATCAAGGATTCATTCAATTCTAATCCTTCATTGATTTTTGTTCTGATGTAGCCAATGACTAAAGCATTCACAATAATTTTCCGGGAAGCTAATTCCTGCCTCAATCCGGCCAGAAACTGAGTAAATGCAGCTTTTGTACTTCCGTAAACAAAATTACTTTTCCTTCCTCTTACTCCGGACAGTGAAGAAAGACCGATTATTCTTTCCAGGTTTTTGTTGTCTTTATCCATTGCCATGATACTCAGGATAGATACTCCACCCATATAATTCACTTCCATCATTTGCTTAGCGCCTTTAAAATCAATTAATGCTTTTTGATTATCAACTAAGAAACCTGCTGCATATACTACAATATGAGGTTTCAAAGGAAGTTCAGAATAAAACTTCTGATGTGAATCAAAATCTGCTGCATCAAAATATAAAACAGAAACTTTTGAAGAGTCCAGATCATTTGACTTAATAAAATCTTCCAGAGATTTTGTATTTCTGGAGGCTGCAATCACGGCAAAGCCTTTTTCAACATATTGCTTTATACATTGTTTTGCTACATCTGAATTTGCTCCAAGAATAAGAACCGTTTTGTTTGTGTTTTGATTCATAGGACAAAGATAATTTTATTAAATACTAATCCCAAATGTTAGTAAACTGTATAAAAAGACTGCGGCGGGTGAACTTCATTCACCCGCCGCAGCTACATATTTTCAGACTGAATTATTTCTTTTCTTCAGTTGCTGTTTCTTTTTTGTCATCTGCTTTATCTGCAGATTTTGTTTTATCTCCAAAACGAGATTCTGTCATTTCTCTGGAAACGGCTGCTTTTTCAAATTTCAGTTTTCCTGATAATGTTTCAATAACAAAACCATCATCCTGAACCTGAGCAATTCTTCCGTGAAGACCCGAGGTAAGAACTACTCTTGTTCCTACTTTAAGGTTTTCCTGAAAGTTTTTCTCTTGCTTTTGCTTTCTCATTTGAGGTCTTATCATCAGGAAATAAAATCCTACAAACATCACCCCCATCATGATCAGCATCATAGGTGAAGACCCGCCTGCTGCCTGTAAAAATAGTGTCAACATATTGTTATTATTATGGTTGGATATTCGCTGTGAATGTTAATCTGATTGGAGCTTTTTCTACGTTTGCAAAAACATCTGCATACTTCTGAACGTTTCCGTCAAAGCTTGAAGAATCAAAATGCAATGTAACTTTTCCTTTTTTACCTGGCATAATCGGCTCTTTTGTGAAATCAGGAGCTGTACATCCGCATCCTGGCTTAACTTCAGAAATAATTAAAGGGTTTTTACCTGTATTGGTAATTTCATATACGTGCTGTACTTTGTCTCCTTTTTTGATTTTCCCAAAATCGAAGCTGTTTTCAGATAAAGCAACAGAAGTAGATGGTTCGTTAGAAACCGGAGCAGCTACGTCACCCGTTACAGGTGCTGCCGCAGAATCAGTGGTTACCGGAGCCGCAACAGCTGCAGAATCAGTAGTTGCAGTTTCAGTACTTTGAGTTTCTTTGTTTTCTTTTTTACATGAAACTAACCCAAAGCCTATAATAGACAAGGCGATAATTGATAACGTCTTTTTCATTTTATATTCTATTTTGATCTTTACAATATTTATCTAAAATACCATTGATGAAGATATTGGAACGGTCTGTAGCAAATACTTTTGCAATTTCAATATATTCATTAATAATAACTCTTGAAGGCGTGAAAGCAAAATTATCAAGTTCTGCAATCGCTGTAGACAAGATTACTTTATCCATTAAAGAAACTCTTTCAAGATCCCAGTTTTCAAGTCTCTCTCCCAGTTTCTTTTCATTGTTTTCCCAGTTGTTCAGAGTATCTTTCAACAGTTTTGCAGCGAAAGTCTTATCTTCTTCATCTTTAATCATTTTAATTAAAGTTCTGCTTTCTTCATCTTCTCTCAGGAAACCGATTGTTTTTTGTACCATGGAGTTAGCAATATGAATATCATCATACCATGAAAGTTCTTTATCTCCCAGATAATCATGAAAGTCTTCATTTTCAGCAATATATCTTAAAAATAATTTTCCGATAAATTTCTGATCTTCTTCAAAAGAGTATCCATCTTCTTTCATGAAATCCTGATAACGCTTTCCAGCAGTAATTCTTTGGAAAGTTTTTACCAATAGATCATCATGCATATCCCATTTCAACTGCTTATGCTGGCCTGTAAAAAATAATCTTTCAGGATTTTCTTCCAGTTTAAGCAATACCTGGTTGTTGATGAATTTTTGGTTAGGATTAATGTCAGAATCAGTTTTAAGATATTTGTTCTTCCCAATTTCGATTTGGTGTTCTGCCAATTCTTTAAGAGCCACCAAAAAATTGAGCTGATAAATGTATAGATAATAGATTTTCTCTATACCAGCAAACATGTTTTTCTCTAAAACATCAAACTTTACAGGATTTTGGTAGTATGAATACACTGTCTGTACTACTTTTTCACGGATTTGTCGTCTTCCTAACATTCAAAGAGCTTTTTTATGGGTGCAAAGATACAAAATTTAAAATTGATGAAATTCGTAGTGTGATGACATTTTTGTAATTTTGTACAACTATATGAAAGCGCTTAAAACCTTAAACCCCTATTTTTGGAAACACAAAATACTGCTGTTTTGGGGAGTACTATTTATCATTGCCAGTAATTTCTTCAATATATATAAGGTTCAGTTTGTAGGAAAATCTGTGGATGAGCTTACAAAAAACGGTAACCTTGGCTTTAACAATCAGGTTTTGATCTATGTTGGAATCATTGTTGGCTGTTCACTTCTGACCGGATTCTTCACTTTCATGATGAGACAGACCATTATTGTGGCTTCCAGAAGAATAGAATATGAACTTAAAAATAAAATCTACAGACATTATCAGGATTTATCTTTAACGGATTATAAGCAGACAACCATCGGGGACTTAATGAACAGATTGAGTGAAGATGTGGTTGCCGTAAGAATGTATCTTGGTCCCGGCGTGATGTATGTTGCCAACCTGATCGTTCTGGTAGTGATCACGGCAATTTATATGGTGAAAACGGATGCATCCATGACGATGTGGACCTTGCTTCCGCTTCCGATTTTGTCTTTTGCTATTTATAAGGTAAGCTCAATTATTAATAAAAAGTCGAAGATCATGCAGAAAAGTCAGTCTGCAATTTCAACTTTTGTTCAGGACAGTTTTTCAGGAATCCGTGTAGTAAAATTTTTCGCAAGAGAGAAATACATTGAAAAAAACTACGGAATTAAGGTAACTGATTATCAGAATAAGGCATTGGATCTGGCAAAAACAGAAGCCTATTTCTTCACCATTATTCTCTTTGTAATCGGGCTTCTAAATGTAGCTATCATCTGGATTGGAGGTACAAAATATATTGCCGGAGAATTAAGTATCGGTAAGATTGCAGATTTCTTCATGTATATCAATACCCTGATCTTCCCTTTCTCTATGGTTGGCTGGGTAACATCTGTGAATCAGAGAGCTGAAGCATCCATGCAAAGAATCAATGAATTCATGGATAAGAAATCTGAAATCATTAATACTAATTTTGAAACCTACCCTATCAAAGGAGATATCGAGTTTAAGAATGTTTCTTATGTATATCCTAATACCGGAATTAAAGCACTGGATAACCTAAGCTTTAAAGTGAAAGCCGGAGAATCTTTAGCCATTATGGGTAAAACCGGAAGCGGAAAATCAACAATTGCTCTGCTTTTATGCCGATTGATAGATCCAAGTGAAGGAGAGATTCTGATTGATGGTAAAAATCTGAAAGATCATAATCTGAGCAACTACAGAAACTTCATTGGATATATTCCTCAGGAGAGCTATTTATTCTCTGATTCTATAGAAAATAATATCGGTTTTGCTATTGATCATCCTTCTCATGAGAAAGTGGTAGAATATTCAAATATTGCAGATGTTCACAAAAATATTGTAGAGTTTAAAGAGCAATATAAAACACTTGTAGGTGAACGCGGAGTAATGCTTTCGGGAGGGCAAAAACAAAGAATTTGCATTGCAAGAGCCTTAATTAAAGACCCGAATATCATCATTTTTGATGATTCATTGTCTGCTTTAGACACTGAAACGGAGCAGAATATTTTGGAAAATATCGATAAAAAAATAAGTAACGCTACTTCCATAATCATCACACACAGAGAGTCTAGCGCTCAAAAAGCCGATCAAATAATCAACCTCACGGAAATTGCCAATTCTGTAACCGCTTAGCCATTTCGTTCTCAATTGTTAAATAAATCATAAAAAAAATTTTGTGATTAAAAGAATTCTTTTATATTTGTTCTTAACAAGATTAAAAAATATCTAACAATGAGTGAATACAAGGAACGCCATGAAAATGAGATTTTCACGAAGGTGTTAAAAGCAGGGAGAAGAACTTATTTCTTTGATGTGCGTGAGACGAAAGCAGGAGATTATTATCTTACAATCACTGAGAGTAAGAAAAATTTCGGAGAGAATGGGGAAGCTACATTCGAGAAGCATAAAATTTACCTTTATAAGGAAGATTTTAAGAGTTTTCAGGAGATGTTTAATGAGTCCACAGATTTCATCATTAATGAAAAGGGTGAGGATGTAATTTCAGAAAAACATGATAAAGACTTCAAAAGCAAATCATTCACAATTGATTCTGACGACGAAGTTTAAAAAAGAATATCTAAAAACACAAGCATCTGAAAAAGATGCTTTTTTTATGCCCAAAATCTACTTAATACTTAATTTAGAAATAGTGTAGAATATAAGGATAAGGGCAAAAACGATCACCGTTAGACAAAACAGATTTTCTTTTACACTTAAAGAGGATATTCAATTGCTGCATGTTAAAAACAAAGAAGAAACACATTCATCAAAATATTTATTTATCTATCTAATGCAAAGAAAACATGTTAGTTTTCATTATATGCAAGCAGTGCTAACGTCAAAGAGTCATCTACTGATAATTTTGTATTATAATTTTTATTCTTTTGTATATCAACAATTAACGAATACAATTTTTTATCATACTCCCCCAGATATAGCCATCTATTACAGATATAACTATCATATGTCAGGCTACCAACTTTCGTATTAGACTTAAGATCCCAATATTGAGCATGATCATTTACCCCACCATTCATCAATAAGGAAGATGTTGCAATATCATTTGTGAAAGTATTAATGTATCTTTTTATTTCCAAATATGAATAAATAGATTTTTTATTATATAATAATTTATACTTATAACATTCATATGGAAAACTTATAGTCAAAGCTGCATGAGAAACATCCTCAGCTAAGTCATTATATTTCCAATATTTCCAGTTATTAGACTCTAGCTCATTGTTATACGATGTATTTGATTTTATGAAATTAGCTATTTGATATACTTGTGTAAGATAAGAACGCTGAAAAGTTGCTCTATACATTTGAATCAAAACCCTTCCTACAGCACTCTGCATATTAAATGGCAAAATTACGCCTGGATGAGATATTGGAGAATTATTATTCCCCCATTCCTTGTAATAACCAATATTTTTAGATTCAGAATGCCATTGATCTTTATGATAATTAAGAGTTTCCTGAACTTTTTGAATAATATCATCTGCAATATGGCTATAAGTTTGATTACCATAACGACCTCCCGGATCCGAAATTAACCGCAGAATGGAATTATTAAGTTTAATTATAGCAGCAAATTTCGCCATTGGATATACTATATTAGCACTATGCACTAAGTGTGAATAAGGATCTCCTTTATCAGTAGTAACATTATAATGGTTAGTTGACCAAGCAGCTCCAGAAATCTTCCTGTAGTCAGAAATCCTACTTAAACCCTGCACTTGAATTCTAAGATCATCCCTTCTATCGATTACATTTCCTATGCACTTAATGAGTGTTTCAGCATATTTTTTTTCTTTAGTCTTCTCATACATCAATACCAATGCCTCCATATTAGCAGATACACCCCATGAAAATTCAAGTTGATTCGAGTTATTTGAATAGCCTATTGATGTATCATACCCTTTGCTATCAAATAAATTCTTGTAATAAGATTGGGAGTAACATTTGAATGAGAATATTAGAATAATGATTACAAAAAGATTTTTCATATTCGTTAGTTTTTTAATTCGATACAATTTCATTTGTATCTTTTTTATTTTAGTTAATCAAATATAAAAGTTTCAATCACCAAACCCTGAATTTATTTTCAAAAACTTAAATAGAACCATTTTTGTGTATTGATTTACAAATTATAAGCGCTGGATGAAAAAAAATTTTAGAAAGGATATGAAAAAAGAAGTATCTGTTATTATTGAAACAGACATAAAATAAAAAAGTACACTTGTAAAAAGTGTACTTTCTTTGGGTGAATGAGGGGTCTCGAACCCCCGACCTTCGGAACCACAATCCGACGCTCTAACCAACTGAGCTACAATCACCGTTTTGTGAGTGCAAATATAGAACATTTTCCTCAACTACCAAACAATTCCATCAAAATTTTTCAAAGAAATTAACTTCTCAGACGTAAATCCCTCAGCATAAGCAACTCCCGATAACCGCCCTAAATCCTGAGCGCGGTAAGTTAAGCTTTCATAAAAGTCTTTTGTTGTAATCGGAGTTTCTGGTTCTTTAGAAGCCGGATCATAAAACTGAGTTTTATAGGCCATACAGGATGCAATTTTTGTCTCCAGAAATTCTGAAATGTCAATAACAAATTCCGGTTTGATATCTTTCCATTGAATATAATGAAAAACATGCTTAGGTCTCCACACCTCCTGATTTTCGCCTTCTTCTACCGTTTCTATTTTTCTCAGCCCGGACAAAAAGCACGCATCCGATACTAATTTCGCTCCTTTTGCATGGTCTGGATGTCTATCATCAATTGCATTAGCTAACACGATTTCCGGGCGGTATTTGCGAATCATTTTTACGATCCTCATTTGGTATTCTTCAGAGTTTACCAGAAAGCCATCTTTCATTCCAAGATTCTCTCTTGCTGAAAGTCCCAGAATTTTAGCAGCATCTGCCGCTTCTGCCTTTCTTGTTTCATCTGTACCTCTTGTTCCGAGTTCACCTCTTGTAAGGTCCACCACTACACATTTTTTACCCTCTGAAACCATTTTAGCAATAGTTCCGCCACATCCCAGCTCTACATCATCAGGATGTGCTCCAAAAGCAAGTATATCAGTTTTCATATAATCAAAGATAAGTTTAAAATAAAAACTTCCCAAACATTACGAATGGGAAGTTTTAATATCTGTAATTTACATTTTAAATTACTTATTGATCTCTGCATTTAATTTTACAGCATCCTGGTAAGTAGGATCTAACTGTAGAGATTTAGCTACATAATCTTTAGCTTTTGCAAGATCAGTATCTTTATTCATATAAGCCACAGCAAAGTATGCATAAGCAAGAGTCTGCTTGTTGGCTTCCTGATCAGCAGGTTTTACTGTACTGATGAATTTTTCGTAAGCCATTTTTGCCGCATCATTGTTTCCTGCCTGTTGGTAAGAATACCCCTGGCTGTAATATGCAGGAGCCCAATCAGGAAGTAGAGCTGACATTTTTTGCCATGTAAGGATTGCTCCGTTCCAGTTTTTAATATCCTGGTAAGCTGTAGCTAACTTAAATAATGAATCAGAATCCTGGCTGTTAGCAGCAACTTTCTGTTTCAATGCTTCAATAGCAGGGTTAGTAGGTCCTTTGTCAACTTCTGACTGAGAAACACCTCCACCTCCAGCGATGTTAGCTAATTCAAGATCCCACTTCATTGTTTCATCTTTTGCAGCTTTTGCAATAGCAACTTTCTGCTGAGCCTCCGTCATTAAAGCCGTTTTTTTAGCAGCATCTTTTTCATCTTTTGCTAGACCTGCAGCAATAAGTCCTTGTAAACCTTGGTCAGCAGGCTGTACTCTTGTTTTCTCAGCTTGAGAAACGAAAGTATCCATGTTTTGCTTAGCATCCGCATAGTTTTTATCTGCGTATGCATTGTAAGCTCTTAATTTGAACTTGATAGGATCCTCAATTTTATCAAAAATCTTATCTAATACCATTTTAGAGTTTGCATAATCTTCGTTTGTGAAGTATAGTTTTGCAATTTCTAATTGAGTATACGGATCTTCATCAGCATATTTTGTATAGTTGATAAGGTCTTGTGTAGCTTTTGCATTCTGTTGGTATCTGATATCATAACCAGCCAATGCTTTATATGCAGGAGCATAAGTAGCATCTACACCGATCGCTTTATCGATATTCTGCTTAGCTTGCTGCCATTGCTGTGCAGCCATCCATAAAGTTGCCATTCTTGTATAAACGGAAGCCTTATTTTTAGCAGTAGGTAATGCCTTATCATAAGCAGACATAGCCTCTCCCGGCATTCTTTTTAATCTGTAAGCATCTCCTAATGTATAATAATAATGTGCAGGAACACCTTTTTTCTCTGCTTTCTCAATAGCTTTAGTCAAAAACTGGATAGCAAGATCAGGTGAACTGTTCTTTTCAAATAAAGTTAAAGCTTCCGCAGCTCTGAAAAGAACTTCAGCATCTTTTTCTCTTGAATCAGTTACTACTTTCTGAATTTCAGCAACAGCATTTTTATCACCTTTGCCTAATTTAACAGCAGCCAAACCGATTTTGTTAAGATAGCTTTTTGAATCAGCAGCTAATCCTTTATTGAAACTTTCAATTGCTTTAGCATAATCTGGCTCTCCCTGTCTTAAGAAAGTATTTCCCAAATAGAAGTAGTTTTCAGCTGTAGGCTCTTTAGCGATCATTTCAGTGAAGTTCGTTTTTGCCTGAGCAAATTTATCACTGTCTATACTGTTAATACCATCCTGCAGTGTCTGTGCAGAGGCAAAACCGGTAAAAAATACCACGGCTGCTCCAAAAGCAATCTTCTTTACATTCATATTCATTATATCTTTCATTTTATATTTTCTAATAATTGAGTTATATTCTACACAATTTTCAGACCAAATCAATATTTTTAATAAGGCTAAATTGTGAATTTAATATTTTTTAACGCATCTGAACTTCTCTCTTATAAATATTATAAGGCTGAAGACCTTCTTTCTGTACAATTTTCTGACCTAAATGGGTACATGAAAATCTAATAAATCCATTGGCAATATTGAAATTACCTTCGTTAATCAAGAAATAAAGAACTCTTGTAAATGGATATTCCATGGTGCGGAGCCCTTCAAAATCTGCATTGTAAAGTTTTCCTTTTTCTACAACAGGAAGAATTTTAACCATTTCTCTCAGTTTCTCAGAAGCTTTATCATAAGGACGGCTAAAAGTATTAAGCCCCACAACCCCTATTTTATTGGGATATTTACCTAATTCCTCTATGATCTTCTGATTTCCTGGAATAATGGAAAATTGAAGGTCTTTCGGCTGTTTTTTAAATTTTTCAGCGACAAAATTCAAATTACTTGAGTTGGTTCCATCGAAAATGAATTCTTTTTTATCAGACATCAGTCCGCTGTTGATTTCCTCCATTGAAATACTTTCTTTCGGAGAATCTTTAGGAACAACAAAAACTACTGCATCAGCAGCGAATTTAGCAGGAAGAAACTTTAAATCGGTTCTTTCTTCGTATGTTTTTATTTCTTCAGGAGTAAGATTTCTGGACATTACAACCACTTTAGCACTTCCTTTCAGAAGATCCAGAAGTCCTAAATCTTCTTTTTTGGTTTCTACTTTGATGTGGGTTTCAGGGTAGTTGATCATATAGCCGTCAGCTAATGCTTCTGTGACACTTTGAAAGGACTCGTCAGTAAAAATTGTAAGATCACCTTTGTGATAGGAAGGAGCATTTTTCTCCTTTTTGCAGCCTGCAAGCATGATGCTTAAAACAAAAATTACTGCAAGCTTAAAACTATTCTTCATTTCTCGATTTTTTAATTCTTGAGATGGCCCTGTAAATTCTGAAAATACCATATATAACCAGTACTACACCTAGTGCATAGGCAACAGCAGGTTCTAAAATAGTAAAGAAGAATTTGTAGACAATCACTACAATTCCTAAAACGATATAAAACAATCCCGTAACCAGGGATAACCAATTGAACATCATGTAACAAAAATACCAAAAAAAATAAAAAGAGAAGCATATGCTTCTCTTTTTATTTATATTTTGAATAAATAAGTCTTATTCAAAGTTCATAGTAAATGGTACACTATAGTAAGATCTAACGCTCTCCCCGTTTCTTTTCGCAGGAGTCCATTTTTTAAGTTTCTTAACTACACGTACAGCTTCACTGTTGAAGTCGCCATTTGGAGATTTCTCTTCAATAGTAACTGCAGAAACAGTTCCGTCTTTTTCTACAACGAACTTAAGCTTAGCTTTAAGCGTTCCTTCACCTCCTTCCATTAAAGAAGTATCGAAATTATCTCCCAAGAACTTTCTTAATGCTCCCATACCTCCAGGATATTCTGCAGATTGGTCAACATCTTTATAGATCTCGTTAGGATTATTTGCTTTTACCTCTACAGTACTAGCTTTAGTACCTGTAGATGGTGGTGGTGGCGGTGGCGTATAAGCCGGAGCCTTTACCCCCTCCTGATTCTGCAAACCAGTTGTTGTTTCCAACTGCTTAGAGATTGGCGGCGGTGGAGTTTCAATTTTCGGAGCTTTTACAGGCTCAGGAACTACGTTCTGAATCACCTCAATTTTCTCTTCTTCTTTTGGAGGAGGAGGTGGTGGTGGTTCTTCGTCCTTAGGCTGCTCGATAATCGGTTCTTCTTCGATAATATCTACTAGATCTGCCTTTACTTCTTGCTTAGGCGGAGCTGTAAGATTTTTAATCGTAAGATAGATGAACGGAGACAAAGCTGCCAAAAGGAATAATGCTGTTCCGATGATAAAAGACTTTGTTAAAAGTCTCGGATACTGATGTCTAATATCGTAGGCACCATATTCCTTGTTTCTATTTTCAAATACAATCTCGTCTAAAGTAAGATTCTGACCGTATACATTTTCATCTGCCATAGATTAGATATACAATTTTATGGTTAAATTACTTTGTAGCAGCCGGTGCAGCAGCACCTCCTACTTTCTTGTCATAAATAGCTTTTTCCCAAGGCTTCACATCAGTAACACCGTACTGCTCACTTTTGGTAATTGCCATTTCGTCAAGAATATCAACAAAGTTCTTATATATAGCATCGTCAGTTGGCTTAATGATCACGGTAAATTTCGTTTGATCTGCAGCTCTAGATTTTGCCTGCTGAATTACTTTTCTAATTCCTTCTCTATCAAGAGTAGTTTCCATAAGCGTTTGGTCATTCAAGGATGTAGCATCCTGCTGGTGCCAAAACACTCTGTTATTTTTTCCTAATAAAATAGAAATTGAATTAGAAAGTTTAATTTCTGTTGGAGGTGGTTTTTGTTTTTCATCTTTCGGTTTAGCCGGAAGACCCAAATCCATAACATTCGGTTTACTGAATGTAGTTGTGAACATAAAGAAGGTAATCAATAGAAAACCCAAGTCCACCATCGGAGTCATATCGACTCTGGTACTTTGCTTCTTGGAACGAACCTTGCCGCCCTTGCCGCCTTTTTCCTGTACTTGTACTTCTGCCATTTCTAATGATATATTATGGTTTACCTTCTTGTGATGTAATCAACCAAAATTTAAGAAAATCAATATCTCTTAAACCCTCAAATAGGCTTTTAACTTTAGGGTACTGAGTAGTAACGTCACCTTTAATAGCTAACTTGTAGTCAGGGTTAACGCTCAAACTTTCTTTTACCCAATCAATTAATTGCTTATTTGTACTGTCCATAGGAATACCTGTAGGACTCTTATAATTTTTCTGCTCATCTCCAGACATATCCAAGTACCCTTTAAGTTGGTTCATTGGAACTCCAATTGCCTGAACTTTCTGGAAAGCTACTTTTTGGTTGTTGTCAAAAGTAATACCATACTTTTGTCCCATTTTTTCCAAAAGAGCAACTCTTTCTGATGCATTATCTACTGGTTGGAAATAGAATTTTCCGTCCGGAGTAGCGTTGATAGTCATTAAACTAGCATCAGGAAGTAATTTTTCCGAAATTGAAGATGGCGGTTTGATCTGCTCCACGTCAGGTTTTTTAAACTGAGTGGTCAATATAAAGAACGTAAGAAGTAGGAACGCAACGTCACACATTGCCGTCATGTCCGTAACTACTCCATGTCTTTTTGGTTTGACTCTCGCCATTATTATAAAATATTTTTAATTAAACTTCTTTTAATTGCTAATGCAAATACCTTGCTAATTCTTAGTTGAATTCAGCGAAAGATTGTTGGATACTCATAGAGATCTCATCGATCTTGTAAGTTAATCCGTCAATTTTAGAAGTAAAGAAGTTATAAAGGATAATAGCGATTGCTGAAGTACCAATACCTAATGCCGTGTTGATCAAGGCTTCAGAGATACCTGTAGATAGAGCAGCAGCATCTGGAGTACCACCTCCTGAACCTAATGCGAAGAACGCCTTGATCATCCCGATTACCGTTCCAAGTAGTGCTACTAACGTTGCAACAGTACCTAAAGTAGAAAGGATCATCATGTTTTTCTCAAGCATTGGCATCTCAAGAGTAGTAGCTTCTTCGATAGCTTTGTTAAGCGCTACCATTTTCTGCTCCTTATTTAATGTAGTATCGTGAGATAGTGCTTTGTAAGTAGTAAGACCTTCTTTTACTACGTTACCTACAGAACCTTGTTGTCTGTCACACTCTTCGATAGCTTCGTCAATTTTGTTTTGGTTTAGTAAGCTTCTTACTTGTACAACGAAGTTGTCTAAGTTTCCTTTTCCAGCAGCTTTACCAAGAACGAAATATCTTTCAAAAGAGAAAACGATTACAGTAATCATGAAAGTAATCAAGATTGGTACGATAACCCCTCCTTTGTAGATAATACCTAAAAACGATTCTGGGTGAATGTCTTTTCCTTCAACACTTGAAAAAGCTACAGATCCACTTCCTAGTTTATCTGCATCTTTAAAGTTTCCTGGGCTACCAAGAACGAATAAATAAATACATACTCCTATAATAAATAGAATAGGAATAATAACAGCTGGATTTAAACCTCCTGCCTTTCTAGCAACTACTTGCTCATCATTTTTTGAAACATTCATTTCCATATTTAACTAAATTATATTGTTTTAAAATTTTACAGGGTGTAAATTAAAGGCAAAATTAATTAAAATGCAAGAGTCTTAATTAAACATTTTGCTTTTTTTTGATAAAGAAATTTTAATACGATTTCGATATAATAATTATTTTTAATTATTTTATTTATTTTCCCCAAATTTAACATTTGAGTTAAAAAATCAAAAAAATAAGACACCCATTTTTTTTAATTTCCCAATGTTAAATTTTATTTAAATTACGATATTCACAATACGGTGAGGGACTACAATGATTTTTTTAGGGGTTTTGCCCTCCAAAATCTGTTGCATTTTATCACTTGAAATCACCAAATCTTCCACTTCCTTGGCAGATAATTGAGCTGAAAGTGAAATTTTGAACTTCATTTTACCATTTACGCTTACCGGATATTCAATTTCATCTTCTACCAGATAATCTTCATTTAATACCGGGAACTTTTCAAACTCAATAGATGCATTGTGTCCCAATAAACTCCACAGTTCTTCACAGATGTGAGGAGCATAAGGAGAAATGATAACGGCCAGCGGTTCTAAAATATTGCGCTTGTTGCATTTTATTTTCTGAAGCTCGTTTACAGCAATCATAAATGATGATACGGATGTATTGAAAGAGAAGTTTTCAATATCATATACCACCTTCTTTATTAAGGTATGTAAAACTTTGTATTCTGCTTTTGTAGGTTCTTCTTCTGAAACTTCAAATGAGTCTTCGTTGAAATACAGATTCCAGAATTTTTTAAGGAAACCATATACTCCACTTAATCCTTGAGTATTCCAAGGCTTGGATTGCTCTAATGGCCCCAGGAACATTTCATACAATCTTAAACCGTCAGCTCCGTACTCTTCACAGATGTCATCAGGGTTTACCACATTGTATTTTGACTTGGACATTTTCTCTACTTCGCGGTCTGTGATGTATTTTCCGTCTTCTAAAATAAATTCTGCATTAGCATAATCTGGTCTCCAGGCTTTGAAAGCTTCAGTATCCAATTCATCAGAAGTTCCTTTTAATAAGGATACGTCAACGTGAATCTGCTGAGTCTGGTAATCTTTAGCTAAATTTTTAGATACATATTGGTTGGTTCCGTCAATTCTATATACATATGCACTCATTCCTAAGATCATCCCCTGGTTGATCAATTTCTGGAACGGCTCATTGTGATTGATATATCCTCTGTCTTTTAAGAACATATTCCAGAAACGGGAATATAATAAGTGACCTGTTGCGTGTTCGCTACCACCAATATATAAATCAACTTGTCCCCAATAATCTGAAAGGTCTTTTGCACAGAACTCTCCGTCATTCTGAGGGTCCATATATCTAAGGAAATACCATGAGCTTCCTGCCCAACCAGGCATAGTAGATAATTCTAACGGGAAAATAGTTTTATCATCAACAAGATCTGTAGCAACTACTTTCTGGTTAACCTCATCCCATGCAAATTCTTTCGCATTTCCTAATGGTGGATCTCCGTCTTCTGTTGGCAAATATTTTTCAACTTCAGGAAGTTCCAATGGTAAAGCAGAAGTCGGCAACGTGTAAGGCATCCCATCCTTATAATATATAGGAACAGGTTCTCCCCAATAACGCTGTCTTGAGAAAATTGCATCACGCTGTCTGTAGTTTGTTGTTCCATGACCGATACCTTTAGTTTCGATCTCAGCAATGATTTTTGATTTCGCTTCATTATAACTCAATCCGTTTAAGAAATCAGAGTTTACGCAAACTGAGTCTTTAGAATCAAAAGATTTCTCCTGAACGTCTTCTTCAGTTTCTACAACTTTTTTAATTTCAAGGTTGAATTTCTTTGCAAATCTGTGATCACGTTCGTCATGTGCCGGAACAGCCATAACTGCTCCTGTTCCATATCCCATCAATACATAGTCTGAAATATAGATCGGCATTTTCTCATTGCTGAACGGATTGATTGCATAACTTCCGGTGAATGCCCCACTCACGTTTTTCACGTCAGACATTCTGTCTCTTTCCGTTTTTTTGGAAGTTTCTTCAATATAAGTATCTACTTCTACTTTCTGAGCATCGGTAGTAATAGTTTCTACTAAAGGATTTTCCGGAGCCAATACCATAAAAGTTGCTCCAAAAATAGTATCAGGTCTTGTTGTAAATACCTCAACGATTTCATCGTGGTTTTCTACCTTAAACTGAACCTGTGCTCCCTGAGATTTTCCAATCCAGTATTCCTGGGAATCTTTCAAAGGTTGTGGCCAGTCCAAAGTATTTAATCCTTGTAATAATCTTTCAGAGTAAGCAGAAATTCTCATACTCCACTGCATCATTTTCTTTTGGAAAACAGGGAATCCTCCTCTTTCAGATTTACCGTCTTTCACTTCATCATTTGCCAATACAGTTCCTAATGCAGGACACCAGTTCACCGTAGTTTCAGCTCTGTAAGCAAGACGATAGTTTAACAGGATATCTTCTTTATCAAGATCGGAAGCTATTTTCCATTCTTCTGCTGTGAAATTTAATTCGTCGTTTTGATTGGCATTTAATCCTTCGGTTCCTTTTTCTTCAAAATGTTGGATTAATGAATCAATAGATTCTGCCTTGTCGGTATTTTTATTATACCAAGAGTGATACAGCTGGATAAAGATCCACTGTGTCCATTTATAGTAAGAGGCATCTGAAGTTCTCACTTCTCTGCTCCAGTCGAATGAAAATCCGATTTTTCTTAACTGCTCTTCGTATCTGTTGATATTTTGTTCTGTAGTAATAGCCGGATGCTGTCCTGTCTGGATCGCATACTGCTCAGCAGGAAGTCCAAAGCTGTCATATCCTACCGGGTGAAGAACATTAAACCCCTGATGTCTTTTGTATCTTGCATAGATATCCGATGCTATATATCCCAGCGGATGACCTACGTGAAGACCTGCTCCGGATGGGTACGGAAACATATCGAGTACATAAAATTTGGGTTTATCTGTATTATTAGAGGTTTTATAGGTTTGATTTTCCTCCCAGTATTTCTGCCACTTTTTTTCTATCTGCTGATGATCGTAAAACACTTTATATATATGTTATATGTTAGACTTTAAAATATCGAATTATTTTCTCTTTTAACAAGATTCACAAAAATAATGATTTTAAAGTAAATGGAAATTTAATTTATGATGAATTGCAATTCTGTCCTCAACAAAAAAATCCCATCCGGAGATGAGATCTGTTTTATATCCTGAAGTATATACTATTATTGAATAACTCTTTTGAAGGTATATGTTCTTGTCTGGAATATAGTAGGATCCTGAGTCTCCTCTCTTACAGCAAGATTGAGCGTTGTATCATCCAAAGTAATGATCTTTGCATTTTGCGGCTCTACAATCCCCTGAATTTTCATTTGAACGTCTTTTCCTTCCTTATTATAAGTATAATTGAATTTTATATCAGAAAGAATAGCACACTGACCAGGTGTAGCGGTATCTCCCCAGTTTGTTTTCCCTCCTTTGGAGTCAGCGCTGAACCACCATCTTGTTTGTTTCTGACAGTCAGTATAAGTAATCGTGTTAGAAACCGGGTCTTCACCCACCTCAACAGTAGTAACTACTTCTTTTAACGGTTGCCAAGTCCCAACTAGAGGAGCTTCCAGAACAGGATCATTATCACTGCTACATCCTGTAGCGGCAAACAGAGACAAACCTGCAAATAGTAATGCTAATTTCTTCATAGATCAATTTTTTCAAGCGCTAAAATTATAATTTTTTTGATTTATATTACTATTTTTTATGAAAAATTATTTCATCGACCTTTATTTATATATATTTTAAAACCCTCAGACCTCATTTTCCCTTTATTTAACAAATAATGAATACATGCACCTATTCATTTTATTAAAAAAGTTATTTTTGCAAGAAAGAAAATACAAATGCAGGATATTACGAAAAACAATTTTGATTTCATACGTGTTCTCCTTGCCTTTATTGTCTTTCTTGGACATCTTGGCACCCTCAGCGCTTCTCTCGATCTTAAAATTTTTGAGCACAGCCCTATAGAAATTGCTGTTTTCGGCTTCTTTGCAGTGAGTGGATTCCTTATCGCAAGGAGCTATGACAGGTCTTCAAGCCTGAAAAGCTATTTAAAAAAGAGAATCAAAAGAATTGTTCCCGCTTATTTATTGGTTATTTTTCTATGTGCAATTTTATTAAGTTTGGTTAGCACGTATTCTCTCACCGAGTATTTCAGCAATACACAAGTTTATAAATATCTTTTCTGGAATTCATTATTTTTAAATTTTAAAGCACCGTGGCTTCCCGGAGTTTTTGGAAATCAAGCAGTGAATGGTGCCTTATGGACACTGAAAATAGAAATGTGCTATTATTTCTCTGTCCCTTTGTTGTTTTTACTTTTCGGAAAAAATAATAAATTCAGAAATATAAGCTTAGTTATTTTATACTTTTTATCACTTATTTATCTCAATTATTTTGAATCTTTACATAAAATTTCAGTTGCCAAACAGCTTCCAGGAACACTATCCTATTTTATCCCCGGAATGCTGATTTACTTTAATTTTGATAAATTCATCAAATATAAAAATATGCTCTTCATCATTGCCCTCGCTACGGTGTGGATTGATTTATATTTAAATATTCAACTTTTTTCCCCAATGATGATTGGTGTTATTGTAATGTACATTGCCTATTCATTCAAATTCTTAAACAATTTCGGAAAATATGGTGATTTCACCTACGGAATCTATATTTTCCACTTCCCTATTATCAGAACTTTCCAGACTTTAGGATTGTTTGAAGATTACAATCCATTTGTAATGGCTTTGGTATGTATGTTGGTGGTTATTGCGGTAGGGGTAAGCTCCTGGCATTTTTATGAAAAAAGATTTTTATAATTTTACAGTCTCAAAAAGCATAAATGAAAGATCTTGTCTCCATTATCACTCCCTGTTATAATTCTGCTGAATTTATCGAGGAAACCATACACTCTGTTCTTAACCAAACCTATGAAAACTGGGAATGGCTGATCACTGATGACCTTTCCAAAGATAATACTGTTGAGATCATCAGAAAATACAATGATCCCAGGATAAAACTGCAGGTACTCGAGAAAAACGGTGGGGCAGGAAATGCAAGGAACAATAGCCTGGAAAGAGCACAGGGAAGATATATCGCTTTTCTGGATTCTGACGATTATTGGTATCCCGAATATCTGGAAACAATGACAGATTACATGCAGGAACATAATGCAGAACTTGTTTACTGCAATTATTCAAGATGTGATGAACAGCTTCAGCCTATTCTGAAAGATTTTCTGGCTGACAAAGTCGTTACTTTCTCCAATCTGCTGAAGACATGCCGCCTGGCACCGGTTTCCACAATGTATGACACCAAAAGGGTTGGAAAGTTTTTGTTTCCTGTAAAAAGCAAGCGTGAAGATCATGTGATGTGGCTTAATCTTTTAAAAGTAATTCCTGAGGGGATTCCTGTAAAAAAAACACTGGCAAAATACAGAATGCGTGAAAACAGTGTTTCCAGAAAGAAAAAAAACATCATCAAAGATCAATATCTTGTTTATAAAGATTTCATGGGCTTTTCAACATTAAAATCATTGTACTATACGGCAAACTGGGCACTGAACGGATTCATGAAGTATTCGAAAATTTTCAATTAATGGAGTATTCAAAAGAGTTTAAAGCCGCTCTGAGCGCTTTTTCCGGTACCGAGAAAGACAAACTTATTTTCAGACTTCTGAGAAAGGATAAATTATTGTCTAAAAAGCTGTATTTTGAGCTTATTGATCCGGAAACCACAGATGACAAGAGAAATGCAATGGAGGAAATTGTAACGGAAAAGGTTCTTTTAGCCTCAAAATATACCGGAAATGCTCCTTATTTTCTGACTATTATCCGAAAGATAAGTGCAGAAATCACTGAACACATCAAAATTACCACCGATAAATTCGGGGAAGTTTCATTGAATCTTCTTCTTATCAATAAAATCCTGGAAAACAACAGTGATCTCAGCAGACAAAGGTTTGACAATGTTTACAAGCTTTATATTTATATCATCAACAAAGTATTCAAGTCTTTGACTCTTATTAAAAAACTGGATGAGGATTACTGGATGGAAATTGATGAATATCTGCGTGACACTCAAGAGAAAATATTAGAGAACCATTATCTTCAAAAACTCTGTATTAACAATGGTCTAGACTTCAATTGGTTTGAATGTGAAAAAATACCAGAAAATATTGATCAAATCATGAAGGAAATAAAAAGTCAGGGATTTTTAAGATAAAATTTTCTGCAGAATCATTTGGGTAGAATTAGGTTTTTCGTCTACGAATTTTCCTGCATTCTGAGACATTTCTGTTAGCTCTTCCTGATTATCTTCATTCATAAGAAATAAAACAAATTCTGCTGCTGTATATTCGTCTGGAAATGATTTTCCGCCATTCGCAGCGATCAGATCATCGGCTTCCGGATTCTTTTTATAATGATTTCCAAAAACCACAGGAACACCAAAAGTTGCCGCTTCCAGAATATTATGAAGTCCGGCATCATGAAATCCTCCTCCTACAACAGCTGCATCTGCATAAGAATATAGCTTTGATAATAAACCGATACTGTCTATAATCAGAATTTGAGCATTGTTGGTTAATGGCTGAGCATTTTGTATCTCACTGTATAATAATGCATTCGGAAATATACTTTTCAAATGCTCTACTCTTTTCAGATCGTGTGGGGCGATAATGAGTTTCACTGTATTATTTTTACGGGAAACTATTTCTGCTATTTTTTCTTCAGCCTGCCATGAACTCCCAAAGACCACAGCTTTATTTTTTCCTATAAAATCCGCAATAAAATCAACATGGTTGTTCCGTTCACGAAGTTGCTTTACTCTGTCAAACCTTGTATCTCCCGTTACAGAAGATTTCGTCAATCCCACACTTTTAGCCAGAGCTAAAGAAAATTGAGTCTGATGAAAAAACCAATCTACATCTTTCTGAAGCTGCTTTACAAACCATTTACCATAGGAAGTAAAGAAGGATTGTCTTTCATAGAACAGAGCTGAAATAACGTAGATTTTTGTCCCTTTACTTTTCAGTTCAGCTAGCAGATTATACCAGTAATCATATTTAACCGTAAAAAATAGTTCAGTATTAAACTGTGATATAAATTCCTTCACAGTGCTTTTTTTATCGAATGGCAAATAACAAATGACGTCTGCGATATGTTTCTTTTTAACGACATTCTCATACCCTGATGGAGAAAAAAATGTCACCAGAACTTTATAATGGGGAAAATTCTCCTTAAGCTTTTCCAAAACAGGCAGTCCCTGCTCATATTCTCCCAAACTGGCAGCATGCATCCAGATTACTTTATCTGTTTTTGTAAATGCAGATTTTACTTTATCTAGCGACTGTTTTCTTCCTTCAACGCCTTTTTTAGTTTTGCTGTCAATTAATGCAAAAACCTTCATTCCGAAAGTAAGGAGACTGATAAATATATTGTATAGAAAAGCCATGTTTATTATTCTTTTATTTCAATTCTATCATGATCCGTAGGAGGATTGGATATGACTAAAAATTCGATTTCTTCGGTGGATTCATTGGAGATAAAATGTTTTGATTCCGGTGCAACAGAAATAGATTCTCCTTGTTTAACCGGGTATTTCTCTCCATTAATATAGAATACAGCTTCTCCTTTCAGGATATAAAAAAACTGTTCTGACACTTTATGATAGTGTAGTTTTTCTGACGTTCCTGCAGGCATCTTTTCCTGCTTCACAGATAAGCTTTGCGTATTTTTCAGGATCCAGCTGTCACAGTGGTTTCCCCAGGTATAGTGTTCTGAATTATCTTTAGAATGTATCATTTAAATAGATGGGCAATAAAAAGCAGTGCTGGAGTAAATAAAACGACCGATATAAAAATAGTAGCAAATGAAATTCTGGGTTTAGCTTTATCATCAACAGCATATCTGAAAATATAGTCCTGAATATTTGTAAAAATGACTGCCAGTACAACAAAAAGAATTCTCAATCCAAATTTCATAATTAAAAACTGAGCATTCATATTCTGATCTGTAATTTCTACAGGGAAATTAGTATCTTCAGGATGTTTTAATCCATACACGAACACAGCATATAGTCCAAGAGCTAATACAGGCATCAGAAATGCATATATTTTCCCACCAAATCCATCAGCTTTTCCTTCCATATCAAAATGTACCGGAATTCTCTCCGGCAATGCGATATAGTTTTTCAGGGTAAACCACCACAAGAAAGCGACCCATCCAAAATTAAAAATATCAAAAATTGTAAAAAGAATATTTTCCATTTCAGATGAGATTGAATGAGAATTAAATTACACTTTTCAACACTCTCAGTTTGTGAGTATGTTTGTTCATTTCTTTGTTGAAAATCCCTGTAGAATCCAACGTGTCAATTCTTACTTTTCCGGAAGCATGAATGATCTTTTGATTATCCAGCATAATCCCTACGTGAATAATTTTTCCTTCTGCATTTTCAAAGAAAGCAAGATCTCCTGGCTGCGCTTCTTCTACAAAGGTAAGTGGTTCTCCTACCTCAGCCTGTTGTGAAGCATCTCTTGGAATTTTAATATTGTGAATTTTATAGACCAATTGAGTAAATCCTGAGCAGTCTACTGCAAAAAAACTTTTGCCACCCCATAAATAAGGTACATTAAGGAATTCTTTTGCCGCCATAGCAATACTTTCACGCACATCATGACTTCTCCTTGAAGCAACCACCGGAAACTCCACTTCTGACCCCATAGACAGTAGTGTCTTCCCGTCATTCATCAATACAGAGGAAAAATCTTCAGTAACCACAGTCACTTTTCTTGCTGCCAGTTCTTCATCTGTTATCGGTTTCAACTGTTTGGTATCCATCCATCCTTCATAGCCGTCATAGTGCATTTTTATTTTGGTCCAGTTTTTATCTACTTCCAAAATATCTGCGCTTTCTCCAAACAATATTTCCGTAACAATTTCAGCTCTGTCAGAATTCTCTGCACGAACCGGCGCTACTGTAACAATACAAATTCCTTTATTCATTAACTCTCAGTTTAAAGATTGAATAATTTAAAGATTAAAAATACGACATGTACCTCTTTAAATGTTTAATCCTTGAATGTTTTAATTACTTTCTGCGAAGAAAGTTGACTCCATCACGCAAAGGTAAAATAAGATTTTCAAAATCTTCGTCTTTTGCCGCCAAATCATTTAATTCCTGGATAGACTGTGTAGATTTCAATTTTGGGTTTTCTTCCAGCACTTTTCCATACCACAAAACATTATCAAACAGGACTACCGTTCCGGACTTAGTGTGAGGTTTTATCAGTCTAAAATATTCCGCATAATTTTCCTTATCAGCATCCACAAAAATCAGATCAAAAAACTCGTCTGTTTCTTTTAAAAATTCTTTAGCATCCTGAAGTTTAAAATCAATCTGACTGGCATATTCACTGGACTCAAAATATTTTTTCGGCAGATAAGCAAGATCTTCGTTCACATCCAGCGTAGTAATTTTCCCGCCTTTCGCTAGTCCTGATGCAAGACATAGTGTAGCATATCCTGTGAAGGTTCCTATTTCCAAAATACTTTTTGGCTGCAGCATCTGGGAAATAATAGTCAATAACCTTCCCTGCTGATATCCGGAAATCATATGAGGCTGTGTCGTCTTCTGGTAAGTCTCTCTTCTCAGTTTTTTCAGCATTTCGGATTCTGAAGAAGCGTGTGCTTCCAAATATCTGTCCATTTCAGGATTCTTTTCTTCAAAAAAACTCATACCATTTTAATTTAAAACAAATTTAAGGATTTTAAAGCTAGTTTTTAAATTCAACAATAAGATACAAAAAAAGAGAGAAATTAATCCCTCTCTTTTTCTTAGCCAGATCTAAATTTTATATAAAAATCATTATACGGCTATACAATATTGTCTTATACCAGCACAAACCCATCCTGGGCAGCACTCTGTTTGTGGGCTAGTACAAAATATCTGTGGGTTACACCCTCTGATAGCACCTTGTACAGTTTTCATTTCCACTCTTGAAAGTTTTTTTGAATTTTTCATAATTATTTTGTTTAGTATTAATTTCCTACTCTTTAGATTTTCGGATACCTCTTTAATTATTTCCTTTAATAGAGATTTAAATATACATATTCTTTTATTAATCAACTAATTAAATGAATAAAAATCTATATATCAGTGAAAACCCCATATAAAATACCGTGAAAACACGGATGGTATTTTTGTGGTATTAGTTATAAGTTTGCAATGAGAATAAGGGGTAAAAACACTAAGAGAAACAAGATGATTGCAGGAGAGACACAAACTAACCATGAGAATCACAAAAAAGTTATGCTGAAAGGCACAACTGATTCTTCTGCAGCAAAAACTAAGAAAGAAATATCCACTTCATTTTTGCTACGAATTATTTCGCTCCTGAAAAAGGAAGAATTAATTTGATTAAAAAATAAATCCCGGCCACCTTCGGGATTTGTTTTTTTTAAATCATCCTCTTTCTGTCAAAGCCACTTCAGTTATTCTATCTGATCTTCTGATCAAAAACATAATTCCATTCTGGGATTATCTTTTCCCAAACTTCAACTCAAAAGAACTTTTCTGAGTTCATCCAAAAAATATTTCTTCCAAGCATCAACAAAAACAGTCTGAATTAGCCTTGGACGCTAAGTTCTTTCGGAATTCTCATTCTTTACAGTCTTTACTTTTCAATCTTAACAGGGTAAAGTCCTCGTAAAAAACAGGATAAACACTTATTCTTAAGCACTTACATAATCCTACATTTGATCTATGTTTCTCGACCATGAAACACTCACACCAAGGAGGTATCCGAAAATCCTAAAACAGAGTAGGGATATTTTAAAACAACCACATGAAAACAAAGACTTTATTTTTAATTGGAGCAATAGTGGGAATTGTTATGATATTTTCCCAGCTAAAACCTCAGGAAATGTCTTTTTATAAAGAAAAAGGCAATTACATTGTAGACAACAATTACATCCTTAAAGATGTCAAAAAAATTTCTGATGAAGACATAAAGAGTTTATTAAGACTACAAAAACTCCATCAGAACAGTTTGGGCACCAATTTTATTATTTACAAAATCAACAGACAGTATATCATCCGCGGATGTTTAATGAAAGCGAATATCGACTGGAACAAATATGGAGATCTGAGAGCTAAAGTAGACGGCATCCTGAAAAAATACGGAGCCAAAGAACTTGGAACAGATTATTATGCCATTCAAAATAATCAGGTGGCCACTAATGTGGCATTGTTGACTCAGAAAGATATTGCATCTTTAGGTAAACTTACCATAAGAGGAGCTGAAGAATACACGATCTGTCCGCCAACTATGGGAAGAAAGAATCTTACCAATGTGATCATAAAATCTTATAAAGTCAATACAGCTATTGATCCAAGAATCAATGTTAAGCTTAATAATGTATTGGTTAACTACAAATAACCGTTAAAGGCTGTTTTTGTTCTGAAGGCAGCCTTTTTTTAAATCTTTTGTCATGAAAAAAAAGCTTCAGTTATCGGGAATTTTTATTGTTCTTTTGATCGTATTTACAATAGGCATGAAGGGAACATTTGATGGCTACTACGGTTTTTATTATGAAAACAAGAACTATGATAAACCTCTGGCGTATGTGATATCAGAGAATTTTGCCCAATCAAAACCTATCAATATGCTTACTTCTTATACCGGTTTTGATACAGGATATGGTTTTTATGCACCGAATGTTGCCAGTGATTTTGTGATGAGCTTTGAACTGAAAGATAAAAATGGAAATATCTTAGAACAAAAGAATATGCCTTATTTCAAAAGTAAGGAAAGCAGAGTGAGATATACTACCGTCTTCAATATGTTTCTGGATAAAATTTCCGACAAGAACACTTATGACCGCAAATATTATCAATATCTGGACATTATTATCAAACAGATTGCAGCACATGTGATGAAAGAAAATCCAAAAGCATCAAGTGTTACGACAAAACTTTATCTGTACGACTACCCCACCATTGCAGATTTCAAACAGGGAAGAACGAATGAAAATCTTATTCTTATTGATGAATTCAAAAATTAAAGTGATGAAAAAGCTAGATGTACTTTATACCAAAATTGAAAACTTCTTTTTCAAACAGGATAATCAAACGGAATTCTTAAGCTTCTTCCGCGTTGCTATAGGAAGTGTTATCCTTCTACAATTTATCGCAGTGATACCGGATTTTGACAAATTATTTTCAAGCAGCAGTATCATTCCACAGGACATTATGAGTGTTTTCACGCCTGACTGGCTGATTACTTTCTCAAAAATCGTCACCTTTTTACAGGGTTTCGGTATTGAAGAAAGCACAACAATTATGATGACCAAAATATCATTTATTACGTTGTGTATTTTGATTATTACCGGATTTTATTCCAGAGTTTCTGCACTTCTTTTACTTATACTGCAGATTGCATTACTCAAGGGTAGTTCTTTCTTTGCGTATGGTGCAGACTTTTTCACAAGCATGTCTTTATTTTATCTGATACTTTTCCCTTCAGATCAATATTTTTCACTCAGGAATTTTATTTTCAACAGAAAACCACGGGAAATAAATATCACACCTGCCAAAAGGTTATTTCAGATTCACATTTCTATTGCTTATTTCTTTTCAGGACTGGATAAAGCTTTAGGTTTCAACTGGTGGAACGGCGAATCTATCTGGAAAGCCATTCATCTGCCCTATTCCAACAGAGATCTGAATTTTGATTTCAGCTGGCTTATAGAACATTCTTATGTCTTAAGCTTTATTGGGTGGAGTACGATTATCATCGAGATGTGCTATCCGTTTTTCATCTGGTACAAACCGACTCAGAAGATATGGCTTTTCCTAACTGTTTTTATGCATCTGGGAATTGCACTCGTTCTCAATTTATATTACTTTTCAGCCATTATGATCGTATGGAATATCACCAATTTTTATTTTGAGCAAACCGCTAAAAAAGCAGTTTCTTCATCAAAGAAGAAAATATCAACTCAATATATTCCAAAACAGATTGACTTATAAAAAAATAAATCCCGAATTGCTTCGGGATTTATTATTATGTATGGTTGAGTGATTATTTCTTAGGAGCGATATCCATCAGTTTCATAAACTCATCCAGCTTAGGCATAATGATGATTTCCGTTCTTCTGTTTTCACTTCTACCTGAAACGCTCATGTTTGTCGCTTTAGGGTTATACTCAGAACGACCTCCAGCTGTAATTCTTGCAGGATCTACTCCAAACTGAGTCTGAAGAACTTTAGCTACAGAAGTACCTCTTAATGCAGAAAGATCCCAGTTGTCTCTTGGAAGATTTGGAGAATTCAATGGAGCGTTATCCGTATTACCTTCAATCAACACTGAATATTTATCATAATCATTGATTACTTTAGCCACTTTTCCCAACACTTCCTGAGCAGCAGGCAGAATATTGTAATCTCCCGTTTTATACAACATATTATCTGAAAGAGAGATCATTACAACTCCTTTCAATACCTTCACCTGTACATCCTGATCTGATACATTATCCAATGATCTTTTCAGCTTGTTAGATAATGCCAGATTCAAGCTGTCATTCTTAGCATTATTAGAGATCAATTGTTTGATATAAGAATTGGAAGCATTGATTTCTCCTACCAATTTATCAATGTTAGCAGAGCTTTTCCCAGTGTTGGAAAGACATGCATCAAGTGATGATTTTAAAGCATCATGCTGGCTTTTCAGCAAGTTGTTTTCACCGGACAATGCAGAGTTCTGAGACTTCAAATCCTGGATTTCTCTTTGTCTTTCTCCGATATTTTCAATACACTGCTTATAGTTTGTGCTCAAAGCATCATATTGCTTCTTGCTGACACAAGATGTCATTCCCAGCGCCATTGCAGAAACTGCTACAATTTTTAAAATCTTCATAAATAATCATTTTTAGACTACTCAAAGTTAGGAAAATTCAATTGAATTATATCGGTTATCTTTGCATAAAAGAAATTCTCAACATCTATGTTGGAAAAATCAAGCTTTATCAGTCAATTAAAAAATCTTGTTCACGAACCGGAAAATCATACGTATCTTCTGGCAGTAAGCGGAGGTGCAGACTCTATGGTTCTTGCCTCTTTGTTCAAGGATTTAGGGAACAAAATCAAAGGCTCAGAATTCAAATTTCAGGTTGCCCATATCAATTATAAACTCCGTGGTAATGATTCGGATCTGGATCAGAAAACGGTGCAGGATTTTTGTGAGAAAAATCATATAAAATTTCATTTGTATGAAGTTTCGGAAAAAGATCGAAAGCCTGACAATTCTATTCAGCTTTGGGCGAGGGAACTTCGGTATGCTTTTTTTAAAGAAATTCAGGAAAAGGAAAAACTGGAATTTCTGGTTACCGCTCATCATCTGAATGACCAGCTGGAAACTTTTATCATCAATCTTTCCAAAGCTGCGGGCATCAACGGACTAAGTGGAATTCCATCCAATGATAATTATATTCTCAGACCGCTTTTAAATTTTTCGAAAAAAGAAATTTATCAGTTTGCGAAGGAGAACACGATTGAGTTCAGGGAGGATCTGTCGAATAAAAAAAATGATTATCTGAGGAATAAGATTAGAAATGAGATTGTTCCGATGCTGATGGAAACCAACGATCATTTTCTGGAAAACTTCAAAAAAAGTTCTTTGTATCTGAATCAAACTAAAGATTTTGTTCAGAAACAGATTCAGGAGATAGAAAATCGTATTACAATATTTAACCAAAACAATAAAATCTTATCAAAGGAAAAGCTGGATCAGGAAAGCGATTTCGTAAAATTTGAAATTTTAAAAAAATACGGATTCAACCAGGAGGAAGAAATCCCCAAAATTTTTAAAGCCGAAAACAACAGTTCATTTTTTTCAAAAGAATATCAGTTGATTGTCAACCGTGATGAGCTAATTTTTATTGACAAAAGCAACGAAAAAGAAATTGAAGAAGAAATTGTACTGATCAGTCATTTTGATTTTTCCGAAAACCAAATCAACATCAACCTCGTAGATTATATTGAAAGCATTGATGGAATCAATAAGGGGTTTGAATGGGATTTTGATGCTGACAAACTTCATTTCCCACTACGTTTGAGAAAACAAAAAGAGGGTGACGAGTTGTATCCATCCGGTTTTTCCGGGAAAAAGAAAGTTTCTAAGTTTTTTAGGGACGAAAAATTATCTATTTTAGCGAGGCAAAAAATCTGGATACTGACGGACAGTAATGATTCTGTACTTGGGATCATCCCTTTCAGACAGGATAGAAGATATGCAAAGAATGAGAAGACAAAATGGAGTCTCAAAATTTTTAATGAAATGAACAATGAAATTTAGAAATTGGTTTTTATTAATTCTACTATTTTTAGCGACAGGGATTAATGCGCAGATAAAAAATCCCGTAAAGTTTAAATTCACCATCAATGACCTGGGAAACAATCAGTACGAAGCGGTATTGAATGCTACTATGGAAAGCGGATGGCATATTTACTCAAAAGATTTACCGGAAGACACCGGAATTCCTACTGAATATAAGGTTACAGGAAAGAATATTGAACTTATCGGGAAATTTACCGAAGTTGGTAAAAAACACGAAGAGTTTTCTGAAGCTTTTGGTGGAACAATTGTTTTTTACTCCAATTCAGCTGGATTTAAGCAGAAATTTAAATTAAAAGATCCTGCAAAACCTGCGGATGTCACTTCTGAAATTACGTATCAGACCTGTGATGACAGGGTTTGCCTGGCTCCCAATACATTAGAATTCAACCAAAAAGTTACCCCAAAAGGAGCAACGGAAGAAGTTGCAACTGAGGAAACCACAGGCCCTGTAAAAGATTCAGTGAAAATAACGGAGACTGTTACCGAAAACCCTGCAAAAACAGAAGCTACAGTCGCAGAAACGTCAAAACTGGATCCTAAGCAGCTGAAAATTGCAACGATAGATTTCAAAAACCCATTGACAGATTGCGGTACAGCATCTACTAAAGTGGATGAAAATTACTGGACCTATTTATTCCTAGGGTTTATTGGCGGTCTGATCGCTTTGCTTACACCTTGCGTTTTCCCAATGATTCCACTGACTGTTTCATTCTTTACAAAAGGAAGTAAAAACAAGGCGAAAGGAAAAAGAGATGCTCTTATTTATGGTTTTTTCATTCTTCTTATTTTTGTTTTATTAAGTATTCCTTTTCATGTTATTGACGGAATTGCAGGGAATATCTTTAACGAGATTTCTACAAGTGTATGGCTGAACATCGCGTTCTTCATCATATTTATCTTCTTTGCCGGAAGTTTCTTCGGGTATTATGATATCACGTTACCAAGTTCAATCGCTAATAAATCTTCTAAAGCGGAAGAAGCTGGAGGACTTATCGGTATTTTCTTCATGGCATTGACATTGGTTATTGTTTCTTTCTCTTGTACAGGACCTATTTTAGGAAGTTTACTGGGAAGTGCAGTAACCGGTTCTACCAATGTTCCGATGTTATTGACATTCGCATTGGCAGGTTTTGGTCTTGCATGGGCAATCGTTTTCGGATTATTGGCTCTATTCCCGCAAGCATTACAAAGTCTTCCGAAATCCGGAGGATGGATGAATACGGTAAAAGTAGTTTTAGGTTTCGTAGAATTGGCTTTAGCCTTGAAATTCTTATCTAAAGCAGATCTTGTTTCTAAGACATTCTTCTTAAAAAGAGAACTTTTCATCGCCATCTGGATCATCGTTGCATTAGGATTAGCATTATACTTATTAGGATTCATCAGATTCCCGCATGATGATAAAAAACCTAAAATATCCATTACAAGAAAGATATTAGGCGTATTGGGAATTGGTTTTGTAATCTACCTAATTCAGGGTTTAATACCATCTGACCGTCCGAAGCTTCAGTTATTAAGTGGAATTTTACCTCCGCTGAACGTAAGCTACTTCCATGATGAGAAAGACGGAATTTTGGGAATGCATCCGGAACACGACTTCTTTAAAGCAATAGAACTTGCTAAAAAAGAGGAGAAACCAATCCTTATTGACTTCACCGGATACGGTTGTGAAAACTGTAGAAAAATGGAGGAGTTTGTATGGAGCGAACCGGACATTTTACCTATCCTTCAGAATGATGTAGTATTAGCATCTTTGTATGTGGACGACAAAGAAGAGCTTCCAGAGGATCAAAAAACTAAAATTGACCTTGGTGAAGGACAGATCAAAAAGGTAAAAACAATTGGTGACAGATGGAGCTTATTCCAGCAGGTTAACTTTAACAATAACTCACAGCCTCATTACGTTTTGATAACTCCGGATGGAAAAGTAATCAACACGCCCGTTTCAGGATATATGCCCAAAGAGGATTTCAAGAAATTCTTAGAATGCGGGGTTAATTACTATAAAAAGAGTAAATAAACCATTTACATATTATTTTAAAAACTCACACTTTATCGTGTGAGTTTTTTTATTTTGAATTAAATAAACCATAAAACACCAAACGTAGTGTAAAATTAATTATATTTGAATAACTATCACCAATTCAAATAGATATGAGATATTATACATTTACTTTTTTATTTCTTACCTGTTCATTACTCACAGCTCAGACTGCTCCATCCATAGAGTGGCAAAAAGCATTGGGAGGAACCCAAAGCGACACTGCCTATTCTACCCAGCAAACTTCTGATGGGGGTTACATCATGGCCGGAGCTTCATCATCCAACGACGGAGATGTAAACGGAAATCATGGCGAAGGAGATGGATGGGTGGTAAAAATGAATGGCAATGGAAATATAGAATGGCAAAAAGCACTGGGAGGAAGTAATAATGATATAATCCAGTCTATCCGTCAGACTACAGATGGAGGATACATTGCCGCCGGATCTTCCAAGTCCAGTGACGGAGATACTACAGTTAACCATGGAAATTTTGATTTCTGGGTGATAAAACTTGATAGCTCCGGAAATATACAATGGCAGAAATCTTTGGGAGGAAGCGGTTCTGATGAAGCGCAATCTGTTCAGCAGACTAGTGAAGGAGGATATATTGTAGCCGGAATCTCCAGTTCTAACGATGGGGATGTGAGTGGAAATCAGGGAGCACAGGATTATTGGATCGTAAAACTGGATAACACCGGAAATATGCAATGGCAGAAGTCATTGGGAGGAAGTGACAGTGATCAGGCGCTTTCTGTTCAGCAAACTTTTGACGGCGGATATATTATTGCAGGAAATACAGTTTCTACAGACGGACATATTACCATAAGCTATGGAAACTACGATTATTGGGTTGTAAAACTTGATTACTCCGGAAATATGCAATGGCAAAAAACACTGGGTAATTTTGGTGACAATATGGGATATTCTGCACAACAGACTTTCGATGGCGGTTATATTGTGGTGGGTACTTCTTATGATCCTTCTAATATTGAAAATGGTCTTCCTGATTATTGGGTTGTTAAATTAAACAATAGCGGAGTCATCCAGTGGGATAAATATCTGGGCGGAAGTGCTCACGATAACGCCATCACAATACGGCAAACTCCTGAATGGGATTATATCGTTGGTGGCTGGACCTTTTCCAACAACGGACAGGTAACCGGAAATCATGGTTATCTGGATTACTGGATTGTAAAACTGAACAGTAATGGAAACCTGAAATGGGAAAAGACCTTAGGTGGACCAAATGCTGAATACTTTAGCTCTATTGAACCAACCAGTGATAATGGTTATATTGTTTCAGGAAATACGCTTTCTACAAGTGGAGATGTAACGGGAAATCATGGTAGTATTGATGCCTGGATTGTAAAACTAAGCCCGGAACAATTAGGAATCTCAGAAAACCAACCTATAAATAAACCTAATCTCTACCCTAATCCGGCAAAAGATTTCTTTTATGCAGATCACCTTCCAAAAGAAACTATTATCAGCATCACCGATATGTCAGGAAGAAAACTCTTCTCTCAAAAATATAACGAAGAAAAAATTAAGATCAGTACATCAGCATTCACTGAAGGAATTTATATTGTACAGATAAAAAACAAAGAAGAAATTATTGTTTCAAAGAAAATAACAATCAACCGATAAAACTTCTTGAAAATATTACAAAATCAATTCACAAACAATCAATAGATTCATGAATTTATAAAGTTTTTAATAATCGAGGCATATGTTTTGTATGAATTTTACAAAAAAAAATACCGTTTAACATTTAAAAACTTTAATCATGGCAGAAGTAATTGCACAAGAAAAACAGGGCAGCAAGCAAAAGAAAAAAATGATCAGAGTAGATATGACTCCTATGGTAGATCTGGGATTTTTACTCATCACATTCTTTATGTTCACCACCAATTTTACAAAACCTAATGTAATGGATTTAGGGCTACCCGCAAAAGATCCAAACCCTCATCCTATAGATAATCCTGTAATTGGAGATAAAAACCAGATTACATTTATCCTCGGAAAGGACAACCGCGTATTTTATCATCAAAGCAATGCTACAGATCTGAATTCCGCTAATCTTAAAGAAACCGATTTCAGTGGAATAAAAATTTCAAAAATCATTGCAGAAGCTTATAAAAATGCTCCGGCACCTAACAAATTCACAGTGATTGTAAAACCAACGGATGACGCAAATTATAAGAATTTTGTGGATATGCTGGACAACCTTGCGATTTCCAAAAAGGAACGATATGGCGTAACAGATATCAAGCCTTGGGAAACAAAGATTTACAAGGAATTAACTCAATAAAACACAAAGGGCATTTTTAAAATGCTCTTTTTTGTTTATTTTTGAAAGAAGAAATGGATCTGCAGCAGATAACCTGCTGTATTATTTTTAACCTTCTATAATTTTGGAATTATGCTGAACTTTGAAAGAACAGGAAACGGAAAAGAAACGTTGGTACTTCTTCACGGATTTATGGAGAATTTATCCATCTGGAGCGATATGGAACACCATCTTTCCAAAGATTTTTCACTGCTTAAAATTGACCTTCCCGGTCATGGACAGTCAGAAATTCTAGCTGAAGTTCATACCATGGAACTGATGGCTGAGGAAGTAAAAAAAGTTTTAGATCAGCAAAATTTAGAAAAAGTACATCTTCTGGGACATTCCATGGGAGGATATACTGCACTTGCCTTTGCTGAAAAATATCCCAATTCTTTAAAAAGTCTCACATTATTTTTCTCTACTTATTTTCCTGACGATGAAGAGAAAAAACAGCAGCGTATTAAAAGCTATAGAATCATAAAAGATGCATTTGCTCATTATGCGAGAGCCGGAGTTCCTAATTTATTCAATCCGAACGAAAGAGATATTCTGGAAGGAAAAATAGAAACCGCTCTTGAAACTGCACTATCTACCAACAATCTGGGAGCACTTGCCTGTGTGAAAGGCATGGTAGAAAGAACCGACAAAAAACATATCCTGGAAAATCTGGAGGCTAAAATTTTAGTATTGGCAGGGAAGCACGATAATGCTGTAAAAACAGATGTGATGATCAAACACCTTCCGGACAGAACCAATATTAAATCTTATATTCTGGACTGCGGGCACAACGGACATTGGGAAAAACCAGGCATCTGTGCAGAAATTATCAATACGGAACTTCTTCACAACCTTCCTAAAAAACTGGTTTTATAAAATAGATTACCTCACAAATTAAAACCACCCTTAATGAAAAATCCTGTATATTAGTAGAGGATAATTTTGGTAATGGCTTTATTTTCATTCAAAAAAAAGAAACCACCGGCACCACCGGTTATCGGGCTTACACTTTCAGGCGGAGGAATGCGTGGAATTGCGCATATTGCTGTATTGAAAGCGCTGGAAGAATATAATCTGAAACCGCACATTATCTCCGGAACCAGTGCAGGTTCTATCATTGGTGCTTTTTATTCTTTTGGAAAAACACCGGATGAAATGATGGAAATTGTAAGACAGACCTCTTTCTTTTCCCGATCAGCTTTAAAATTATCAAAAAACGGAATTTTCAGCTCCAATTTCATTTTAAAACTGCTTAAAGACTATTTACCGGAAGACAATTTTAATATTTTGGAAATTCCTGTATATGTTGCTGCAACAGAGATGACTCATGGTATTGTCGACTTCTTTTCTGAAGGAGAACTTTTCGGACCGTTGCTGGCCTCTTCCAGCGTTCCTTTTATTCTTCCTCCGGTAAGGATAGGGGAAAAAATCTATGTGGATGGTGGCGTTCTCGACAATCTTCCCATTGAACCTATCATGGATAAATGCAATTTTCTGATTGCCTCCCATGTGAACTCCATCAGCTACGATCAATTAAACAAAATGAGTCTGATGAAAGAATTTGACAGAATCCTTCACTTAGCCATTGCAAAATCCGTGTATTCAAAAGCCAAATACTGTAATATATTTTTAGATCCACCTAAGATGACGAAATACAGCCTTTTCAACAAACGGTATATGGATGAAATGTTTCAGCAGGTGTATGAATATACCTGTCAGGAACTCGAAGAGAAAGGATTTCGTAAAAGTGTCTAGAATTTGAGAACAGAGAATTTACAGATCTTCCCTCTCCTATAATCCTTCCTCTTTTACTTTCTCTTTAAAGTTGGCTATAGTTCCGGATAAAGAGTCTAAAGATTTTCCTCCGGCAGCATTGATGTGTCCTCCACCGCTAAAGTACTTTCTGGAGAATTGGTTTACATCAACATCATCTTTACTTCTGAACGAAATTTTAACAAAATCTTCATACAAATCTTCCATGAAGAATGCAGACATTTTTACACCACCAATACTTAAACCATAGTTTACAAAACCTTCTGTATCTCCTTTCTGGAAACCAAATTCTTTCAATTCGTTTCTTGTAAGGCTTAATACTGCCACTGTTCCATCGTTCACCACTTCTATTCTTCCCAGAACCAAAGCAAGCAAATGCAGACGGGAAACTGTGTTGGTATCCCAGGTATTGGATGTAATCATCGCCGGATCTGCACCATTTTCGATCAAATTGGCAATAATTCTATGTGTAGTCGCGCTGGTAGAACGAAAACGGAAACCACCTGTATCAGTCATAATTCCCGTATAAAGACATTCCGCCATATCCTGATTCACCAGCTTTTCATCATTCATTGCTTCAATGAAATGATAGATCATCTGTGAAGTTGCCGGAATTACGGTATCGGAATAAACAAAGTCAAATTTTTCCGGTTGTTGGTGGTGGTCAATAAGAATTTTTTTTCCCTGAGCTTTCACCAGCCAGTCTCCTAATAATCCAATTCGTGATGGAGAATTAAAATCCAGACAGAAAATAACATCCGCTCCTGCAATCATGTCAGAGGCCAGCTTTCTTTTATATTCTGCAATAATAACTTTTTTAGACTCCGGCATCCATTTCAGAAATTTAGGAAAATCATTAGGCACGATAACTTCCGCATGAATTCCTTTTGCTTTCAGATAATGTTTCAATCCCAGACTTGAACCAATAGCATCTCCATCCGGGTTGTAGTGGGTAAGGATAACTATTTTGCTCTCTTGGGTAAGTAATGTATTGATATCTAAAAGTTCTGCTGGTGTAAACATCTGGTGTTTATTTTCGTTAAAATTAAAGTTTTCAAAGATAGAGCTTTTATATAAATCATTTAAATATTATTTTTGCACAGAGAAATGGTATTCTTATCAGGGGTTTGCCATTGTCCGGTAAAAAAACATTGCATTTAATTTCAAAAAAAAATAATTAAAGTTTGTAACTTATAAAAATTTATATATCTTTGCAACCTGAAAATTAATAGATTAATTACGATTTAAACATATAGTAATGAGTAAAAGAACATTCCAGCCATCAGAAAGAAAAAGAAGAAACAAACACGGTTTCAGAGAAAGAATGTCTACGCCAAATGGAAGAAGAGTTTTGGCTGCGAGAAGAGCTAAAGGCAGAAAGAGTTTAACTGTAAGTGCTGCACGCGCTAAAAGATAATCTTTTTATTATCATATACAAAACATGCTTGAGAAGTTTCTTTTCAGGCATTTTTTGTTGTTAAAATTTACTAAAATTTAGGCTAAATCAACATCTTTTTCTATTTTTAAAAGTTGAAATATTTTTGCTAGAAACAGCCTTTAAAATTAAATTATGCCACATACAAATATCTCCGGAGACAATATTATAAGTTTACAAAACGCAAAGATTGCGCAAAAAAACTTTACTGTACTTTCTGATGTAAATCTTAACATTAAAAAAGGTAGATTCTGCTATCTTATCGGAAAAACAGGTTCCGGAAAAAGCTCCCTTCTGAAAACGCTTTACGGACACATTCCATTGGCATCAGGACACGGAGCTGTTGTAGGATTTGACCTGGCAAAGCTAAAACCTTCTGATATTCCTAACTTAAGAAGAAAATTAGGAATCGTATTCCAGGACTTCCAGTTACTTTCTGACAGAACGGTTGAAAAAAACCTGAAATTTGTTCTTGAAGCAACAGGCTGGAATGATAAAGTAAAAATAGAAGACCGTATCAATGAGGTTTTGGGAAGCGTGAACATGAAAAGCAAAAAGCACAAAATGCCACACGAGCTTTCCGGAGGTGAGCAGCAGCGTATTGCCATCGCAAGAGCCCTTCTTAACCACCCGGATCTTATCTTAGCGGATGAGCCTACGGGAAACCTGGACCCTGAAACTTCTAACGAAATTATGACGCTATTGAAGCAGGTTGCCCTTGAAAATGGTGCTGCAGTAGTAATGGCAACACACGATTACCACATGATTCAAAACTTCCCTGGTGAAGCTATCAGATGCGAAGATGGAAAAGTATCTGTATTGGATACGGCAGAATTGTTTGAGTAAGAATTAAAAAATTGAGAGATTAAGAAATTCAGAAATTACTAACTTCTAAAATCTAATTTCTAACTTCTCTATTTAAAAACATGAAACTCTTTAGTGAGTTCAAGATATTGGTCCGAGTATTGTCTCGGACTTTTTTCTATAATAAAGTAAGATTCATCGATTTCTTTTTCTTGTGATGAAAATTCCAGAATCAGCCTTTTAGCTTTTGAATTATCAATTCCTTTGATATTAATCCTTCTGTTTAAAAACAGATGATTCTCTTTACCTACTGAAACAAAAACGCCTCCTGCTTCAACAGGAATAATTACGGAAAGAATCCCGTTTTCCGATAATAATCGCGCTGCTTTGGTAATTAACTGCCTGAAATTTAATTCTACAGTCTGGCGTGCAATCTTGTCTTTTTCAGATCCCGATTCTTCAAAATAGGGAGGATTGGAAACAATAAGATCAAACCGCTCTTCTGTCTCGAAAGTTTTAAAATCCTGATGTCTGTTTTTCAGCCTTGCATGAAAAGGCGCGTTTTTAAAATTAAGCTTAGTAAGCGCTGCTGCATCTTCATTAATATCCAGTCCTAAAAAATAAGCCTGCGGATTTCTTTGCGCCAGCATTAAGGAGATCAATCCAGTTCCCGTTCCTACTTCCAAAACATTGAACGCATTGCTAACATTTGCTAAAGCACCAATCAAAACTCCGTCTGTTCCTACCCGGAAGACGTCTTTGGACTGTTCTATTTTAAATTGTTTAAATGTAAAAGGTTTCACTATAAATTGGTAGGCAGCGTAATGATGAATGTAGATCCTTTTCCTATTTCAGATTTTACAGAGATTTCTCCTTTATAGTCTTCAATCATCTTTCTTACCATAGATAAGCCCAGCCCCATTCCGCTGCTTTTAGACGTAAAATTCGGCTCAAAGATTCTTTCGTACATACTTTCAGGAATTCCTATTCCGTTATCCTGAACAGAAATAATCACTCTCCTCTGATGCTGCTCCACATCTACGTTAATGATCAGTTTTCTCTCATCGCTTTCGGCCTGTTTTGCATTGGTAACAAGATTCGTTATAATTCTGGAAAGATAAATTCTATCCATATTGATCATAATATTACTCTTATTGGCATGCATAAAGATACTGTCATCATTGAAAACACGGAGAATATCTTCAACCTCTGTATTCAGATTGATCACCTCATTATTTTTTTCAGGAAGTTTCGCAAATTCTGAGAAAGCTGAAGCTACCGTTGCAATCAGGTCTATCTGATCTACAATTGTTTTACTCATCTGTTTTACCCTTTCTCTGATATTCGGATCTTCAGGATCAAATTTTCTTTCAAAATTCTGAATGGTCAGTTTCATCGGAGTCAATGGGTTTTTCACCTCATGAGCCACCTGCTTGGCCATCTCTCTCCAGGCTTCCTCAGACGCCTTGAACCTAAGTCTTTCTTTCTGGTCCTGGATCTGCAGAATCATTCTGTTATAAGCTCTTGCCAAGGCATTAAGCTCATCGTTTTTATAATATCTGATAGGTCGCATTTCATTTTCGAATAATGTAATACGGGTAATCATATCAGAGAACTTCGTAATTGTTTTCGCAAGACTGTTGGAAGTCACCCAGCTGATCCAGATACTGAACAGAATAAGAAATATATCGACTAAAAGAATGTATTTTACATATTGATGAAGAACTCCCAGGTAAGCAGACTCATCATGATATAAAGGAATATAAACAACCCCTATTGGTTTCAGTTCATTGTTTTTCAAAAGAAGGTAAGAAGAGGTAAGCCTGGCATCTTTAGCAGCGTCATACCTTGTCAAATCAACCCTGGCATCTGTTGCCAATATCCTGTTAATGATTTCCATGGGAATTGTTTTCTGCTCAACCAAAGCTTCGTCTTTATTGGAAAGCAGATAATCTCCCTTTAGATCATAAATAATAATATCATGCTGGTTAATATCCCCTATTTCGAAAATTTTATTTCCTAAAACCGTTGGTAAATCTTTAGTTTCAACAAGGGTACGGCTTACGGCATAATCCAGATACCTCATTACAGCAGTAGTCTTCTCCTGCATGTCAATATTACTTTGCTTTAAAGAATTATTCCTTAAAACAAAGTAGGGAACAAGTGAAGTCGCTACAACACTTAAAAAACATACCAGCAGGAAACCGAAAAACACACGATTCCTTAAGCTATATCCTTTATACTTATTAATTGACATTCTACTTTTTAATTAACCTAGCAATATACTTACCAATGATGTCAAATTCCAGGTTTACTTTATCACCAATTTTTAAATGTTTCATATTGGTAAATTCCCATGTATAAGGAATAATGGCTACAGAAAACTGAGCGTCTTCACTTTTTGCAACAGTAAGGCTGATTCCATTTACCGTGATTGATCCCTGCGGTACCGTTACAAAACTTCCGTCATGAGCATATTTCATGGTAATAAAATAGCTTCCGTCTTTGTTTTCAATTCCCACAACTTCACCGGTTTTATCAACATGCCCCTGAACGATATGCCCATCCAGTCTTCCATCCATCTTCATGCATCGCTCCAGATTCACTACGGTACCCAATTCCCATTTTCCAAGGTTGGTTTTTTCCAGAGTTTCGTTGATGGCTGTTACCACATATTGATTATCTTTTATTTCAACAACTGTAAGGCAGCAGCCGTTGTGTGCAAGACTTTGGTCTATTTTTAATTCGTTTGTAAAGGGGCATGTCAAGGTAAAATCTATATTGCTTCCTTTTTCTTCAATCTTCTCAATAACACCAACTGCTTCAATAATTCCTGTGAACATATTATTTTTTGCTAAATTTGTAAATTATAATCTTCAAAGATAATCAAAATGAGCCCAAAAAACCATAAAGTACGAGTAGGAATTTCAATCGGTGATTTCAACGGCATCGGCCCGGAGATCATTATGAAGTCTCTGAAAGACAAAACTATTACGGATTTTTTCACTCCTGTAATTTTTGGTTCGGGAAAATTATTCACTTATCAGAAAAACATTTTTAAGCTGAATCTTAATTTCAACTATATTAATGAGGCTTCACAGGCTCAGGCAGGGAAACTTAATATGCTTAACCTGACGAAGGAAAACGTTAATGTAGAATTGGGAGTTCCTACAGAAGAATCTACCAAAATGGCTATTGATTCTCTGGAAGCAGCAACTGAAGCTTTGATGAAAGGAGAAATTGATGTTTTAGTAACCGCTCCTATCAACAAAGATGAAATGGTGAAAATGGGCTTTAAACATGCCGGACATACAGGATACTTCGAGGAGAAATTCAGTAAAAAAGGATTGATGTTCCTGGTAACAGAGGATCTTAAAGTAGCCGTATCTACACATCATATTCCAATTTCGCAGGTAGCTGAAAATATTTCCAAAGAAAAAATAAAGAAACAGATCAGAGTACTAAACCAAACCCTTATAGAAGATTTCTGTATCCAGAAGCCTAAAATAGCCGTATTAGGATTAAATCCTCATGCCGGAGATGGCGGTGTTATTGGAAATGAAGAAATTGAAATCATCAGCCCGGCAATCAAGGAACTTTCTGACAACGGAACATTGGCATTTGGTCCTTTCCCGGCAGACAGCTTTTTCCAGCCAAGCAAATATAAAAATTTCGATGCGGTTTTAGCAATGTATCATGACCAGGGATTAGCTCCTTTCAAAACATTAGCATATGAAGAAGGTGTAAACTATACAGCAGGACTTCCTTTTATCAGAACCTCTCCGGATCACGGTGTAGCTTATGATATTGCAGGAAAAAATATTGCTGATGAGCAGAGTTTTACAGAAGCAATATTCACAGCTATTAAGATTTTCAAGAACAGAAGTGAATACAGCGAACTCATGAATGACCGCATGCAGCCTAGAAAAATGGTTGTAGACAACGGAATAGATGAGGATCTACCGGAGGAAACTGAAGGATAAATCTTTAAAACAAATTTTAAATTAATTTGTTTCAGATTTTATTTGTTATTATAAAAAAAATGCATATTTTTGCACACTCATTTTATGGACAAGTTAAGAAACTATGACGTAAGCTTTTCCGGACTAAAAAACGGAAAACACGAGTTCAAGTTTGAGATAGATAAAACGTTCTTTCAATTATTTGACACTGAGCAGGAATTTACAAATCCTAGAATAGAAGTGAATGTATCGCTTGATAAACACACTACTTTTCTAGAATTTGAGATTAAAATTAATGGATTGGTTGAGTTGGTTTGTGATATTACAAACGAAGATTTTGACTATCCTATTGAGAATGAAATCAAGATTTTGGTGAATTTCGGGGAAGAATATGATGACAGCAATGAAGATGTCATTACCATTCCTACTGCAGAGCATGCTTTCAATGTAGCACATTTGATATATGAAAATGTAATGCTTTCTATCCCTATGAAAAAGATTTCACCCAATGTAAATGATGAAGATCTTGAAATTCTTGACCAGTTCAGTCCGAAAGATATTGAGGAAGCAGAAGAGGAAGAACATGAAAGTGATCCCAGATGGGATGCTTTAAGAAAGTTAAGAGACAATAATTAAATAGAATAATTTAAATATGATGAGATGATGAATCTCATCGCTCATCAATTAAAAAAGTTATTAGAAAATGGCACATCCAAAGAGAAGACAGTCGTCGACAAGAAGAGATAAGAGAAGAACTCACTACAAAGCTGTAGTTCCTCAATTAGCTAAAGATGCAACAACAGGAGAGCTTCACCTATACCACAGAGCTCACTGGCATGAAGGAAAACTTTACTACAGAGGTAAAGTAGTATTGGAAAAAGAAGTAGCTGCTACTGAAGAAAACTAAGAGTCGCTTTTCATTGAAAAAGCCTCGTTTTAATACAAAAACCGCCCAATTTTGATAAAATTTGGCGGTTTTTTGTTGTTTTTTACGTTTTTTTGGTATCTTTGACCCAAAATCAAATATCAAATTTATGGACATTAAAGACATACAAAATCTTATCAAGTTTGTATCTAAGGCTGAAGTTTCAGAGGTAAAATATAAGACTAAAGATTTCGAAATCACTATTAAAACTCCATTAGCAGGAAGCGATGCTGTATATGCACAGCCAGCAGTATACCACACTGCACCACAAGCGGTAGCTGCTCCAGCACCTGTTGCAACTCCTGCTGCTCCTGCTGCTGAGAAAGCTGAAGCTGCATCTGATGACAGCAAGTATGTAACAATCAAGTCTCCTATGATTGGTACTTTCTATAGAAAACCATCTCCTGATAAAGATGTATTTGTAAATGTAGGTGACGAAGTTTCTGTTGGTAAAGTAGTTTGCGTTATTGAAGCAATGAAGCTATTCAACCAGATTGAATCTGAAATCAGCGGAAAAATCGTTAAAATCTTAGTTGACGATGCTACTCCTGTAGAATATGACCAACCTTTATTCTTAGTAGATCCATCTTAAGGAATTTTAGATTAAAGATTATAAATTTTAGATGAATCTTTTTCATTTAAAATAATTTAAAATTCAAAATTTATAATTTAAAATTTCGGAGAGATGTTCAAAAAAATATTAATAGCCAATCGTGGCGAAATTGCAATGCGTATTTTACGTACTTGTAAAGAAATGGGGATCAAAACCGTTGCGGTATACTCTACTGCTGATAAAGACAGTCTTCACGTAAGATTTGCTGATGAAGCGGTATGTATTGGCCCTGCAATGAGTAAAGACTCTTATCTTAAAATCCCTAACATTATTGCGGCTGCGGAAATTACCAATGCCGACGCCATTCACCCGGGTTATGGATTCTTATCTGAAAATGCTAACTTCTCAAGAATCTGTCAAAAGAACGGCATCAAATTTATCGGTGCTTCTCCAGAACAGATTGAAAAGATGGGAGATAAAGCGAACGCTAAGGCTACCATGAAAGCTGCAGGTGTACCATGTGTACCAGGTTCTGACGGATTGATCGAATCTTACGAGCACGCTGTAAAAGTGGCTGAAGAAACAGGATACCCGGTAATGATCAAAGCTACTGCCGGTGGTGGTGGAAAAGGAATGAGAGCTGTATGGAAAGCTGAAGACCTTAAAGATCACTGGGAATCTGCAATTCAGGAAGCTGTAGCTGCCTTCGGAAATGGAGGTATGTATATGGAAAAACTGATTGAAGAGCCCAGACACATCGAAATTCAGGTTGCCGGTGACCAGTTCGGTAAAGCCTGTCACCTTTCTGAAAGAGACTGTTCTGTACAGAGAAGAAATCAGAAATTAACTGAAGAAACACCTTCTCCTTTCATGACAGATGAACTTCGTGAAAAAATGGGTGACGCTGCTGTAAAAGCTGCTGAATTCATTGGATACGAAGGGGTAGGAACTATCGAATTCCTTGTAGACAAGCACAGAAATTTCTATTTCATGGAAATGAATACAAGAATCCAGGTAGAACACCCTATTACTGAACAGGTAATTGATTATGACCTGATCAGAGAACAAATTCTTCTTGCGGCAGGAACTCCTATTTCAGGAATCAACTATTACCCTAAATTACATTCAATCGAATGTAGAATCAATGCAGAAGATCCCTACGCAGACTTCAGACCGTCTCCGGGAAAAATCACAGGATTAAATATCCCTGGCGGACACGGAATCAGAGTAGACACTCACGTATATTCAGGATACAGTATTCCTTCTAACTATGACTCAATGATTGCTAAGCTTATCACCACGGCTCAAACCCGTGAAGAAGCTATTGCTAAAATGAAACGTGCTCTTGAGGAATTCTATATTGAAGGAGTAAAAACAACAATTCCTTTCCACAGACAACTGATGGATAATGAAGATTATCTTGCAGGGAACTATACTACAAAATTCATGGAAGATTTTGTAATGGATAGAAAATATGATAATCACTAAGATTATTTAAATATAAAACGAAACTGTCTCTTTTTGAGGCAGTTTTTTTTCGTCCATTAGTATCGAATATTTCAGACTACATATCATAAAAATTATTGGCAGCATTCCATCGTTAATGATTAACAAAAAGTTAATAAAGAAGAAGAAAATAAAATTCTGTTATTAGAAAGATATAAAACCTAAAACAAACCGTCAACAAAGAAAATATTTTCTGGTACTGCATTATTACGCCTTAAAATCTACTTCAATTACACCTCCATACGACACTGGGTATTTGTTCAGGCATATCATTAATATTATGTAAATTTGTTGAAAACCAAAATATATGTCAACAGCAGAACAAACAAAAAACTCACAGTATTTTATTGACCTTGAAGACAAACATGGAGCACATAATTATCACCCGCTTCCAGTAGTTCTGGACCGCGGAGAAGGTGTTTTCGTTTGGGATGTAGAAGGCAAAAGGTATTATGATTTTCTTTCAGCATATTCTGCTGTAAATCAGGGACACTCTCACCCTAAAATTGTAGAAGCATTGGTAGAGCAGGCAAAAAAGCTTGCTTTAACATCAAGAGCGTTCTATAACTCTAAATTGGGAGAATACGAACAAAAAATCACGACCCTTTTCGGGTTTGATAAAGTTTTACCCATGAACTCCGGAGCTGAAGCTGTGGAAACTGCAGTAAAACTAGCGAGAAAATGGAGTTATGAAGTAAAAGGAATTTCTGAAAACGCAGCCAAAATAATTGTTTGCGAAAATAATTTCCACGGGAGAACAACAACTATCGTTTCTTTCTCTAATGATCCGGATGCCAACCAGAACTACGGACCTTTTACCCCAGGATTTATCAAAATTCCTTATAATGATATTGCAGCCCTAGAAGAAGTTCTGAGCAGAGAAGCAGATACTATTGCTGCATTCCTTGTTGAGCCTATTCAGGGAGAAGCCGGAGTATATGTTCCGGATGAAAACTTCCTTAAAAATGCTTCTGAACTATGTAAAAAACATAACGTTCTTTTTATTGCTGATGAAGTTCAGACTGGTATTGCAAGAACAGGAAAACTGATTGCATGCCACCACGAAGATGTACAACCGGATATTTTAATTTTAGGGAAAGCCCTTTCCGGAGGAATGTACCCCGTATCAGCAGTTTTAGCTAACGACAGCATTATGAATGTTATCAAGCCGGGGCAGCATGGTTCTACATTCGGAGGAAACCCTATTGCCTGTGCAGTAGCAGTAGCAGCATTGGACGTTGTAGCTGAAGAAAAATTATCTGAAAGAGCTGAAGAACTTGGACAGTTATTCAGAGCTGAAATCAATAAGCTTATCGAAAAGACAGATCTTATTACCAAAGTAAGAGGAAAAGGACTTTTAAATGCTATCCTGATCAATGATACTCCTGAAAGTTCTACTGCCTGGAACCTTTGTTTACAGTTAAAAGAAAACGGATTACTGGCAAAACCTACCCATGGTAATATCATCAGACTGGCGCCGCCATTGGTAATTACTGAAGAGCAATTACTGGATTGTGTGAAGATTATTGAAAAGACTATTCTTGAGTATAAATAAATGGCTCTTTCCCTTGCAATCATTACTTATAATGAAGAAGAGAACATCGTAAGACTTTTAGATTCGTTAACGGATACTGTTGATGAGATTATTATTGTTGACAGCTTTTCGACAGACAGAACCAAAGAGATTTGCACTCAAAAATATCCTCAGGTAAAATTCTCTGAGAAAAAATTTAACGGGTATGGTGAACAAAAAAACCATGCCCTTACTTTATGCTGTCATGAATGGGTTCTGTTTCTGGATGCTGACGAAGTTCCTGACGAAGACATGAAAAGATCCATAACGGAAATTGTGTCTTCAGAAAGAACAGAGTTCAATGTGTATAAAGCAAGATTTAACAATCATCTTGGAGTTCACCTGATCAGATTTGGAGGATGGGGAAATGTATGCCGTGAAAGATTGTTCAGAAAAAAATACGCCAGGTATTCTGATGATAAAGTTCATGAATTTCTGATTACCGATCAGAAAGCCGGTCTTCTGGAAGGAAAACTGAATCATTATACCTACAAAAGCATTCATCATCATGTCTCGAAAATCAATAAATATTCTGATATGATGGCTGAGAAAATGTATGAGAGAGGAAAAAAAATCAATAGATTTAAAATTATTGTAAGTCCTATCTTTGAATTTATCAAAGTATTTATTTTCAAAAGAGGCTTTTTGGATGGATTTCCCGGTTTTTACATTGCCAAAACGATGTCTTATTACACTTTTTTAAAATATATTAAATTGCGTGAAAAAATAAGACTAGTGGAAATAGAAAAGGAAAAAAACAGAATAAAATAGTATGATTCTTTATCTTATTCCTGTTGTATTGGCGGTATTTATCGTTTTATATTTCCGTCTCTATCTATTTGCTTTCCCGCACAACAGACTGGTTATCCTTATGTATCATCAGATTGAAAAGGAAAGCCATGAAGATCTTACGGTAAGTTTAAAAAATCTTGAACAGCAGTTTTCTTACCTGAGCCGTAAAAGATATACTTCGCAGTTTTTTTCAGAACTTACTGCTTCCACGAAAAAAAATATCATCATCACCTTTGATGACGGCTACAGAAATAACCTTGAATATCTGCCGTCTTTACTGAAAAAATATAATCTGAAAGCTACTATTTTTATTCCAACCGGATTTATTGAAAAGGGATATAAAAATTATCCTATGATGACCTTTGATGAAATCAGAAATCTGGATAAAAAATATTTTGAAATTGCCCTTCATAGCCATGCCCATGAAAATCTAAAAAATGCTTCTCTTGATTTTATAGAAAAAGATCTAAAAAAAAATATGGAAATTCTTGATGCCCAAAACATCAGGTATTCAAGAGTTTTAGCATATCCGTATGGAAAATATCCACAAAAAAAAGATGATAAATTAGCATTTTTTTCTATTTTAAAAAAAATAGGAATCGATTTTGCAGTAAGAATTGGAAATAAGGTGAATTATTACCCTACCCGGCATCCATACGAGCTATGTAGAATTGATATAAAAGGCAAAGATTCGATCATAAAATTCAAATTAAAACTTATCTTTGGCAGATTAAAACTATTTTAAAAACAATATTAAAGGAGTATTCACGTACTTCTCTATCAAACAAATCGTTGTGATGAATATAAGTGGTTTGATCATAACATATAATGAAGAAAAAAATATACAGGATGTCCTTGAGTCTTTTGATTTCTGTGATGAAATAGTAGTGATAGACTCATTTAGCACGGACAAAACTGTAGAAATTGCAAAGAAATTCCCTAATGTAAAGGTGGTTCAAAATAAATTTGAAGACTTTACAAAGCAAAGAAATTTGGCTCTGGATTCTGCAAAAAATGACTGGGTGCTGTTTTTAGATGGTGACGAAAGACTTACACCGGCCCTGAAGCAGGAAATTAAAGATGAGCTGAATAAACCCGGGCAAAAAGATGCCTACTATTTTTACAGGAAATTCTTTTTTGCTCAGAAACCGATTCATTTTTCAGGAACACAGTCTGATAAAAATTTCAGGCTTTTCAGAAAATCGAAGGCCAGATACATGGCAGGAAAAAAAGTACACGAAACTCTGGAAGTCAACGGAACCATTGGGATTTTAAAAAATAAATTACTACATTACTCCGTTTCAGATTATGAATCTTATAGAAAAAAAATGATTCATTACGGAGTTTTAAAGGGGAAAGAACTGGCTGCAAAAGGGAAAAAGTACAATGTTTTAATGCAATATCTTAAAACAGCTTTTAAATTCTTTAAGGCCTATATAATGAGACTGGGTATTTTAGACGGAAAAGAAGGGTATCAGTTATCTTACCTGCAATCTTTAAGCGTTTATGAAACCTATGAATCATTAAAAAAAGAGCAAAATTAGTTGAATGAAGATTTGTATCATTAGTTATGATTTTTGGGATTATGATAAGTATATTGTTGAAGCATTATGCAAACGGGGTATTGATGCCCATCATATAAAGATCAGCTCAGTTACTCATTCCAATTTCAATGAAAGAGCTGTAAATGCTTTAAGCAAAACCTTTTTAAACAAAAATCTTAAGACTGAAAAAAGACAGAAATATGTTCTGGATGCCCTGGAAAAATTAGGACATCAGGATCAGATACTGGTGATGAATCCTGATACATTTGATCTTTCAACGCTTAAAAAAATCCGAAAATATACAGACCGTCTGGTTACTTATCTTTATGACAACCTTGAAAGAGTACCTGTAGAAGACAAGCTGTACCTTTTTGACAAAATATTTTCCTTCGATTATATAGATGTTAAAAAGCACGGGTTTGAAAAACTGACGAATTATATTTACCTGCCGCACTGCGCAAAAGAAATTCAGCAGCCTGAAATGGATCTTTTCTATATCACTTCTTATGATAACAGAAGGGTTTCACTGATAAAATTACTGGCTAAAAAACTGATTGAACAGGGACTGAAGTTCCAGATTATGATCATTGGAAAAAAATCATGGAAACATCAGCTGACGAATATTTTCATGACGGTACCTAAAAACCTCTTCCTGATTTTCAGCATCAAAAAGATTCCTCATAACGATCTTCCTAAATATTATAAAAATTCGAAGGTATTGCTTGACCTGATGCGCGAAGGTCAATATGGACTTAGTTTCAGGGTTTTTGAAGCGATGTCTCTGGAGAAGAAAATCATTACTGATAATGAAGCCATTAAAACCTATGATTTTTACAATCCCAATAATATTTTGATTTTAAACAAAAATATTAGTAATCTTGACAAATCTTTTTTTAAAACACCTTACGAAAAAATTCCTGAGGAAATCTACTACAGATATACTTTGGATAGTTGGGTAAATAAAGTTTTTGAACTTGATACTAAAAGCTAGCAAATGGGAATCTTAAAAAAAATAAAAAAACACTTCGAAAGAAAAGAAAAGCTCAAATATCTTCAGTCTAAGGATATAGTCAATATCAATCTGTATGACGATTCCCAAAAAACAATCCTGTTTGCTTCAAGAGATTTCCCTGCCCATGATAAAGAATCCGGGGCCAACAGGCTGAAAGAACTTATATTAATCTACAAAGAATTAGGATACAACTGCATTTTATTTGCTCCTCATATTTTTGAAGACGATTCTTATGTGAAATTTTATCAGCATCACCAAGTTATGGTGTATGTAGAGAACAATAAATATAAGAATATCTATGATTTCCTGTCTGCTTTCAAAAAGATAGATTACGTTTGGTTTAATGGACCTCTTGCCCTGAATCTGTTTTACAAGAAGATGAAAGCAGTTCTACCTTCTACCCGATTCATTTATGATATGGTAGATATTCATTTTTTAAGGTTTAAAAGAGCAATTGAACTGGAACCTACCCGCATTTCTTTAAAGAAAAATTATAAACACTTCTTCCGTTTGGAAACGGTTGTTGCCCCACAGCTGGACTACATTATAGCCATCTCTGATAAAGAGAAAGAAATCATGAGCCAGTACGCAGATAAAAATAAGATCATTACCATATCGAACATTCACTATCCTCAGATTGATATTTCGGAAAGGAAGAACTTTAGTAACAGTAAAGGAATTACGTTCATTGGATCTATCCATGAACCGAATATTGATGCGGTAAAATTCCTGTATGAAAAAATAATGCCCATTGTCTGGAAAACCAATCCTGAGCTGGAAGTAAGCATCATTGGGAATGTTTCTGAAAAACTGGATCTTAAACTATATCCTAAGTTTAAATTTTTAGGATTTGTAGAAAGTATTGAAGAGCATTTCATGAATTCTAAAATTATGGTGGCGCCTTTACGCTTTGGAGCTGGAGTAAAAGGAAAAATCGGGCAAGCTTTTGAATACTTTTTCCCGGTGATCACTACTGATATCGGCGCTGAAGGAATGAAGCTTACAGATAAAAAGAATGTGTTGATTGCCAATGATGAAAATAGTTTTGCAGAAGCCATCATTCAACTGAATAATAATGAAGAGCTTTGGAATACATTAAGCCAAAATTCTGTGGACAGTCTGAGAGCATTTTCACCAGAAGAAGTAAAAGAAAAACTTAAAACACTATAATATATGTCATTAAGCGTAAACTATCACGGTTTTTTTGAGGGAAATTTTGGGATAGCAGAGGCAACAAGGCTTAATGCTGCTGCTATGGAAAGCCAGGGCATTACAGTAAACCGCATCAGCTACTCAAGTGACACTCTTGAAAAGTCTAAAAGTGACGCACAGCCCAATGCATTAATTAATATTTTTCACATTAACAGTAATGTGACCCACGAATTTTTTTCAAAAAACCAGGATATCAATCTTACAGGTCATTACAACATTGTCTATTGGGCCTGGGAATTCCCCGAAGTTTCAGATAAAACAGTTGAGTTTCTGAACATTTTTGATGAATTATGGGTTCCTAGTGATTTCTGTGTCAATATTTTTACAAAATATACTGGGATTCCCGTGATGAGATTCTCCCACCCGATTCAGAAGCTGCCTCCTTCTGATGAATTTAATTTTGAAGAATATAATATTAAGCCCGGAACCAATGTATATATTACAATTTTTGATTCATTAAGTACTACCATCAGAAAAAATCCTGAAGCTACAATTGAGGCCTTTATGAATGTTTTCAAAAATGATCCGGAAAGTGTTCTCATTGTAAAAACACATAATCTTGACAGGAGTAAAGATGCACAGACAGTATTGGAAAAATACGCCGGCATTTCGAATATTGTCATTATAAATGAACATTTTTCAAAAGAAAAGCTTCATTCATTGATTCAGAAGTCTGATGTTCTTATTTCTTTACATGGTTCTGAAGGTTTCGGACTGACTATGGCAGAGGCTATGTCGTACGGAAAAATTGTTGTAGGAACCGGATATTCCGGAAATCTGGACTTTATGAATGTGAACAACAGTTTCCTTGTTCAATATGATTTTATTAAAACTTCAAACACAAAAGGATTGATTGCTGAAGGACTTACTTTAGCAAGGCCAAATTTGGAGGATGCTACCCAAAAGCTTCAGTATATAAAAAATAATTTCAAGTCCTTAACTTCTATTAAACAAAGTGCAGAAGCTCAGATCAGAGATCACTTTTCTCTTGAAGCTATAGGAAAACTGCTTAAGCTGAGACTTTCTTTTATTGACCAGATGGATAAAAAAGAAAATACTTCAGAAAATAGTGTCGGGAACGTTTTTTATCTTGCCGAAATAGACAGATTGAGCGGCAGAGTAAATTACCTGGAAAAAACATTATACAATAAAATACGAAAAAAAGTAAATATCTTTTTAAAGAAAATAAAAGGTAAAAAATAAAAAGAGCGGTGGTTTCGTTTGAATCTACCGCTCTTTTTATTTACTGAAATTATTTTTTCCCTTTCCTATTTCTGAAATACATTTTGATATCATATATCCACTGAATAGGTTTACTCTTTTTATAAATTCTCAGATCTTTTTTCAAAAATATACTGTCCGCATATAATTTTATTAATGCCGATCTGCTTTGTTGAATCTTACCTTCAGAAATCAGTTCTTCGGATCTTTTTCTAATCAATCTCCCTACTCCTTCGAGTGAAAAGTCATTGGTAATTGTTTTACGTGCATTATCTGATGCGGCTTTTACATCATCTCCACCCTGATATATTTTTTTTAGATATTTGGAAGCTTCTTCCAGGGAAGGCTCAGACCAGATGGTATTGGAATCATAATTAAGATCATCTGAACCGTAAGATACTTTCTCAGCATTCACTAAAAAGCTGTTTTCAGCGTTCATAAATTGTAAATTTCCGGAATATCCTGTAGCAATAACAGGCTTTCCAAAATACATGGCCTCTGCCATAGTCAGTCCGAAACCTTCAGATCTGTGGAGAGAAATATAGCTGTCACAGGTACTGATCACATAGTTCAAAGCATTTTTGTCAAAAATCTTTTCTACCACTTTGATCTTCACAGAGTCTCCGATGGCATCTTTTATCTGTTGTTTTTCCAAAGAAAACTTATCAGACTTAGAGGTTTTAATGGTTAAAAAAGCATTGTTTTCTTTTCCATCAAAAGTCTCTCTGAATACATTAATAAGATTGAGTACATTTTTCCTTTGGATAGAGCTATTATAATCGAATATGAATAAAAAATTAAAGAAGTCGGTATTATAAAAATTCAATGCATCAACATCTTCCGTCGGTTTCAGATTAATATCAATGGGATGCGGAATTACTTTTACCGGAGAAGCGATATATTTTTCAATACATTTTTTGCAATATTCTGAAGGAGTCCATACCTCATCGAAAAGATTAATATTCAAAAGATAATCTTCCGGAATAGTTTCTGATTCCCAGGCCATATACAGAATATTGTATTTTCTTTCAAAAAGAGAATAATCAAAATATTCAAAGAAGTTCGACATTTCCGAAACAGATGCTGAAACCTGAACCAAATTGATAGGATGATCCGCTTTATCCGAAAACTTGGTAAAAGTCTGATCATTAGCATCATGATTGGTTCTCACATCATAATTCATCAAATTAATGGGAATACCTGCACTCTGCATTGCTTTACAATTAAGCCTTGTTGCTTCCGCAATACCAAATTCGCCATTAATAAATCCAAAAACGTTAATTCCTAAATCTGCCATTTTAGTTGTGTAATAAATTCAATCTGATTAATCTTCCAAAGTTTCATAAAAATTATTCTGCTTTTGCTGTTTTTCAAAATTCTTTTTATGAATCAATGATAGCTCATATTTTTTTGGAATTTCTGTAAAATTTTTATTTCCATAGAGTACTTCATGTACTTTATTTTTCCAGAAGATTTTTTTATTGTTCTTAATAATCCTTGCCTGATAATCAGGAAAATTAATATAACCTTCATTATTCATATTCCAGCCCATCTGCTTTACATATTCTTCTGTAATTCCTTCTACAATATTGATTCTGGGAACGTAAAATATTTCGACACTTTTTTCTTTTTTAAGATAAGGTTTCAATGTCTTGATGAAATGTTCAGTAGGATATTCATCTGCATCAATCTGAAACAGATATTGACAAGTAGCCTTTTCTATTAATCTGTTCTTAAATGTGGCAAAATCTCCTTCCAGTTTTGCTTCAAGTTTTATAATACTATCATAGTTACCCAGCAATTCTGTCACCTCTTTATTTTTATTGGTAATATCCTGAAGAACGATGACCTCATCATTCTTGTCAATCAAAGGAAGAAGGACATCCAATAATTTTTTCAGTTCATTAGCTTCATCATTGACCGTAATACCATAAGAAACTGTTATAAATTTGCTGGAAATTCGTGAAAGTAGGCTCATAATTTAATTGTAGATTATAGGATAATTGCCGGAAAAATGAGTAAAGTAATTTTCAGCAATGACTTGTTGTACGTAATTCTTATACTTCTTTGTGGGATAAAAACAGTATCCTGATTTTTTGTAATAATATTTCCTGAAAAACTGCGGAAGTTTTTTCTCACCATGTTCTACCTCTTTTCCTTTTTCCGTTCCTTTTATTTTGTATAAAATCTGAACATTGAAAGCGGGTGGTAAGGCTTCAAACCAATTATTAATCTGGGAAAAATAAGCGAATGGTGTTTCTTCAAAACTATTCAGTTCACCTTGATTATGTGCTGAAAAATAATATTCTTTAAAGATATCAGCTACTTTTTCCGGTCTGAAAATAAATACACCACCATTGATACTTCCCTGCAGTAAAGGATTCGCTTCAAAATGGCGGTCAGTAAAATACATCTCGCTGGTCTCTTCCAGTATTCTCGGAATATGCCCCCAGGTTTTGTTAAATTCTTCAGTACCTCTCGGATCAAGGATAGCCCCGAAATATTTATCTTCCGGAAGATAATCAAAAACAGAAGGTGCTTTATCTGAAATAATGATATCAAGGTCTAAGAAAAGAACCATATCATACTCCTTTGTTTCTGAAGGAATCAAAAGCTTCTGAGAAAGAAGCGGACGATGAAAACTATCATCCATAGGTTTATCAATGATCTTTAAATCTGCACCACACTTTTTAGCATAGCTTTCAAACCTAGCTCTGTTTTTATTATACATTTTCCAGTACTTCTCTCCTACGATAAAAAGGCAGATTGCTTTTTTCATTGATCATCTAAATTTTAAGGTACAAAAATACATTTTTAATGGTAAGACTACCGGAAATATCCTTCCAGTGTTTCAATATCAACGAAAATAATGTCCGAATATTTATCTTATCCTTCATTCTATTAAAAAACCGCCTCAAAACTGAGACGGTTCTTTGGTTGTAAAATTTTAATATTTCAATTAATAGGCATAGAATTCAATTCCTTCAGAAACATAACCAGCCGGTCTTGCACTGGATCTTGAATAGTAATGATCTTTACCATTCCAATATCTGTAAATAGGAACTGTATTAGGCTGCTGAGTAGCAAAAGCATTGAACTCAATTCCTTCGTCTACATACCCCTGGTAATATCCCGGAGTTTTTGTATAATAGTGGTCTTTACCATTCCAGTATCTGTAAACAGGAACTGTGTTTGGAGCTTTGTATAAAAATGCATTGAACTCTGTTCCTTCATAAGAATATCCGCTATAGCTTCCCGGAGTTTTTGTATAGTAATGATCTACTCCGTTGTAATATCTGTAAACCGGAATAGTATTGTACTCCATATACACTTTATTATCTATCAGATATTGATCTACATAAGCTTTAAGCTGAGCTTTTTTAGTTGCATCTTTCACTAAATCATAAATAATAACCAATCCGTTGTTTCCAAAATCCACCAAAACTGAATTTGTTGCATTAGAACTATTCTGCCAGTTGGAAATATTGATTTTAGGATTTGTCTGATCAAGATTCAGATCTCCCATAAGTCCTTTTGAAGGATCCCCTCCTCTTGTTTTATAGGCTAATTTTTTAGAGTAGTTCATAGAAGATTCGGAAGTATTCACATCATTGGTAACATCTACATCAAAGATATCTTTCATTCCTACTTTTACTCCAATTCTTGCTGCACGGTCACGGCTCTGGCTTCTTGTTTCAGCCTGGAATAAAACATCCAGTTTTGCTCCCGTATAGATATCAAGTGTTACGTGAGTTCCATAGTCCTGTACAATTTGTTGTGGAGTTTTAGTCTGTAGATCCTGAACGAATTCCGGAGTGAGATAATCTCCCAACATATCTGTAGTGGCATTGAATCTTACTCTTTTTTGTTTAATCGTAAGATTATAGCTTCCGTAGATATATTTCCCTTCAAACTTATTGTTGGTAGTTACTGCAGAGTTGAATCCTACCGACAGTGTTTTCTTGAACAATGGGATACCGGCAGTAACATTCACCTTCGTTGAAACCATTTTAGAATAGGATTCTGCATTTTCACCATACTCTTCAGTGTATTCCTGTGAGAATGTGTTTTCGCTGATTAATCTGTTTGTCTGCTCTACTTTAAAACGGTCAATATCAATCACTTTAAAACCAGCTGCCGTTGCATTGGCATATTCACCGGCAACATTATAACCATGTCCTAAGACATCGTAAATTCCGTCTCCTGCAAATTTGGCCGCTGATAATCGACTATTAGCCTTTGCTGCCGGGCTTTCAGGGGTTACCTCATTATTCAGTTCTTCCGTTGAACATGAACTCATGAAAAGCATCAGTAAACTACAGAAGCAAAATAAAATTTGTTTTTTCATAGTATGAATTAAAAGTTTACGGCAAATATAATATTCAACAGTGAGTGAAAAAAGGAATCATACAATGACATATATCATTATTTAGTGAATTTAATTTTTATTTAAAATACCATTAACAAACAATCAGAATATCACTAATTAGTGATTTAATAGCGAAAATAAATTATAGAAATTAACTTTATTATATTTTTCAACAACATACAAACATCAATCCAATAATTTTTCTTTATGAACTTAATTTCCACAACTCGACTATTCATGAATATCATCCATGAATTAAAATTATGATCCGAAATAGAAGATTAAGAGCTTTAAAACAGTATTTGACGAAAATCTGTAGAAAGTAAATACAAAAATTGGAATCAAAAAAGGAATACCAGGTCATAAATCACCTCTTAAACGCATAATTTTAAGTAAATTTGCAAAAATTAAAATTGAAATGGAGAAAGTAAGAGTACGTTTTGCTCCAAGTCCTACAGGGCCATTACATTTGGGAGGCGTAAGAACCGCATTATATGATTATCTTTTTGCTAAAAATCAAGGGGGAGAATTTGTATTGAGAATAGAAGATACAGATACTGCAAGATATGTAGAAGGTGCTGAAGAATATATTGAAGAAGCTTTGGAATGGTGCGGAATCATCCCGGATGAAAGTCCTAAGAAAGGAGGAAAGTTTGCTCCTTACAGACAATCTGAAAGAAGAGACATCTATGACCGATATACAGAGCAGATCTTAAAAACAGATTATGCTTACATCGCTTTCGATACAGCTGAAGAATTGGATGCCATTCGTGCTCAGTACGAAGCTAAAGGTGATGTTTTCTCATACGATAACAAAACCAGAAACGGTCTTAGAAACAGCCTGACACTTTCTGAGGATGAAGTTGAAGCTTTGTTGCTTAACAAAACACCTTATGTAGTAAGATTCAAAATGCCTGTTGACAGAGTATTGAATCTGGAAGATATCATCCGTGGAAAATTCTCTGTAAATACCAATACTTTAGATGATAAAGTTCTGGTAAAGAATGACGGAATGCCAACCTATCATTTCGCCAATATCATTGATGACCACGAAATGGAAATCTCTCACGTTATCCGTGGAGAAGAATGGCTGCCATCTTTAGGACTTCACACTCTATTATATGAAGCAATGCAGTGGGAAGCACCACAGTTTGCACACCTTTCTTTAATTTTAAAACCTGAAGGAAAAGGAAAACTAAGTAAAAGAGATGGGGATAAATTCGGATTTCCGGTATTCCCGCTTGATTTCAAAGATCCGGCAACGGGTATAGTTTCCAAAGGATACAGAGAAAACGGTTATCTTCCTGATGCTTTCATCAACATGGTTGCATTATTAGGCTGGTCTCCGGCAGACGATAAAGAAATCCTTCCTTTAGACGAAATGATCAAGGAATTTGACCTTCATAAAGTACATAAAGCGGGGGCAAGATTCAGTAAAGAAAAATCAGAGTGGTTCAACCATCAGTATATTCAGATGAAGTCTGACGAAGAGCTTCTTCAGATATTGAAAAACACAGCTATTGATTTTGCAGGTGCTTCTGATGAAAAACTGTTGAAGGTAATTCACCTGATGAAAGAAAGAGCAACTTTCCCGAAAGATATTTATGAAAACGGAAAATTCTTCTTTGAAGCTCCAACTTCTTATGATGAGAAAGCTTCGAAAAAAGCATGGAACGATGAAACATCTGCAATTTTAGCAGAATTAGTCACTGCTTTTGGTTCTACAGACTTTACTGCAGAGACATTGAAGAAGACCATGCATGATTTTGCGGAAAGCAAAGGGCTGGGTATGGGTAAAGTAATGATGCCGTTACGTTTATCTTTAGTAGGAGAATTGAAAGGACCAGACGTTCCGGACATTCTGGAAACCCTTGGTAAAGAGGAAAGTACCTCCAGAATAAACAATGCTATAAATAATTTTAAATAGAATAACCATAATTTTTCATACATTTGAAAGATTTAATTTACTTCAAGAAATGGAATATTTAAGTTTCGAACTTCCTATCAAAGAATTGATGGATCAATACCAGACGTGTTCTTTAGTAGGAGAAGAAAGTGGTGTTGATGTAAAATTAGCATGCAGCCAGATTGAGGATAAGATTTTAGAAAAGAAAAAAGAAATCTATGGAAATCTTACACCTTGGCAAAGAGTACAACTGTCCCGTCACCCGGATCGTCCTTATACATTGGATTATATCAATGGGATGGCAGACAAAGGCAGTTTCTTAGAACTTCATGGAGACAGAAATTTCGCTGATGATCCGGCAATGATTGGAGGATTGATTACCCTTGATGGTCAAAAAGTAATGATCATAGGTACTCAAAAAGGAAGAACAACTAAAGAAAGACAATACAGAAGATTTGGAATGCCAAATCCTGAGGGATACAGAAAAGCTTTAAGACTAATGAAGCTTGCTGAAAAATTCAATATTCCCGTGGTAACTTTAGTAGATACACCGGGAGCTTATCCAGGATTGGAAGCTGAAGAAAGAGGACAGGGAGAAGCTATTGCAAGAAATATTTTTGAAATGGTGCAGCTGAAAACGCCTATCTTCACTTACATCATCGGAGAAGGTGCCAGTGGTGGAGCATTAGGAATAGGTGTTGGAAATAAAGTATATATGTTGGAAAATACATGGTATACTGTAATTGCACCGGAAAGCTGTTCTTCTATCTTATGGAGAAACTGGGATCACAAGGAAGATGCAGCCAATGCATTGAACCTTACTCCAGCAGATGCTTTAAGAGAAAAGTTCATCGACGGCATCATTGAAGAACCACTTGGTGGGGCTCAGTATGATCAGGAGACAACCTATTTAAACCTGAAAAATTCAATTTTACAGAATATCAAAGCTTTCTCCAAATTTACAGGACAGGAGCTTGAAACCCAGAGACAGGATAAATTCATTGCGATGGGTCAGTTTAAAGGATAAAAAATAAAAAGGTTAAGAATTTCTTCTTAACCTTTTTTCTTTAGCTTTCTTCTATCTGTTTTATTCGGCAACATTCAGTGCAATTTCAATATCCTGTGTAATCTTCTTCGGGGCAGAATATTTTGCATCACATACCATTGTTGTCATTATATATTCCCCTTTATCTACCAGAATAAAGTTTTCTCCTTTTGCTGGGACACTCAGATTATAATATTTTTTACCACTTATCTTAACAATAAGATTACAGGAAGATCTGTTTTTAATATTGATATATGCTTCATTTTTGTTAATATCATTATTAAAAAGGTGTGTAAGCATTGCTGCTGTTCTTTTATTTTCTTCACTTGGCCCTGCTTTAGAAGTCCCGGCACTTTTTGCAGAACCTACCGATGCAAAAGTGGTTGTTCTCCTTTCTTCTCTTAAGGCTTCAATAGCCGCTGCAGTGTTATTGGAAACAGGCTTTCCGTTCGCCGTATACGTTTTATTTGCAGCAATAGTTTTACCGCTGTTTAACTCATTATTCTTAACGATATTTTCAATTTTATCTTTACTGATCGGCCTAATCGTAGGTTTTGCTTCAGGAGAATTACCTGCCATGATAATATCAATCAGTTTTCTTTTAAAATAATCTGTTTTAGCATGTCCCGGATTCTGTTTCAAAAAGCCGGCAATGACTCTGGCTTCTTTTGAAATCTCAGCTTCCTGCTCTGTATAGATAATTACAGTTTCTTTTTCAACAACAGCTTTAGATTTTGTTTTCTTCTTTTTTTGGGAAAAACCAAGTGAGAAAATGCATATAAATAGAAGGAATAAGATTTTTTTCATTAATCAAATCTTTAAAATAGTATTAAATATATTAATAACGTGAAAAGTCATTTTTTAGTTTATCATTAAAATCATTATCTTTGCACTGCTCTAAATTTAAGCTAAAAATTAATACTAATCTTAAATAAAAAAAATAATAGATATTATGTCTTATACACCAGCTGCTGCAGACGTAGCAAAATTGAGAAACCAAACAGGTGCAGGTATGATGGACTGCAAAAAAGCTCTAGTTGAAGCTGAAGGAGACTTCGAAAAAGCGGTAGATATCCTTAGAAAAAAAGGACAAAAAGTTGCTGCTAACAGAGCTGACAGAGAATCTGCTGAAGGTGCAGTAATCGCAAGAGTAAACGAAGACAACACTTTAGGTGTAGTAATCTCTCTAAACTGTGAAACTGACTTCGTTGCTAAAAATGAAGCTTTCATCGAGCTAGCTTACGAATTAGCTGAAATGGCTATCTTCGCTGCTACTAAAGAAGAACTTTTAGCTACTGATTTCCACGGAATGACTGTTGCTGAGAAATTAGTAGAGCAAACAGGAGTTATCGGTGAGAAAATCGAAATCGGATCTTTCGAAAGAATCCAGGGAGATTTCTTAGGAGCTTACATCCACGCTGGAAACAAGATCGCTGCAATCTCTTCTCTTTCTGCTAAAGTAGACGGAGCTGACGAAGCTGCTAAAGCTGTTTCTATGCAGGTTGCTGCTATGAACCCAATCGCTTTGGACGAAACAAGAGTTTCTCAAGAGACTATTGATAAAGAATTAGAGATCGAAAGACACAAACTTACTGAAGAAGGTAAGCCTGCAAACATTATTGATAATATCCTTAAAGGTAAAATGCAGAGATTCTACAAAGACAACACTTTGGTACACCAGGACTTCATTAAAGACGGAAGTATCTCAGTTGCTGACTATGTAAAATCTGTAAATGCAGATCTAAAAGTAACAGGATTTGTAAGAGTAAGCCTATAAGCTCATCTTCAAAAAAAATATTGAATCCCGGTGAATTTCACCGGGATTTTTTTATACTTCTGTACTCTCAATCATACAGAATATTACTATTAAAATTAATGGCAGGCAAAAGCATTCTCTCATAGATTTTTTATGACTTGGAAAATCAACCAAAATAAGTCTTACAAAAGGGATATATCAATATATTATCTGATAGAGTGATCAGAAACCCAATTACCAGTTTGACACTCAGGACAGCTTTTATTTAGAAATCGATAATATTTTTTTAACATTTATTTACATTTTATTAAAAGTATTTCATTTTTTATTTTAATTTTGTAGAAATCCTAATTCCATACACATGAAAAGATTTCTACTCAGTCTGGTATTAATTTTTTTTACAATTAATACACTCTTTGCACAAAGGGATAGTGAGCACTGGATTGCTCCTTACTTTGACAGTGTCGGAGGATATAACAATATGATATACCTTTCCACTGATTCAACCACTCCTTTTGATGTAACCATTTACAATAACAATGCTGTAGTTACTACAGTTACCATCAGTAAAGGTAGCCCACAAACCTACAAGGTTGCCAACAATCTTATTTCTACAGGTACCACTACTGAAGCATTCAATGTGGGTAATAAAGGACTTTATTTAAAAGCAGCAAAACCTTTCTACTGCAGCTTAAGACTTGCCCAAAGTGTTCACGGGGAAGTAATCACCAGTAAAGGAAGAGCAGGAATTGGAAAAACATTTTTCGTTGCTGCCGCTCCCAATACCAACACCAGCAGTATTCAGAACTTTACAGCAGGGGTGCTTGCCACTGAAGATAATACCAATGTAACAGTATCATGGAACCCTACTGCCGGAGTAGTTTTCATCAATGGAAGCCCTACCGGAAATACTCAAACTTTTACATTACAGAAAGGACAGTCTTTCATTCTTGCAGGATCGGGATCCCAGTCTGGAAACAAGACGGGGTTTATTGGTGCAAAAATCGTTTCTGATAAGCCAGTAACGCTTACCAACGGAAGCTGTAATGCTAACTTTTCCGCCAGTACAACGGGAAGTGACCCGGTTCTGGATCAATCTGTACCGGTTGACAGACTTGGAAATACTTTTGCAATGGTAAAAACAAGATCTACTGCTCCAAATTTAAATATGGAGGGCGGGCTTATTGTTGCTACTGAAGATAATACTGAAGTGTTTTTAAATGGAGGAGGAACTTCCGTTGCTACACTTGCAGCAGGAGAATGGTATAGAATTAACGAAACCAGCTATGTGGCTCAAGGTACTTCAGGACATTCAAACATGTTCATTTCGACTACTAAAAATGTATACTTATATCAATTTATTGGAATATTATCAAGTGATGCAACCAATGGATTCAACTATATCCCACCATTAAACTGTTTCCTTCCAAGAAAAATTGATGAAATCGGGAAGATTAACGAAATGCCTCTTGGATCAGGAGGAGCCAGTACAACACCTGGCGACCTTGTGGTTAAATTAAATATTTTAACAGAAACAGGAGCAACTGTAATGGTAAATGATACCCCAGTTGCAGCGACAGACGGACCATATCCAGTAACGGGAAATACTAACTGGGTAACATATGGAATCACCGGAGTAAGCGGAAATATTAAAATTACTTCTACAAAAGCTGTAACAGCTGGTATCAACGGAGGATTCAGTTCTGCAGGATACGGAGGTTACTTTGCAGGGTTCTCATCAATCCCTGTAATTGCGAAAAAAACAGGAGAATGTGTACCGGGAATCATTCTTGAACTGGATGACGGATATGAAACATACCAGTGGTACCGCGACGGAGTTGTAATACCGGGTGCTACTTCTTATACATATACTCCTACACAATCAGGAAACTATACTGTAAAAGTAACAATGGGAACATGTCCTCCTGTGACAACTCCTATCTATAAAGTACAAACTTGTTTAAAAGAAACAACTCAAGCACTTAATGCTTGTTCTACTAAAATTATTACCCCTACGTTTACTTCGTCTACACAGACAGTGGTAGCAACTACAGTAGTAATTTTAACTCCCCCTACAAAAGGAACAGCAGTGGTTAATCCAAACGGAACAATCACTTATACTCCAAATCCTGGATATTTAGGACCCGATAAAATAGTTTATAAATTCTGTGGAAACTCAGTTGAGTTTACAGATTGTGAGCAGGTAACCCTAAACCTTACTGTAGTACCATTCATTGTAACGGATACTTCTATTAAGGCATGTTGGTATGATGTAGATCCTTATGCTTATTTTGATCTTACAAAAGCTAAAGTAACAGATTATAATGCCGTTACTAAAAAATACTACCGTACACTGAATGACCTTACTGCAGGTATCAACGAAATCACTACGCCAGATAACTTCCCTTCAACAGGAGGATTTGTATACGTGAAAGTAACTACTGCTGAAGGATGTACGGCAAATGCAAAAATTGAATTGATTGTACTTCCAATCAAAAAATCTCCGATATTGGTAGATCAGTATATCTGTATGGATGCTAAAACCAATCTTGACGCAGGTTCAGGATACGACTCTTACCAATGGAGCACAGGTGCTACCACTTCAGGTATCAGAGATATAGGTGTTGGAGAATATACTGTAATACTTGGAAAGAACGGATGTTTCCTTACTCAGACAGTAAAAGTTAAAAAAGTTGAAGATCCGGTAATCCAAACAATTGAGATCAACAACAATACAGCAACAGTAATTGTAAGCGGGGGTAAAGCACCTTTCAAATATGCGGTTGACGGAACTGCTAACTGGCAGGATTCGAATGTCTTCACAGGTTTAAGCAGAGGACAACATACATTCTATGTAAAAGATTTCTACAACTGTACTCCTACTTCCGTAGAAATTACAATCCCTAATCTATTGAATGCCATTACACCTAATGGAGATAACGTAAATGATTACATAGATTACAGCGAACTTGCTTACAAAGAAAACCTAAGTTTTGTAGTATATGACAGATATGGAAATATGATATTTACCGGAAATAAATTCAACAACTACAGATGGGATGGAAAACACTTTGATAAGAAACTTGGAACAGGAACATACTGGTATCATATCAACTGGAATGAATCCAACAAAGAAAAGACTCCAATAAAATACACAGGTTGGATTCTTGTTAAAAACAGAGAGTAATAATTAGTTAAAACCATATTGGTAAGCCACGATTTCATAATCGTGGCTTTTTTATTAATAATGCCCCTTGCATCTACGGTAATGATCTTCTACTGAATAGTATAAAGATTTCGCTATCAGACTATAACAAATCATCTCTTCAGCATTTTCAATGAAGAGATAAAGAAATTGATGAAAAATATACAACTAATTGAGTTTTTATAATTAATTTTTCAATCAAAATAACATATAACAAACCTACACGCAATAAAATAAACAATTAATTAAACAATTACTATAAATCAAGCATTTATTATAATATATTTGCAATAAACCAATCACTAAAAAACACACATATTGACCTAATTAAGCTCCCTCCGTTACTTACTGCAATTTTATCTGCCCACGAAAGAAAATTATTTATAAAAAAACACTGAAAATATGTTAAAAACATTATTATTTAAAAAACTGCAGACAATGGCTGCACTCCACCAAAAAACGTTTATTTTCCTACTCACCATACTCACCCTGAATACGGCCTATGCTCAAAGAGATACAGATCACTGGTTTGCCCCAATGATGAAAAGAAATACAAATGCAACAGAACAGCAGGGATTATATTTTTCAACAGATTCTGTGACTCCTTTTCCCATAGAGATCTATAGCAACAATACCTTGATAGGAACAGTCACAGTCAGCAAGGGTAATCCACAGGTATTTAATGTTCCTTTTCAAAACATGATGACGACTTCTGAGGCAGATTTATTTAAACCTGTCAAAATGGGATTGTATACAAAAGGAACCAAACCTTATTTCGTAACGTTTAGATTTTCGTCGGTAAATCATGCAGAAATATTAACATCTAAGGGTAAGGCAGGAATAGGAAAAATCTTCTATGTTGCAACGGCTCCTATAACAGATGCGAACCCTAATGGTATAAATTTCACTACAGGAATACAAGCTACAGAAGACAATACCACTATTACAGTCTCCGGATATTCGCCCAATGTAATATTTGCTAATAATATGACAGGTACCACAAATCCTACCATGACTTTTACTCTTAATAAGGGACAATCATACATCATAGAAGGTGATGGGACTTTAGCTCAGAACCGTAAAGGTTTTATCGGTGCAAAAATTACCGCAGACAAACCGGTTTCTGTTACCAATGGTAATTTCAACGGACAATTTACTCTTACTCCCAATTCTTTTTTGGGTTTCGGAACGGATATTATTATGGATCAATCTGTTCCGGTGGATAGACTTGGCAATGAATTCGTGCTAGTAAAAGGAAATGCCAATATCAGTGAACGAATGGAGGATGCGCTGATCATCGCAACAGAAGATAACACACAGGTATTTATCAACAATGCCACCACTCCTGCAGTAACCCTTGATGAGGGACAAAGTTACAGAGTTAATGAGGTATCAAATACAAACTACATTAACCAGGGTAACAACCATTATAATATGTACATCAGAACGACTAAAAATGTTTATGTATATCAGCTGCTGGCAGGTGTTGCCAATGATATTCAGGCTGCAACAGGCGGATTCAATTATATTCCTCCCCTCAATTGTTTCTTACCCAGAAAAATTGATGAAATCGGAATGATTAATATCCTTCCTCCTTCTACCAATACTGTGAAACTAAATATTCTAACAGAAACCGGGGCTACTATTATGGTTAACGGGAATCCCCCAGCTGCTGCCCAGGGTCCCTATCCGGTAAGCGGAACCAGTAACTGGGTTTCTTATTCGATTCCTAATATTACAGGAAATGTAACAGTGACTTCCAATAAAGCAGTAACCGCAGGAATTGCCGGCGGAAGCGGTGCTGTAGGATATGGCGGATATTTTGCCGGCTTTTCTTCCATTCCCGTTATTGCCAAGCAGGCAGGTGATTGTATTCCCGGAATCATACTAGAAGTAGATGACAGTTTTGATACTTATCAATGGTATAAAGAAAACGTTCCTGTTCCCGGAGCCAATACCAATACCTACACTCCCACCCAATCAGGAAATTATTCAGTAAGAATTACTATAGGATCATGCCCTCCTGTTGAAACTCCGGTATACAAAGTATACACCTGTCTTACTAACACAACAGTAAATGAAACTATGTGTGATGGAGTGAAACAGATTATTCCTACGTTTACCAATTCTACACAAACCGTAGTTCCGGCAACAGTAAAAATCATTACCCCTCCTACAAATGGCACAGCAATAATTGACCCAACTACCGGATTTATAAGCTATTCCCCCAACTCTAATTATCAGGGACCAGAAACTATTGTTTATCAATTTTGCGGAAATAATCCTGATTTTACAGATTGTGAAAAAGTAACTTTGAATATAACAGTATCTGAAAAGCCTAAAGTAAATGATACCTCCATAAGAACCTGCTTCCTTGAATCCAATATTGCAACAGGCTTATTTAATCTTACCAATGTGAATGTAACAACAGCTACAAACATCACTAAAAAGTATTATCCTTCCCTTGCAGATGCTCATGCAGGAACCAATGAAATTTTGACGCCGGTCAATTACATTGCTCCCAATGGAGTCGTTTATGTAAAGGTTATTAACGGAAATGGCTGTTATAATATTGCAATAATAACTCTGATTGTAATACCTCCCGTAAAGTCTGATATTCTCTCAGATAAAACCATCTGTATGGAAAGTAAAACCACTCTTGATGCAGGTCCGGGTTTTAAAAGCTATGAATGGAGCACTGGAGCTACAACTCAGACCATTAAAGATGTTGGAGTGGGAACTTATTGGGTTAAACTTAAAACCGGAGAGTGTACTGTCACACAAACAGTGAAAGTTTATTCTTCAGAAAATCCGGTTATTTCAAATATTGATATCTCAAATAATACCATAACATTAAATGTGACCGGAGGTACACCTCCTTATAAATATTCTATTGACAATATTAGCTGGCAGGATTCTAATGTATTCACCAATGTTGCAAGAGGAAATGCAAGTGTATATGTAAAGGATGATAATAATTGTGATCCTGTAAAAGTAGATATTACCATTCCTAATCTGATCAATGTGATTACTCCTAACGAAGACGGGATTAATGATGTTATAGATTATTCTTCACTGGCAGTGAAAAATAATCTTGTAATTAATATTTTTGACCGCTATGGAAATAAGATCTTTCAAGCAGATAAGACGAACGGATACAAATGGAACGGAACATTTGATGGAGGAAAGAGAGCTCCTACCGCAACATATTGGTATCAGATTTCATGGAGTGAGCCTAATAATAAACAGACCATAGTGAAATTCACAGGCTGGATCCTGGTAAAAAACAGAGAATAATAATGGATAAGTAAAATTTTCAAAACCACGATAACGAAATCGTGGTTTTTTATTACATTTTCAATCATTTAATACTTTTTATTGTTAAATTTGTGATAAATACTACTACTGAATGAAGAAAATTCTATCTTTTTTATTTATATTTTATATTTTCACCTCTGCTTTTGCCCAATTGGACCGAGAGCATTGGTTTGCTCCGATGGTAGACAGGACTGGTGCACCCAATCCTTATCAGAAACTGTATTTATCCACCAGCAGAACAACTCCTTTTCCTGTAAATATTTACAACAATAATGTTCTGATCGGAACAGTGAATATCAGTAAAAATAATCCACAAAAATTTGATGTATTAAGGAATTATATAATTACCACACAACAGACGGATTTATTTACCCCTACAACCAAAGGATTATATCTTAAAGCAGAATTCCCTTTTTATGCCAATTTAAGGTTTTCGGTATTCAATCATGCGGAAATCATTACTTCCAAAGGAATTCCTTCCACGGGAAAATCGTTTTATGCAGCCTCCGCTCCTATCACTGTGAGCAACAATATTCTGAACTTCATGACCAGTGTACTGGCAACTGAAGATAACACAACCGTAACCATCTCCGGATACACCCCTACGGTTCAATTTTCTAACGGAACTACCGGAGCGACCAATCCGACAATGACTTTCACTTTAAATAAAGGACAGTCTTATATCATTGACGGAATCGGGGATATAGCAGGAAACTCTGATGGTTTCATCGGCTCCAAAATTATTTCAGACAAGCCCATCAATGTCACTAATGGAAATTTTAACGGACAGTACGCAGGAAATTTCCCTTCCAGTTCTGATATTTTAATGGACCAGGCAGTTCCTGTCAATAGACTTGGAAATGAATTTGCCCTAGTAAAAGGTAACGGACCGATAGGTGCCAATATGGAAGGTGCTGTTGTTATTGCCACTGAAGACAATACTCAGATCTTTGTTAATAATGAAATACCTCCTGTAGCAACCATTAATGCCGGGAAATATTTCGTTATTCCTGATTCAAAATATATCCTTCAGGGAAACGGACATTATAATTTATATTTAAAAACATCAAAAAATGCTTATGTCTACCAGATTTTAGCCGGAGATTCAAATTCGGGGAATGAAACGGCTACCGGAGGATTCAATTTCATTCCAGCTTTGAACTGTTACTTACCCAAACAGATTAATGAATTGGGACTTATCAATGAAAACTTTGTTCATTCCAATGGTAATCCCGGAGGTATTCTGAACATCCCGACAAAACTAAATCTTATAACTGAAAGAGGAGCTATTATTACAGTAAACGGAGCTAATCCTCCTGCAATAACAGGTCCTTACAATATGACAGGAACCACCAACTGGGTTACTTATGGAATTCCCAATGTAACGGGTACTATTACAGTGGTTTCAAATAAGGCTATTATGGCTGGCATCACTGCCGGAAGTGATGCCGTAGGATACGGAGGTTTTTTCGCTGGTTTTCCTACGCAGCCCGTTATTTTACAATCAGGTGTTGGCTGTATTCCTGGTATTGTTCTCACTGTGGATCCACTGATATATGACTCTTATCAATGGTACAGAAACGGAACGCTTGTTCCGGGAGCTACGGCCTCTTCGATAACCCCTACACTACCCGGATATTATACATGTTCTGTAACAATGGGAAGCTGCGCACCTTTAGTTACTGAAAAGTTTAAAGTTCTGAATTGTACAAAACTTACCAATGCTTCTTACAATGTTTGTACTTCACAGACCATAACACCTACTTTCAGCAGCTCATCACAAACTCCTGTTCCCGGTACAGTAGCAATTACAACAGCACCTTCTTTGGGTACTGCAGTGATAAATCCTGTTACAGGAATCATTACTTATACTGTAAATACTCCCGGTACCTCAGGAACAGATACATTCACTTATACATTCTGCGGAAATGATCCGGACTTCCCGGATTGTGAAACGATAACAGTTACCATCAACATTCAGGCTCTTACGGTAATGAACACCACGTTATCTGCCTGTGATATAAACGGACAGGGAACATTCAATTTGACAACTGCCAATATCACCAACAATTCCCCTGTTACGATCACTTATTACCCTACTCTTACAGATGCTCAGAATGAAAATGCCGCAGCACTGATCACCAATACAACATCATATACAGCACCCAATGCAACTATCATATACGCTGTTGTCAAAAACAATATTGGATGTAAAAGTATTGCACAGATTACGTTATCTCTTTTCAATAAAGCGATTGTTCTGGATAACTACAATGGTATTTTCTGTGATGATAATCTGGATGGAACAGTTACTCTCATCCTTTCCAATATCACTCCTATTGTCCTTAATAATCCTAATTATTTTACCAATGTAAGATATTATGCAAATCTGGCAGATGCTAATGCAGGAAACAACAATACTCTTCCTAACAGCTGGAGCTATACAGCAACAACTACAATTTACATCAGAGTAGATTCTCCTGACGGCTGTGCCTCTGTGATCAAACCTTTACAGTTCAGTATCGGGGCTAAAATAACATTGATTACCAAAACCGTTACGGAAAGTGTTTGTGATGATGATCTGGACGGAATAAAAAGCGTGAACTTAGCTCAGTTTATTCCTCAGTTTACATTAGATCCCAATGTTACTTTCACTTTTCATGCAACCTTAGCGGATGCTCAGAATAATGTAAATATTGTTTCATCACCGGTTAATATTACAACATCCCAAACATATTATATCCGTTTCGAAAAAAATGGAGTATGCCCGGAAGTAGGCACTCTTAAAATCAACATTAAAATTCCTAAAAAATCGGATGTATTACAAGATAAAGCTATTTGCCCTAAAACAACTACCACACTGGATGCAGGACCCGGTTTTGAAAGGTATTTGTGGAGCACCGGAGCTACCACTCCTTCCATCACCAATGTAGCTCCTGGAAGTTATTGGGTAGAACTCACTTTCAATGGCTGTGTTTACAAACAGTATGTAAATGTTACCGAACTGCCGCTTCCTATGATTACATCTATTGAAATTGATGGAACAACGGTAAAAGTCGGAGTAAGTGGTGGTACACCTCCTTATGAATATTCTTTGGATGGTGTGGTGTGGCAGAGTTCCAATATTTTCTACAACGTACCAAGAGGTGCACACAATGTATTTGTAAGGGACTCTAAAATGTGTGAAGAAGTCAAAAAACCATTTGCCATTATTAACCTGATCAACACGATTACTCCGAATGGAGATGGCTATAACGAAGGAATAGACTATTCTGCTTTAATGGCCAATGATAATCTTGTATTCAGGGTCTTTGACCGATATGGCGCAGAAGTATTCAGAGGAACTCCGGAAAACAGATATACCTGGGACGGAAGAATAGGTGGAAGATATGTGCCTACAGCAACCTACTGGTATTTCATCACCTGGACAGAATACGGTTCATCCCTCACTGTAAAATACTCGAGCTGGCTGCTTGTAAAACATAGATAAAAAAGAAGCCGGAAGAAGGCACCGCTGAAAATTCAGTATTCTTTCTTCCGGCTTCTTTACTTATTTTAAGGGAATTATAAATTTCTAACAGTCCTTAACAGTTTAATGTTAAAGTTTAATATAACTTTAACCACTATTCTTTATCTAACTAGGGAAAATTGCTTTATTTCTATGTAATTTTGCGCATTATATGAAGAAACTGTTTACTCTACTGCTATTGGTTTTTCTGGCAAAAATTAATGCTCAAATATATTCCGGGGAGGTATTTCTGAGAGACAACTCTATTTTATATCTCAATCAGGTATATGTCACAAACCTGAACACCCAGAAAACCGTTCTTACGGACTATAATGGTAATTTTAATATCCCTGCCAATACCGGAGATGTAATCCGGTTTACCTCTATTGTTACTGAAAGAAAAGATATTAAGCTAACTCCTCAATCCATGGTACAAAAAAATCTGGTTGAGCTTAAAATTGCTTACTATGAGATTCAGGAAATTGTACTCAGCAGGTTCAAACCTACCGGAAACCTTCGGTATGATGTCAATTCTTTAAGAAAAGAAGATAAGGCATATGCACTTAAGAAAGTAATCGGGCTTCCTGAACCAAAAGGTGACGGAACTCCTCCTGAACTTCCTGTTGCCGGATTACGAGATGGCGGTCTTACCTTCAGTCTTGAAAGTATCTATGATATCCTTTCCGGGGAGAGAAAGAAAAAACAGCGTTATCAGGCCTACGAAAGAATGAACAGTTCTGTTGCACAGATCAAAAACTATCTGGGGAAAGATTATTTTACAAGGTTTAAAATTCCTGAGAATTTAATTGATAACTTCCTTCAATTCGTTTATACTTCTGAAAATATTCAGGCTTATGTATTAGCCGGAAACTTTGAAGCCGTAAAAGTTCCTATTGAAAAATATCTGCCAATCTATCAGAAGAGACTTAGAAGTTCACATCTTCAGGAAGTTGTAAGCAATAATTAGAGAAATAATTCCAATATAGATAAAATAATCCATGTCCTTTCACATGGATTATTTTTTTTGAAATAAACATAAATCCCGTGGAATCTCCCTTCCACACTGTATCCAATGCAGATTATTCAACTTTTATTGCATATCATTCTTCAATATTCAAAAATATGTTTAATTTTATCTCACAAACAAGTGTTTAAAATAAAAACACTGGTATTTCGTTATCCAAATAAAAACTAACCGACCCAAAACGCAAATTAAGAGAGAAGCACCTATTTTTTAAACTTAATATTAATTAATGAAACAAGTACTTTTACTTCTTTGCTGTATGTTTTTCTTTACTATGTCTGCTCAAAAAAAAGGGAAAGACTATAGTAATATTCTGAAAAGTAATAATATCTACGAGATCAATGCTTTCTTAAGAGATGCCCATCCTGATGATCCCCGGAGGTCTGTTCTGAAACCAAGGGTAATGGAAATGATGAAAGAATACATCAAAAATGCTCATCCTGCCGATCAGAAAGTAAAAGACATGCAGGAAATGCTTGCCATGCTGAGGAGAAGACCTTCCACAAAGATCACTTTTGATGAAATGAATGCTATCATCAAACAGAAACAGATAGCAAAATATAAGGCGGAACTGGCAGCAAAACAGCCTACTACCGTTTATACACCAAGTACTGCCCAAAATACATTTGTTGTAAATGCTGCAGCCAATATGGCAATTCCCAATGCAGAAGCTGAAGAATTTAATATGCTTATGGCAGTTTCTCCCATAGAACACAAAAATAAAACTGTAAAAATCCTCAACTCTTTATTTGATAATGACCCAAATGCTAAAGAATGCATTGTTCTGATTCAAAATAAATCTGACTGTAATATCATTGTAAGAATGGAGGGTGTAGGAACTACCAAATACAGACTTGCTGTTCCGGCCCAGGGAGAAGGCTCCATTGTTATAGAAAAGGGCCAGTATCTTTTCACCAGTTTGGTTTGCGGAGCACAATATGCCTCACAAAAGACAATACAAAGACCTATTATGGTGGCTTTAGGAAGTCAATAGCCTCAATCATAAACGGATTATCTCTCTGTCTTTTACCTCCAAAAGGCAGAGATTCTCCATAAATTTTCACTATTTTTGCACTCATTTTATAACTCAATGGGCAAGAATAAATTAGCAAGATTTGCAGAAAACAAAATATTACCAAATGTAATCCAACCTACAAGGGAGGATGCCTTACAAGGTTTCGAACTGAAAGGAAAATGGAGAGAAAGTTTCTTTAAAAATGACAATCCGATTGTATTGGAATTAGGTTGTGGAAAAGGAGAATATTCTGTAGGACTGGCAAAAACATTTCCTGAAAAAAACTTTATCGGAATTGATATTAAGGGGGCAAGATTTTGGTTTGGTGCTAAAGAAGCGGTAGATAACAACATGACTAATGTCGCTTTTCTGAGATCACAGATCGAACTTGTTGATCACTTTTTTGCTGAAAATGAAGTAAATGAAATCTGGATTACGTTCCCGGATCCACAAATCAAATACAGAAGAACAAAACACAGATTGACCCATCCTGATTTCTTAAACCGATATAAAAAGTTTCTGAAACCTGGCGGTATTATTCATTTAAAAACCGATTCAGAGTTTTTACATGGGTATACACTGGGGTATTTGCAGGGAGCCGGCTATGAAATTATTAGCGCTCATCATGATATCTACGGAGCGCCGGAATATAATCCTGATACCGAACACCTTAGAGATATCAAAACCTATTATGAAGAACTTTTCTCAGCAAAAGGAAAAACAATTACTTACATTAAATTCCGGATAAGCTGATGAAATAAAAATAACAATTGATGAAAAAAAAACTTTTAACTGTTTTCTTTTTATTCTTCACATTTCTGTTCCCCAACTTGATATCCGCTCAGAAGAAAGGCAGTAATGACATCCTGAAAAGCGTTGATATTAAAGAAATTGAAGAGTATATTAAGAATACCCATCCGGATGATCCGAAAAAAAGCGTGCTGAAACCTAAGCTTATCGCTTTAAAAAACGCAGAATGGACTAAAGGAGCCCGTACCGCCAAGCCTATGGAAGCAAGGCCTATTATCTCCGATATTCCTAAAAGCATCATGAGAAACCCTCATTCAGATGATGCTGAGGAGTTTAAAAAACTCATTGCTGAAACTTCTGCTGAGCATAAAGAAAAAACAGTGAAACTTCTGAATGCAATGTTCAATGAAGATATTACGCGAAAGGAAGCGATACTCTTATTCAAAAATAATTCAGATTGCAATATTGTACTGAGGGTTGAAGGAAAAGATTATTACAACCTTGCTGTTCCTGCTCACGGAGAAAACTTTATTGTGATCAATAAGGGCTCATATACGCTCAGCAGTAATATCTGCGATATGAAATACATCTCCCGGAAAGACATTAAAAAAAGTATATTTGTAACGATTGATAATTCGAGACTCCCTGAAATTGAAGCAAAACCTGCCAAAAAGGAACCTTCTAAAGTAAAGAAGTCTTCGAAAAAAAGAAAAACCAAAAAGTAAACTAGTATGAAAAAACTATTAGTTTTTGCCGGGATCTCAGTAGTCCTTGCCAGCTGTAATGTAAATTATGGCAGCTATCCGGGAAGAACCTCCTACCCATCCTCGACCATCAATTCAGGTAACAGAGCCAATACGGAAAGAGAATATAGTGAACTTATAAAGACCTATAAACCGGAAACAGCGGAAGTTCTTAACGATCTTTTGAATAATGATGACCCTGCTAATCCCAGAACATCTATTTCCGTAGAAAACAAATCTCCGTGCAATATGGTTCTTACCGTAAGCGGAAACGGGTTCTTTAAAAAGATTCCTATAGGGGCAGGAAAGATAGGCTACACAATGGTTCCTAAAAATCAGAATTACAGATTATCCGGTATGCTTTGTAATTCATCTTACCAGTCTACAAAGTTTATAACCACTTCCTATTCTATAAAACTTTCACAATAATATAAAAGCTCCATCACTTTAGATGGAGCTTCTTTTTGCATTATATTCTATCATTTAATTTTTTATAAACTTATAAGTTCCTTTTCCATCAATAGAAAAAACATAAGTACCTTTTGGCAGCACAGATACATTTACTTTATTATTTGATACATTCCCTTCCTGTATCAGCTGACCGGCCATATTATTAATTTTATATTGCAGTTTATTCACTTCCAGTTTTGAAGACGAGATTATATTCAGCTCATGGCTTACCGGGTTAGGATATATACTGAAAATCGGTATACTTTTAGCTTCATTTACAGACAAAGTGTTATTAACACATTCTCCTCCGGTTGTAACACCTACGGCGCACCATGCTGCCTTTACTGCTAAAACCTCTGGAGAGTTTGCCCCATACAATATACCTGCTTCCTGGATTGTAAAATCCCGTACATCCGCATAAACAGACTGTGATTGCACATAGCTTGCCTGTGTAGAATACACAAGATCTGCTGCTTTCTTTATACCTATTCCGGAAACATTATAAGAATAGCCATTATCATTAGTCCCTGATCCCCCTTCTGTCAATAAATAATACCAGTGATTTAACACTCCGGAATTAGTATGAACACCACATTTATCATTCGTGCTATCAGGTGCTGCACACCCCGTAGTGGTGGCATCTTTCCAATATTGTCCCAAATAAGTATCAGGTTGGTTAAATAATTTAGGATTAACAAAAGACCTTACTCCATCCGGTTGAGACAGTACAAAATCTTCACCCATGACCCATCTTTGCTTTTCTGGTGCCATTTTAGCTTCCACTGTTGCTCCCCAAATATCTGCAAATCCCTCATCTAAGGCTCCGGACTCTCTTTCATATACAAGATTTCCAAATGCCGTATCCACACCATGACCAAATTCATGAGCATCAACATCAAGTCCTGTTACAATATCAAAATTCAATGATGCGTTAGGCTGACCACCATTACCAATGAACATATAACCTCCGGAAAAGCTAGGATTTAAAGTAGCTAAACTTACCCACGCAGCATTATAAGGTGTACCGCTAATAGTCGGATGAATGAAAGATCTTACCTGTGAATTCTGATTATCAAATCCGTTTCTGTTATATTCGGTCTTAAAAAAATCATAGACTTTGGAAAATGCCCAATGTGTTTCCAGAGCTCCATCATCTTTCGTTGCCGCATACTCAGCACTTGTCCAATTGTTATCTGTGTCTATGTATTTTGTAGCTGATGATTCTGCCAAGTCAGGCCCCAAAAACAAGGTCGCAAAAAGAAGATTAGTAGCTTCACCTCCTGTATAATTTAAAGTTTTAACAAATCTGGAGCTATCATTCAATTCATAGCCATTTGCAGCTTGTAATGTTTCTATTTGTCGGGAACCACTATATCTTGTCTGGGCTGTACCTTGCGTAAAAAAAGGTATAAGAGCTCTGGATGAAGAAATTTCCTGCTTTTTATTTAATTCTGCCAGATTACTAATATAGTCTGTTTGTTCTTTATTTAATACTGTGGTTTTTGTTTGATGTGTCTTAAGAATCCCTTCTTTTTTCAGAATATCTCCTGTAACTGCATCCATATAGACTTTTTCAACATCACCAGGCTTTATTGAGACAAGACTAAATACATAAGCAAACCGATCTGCCGAACCTGAAATATCTTTAGCCAGAACAACCAAAGTATTATAAGGGGTTTTATCTTTAAACTCATCAGGTAATTGGTAGCTGTTTCCTAATTGAGCCAATCCAATTTTGTAAATTTCATCAGGACTTTTAATTGATGACTTTCCGGATGGAATGTCTATTGGGCTAAAATCCCCGTTCATAGAAGTAATAAATCCATTTTTTGAATGAATTGTATAAGATTTATGAGCTACTTCTACTTCGTTGAAATATTGTTTATAGAAATCATGCTGCCCTCCCCAAAGATCAGTTTCAGATTTTATTTTCTTCAGAGTGTTGATTGTTCCATCCAGTTTTGTAATTTCCTTAAGCAAACTTTCAGTATTTTCTAAAGGAATTTTAGATTCTGGTTTAAATGAAATAAACCTAATCATTCCTGAACCATTAACTCTCTTTGTATCAACATACTCGGATTTAAGATAATGCTGAGCAATACATAATGAACTTAGTGTCAATGCAACACTTAAAAATAATTGTTTTTTCATATTTTCATTTTTTAGTCTTCAAAAATGAAAAACCCATCACAAAAAAACAATCTTAACGGCACAAAAATCAAATAAATGCCACAAATACCATTAAATAAATAAAAAATGATAAAAAAATTAAATATAAATACAGAAAACAATTGAATAATATTTAGTGTTCTTCAATTATATAGAACATAACTTTTTATTTTTTAACCACTTATACATTCAAATAATTCCATATATTTAGAAATACATAATTGCGGTATCCGAAAAGCATATAGAGTAGGAAAAAACTAAAACTAAAACTAAAACCATGAAAAATTTAAAAAAAGTCTCAAGAAATGAGCTAAGAACCATCAAAGGAGGATACAGAAGCTGTATAGACGGCTGTAGCATGGAGCTCGGAGAAATGTGTTGCAGCGGTGTATGCAGAATTGGAGTAATTATTCCTAGTACCGACCCTAATCTGCCTGACCTTATGGTATGCCCTAAAAAACCTTAGTATGAACAATAAAAAAACGCTGGACCAAAATCCAGCGTTTTTCCTATATTAAAGAAAATCTTTAATTATTCTGCATCGAAGTCAGCATCTTTATCAGCAGATACTACTTCTCCTTCTTCTTTAGATTTTTCTTTATCAGCTTTTCTTTGAGACTGACCTTCTTTGATAGATTCTGAAACAATGCTCAAGATCATATCGATAGATTTAGAAGCATCATCGTTTCCTGGGATAACGAAGTCAACTTTTCTAGGGTCAGAGTTTGTATCAACAATACCGAAAACTGGAATACCTAATTTCTTAGCTTCAGTTACAGCGATGTGTTCTCTCAAGATATCTACAACAAAGATTGCAGAAGGAAGACGAACCATGTCAGAGATAGAACCTAAGTTCTTTTCTAAGTTAGCTCTTTGTCTGTCAACTTGTAATCTTTCTTTTTTAGATAAAGTTTCGAACGTACCGTCTTTTTTCATTTTGTCGATAGCATTCATCTTCTTTACAGCCTTTCTGATAGTAACGAAGTTCGTTAACATACCTCCTGGCCATCTTTCTGTAATATAAGGCATATTAAGTTCAGAAGCGTGTTTTGCAACAACTTCTTTCGCTTGCTTCTTAGTAGCTACGAAAAGAACTTTTTTACCTGCAGAAGTTAATTTTTCTAAAGCGCTGCAAGCTTCATCTAATTTAACTGCTGTTTTATGTAAGTCTACAATGTGAATACCGTTTTTCTCCATAAAAATGTATGGAGCCATATTTGGGTTCCACTTTCTAGTCATGTGACCGAAGTGTACGCCAGCCTCTAAAAGGTCTTTTACATTTGCTTTTGCCATGTTTTCTGTTTTTGTTAGTTTACTTTCCGTCTTTTAAACAATCAACAACTTCTTTAGATGGGAGAAGCGTTTGGATGCTAAACGTAACGGGCAATTTTTTTGTTTAGATAAATAGATTTTAGATAAAAGACAACAGACCGAAAAAATTCTGAAATCTGAAATCTTGAATCTGAAGTCTGAAAATTAACGTTTTGAGAATTGGAATCTCTTTCTTGCTTTTTTCTGACCTGGCTTCTTTCTTTCCACCATTCTTGCGTCTCTTGTAAGTAAACCAGCTGGTTTCAATGCTAATCTGAATTCAGCGTTGATTTCGCATAAAGCTCTTGAAATACCTAATCTGATAGCTTCTGCCTGACCTGTATTACCACCACCGAATACGTTTACGGTAACGTCATACTGACCAACAGTCTCAGAAAGGATAAACGGTTGGTTTAATTTGTAAACCATCACGTCTGTAGAGAAATATTCTTTAGCATCTTTACCGTTTACTGTAATAACACCAGAACCTGGTCTTACATAAACTCTTGCTACAGAAGTTTTTCTTCTTCCGATTTTGTGAACTATAGACATAATTAATTATTTAAATTCGTTAACATTAATTGTTTTAGGCTGTTGAGCTTCATGTTTGTGCTCAGTTCCTTCATATAAATAAAGGTTCTTAAGGATAGCAGCTCCTAATCTGTTTTTAGGTAACATACCTTTTACAGACTTCTCTAATACCTTTAAAGAATCTTTCTTTTGAAGTTCAGCCGCAGTCATAGACTTCTGTCCACCAGGGTATCCTGTATGCCAGATATAAGTCTTATCAGCCCACTTGTTTCCGGAAAGTGTAATTTTCCCAGCATTCAAAACGATCACGTTATCACCACAATCTACGTGAGGTGTAAAGTTCGTTTTGTGCTTACCTCTCAAAATCTTTGCAACCGTAGAAGCTAATCTACCTAACGGCTGTCCTTCAGCGTCTACCACAACCCATTCTTTATTCGCAGTAGCTTTGTTCGCTGAAACAGTTTTGTAACTTAATGTATTCACACGTTTTAGTTAAAGATTAAACATAATTTACCCCTAAAAGGGTGTGCAAAGGTACAAATTATTTTTGTAACCCAAAAACATATTTTATTTTATCTATATAATCAGGTCTACACACCCCTATATCAATAGATTTTAACACTATTAAAATTTTGGCATGCATCTTGTAAATTGTTGTGCCGATGAAAAAAAACGCTTAGAAGATTCTAAAAACACAAATGATACAGCAAAGAGTTCATTCCCTCAACTCTTTCTTTTATTAAATTTACTTTAAAGATTTCCGTAAAACGCATTAATATAATTACAGTTTCATTGAAATAATTATATTTGCGTTAATCATATTCCATAATTCATGAGCCACGGAAAACTAAGAGATGATAAAACCTGCCTGAACTGCGGACATCAGGTTGATGAAAGGTTTTGCCCCCACTGCGGACAAGAAAACATTGAAAGCAGACAACCTTTTCATTTTCTCTTTACTCATTTTATTGAGGATTTCACCCATTATGACGGACAGTTCTGGAAAACCATGCAATATCTGTTTACCCGCCCGGGGACCCTTACCAAAGAATATCTGGCAGGTAAAAGACAACTGTATGTTGCTCCTGTAAAGCTGTATATATTCATAAGCTTCATTACATTCTTTCTACCTAACATCTTACCTCACGCGAAAGAGGAAGCAGAAAGACCCAGCCATAATAAAGTAGAAACAAAGTCAAAAAAACAGAAAGAACTCCCCAAAGACATTGTAAAAGATTTGCAAAAAGAAGGAGTTTTATCTCATGAAGCTGCAGCGGCTACTCAGAAAGCGCTGGATACTCTAAAAGCTGCAGATACTTTAAAGATAAAAGATGTTGAAGCAAAAAAGGAACTCTTTGACCGTACATTTGATACTAAAGAAGCATCTCTTATGAATGCTAATACTCTGAAACAGTACGATTCTATTCTTGCAAAAGACAAAACAGGGATTTATACATTAATGAGACCAATTGCCAAGAAAGGATTTGCTTTAAAAGACGAAGGATACAGTAAACATCAGATTTGGGAAAAATATAAGGAAAACTTTATTCATACAATTCCCAAAGCATTATTTGTATATCTTCCCATATTCGCATTCTTTTTATGGCTGTTTCACAACAAAAAGAAATGGTGGTACTTTGATCACGGTATATTTACCCTTCACTACTTCTCTTTCCTTTTATTAGGAATATTGATATTTATAGTGGGAGAAAAGATAGTAAGCTATCTGCCGGACAGTAATTGGCTTACCCTGTTATATGTCTTAGCTTGTTTAGGACTATCTGCCTATATGACGATCTATTTCTTTGTTGCCCACCACAGAGTATATGAAACAAAAAAAAGAACGAGTATACTAAAAGGATTGCTACTATTTATTATCAACTATATCGGATTACTCCTGATGTTTATGGTATTGATGTACCTAAGCTTTATTATGCTTCACTAATTTCTAAGGGATTTATTTCCTCTGAAGCTTGCAAATAAATAATAGGCAACGAAAACGGTAGAAAATTTCAGGATAGACGGAATTGCCAATTCAAGATTAAAAATTAAAGTTCCTGCCAGAACAAGAATTCCCATCCCTACAAATGACAGTCCTAATTTCTTAGGCAGTGAAAAATTGGGTGTATCCAGGTAATAAGCAAGCCCCCAGGCAGAACCAAAGGCAACAGCATAATAAATATCAAGTCCGATATTCTCTGAACTTAAAAAGAAATAATTGATCAGGAAGCTTATTACGGTTCCTAATCCGAAGTACATCAAAGCTTTTTGCATGTCTGTAAAAAATATTCTGCAAAAGTAGAGAATTTAATTTGAGAATGTAAAGATGAGTGTCCTGGAAAACGAAGTCACTGCAACTTGTTTTAACTCTGTGGGTTCACAACTTTCCGGGTATCCAATCCAAAAAGGGGATATATAATTAAATAAATCCAATTAATCAATTGACAATCAAAAGAATAAAATCAAACACCCGGTTCTTTTTTTATTGTTATATTTGAAAACTTAGAAACTTTCTAGAATTTTTATGGAAACCCAAAAATATACTCCAACCAACAAGGTAAGAATCGTAACTGCTGCCTCATTATTTGATGGGCATGATGCTGCGATCAATATTATGCGTCGTGTTATTCAGGGAACAGGATGCGAAGTGATCCATTTAGGACACGATAAATCAGCAGAGGAAGTTGTAAATACAGCAATCCAGGAAGATGCCAATGCTATTGCATTAACTTCATATCAGGGAGGTCACACAGAATATTTCAAATATATCTATGACCTTTTGAGAGAAAAAAATTCACCCCAGATCAAAATTTTTGGCGGCGGTGGCGGTGTAATTCTTCCAGAAGAGATCAAGGACCTGATGTCTTATGGAATCGATAGAATTTATTCTCCGGATGACGGCCGTGAACTTGGACTTCAGGGAATGATTGACGATCTTGTACACAGATCAGATTTTGCAACAGGTAAAGATGTAACTGCAAAAGACCTGGATGCCATCAGCTTTGAAAACTCAACAAGTATCGCCAGCATTATCTCTGCTGTTGAAAACTTCTCAGAAGAAAAACCTGAGCTTGTAAAAGCGATTGACGAAAAGTCTAAAGATTTAACCATTCCAATTATTGGTATTACAGGTACCGGAGGAGCTGGTAAATCTTCTTTAACAGATGAATTGGTAAGACGTTTCTTACGTTCAAATACTGATAAAAAAATCGCCATTATCTCTATTGACCCTTCCAAAAAGAAAACCGGAGGAGCTTTATTAGGAGACAGAATCCGTATGAACGCGATCAACGATCCTAGAGTTTATATGCGTTCTATGGCCACCAGAGAAAATAACGTTTCCGTTTCTCCGTTCATTCATTCTGCATTGAATGTGTTGAAGCTGGCTCATCCTGATGTCATCATCCTTGAAACTTCAGGGATCGGACAGTCTGGTTCGGAAGTATCAGATTTTGCCGATGTTTCTATGTATGTAATGACTCCTGAATATGGAGCGTCTACACAGCTGGAAAAAATCGACATGTTAGACTACGCGGATCTCGTAGCATTAAACAAATCTGACAAAAGAGGTGCTCTTGATGCTCTTCAGGCAGTAAGAAAACAGTTCCAGAGAAACCACCTTCTATGGGAAAGTCCATTGGAAGACATGCCTGTATATGCTACAAAAGCATCTCAGTTTAATGACCACGGAACAACAGAACTATACAACAGATTAGTTTCTAAAGTAAACGAAAAATTTGCTGATTTAAAACTAAACGCTTTCGTAGAACAGGAAATTACAGACGAAGTAACAATTATCCCTCCGAAAAGAGTTCGTTACCTTTCTGAAATCGTTGAAAACAATAAACAATATGATATCAATATTGAAAAGCAGGCTGAACTGGCCAGAACAATGTATCATATTGAAGGCGTAAAAAAAATAATTTCCAATGAGGTTTTGGATGCTGAATATCAAAAGGCAGAAAAACATCTTCAACAGGAAAATATAGATTTCCTGAATACCTGGGATGATACGAAAAAAGCTTTCCAGGCAGAATTCTACTCTTATTTTGTAAGAGGAAAAGAGATCAAGGTGGAAACTTCCACAGAATCTTTATCCCATTTGAGAATTCCAAAAATTGCATTACCAAAATACACTGACTGGGGTGATCTGATCAAATGGAAAGGACAGGAAAACCTTCCGGGAAGCTTCCCTTACACTGCAGGAATTTATCCGTTCAAGAGAACCGGTGAAGATCCGACAAGGATGTTTGCAGGAGAAGGAGGTCCTGAAAGAACGAACAGAAGATTCCATTATGTTTCTGCAGAAATGCCTGCAAAACGTTTATCTACGGCTTTTGACTCTGTAACGTTATACGGACAGGATCCTGCTTTACCGCCGGATATTTACGGTAAAATCGGAAATGCAGGGGTTTCTATTGCAACCTTGGATGATGCTAAAAAACTGTATTCCGGATTTGATCTGGTGAATGCACTGACTTCAGTTTCTATGACCATCAATGGTCCTGCACCGATGCTACTGGCTTTCTTTATGAATGCAGCCATAGATCAGAATGTTGAAAAATATATCAAAGAAAATGGTTTAGAAGCTAAAGTAGAGGCTAAACTTAAAGAGAAATTTGATGACAAAGGTTTAGAAAGACCAAAATACAAAGGTGAACTTCCTCCATCCAATAATGGTTTAGGATTACAGCTTTTAGGATTAACGGGTGATGAAGTAATTCCTGCAGATGTATATGCAGAAATTAAAGCTAAAACGATTGCTACCGTTCGTGGTACCGTTCAGGCTGACATCTTAAAAGAAGACCAGGCTCAGAATACCTGTATTTTCTCTACTGAATTTGCCCTTAGACTAATGGGTGACGTTCAGGAATATTTCATCAGAGAGAAGGTAAGAAACTTCTATTCTGTGTCCATTTCAGGATATCATATTGCTGAAGCAGGAGCAAACCCTGTTTCTCAATTAGCATTTACACTGGCCAACGGCTTCACTTATGTGGAATATTACTTAAGCCGTGGAATGGACATCAATGATTTTGCACCAAACTTATCTTTCTTCTTCTCCAACGGTATCGACCCTGAGTATTCAGTAATCGGACGTGTAGCAAGAAGAATCTGGGCAAAAGCTATGAAATTAAAATACGGAGCTGACGAAAGAAGCCAGATGTTGAAATACCACATCCAGACTTCCGGACGTTCTCTTCACGCTCAGGAAATTGATTTCAATGACATCAGAACAACTCTTCAGGCACTTTATGCAATCTATGATAACTGTAACTCACTTCATACCAATGCCTATGACGAGGCAATCACGACTCCTACTGAGCAATCGGTAAGAAGAGCGATGGCAATCCAGTTAATCATCAATAAAGAATTAGGATTAGCTAAAAATGAGAATCCGCTTCAGGGATCATTTATCATTGAAGAATTAACGGATCTTGTGGAAGAAGCTGTATATACGGAATTTGACAGAATCACTGAAAGAGGTGGTGTTCTTGGAGCAATGGAAACAATGTACCAACGCTCAAAAATCCAGGAAGAATCTATGCATTACGAATGGCTGAAACATACAGGTGAATATCCGATCATCGGGGTAAATACTTTCTTAGGAAAAGATGGCTCACCAACTGTTTTACCAGGAGAAGTTATCCGTTCTACAGAAGAGGAAAAACAAGCACAGATTGAATCTCTGCACAATTTCCAAAAAGCGAATGACAGCAGATCTGAAGAAGCTCTGAAACAACTTCAACATGCAGCCATCAACCAGCAAAACTTATTTGAAGTGATGATGGATGCTGTAAAATACTGTTCTTTAGGACAAATTACCAATGCTTTATTTGAAGTGGGTGGTAAGTACAGAAGAAACATGTAATATGAAACACATAGAAAAAAAGGCTGTTCAGGTGAACAGCCTTTTTTCATTTTATGAAATTTCTAAAATTAGTTTAATTGATATTTCAACAAATTTCCCTAAAGGAATTTCTCCTCTTAAACTTTCATTATCGAGCATAGATGTAATGTCAATTTCCGACCTAATCTTTGACTTATCCTTCACATAAAATGTTTTAGTAACCTTATCAAGATAAAATGTAAATGAAACTTCATCATAAAAATTCCCGTCAATTTCAACTTGTTCATCACCTGTATAATTTTTATTGTAAATATTATACAAAACTTGTTTAAAATTATCCTTTACCGCTATTTTATTAAACTTCAATTGAGTAATAGTTGTTCCTAAATTAGAATCATTTTCACCTTCGAAAAGCCCTGTAAAACTATCCGGTATAACATTTCTTTCAAGATTTATTTCCTTCAATTCCCCTGCATCCATCATTCTTTTCATTAATTTTACATTGGGGGCATGTGAAAGCTTAATATTGATTCTATTCTCACCTTCAAAACCTTTCCTAACTAAAAAACTATTAAAACAGTCTTCTAAACTCTTTTGAATACTATGGGTGGATTTTCTTTGCAGTATAATAAACCCTTCTTGTCTGTTTTTGGGAACTTTAATATAAAAATTTAAAATTCTCGATTGAAGTTCATCAGAACTCACAGAATAATTAGTTTCATTAGTTTCTGGGTCATTAATATTTACTGGGTCACCTGTAGTCCCTGCATCAAATTTCCCAAAGATTTGTCTATTATCTTTATCAAATCTGTGAGGTTCTCTCAAAGTAAGACTTTTGTCTTTTCCATTCTCATTAAACTTTTTAGGATTTGAAAAGATTTCTTTACAAAACTCGTCAAATAAATCTTGAAAATCAATGTTCCCAGGTAGATTAGCTAAAAAGTGTTTTTCTCCATTTTTATTTAAGATGGAGAATTTAAAAGTTGATACTTTATAATTCATAGTTTTTGTTTCTTTTTTTTAAGTTAAATTCTGTATTAAATAATATTATTCTCATTTTTTAATATTATAATTACTCTAACGCTTGTGAGTGTTAAAACGAATTTTATTCTTGGAAAAAAGAAACAGTTATTGTACTTTTGCACAATAAAAGGAGATGAGCTAATCTCATTATCCTTAAGTTTAAAATTTCTTTAAAAACCACTTCCCCAAGTATTTTTAAGAAAACTTATAAATTTCCAATGGCTGTTTATTCAGCCTTTTTTATTTTCTCTTCTCTATATATTATTTTTTTCTTTTAGTTAAAACAAAAAATTCTGTTGTTTCAGAATTCTCTTTCTTTATATCATATATATAACTTTTATTTTTATAGTCAATTCCTCGTTTATCAAAAACATTTTTCAAATTTATATAATAATACATTCCTGCTTTTGACACTTTAAAAGCATTATTTTCATCGTCAGATTTAACCATATATATACTATCATCTGTAGTATCAGTATTATTAAATCCGACCATAAAATATGACTCTTCTTTAATACCCATAAAATCTTCAGCTCCAGAAGAAAATCCAAGCTTACCGGTTTTGTGTATAGTTGCTTTAATAGAACCACCAACTTTATTCGGGTCTTCGAATGAAATAAAATCTAAAACACCCATGTTAATATTTTTTTACAAATATATAAATTTCAATCAATATATCAAAATACATAAAATTATTTATTAGATTCACATCTTCAAAATTACGGTTTCCCATAAATCAAATCTTATCACTTGTATAATTTCTTACACGGTTACTTAAACAATCACCCTTATGAAATCATATGAGAAATAATGCAATATTGAAATTTAACATATGTTATTATTTATAAAGTATTTATTTTTGACAGATTTATTTTTACAATGAAACCAAAAGCTTTATTCAACTGGAGCAGCGGAAAGGATTCTGCGCTTGCCCTTTATAAAATACTACAGGAAGATCAATATGAGATTTCTACACTGCTTACAAGTATTAATGAAGAATTCCAAAGGATTTCCATGCATGGAGTTCATGTTTCTCTGTTGGAAAAACAGGCCGAAAGTCTCGGAATTCCATTGATTAAAATGGAGCTTCCTAAAGAACCGTCAATGGAAGAATACCAGCAAATCATGAGTACAACAATGGCCGGAATTCAAGCTCAGGGTATTACCCATTCTGTTTTCGGTGATATTTTCCTGGAAGATCTGCGAAAATACAGGGAAGACCAATTAAATGCGATTGGTATGAAAGCCATATTTCCCCTGTGGAAACAAAATACATCCAACCTCATCCATGAATTTTTAGATCTTGGTTTTAAAACCATTGTAACCTGTGTGAACGGAACTTATCTTGATAAAAGTTTTGCAGGACGGATTATTGATCAGAAATTTATTGATGATCTTCCTGAGAATGTAGATCCATGTGGAGAAAACGGAGAATTTCACACCTTTACTTTTGATGGGCCTATTTTCAAAAATCCGGTTCAATTTGGAATCGGGGAAACCGTCAAAAAGACTTATCCTAAACCTAAAACAACTCCTGAAGAAGAAGACAGCGAATATGTTTTCTGGTTTTGTGATCTGCTGATAAAATAAGCCTGTGAATATTAATCCACAGGCTTTTTCAATATATTATTTTATTTCAGCAATGATTTCATTCATGAGATCAAATACCTGTCTGATATCTTTTTCACTGGTCATCCAGTTTACAAAAGCAGCTCTTATTCCTTTATGCTGATTATAAAAAGTAGGCGTCATAAAGACTTTTCCTGTGTCATTAAGTTTTTCAAGAAATTGTTCTACCTCATTCTGTCTTGTATCATCTTTTAATGTAAAACAGACCGTATTCAATCTTACCGGAGCCAGCAGTTTAAAATCATGACTGTTCTCAATCAGCAGACCAAACTGTTGTGCCCATGCTATATTATTATCTACAATCTCCTGGTAACCTTTCTTCCCATAAGCCATGAGAGAAAACCATGCCGGAAGAGCCTTTAATCTCCTTGAGTTTTCTGGAAGGAAATTTAAATAGCTGAAATTTTCCAACGGATCGCCCAGATAAGGAGCATTGGAGTTCTGAAAAGTTTCTACCTGTAAAACTTTATATTGCTCTTTAATAAGAAACACTGCACTTTCATAAGGTACATTCAGCCATTTGTGGCAATCCACTGTAATACTGTCGGCATATTCCCAGCCTTCCACAAGATGTTGATGCGTTTCCGAACAAGCTGCAAAACCACCGAAAGCGGCATCAATGTGCCACCAGAAATTGTATTTCTCCTTTAATCTGCTGATCTCTTTAAAATCATCGAAATCCACCGTATTTACCGTTCCTCCACTTGAAATCAATATAAATGGCTCACCATTAAGCTTCAGAATATTTTCTTCCAGATCTTTGATATGAATTGCTTCCCGGTTGCCTTCTTCCGTCTTAATCTTAACGATATTACCGCTGCCAAGTCCCAATAGTGACAAGGATTTTATAGAAGATGAGTGAGGTGTAGCCGTAAGTACCTTTACTGTTCCCGAAACGCCTTCTTTCGCAATATCTCTCCCCTGCTCTTTTCCCAGCCATTGACGACCAACAGCCAAACAGGTAAAATTAGACATCGTAGCTCCCGATACAAAACCGCCCAGAAAACTTTCCGGAAGCTGAAGAAGTTTCAGTAAAAGCTGTATGGTTTCCATCTCTATTTTTGCGGAAGCATCTCCCTGCTCTGTTACTGACTGGGGATTCTGATCATAAACCGTCGTCAGCCAATCCCCAGCTATTGATGCCGGTGTAGCGCCCCCCGTTACAAATCCCCAATATCTCGGCCCGCCGGAACCAACCATGATGGGCTCAAATTTTTCATTAAAAATCCTTAAAGCTTCTTCTGTTCCGAAGCCCAATTCCGGAAGCTCCTGCTTTTCCGATATATTATTATTGATTACTGATGTTGATCTTTCTTCAATAGAGCTCAGGTAATCTGTTCCCTGTTCTTTGATGATATTCAGCAGATTTCTGATGTTTGCTGAATCATTTTTCAAGTGTTCATTCATATTTTGTGATACATTTTCTATATCAAATGTATTAAATGTGTATTAAAGAATCCATTAAATCCAGATAAAATTGATTCAAAACCCTTCCTAGCACGCAATTTGCATCCCTTAATGCTCTTGGATATTTTAGTATCTTTAAGAGTAACAACCATCATTTAAAAATACAACACCTGTGATCAAAAATTTAGTATTCCTGGCCCTATTCTGCTTTTTATTTTCCTGTACAACTACTGAAGCTCCAAAAGCCTCTCCCGTTGATAAAAAAGCAATTGTTGATTCTACTATTGCAGCTTTTCAGAAAACAATTTTAGAACAACAGATTGATTCTACTTTTAAAAAGTACCATTTCAATGGAAGCATTGCCGTTTTTAAGGACACCATTCCTCTTTACAGAAGAGAAAACGGATATTCTGATTTTAAAAAGAAAACTAAAATTGACAGCAATACTATTTTTGCCATAGGTTCGGTAAGCAAGCAGTTTACAGCTGTTTTGGTCTTACTCCAAATGGAACAGGGAAAACTGAATGTGACAGATAAAGTTTCAAAATACCTGAAGGAATTCCAGGGTAAAGAATATGAAAACATTACGATTCATCAGTTATTAAATCATACTTCAGGATTGAATATGGTGGGAGGAAAGCTGATGTTCAAGAGCGGTTCTGATTTCTTCTACTCTAACGATGGGTTTAATACTCTTGGAAAGATTGTGGAAAAAGTTTCCGGAAAGTCCTATGCTGAAAATGTTCAGGAACTCTTTAAAAAAGCAGGAATGCTACATTCTTCAACGGGAGAAACTTTTAAAGGAAATAATTTTGCCAGTGCTTATTTGGGTACTCCTGCTAAATTTCAGGAAGTTCCCAACATGCCGAAAAGATTAGGCGGTGGAGAAATAGGAACTCCGGCTGGCGGAATATTATCTACCATTCAGGATCTTCACTCGTGGAACAACGCTTTGTATGGCGGAAAAATTTTAAAGCCGGAAACCCTGAAGCTATTCATGGCAAAAAGTGCAGAAAGACGTCATGCAATCTTTGGAAAAATGGGCTACGCTTATGGTATCATGCTTAATATCGGGAAACCCAACTCTTATTTCCACAGCGGCTATATAAAAGGTTCTCCTTCATTAAATATCTATTATCCGGACACGAAAACATCCGTGATTATCCTGTCTAATATTGCCGATGAAGAAAAAGGGAAAGGAGTAATCTTCAGACCTCATATTGAAGTAAAAAAGATCACCGATCATCTGGAGAATACTCTTATACAGCTTAGATCACAACACTAGTTGAATGGTGTATTATTTATGCGGGTTTAAGGAATTCCTGCATTTTCATCAAACTCTTTTTGTGTTCCATAAAATTGAATACAGCAAAAACAAGTGCCGTCTGTAATATAAACGGCAAAATCAAGGTCACTAAAGTAAGAAACACTTCAGAATGGTTGTGTTCTCTGAAAAACTGATAAGCATAATCTCCGTTTTTCATAACAACCTGAGCCATTGAAGAAGCGCACACAACCATCAATCCAATATTCTGCTGATACATTGTATAAAGGCTTTTTCCCCTGTATTTAAAATCTGCTTTGAGGTATTTCCAGATCTTATAATTAAAAACCAATATCAATACCGAACCCAATAAAAAAGATCCGTTAAGCAGTTTGAAAAACAGATTATAATCGTCCTGATTTTTTGATATAAAAATCAACAATAAATTAATTATTAAAGCCAGCAGCCCTATCATTAGAGATTTTCTGAAAAGTCCGGCATATTTTTCCTGTATAATCCTTTTGGCAATCAAAGGAATTGCTGTTGGGTAGAATAGCAGATAATTAACTAACTTAAATTCTCCGTTCCAAGATTCTTTTGTCTTTAAAAAAGCATCCTCGAAACTTATATTCTCCTTATTCTGAAGATCTGAAATCTGACTGATCATATGATCCCTGATTTCTACCAGAATATCCAATGAAAGCTGCTGGGCGATCAGATAATCTGTAATTTTACTTTCCTGTTCTCCGGTTATCATAAATTGAATATGGTTTGTAGGTTTAATAAGTAACTTTTCATCTCAGTTTCTTTTTCTGCCTGTTGTGTTTTTCCTTTTTCAGTCAGCAGATAATATTTACGGTCTCTTCCGTTGATCTTTTGAATTTCAGAAATAATCATCCCATCACTCTCCAGTTTGTGCAGCAATGGATAAAGTGCTCCTTCCGTCATTTCAAGTTCACCTTCCGTGAGTTCTTTCGCCCTTTGGGTAATCTGATATCCATACATTTTAACTTCTTTGGAAAGAAGTTTCAAAATAATATTCTGCAGGGTGCCTTTATAAAGACTATTCTTTTTCATTGAATGATTTATACCTTACAAACATATGCATAATTTTCTTATGTATATAAGTTTAATATAAAAATTTTAATTTGCTTTATGAAAAAAATGTACTTCATAGCGATTTATCCTTCTCAGGAGATTATTGAAGAAATAAAAATATTTAAAGAAGACCTGGCAACGAATTATGCCAATTCAAAAGCTCTGAAAAATGAAGCCCATATTACATTATTTCCTCCCTTTTCCAGAGAAATAGAACTGGAGAATGATATTCATGTTGCTTTTCAGAAGATCAATACGGAAATCATGCCTTTTGAAGTAGAACTGGATGGCTTTGGAAGCTTTGCTAATCCTAAAAACCCTGTACTCTATATTCAGCCAAAAGAAAACATTCATTTAACTGAGCTTTATTATAAGGTAAAAGAGTACTTTAATTTTGCTCCGTATTCTTTTAGTCCTCATGTGACTGTAGGATTCAGAGATCTGAATTGGGAAAATTACCTTAAAGCCTGGGAAAAATATGAAACAAAGGAATACAAAACTAAATTCTTAGTTGATAAAATAATCCTTCTCCGTCACGATGGACAATGGGTACCTATAGCAGAGAAAAAACTGGAAAAATAAAACCGGCTGCTGGAGCCGGTTTTCAATTTATTCTTTTATGATCTTCTGAGAGAGAATCAGATTTTTATTTTCTTTCACATTCAACAGATACGTGCCTGTCGGAAAGTTTTTAATATCAATCTTAATTCCGGCATCTTTTAATTCAAATCTGGATGGGATCAGTTTTCCGGAAGTATCATAGATTTCTACTTTTACATCTTTTGAAAAATCCTGTTTCCCTTTAATGAAAAATTCTCCGTCTGTAGGGTTCGGATAAACACTGAAACGTCTTTCTTCAGCTTTTACTTCTGAAAGTTTAAGAGTAGATTTACTCAGAGTCCATGAAACAGTAGTAACATGCAGAGTACTGTGGTTATCAACTTTCAAAAGCGGATTATTATCTACTACAGACAATGTTAAGGTATTATTTCCATTATTCAGCTGCGCAGGAGTAATGGTAACACTGCTGCCTGTTGAGCCAAGTGTTGTTCCATTCAATATCCAGGTGTTGACTAAAGTATTAGGATTGGGAAGAATTTCAGTAGCTGTAAAAGTGACATTAGATGTAGCATCTACCGTAGTATTATTGGCAGGTGTATAGGAATCTATAGGGGATACTAAACTATGGATCTTTTCGATAATTGCCTCTTTACATACGGAGCAGAACTGCTGGTTAAGATACCTCATCTCACAACTCTGATGCGGACGGAACCAGCTAGGGCTTTCAGCATGAGCATATACCCCTACCCCATTTAATCCTACCCAATTTTTCCATTTGATCGTTGCAGGATTAGAATTCTGTGTTTTATTGGGAGATTCCAGTGAACCTGAGAACCAATATTCATCTGCTAATTTTCCAAAGGAATGCCCTAGCTCATGTACCACAATTTCATTTGAAGATCCATTTAATGAAGCAAAGGCATAAGTTCCTCCACAGCCTCCATATTCCGTAGAATTTCCCAAGATATAAGTAATATCGTAATCAGGAATATTAGCAGCCAGCACTTGTCCTACTTTATTGGTTGTATTACTGTATATACATCTGTGAACTCCTACATCAAAAGTAGAGCCCAGATAGTTGTTCGGATTGGTAACCGGGATTACAGGCTCAGTAACATCTGTTGCTGTTCCTGGATGCTTCACTCCTGATTCTGTGGAAATTACTTTTACAGCATAAGCATTAAAGTAATTTTTATATTCTGTATAGGGGCTTTTTGTAAAAAGATAATTGACCGTATTCTGAGCTGATGTTGTAAAAGCTGCTTGCTGTGCAGCGGTAAATCCGTCTCCTAAAACAGCAATAATAATCCTTTTGCTGTTGTCTCCGTTCTGTAAAAGCGGAACTGTATCGAATGTCTGGGCAAAGCAGCTGCTTCCAACTAAAAGGGATAATAAAACTTTTTTCATAATTATAGTTTTTTGGTGAATAATAGCTGTACTCCATCATCAGTTGCCTTTTCAACCTTTACCGTCTGAACATTTTCAGAATAGGAAAAGCGGGCACTGAATTCTGTGCTTTGAAGAGAGGCTTTATGTCTGGAAATCCCTTCTTTCTCGTATACTTCCAATTCAGGGTTAAAAGGATCTCTTACAAGCTGTCTGGCAACTTCTTTCCCACTAGACTCTGTGAGCGTAATAATAAAGTCTCCTTTATGAGCTTCATTTCTTTCAAAAGAAGAGATCTGCTTCAATCTTCCATCTGTAATTTTACTGCTCTGAAGGGCAACTTTTGCATTTCCGGATTGATCTTTATCTGCCTTGAAAAACAAATAAATAATACGATCGCTTTTTTTTGTCAAAGTTTCAGAAAGCGATTGCCTTTTTTGTGTTAATCCATTTTCTTTCTGAAAGCTACAGAACAGAAAAACAGGAACAATGAGTACATTAAATACATTTTTCATAATCATTTTTGTTTAAAGGTACTAAAGTTTTAAATATAAATGAAAGTCATTTCCAATACTTTTCACTCTTAAAAAAACTTAGAAAGTCCTATCTTTGAGGCAATGATTTCAGAGAAAATAATTTTAGGTATTGACCCGGGAACAACTGTGATGGGGTTTGGCATTATCTCCGTAAAAAAAGGAAAAATGGAGATGGTTTCTATTCATGAACTGATCTTAAAAAAATATCCCAATCACGAAACTAAGCTCAAATATATTTTTGAAAGAACACTGTCTCTTATCGATGAGTTTCATCCTGATGAAGTTGCTCTTGAAGCTCCTTTCTTTGGAAAAAATGTACAGAGTATGCTTAAACTGGGCCGTGCACAGGGAGTAGCCATGGCTGCCAGCCTTTACAGAAATATTCCTATCACCGAATATTCTCCGAAAAAAATCAAAATGGCCATCACCGGAAACGGAAATGCCAGTAAAGAACAGGTAGCAGGGATGCTTCAGAATCTTCTTAATTTAAAAGAATTCCCTACCAAATATTTGGATGCCTCCGATGGACTTGCCGTTGCGGTATGTCATCATTTTAATTCCGGAACTATAACGGATACAAAATCGTATTCCGGATGGGAAAGCTTTTTGAAGCAGAATCCGGATCGATTGAAATAATTTTGATCTTTTCTTACATTCTTTCAAAGTACTGTTTTAACCCTCTAAAAAACAATATTTTACAAAAACACGTACAATTACTTGGTAAAACATAATACTATCTTTTACATTGGTATGATTTTTAGTACTACCTTTGTATAAATTTTCAGTTATGAAAACAAACCAACAAACTATAAATCAAGGGACTCATAAAATAAACTGGTTCCAAAAATTTCTGATGGTGTGTTCCGGCGGGAACATCCATATCTTAAGAAAGACCCCAAGCGAATGGAATAAATTTTCAGGGATTGGGGGGATTGTACTTTTTACTGCAGTATTCGCTACTTTATCTGCAGGCTATGCCATGTATACGGTATTCGACAATATCTGGGCTTCCATAGGATTTGGAATTCTTTGGGGGCTGATGATCTTTAATCTTGACCGTTATATTGTTTCTTCTATTAAAAAAACAGGAACCTGGTGGAATCAGATTCTGATGGCTATTCCCCGTCTTATCCTTGCTACATTTTTAGGGATTATTATTTCAAAACCATTAGAGCTTAAAATTTTCGAGAAAGAGGTAAATAAGCAGTTGAATACAATTATTCAAAGGAATAAAAAACAACTTCAGGGTGAAATGAGTGGAAGGATTCTTCAACAGAGCGGCCCCTTTGAAACTGAAAAACAACAGATTTCAGGAAAAGTAGCACAGTATCAGAAAGCCTATGATTCCGCATCAGTAGAACTTGAAAAGGAAATTCTGGGAAAACAGTCGGGTTTAACCAGCGGAAAAGAAGGTTACGGACCGAATGCTAAACGTAAACAGGAATTAAAAGAGCAGCGCAGACAAGATCTTGAGAATTATCAAAAACAAGCCGCTCCCAGACTGGAATATCTGGATAAAGAAATATCCAAGGTATATACGAACCTTGAAACTGAAAGAAAATCTACAGAAACTTTTGAGGATAAATTCAATGGATTTGCAGCAAGGCTTCAGGCATTGGATGAACTGGGTAAAAATTCGGCAATTATAGGATTGGCAGCAGCTTTTATCATGGGATTGTTTATATGTCTTGAGATATCTCCGGTTCTTGTAAAATTAATTTCTCATATAGGGCCGTATGATTATCTTTTAGAAAAAACAGAAAATGATTTCAGATTGTATTCCAAGGAGAAAATAGAAAAGGGAAATGCTCTGACAGATTTCAGGATTGAAGATTTTAAGGATAATTTGAAAAATTAATGATCCTCTGCATTGACTATTAAGCGATTTAAACATTAGAGAAAAAATCTATAAAAAACTAATATTTAATTAATAAAATCTACCTTTCGTTAAATTAACGAAAGGTTTTTGCTTTTATCATTGATTATATATTAAATATTTTCTAATTTTATATTACTTAAAACCTTGTCATCATGAAAAATTTATTTCTTGCATGTACACTGCTGATCTGCAGTGCATTTGCCCCTGCCTTAAAAGCACAGGCATCAGAACCTTTTTTAGGGCAAATAGCCTTTGTACCTTATAATTTTGCACCAAAATACTGGGCAGAATGTAATGGGCAGATCCTGCCTATCGCTCAAAATCAAGCACTTTTTTCATTGCTAGGAACCACTTACGGAGGGAATGGAACAACCACATTTGCTTTACCTGATATGAGAGGAAGAGTACTTGTTCATAACGGACAGGCTCCGGGAGGCCCTACTACGTATAGCATGGGAGAAACCGGAGGAGCTGAAAGTGTAACACTATTGATAACACAAATGCCAGCCCATAACCACACGGTAAATGCCGTAACAGCGGAAGGAAATCAGAATTCTCCAACAAATAATCTTCCGGCAGACACCAAAGTTCTTGATAAGGAATATTCCGATGCAGCCGCTAACACCATAATGAAAAGCACAATGGTAGGAAACACAGGAGGAAATCAGCCTCATGAAAACAGACCTCCCTTCATCACGTTGAAATGTATCATTGCATTGGCAGGAGTATTTCCATCACAAAATTAATAGTTATGAAAATTCTTTACGTTCTATGTCTTGCTATGGGAAGCTCAGCTTTTACGCAGACAATAACTTTCAGCGGATGTCCTAATCTGTTTGATAGCCCGCCTAATACTTATGTCTTTAACAAAACGGGAGTGGACGCTTTTAGTAAGAACATTTATATGACTACTCCTATTGATGGAGGGCAAGATTGTAGTGGATTAGGCACCTGTGAATTTAAAATCCAATGGAACAACACCCTTACCAGATGGGAATTTCTTGGTGATGAAGGAAATGGAACTTTTACGACTCCTTATCTGATTTATTATAATTCAACGGGAAACAATTCTGTTCCGATACCTCCAGGCAACAGCGTTGGAACATGGGTTGAGAATACTGTAATGACTAACGGGCAATGCGGTGGAAATCTTACTGCAGTAAATTCTACCATGACGGGTGACGTACAGACTACAACATTGGGAACTTCAGATCTCTCTAAAAATAAAATCCAGATTTTTCCAAATCCTGTAACAGATTTCATTCGTATTTCCGGTATTGATGACGGGCTGTCTGTTCAAATTTACAACATGGATGGACGCCTTATAAAATCTGAAATGTTTGATTCAAAAATTGATGTCTCACAACTTATTTCAGGCGGTTATATATTAAAGATAAATACCCGGAATTTTCAAACTCATCAATTTAAATTCGTGAAAAAATAACAGATCATTTTAACAAGAAAAAAACTTTGAAGCTTTCGGAATTTCCGGAAGCTTCTATTCTTTTCTGACAAGGAACATTTTTTGTATGAACTGTAGTATGCCTTCAAGTGTTGTACATCATTTCATTTATTTCCCGGATACTGAAATATTACGAATTATATATCAGTCAGGAGCTGTTTATGATTATCTTAAAGTTCCGTCCGACATTATTGAAAAGTTTAAGGAGGCAAGATCCAAAGGGCAATTTTTAAATAAAGTCATTAAACCAAGATTTAAATATATTAGAATTAAATAAAAAATGTCTCCATCGAAATGGAGACATTTATAATATATTAAACTTTGATCAATTTATTTGATGATCAATTTTGAAGTTTTAGAATCTTTTCCGTTAGAAACCTGAATCATATATACTCCTTTTTCTAATTGCTGCTCTACTTTGAAAATACCATTTCCTTCTTCAGTTGCGGATGGACTTGCGATCAATCTTCCTGCCATATCAGAAATAGAAACTTTCAGGTTTTTACCATTTTTAGCTTTAATGAAGATCTTATCTCCGGTTGCAACCGGGTTAGGATAAACAGTTAAATCATTATTATCCGCTTTCACCTCGTTTGTTCCTAAGTTCGTAACAAATTTTACAGTATAGTCTTCAACCTGTCCGTACATTAATTGTCCACAAGGAGTCATGTTAGGATTCTCATCATCTACAAGAACTCTCATTCTTAGCGGAGTGTTAAGTACCACTGAAGCAGGTGCCGTAATAGTAGTATTGTAAGTACCTATTTCTGTAACCGGATCTGCTGCAATATTATCAGCAGTACCCACAAGTTCAGAGGCTTCAAATGTTCCATTATTATTATAGTCAATCCAAACTCTCACATCGTTATTTGAACCTGATAAATTTACCTGAAGGTTATGTGTTCCTGTGGAAGAAAGCTCAGTAGCTGTAGCTTTCAGACAGTTTGCTCCTGTATAGTCTTCATAAAAACTAGTATTATTATGCCAGTATCCTGTAGTTGCATTATTAATACTTCCTAATTTCACAAGAGTTGGGCCAACAAAATAATCATCTGGTGTAGAGATCCCTGATGGATTACATGTTGCAGCAATAGGCGTTCCAATCGCAGCAGCATTAGAAGGGGCTGTTCCACCTAATGAAGTACTCAAAGATCCTCTCATTAAAAAGAAATAAAGAGCTGCTCTGTCATGCTGTCCATTGGTAAATTTGAATGCTATTGGGTTGGTATAGTTCATCATGTTATACTGTACTCCCTGATAGTTTGCTCCTGTACAATAATTCATATCATTGTTAGTAGGTGCAGGATCATTCAGCAAGCTTCTTGATCTTTCTGTATCGCACACCTGGTCATCATCCTTATTACAATCATTATTAGTCATCGCTGGACAGTAAGTAGTAGAAGTAGTCCCTTGCGGCGGTTGAGCGTTAGCATTTCCAAAAGTATGAAGTAATCCCATACTATGTCCAAACTCATGAGCCAAAGTAATATCATCCTGTAGTGTAACCACAAAAGATTTCATAAAGGATTCGTAGTTAGCATCAGCATTTTGAGGCAGTCCAGCCCAGCCCATAATACCATAGGTTCCACCTCCATCTACTTTGTTCATAATATAAATGTTAAAGTAAGAAGCTTCTGGCCAGTGCGGAGCAATTGTCTTAACCTGATCTGTACTAACACCAGATGTCCCACTACGGTTTATCCCATTTGCATCATATCCTGGAAGAGTACCACCATTATATCGAACAATCCCAGTAGTTGCATTACAGTTAGGGTCTCTTTTCGCCAATACCAACTTAATCGGCATTGTAGCAGCTGTACCAAAATCTGCAGGAATTCCCTGAGCCCACTGATAAGTACCTGCATACATTTGATTACAATGATCCAGCCAAGCCTGAATTTGAGCATCACTCTTATTGTAAGCAGTACCAATAGCAGCTCCTGTAGGTGCTATTATGTGTACTACTACAGGAATTTCATAAACTCCATTTACAATTTTGTATGCACTTCCTCCTTTAGCAGTAGTATTTTGATTACCGCTAATAATTTTGTTACGCATATTGCGAACCATTTCATCAATTTCCGCATTTTGTTTTTGGTGTACTCTCTGTTCATTATCAAAGTCACACCAATCTTTTTTTTGCTGTGCTGATACTGAAAGGGATAGTAGCAATGCCCCACAAAGGATAGTTTTCTTCATTACAATATTTAAAAAAATTAATAGATTTAAAATTTATAATTTCAAGCATCAATTAACAGTATTTATTATCAATAATCAGCACAAAATTTAAAATTTTATTACAGTTAGTAGAAAAACATTTATAATTGTTACATTTTAAACCAAAAATAAAATTAACGTAATTACAAACAGCATTCGATTAATTTATATTATTCCTAATAAAAAGCAATAAAAATAACAAAACAATAAATTAATAAAAATAAAATACAAAACTAACCCACTACTAATCAATACATTAATCTAAAATTATAAAATAAAAAAACCGCACTAATTGTGCAGTTTTTAAAATATAAATCCAATAATGATTTTATAAAGAATAATTTGGAGCTTCTTGTGTGATAATTACATCATGCGGGTGAGATTCTTTCAATCCGCTTCCTGTAATCATTACCAGTTTAGAATCTTTTTGAAGTGTTTCAATATCCTTAGATCCACAATATCCCATACCAGCTCTTAAACCTCCTGTCAATTGGAAAATTACATCTTCCAATTTTCCTTTATGTGGAACTCTTCCTTCAATTCCTTCCGGAACGAATTTTTTAGCTTCACTCTGGAAATATCTTTCTTTACCACCTCTCTTCATAGCAGAAAGACTTCCCATACCTTGGTAAGACTTAAATTTTCTTCCCTGGAAAATAATTTCTTCTCCCGGAGCTTCATCTGTACCCGCTAAAAGAGAACCAAGCATTACGGCTCCTGCTCCACTTGCAATAGCTTTAACGATATCTCCTGAAAGTTTGATTCCACCATCAGCAATTACTGTTACATTTTGTGACTTAGCATATTCGTAAACGTTATAGATTGCAGATAACTGAGGAACTCCCACACCTGCAACGACTCTTGTTGTACAGATAGAACCTGGACCCACTCCAACTTTAAGTACGTTGGCTCCGGCTTCAATAAGGTCTTTTGCAGCTTCTGCGGTTACGATATTTCCACCTACAACATCAAGGTTCGGATATGCTTTTCTGATTTCTGAGATTTTGTCTAAAACTCCTTTAGAATGACCGTGTGCTGAATCGATTGCTACGATATCAACTCCTGCCTGTACCAAAGCCTCAATTCTAGCCAATGTATCTTCTCCTACTCCAACTCCAGCCCCTACGATAAGACGACCGTTCTCATCTTTATTAGCGTTTGGATATTCCAATTGATTATCAATATCCTTGATAGTAATTAATCCTACAAGTTTATTATCTTTATCTACAATCGGAAGTTTTTCAACTCTGTTTTTAAGAAGGATTTCTTTTGCCTTTTCAAGATTGGTATCTTTGTCTGAAGTGATCAGATTTTCTTTGGTCATGATCTCTTCTACTTTCATATCAAGGTTTTCCTGATATTTTACATCTCTGTTGGTAATAATTCCAATCAGAACATTATCAGCATCTACTACCGGAAGACCTGAAATCTTATATCTTGACATAAGGCTTTTCGCCTCTCCCAAAGTATGATCTTTAGATAAAGTTACCGGATCAGAGATCATTCCGTTTTCGGAACGCTTTACGCGGTTCACCTGAGCAGCCTGCTCAGCGATTGTCATGTTTTTGTGAATAAAACCTAATCCTCCAACTCTTGCTAGGGCAATAGCCAGATCAGCTTCAGTAACTGTGTCCATCGCAGCGGAAACTATCGGAACATTCAGCGTGATTTTGTCGGTAAGTCTTGATTTTAATGAAACCTGGTTAGGTAAAACTTCTGAATAAGAAGGGACTAGAAGAACGTCATCGAAAGTGATGGCTGTCTCTACAATTTTGTTATGAATAGACATCTTTACTTTCTTTGCAAAATTAGGTTATTTTAGTGAGATATGAAAATCCTTTTTAATAGTTTAAATAAAATTTAATAATCAATAACTTAAATCGAAAAAACCGCTCTTTTATCAGAACGGTTACGGTACAAAATAATTGAATATGTAGAAACTACTTGTTAAGTTTAATCAATATTGCCGCTAGTAGGTTATTTTACCGGGTTTCCATTTTCATCCAATTTCTCAATATGGGTCTGATTATTTTTATCGATGTATACTTTTAATCTTACTTTCCCTTTTGTATCACGGATAAAAATCCCTACATCTCCATTCGCTGTCTTGCCGGCAAAAAATCGTTCATTTCCCAGCTTACCCTTTTCCCGTAGCTGTGCAAATGCTTTTTTTGAATCTTCCGGATTATTAATTTTTTTGATTGAATCTCCAGCCTTAATAATATCTTCCAGCAGAAAATCATCCGGTCTGTCCCAAAGTTTTAAACCATATACTCTTTTTTTATCATTCCCTATTGATTCAGAATATTGCAGCTGCATAATCTGATCTGTATTTCTTTGATCTACAGAATATACCATTCCGGACCCTTCTTCATCAGCATCATATACAAGCCCTCCACATTCGTCACCCATAGAATTGAAGAAAATAAGTCCTGCTTCTCTTTCACGGGGTTTCATTTCTTTGTGATTCACCAATCCGGGGTGTTGGCGCTCCTTATTACTGATAACCATTTTTAAAGTCCCGTCCTTCTCAATGATATTGATGCGTTCTACATCTATTTCTTTAAAACGTTCGTTAGAAGATTGGTTTTTAAATGCGAGAAAGAAAAACATCGCACAGAGTATGGTGAGTACAACGGCATAGATTTTAAGGATACGGACTTCTCTTATCAGTTTTTCCATGCTGTGAATTCTTGGGGATTAATGGTTATTTAACGGAAACAGAATTAATCATTTTTGAGATATCATCAGGAGTAAAATTTCCTTTCACATCTACAAACACCATATCCTTACTATTGGAACCTACAGTGATCAGCATATTTTTAATAGCGTCACCGTCTTGTTTCACCCTTATATTGACATTATTGCCGTCATGCTTTATGGTAGCCCATTCTTCATAATGATTATCATTCAGATATTGAGTATAATCATTCAGCATTTCTTTACTTCCGTTTGTTACGGTAAGAACTTTTATTTTTGAAGCTTTCTTGACCAGATTAATTGTTTCCTCACTTTCTCCGTCTTCTCTTAAAGCCTTCTTAATATATGATTTAGCAAGAACCATCGGTACATTAATACTTGCAAACTGAGCTCCTTTGAAATCATATTTTGAATTCTGGAAAAAGTCAATATTCGGTTTTTCTGAAACGATGCACGATTGAAGCATGCCCAGCACCAAAATAGCGAGAAAAAAATGTTTAAGAGTCTTCATAGGTTAGTTTTCTTATTTGATTTGTCTGAAGCTTCCGCCCGAAATTTTATCTACTTTGGCATCCAATTCAGGATTTCCTCTCAACTTTACGGCTGCTCCGGATGAAACACTTACTTTCAATTTATCTGTTACCAGTAAAGAAAGACTTGCTCCAGAGGTAGATTCTACTACTGCTGTTGAGATCTTAAGATCATCAGCTTTACAAGACGCTCCGCTGCTGATATCAATTACAGCAGATGCTGCCTCTCCTGATAAGCTAATACTTGCTCCGCTGGAAGTATCTAATGCCAGCTTTGGTGTTTTAATATCAATATCTATTACTGAACCTGAGCTTACTTCTACTGCTGCAGACTCTTTTACATTGAATGTTCCTTTAATAATAGAACCAGATTCTGCTTCTATTGCAAGGCTGCTTTCTGTAACAGGGTTCACTGCTGTAAAGACACTTCCTGACGATGTTTTTATAGCACTAATGCTGGGAGCTGAAACATTGACGTTAAGATTTTTAAATCTCAGATTTCGAACACCTTTATTGTCAACATATATCTTTAAAACTCCGTTTTCTACTTTTGTAATCACATACTGAAGCTTATCTGCATCTGCAATAACTTTTACACTTCTTGTATTTTCCTGTTTGTAAGTAACATTTACTCCTACGCTGGCATCTATCTTTGAGAATTCACCCACGTTTCTGTTATCTCCGTTCAGGTAAGATGATGTATTCCCTGAAGTGAGGTCATTTCTCACGGAAGTTGTCACAGAAGAAGTAGTTGTTTCACCGGAATTAATGATCTTGTTTACATCGGATAGCTTCATTTTTCCATTAAGAATAAAAATAATATTCTCTTCTTTGGAATCAACGTTGAAAACAAGATTTTCGAGATAGTTATCTTTCTCATCTTCAGCCAGAAATTTCATAGAAGTTCCATCACTGCTCATAGACATTAATTCATTGAAGTTTAATGAGTTCAATGCATCATTTATTCTCGCCGTTTTATCTTCATTCATTTTTATATTGGCAAGATTCTCATCTTTTAAACGATCTGGAAAGGTAATTTTAGGAATAATTAAAATTTTAAGTCCATCCACATCGTTCAGGATCGGTTTTATTTTTCCGACATAGGCATCATCAACATCAATGGTATTCAATAGCTTGAACATCGGCTTTTTAATATTGATAGATGTCACTCTTCCCTTTTTTTCAAAATCCTGAAAAAGCTTGTCTAATTTCTCAGTCTGTGCAGAATAAGTTGCAAAGCTGCTTAGCATTACGGCTATTATAAAAAATATTTTTTTCATGGGATTGTTCTGATTTTTAGTATTCGCTGTCAAGATTTTCATTTTTTTGAGAGGATGCTACTGTTTTTTTAAACTCGTTTCCTAATTTCATAAAGGAATATTTGGCAACATCTATGGCTTCTTTTTCACTGCTGATTCTTTTGCCGTTTACAATTACATAAGAGTCATTGTACGCAGATGCAGAATCACTTAAATTTTTATTGTTTGAGGCATTGCTTACGTATCTAGGTCTTGTTTCCTTTTTAAGCCTTCCTCTTTTTGGCAGGATTTCATCCATTACATCTTTTTCCGCCACCTGATTGTCCTGAAAAACAGAATCTTTTTTCACACCGGAAATAGAGTCTGTATGATTTACGGCAACCTGTTCCTGGTGATCACTGTTTTCTTCAATGAATCCGGATTTCTGTTTTAAGATTTCATCTTTTACCAGCTTTTCTTTATCCTGCGCATTCTTATTATTGTTATTCAGGAAGAATCCGATGCTGAGGACCAGCATTATACTGGCGGCCATCCAAAACCATTTAGGAAAGGAGGGTTTCTTCTTTTCTTCCAGTGGAATAACAGGCACAATATGCTGTTCAGGCTCCGCACCTTCTGCAGTCTGAAGAAAGTCTTCAAAACTCCAGTCCATTTTTTCTTCCTTAAGATCCTGGAAGACTTCGTTGTATTTATCTTGTAATTGATCTTTTTTCATAGCTCATCAGTTGTGAGATTTGTTCTTTTACTTTTTGTCTCGCACGCATCAGGTTTACCCTTACTGCATTTTCCTCCATTTCCAGCATTTCAGAAATTTCGGAAACATCATACTCTTCTACATCTTTCAAGTGGATGACCATCTTCTGTTTTTCGGGGAGCTGATTGATAAATCCTATAATATGTTCCTTAAGGTTATCAACTTCCATACTGTAAAGCTCCGACCGGTGAAGCTGCATATCCGCAAAGCCGATCTTTACATCGTGATGCTTCAATCTGTTGAGGCATTCGTTCCGGACAGACTTCAGCGCATAGGATTTAAAATTCCCGAACTGCTCAAGCTCATCCCTCTTCTGCCAAAACTTCATCATGAGATCCTGTACTACATCTTCTGCTTCATCACTGCTCATGACAAACCGCTTCGCAAAACGATACATCTCGTCTTTGAGAATAAACACCGTATTCTTGAAAGTTTCTTGGGTCATGAGTTTTGTTTCTTATAGGTAAGACAATTGCCGTTACAGATCTATTACATCAAAAATAAAAAAACTTCAAAAAAAATTGAAGTTTTTTATTATCATCGAATTAATACGTATCAAAAATATGTTTCAAGATTGCTTTATCCTCTTCTGTTAAAGGGATTTTTCTCCTCGCCATAGCTCTTTCTGCTACTTCATATACTTTATCCAGCCTGAATCTTTCATCATCTTTCAATCCACCCCATGAAAAATTTTCCACAAGATTGGGTGGAAAACCTGGTTTGAATATATTGGAGGCCACGCCAATTACTGTTCCGGTATTCAATTGGGTATTGATTGCCGTTTTGGAATGATCTCCCATAATTAATCCTGCGAACTGTAAGCCTGTATCTTCAAAGGCTTTTGTTCTGTAGTTCCACAGTTTTACATGGCTGTAATTATTTTTAAGATTGGAAGAATTGGTATCAGCACCGAAGTTACACCATTCCCCGATTACAGAGTTTCCGACAAAACCTTCATGCCCCTTGCTTGTATAGCCGAAAATAATAATATTATTCACTTCCCCTCCTACTTTACAATGTGGACCGATAGTCGTTGCTCCGTATATTTTAGCACCAAGGTTAAACTTAGAATCTTCCCCAAGAGTGATCGGTCCGCGAAGATGACAGCCTTCCATTACCTCAGCATTTTTACCGATATAAATTTTCCCTGTCTTAGTGTTCAAAGTAGAAAATTCAATTTCAGCACCTTCTTCGATAAAGAGGTCTTTTTTATCTCCTAAAAACCCATTGGTTGAAGATAGTTCCTGTGAAGTTCTTCCTTTGGTAAGCAGATCAAAGTCAAAATCAATTGCGTGATGGTTATAGGTAAACAGATCTTTTGGTCTTTTAAAGAAAATAAGATCTTCCTTGATATCCGTCATTTTTTCAATCTGATGGAGAGAAAAATCTTTCATATTGATTTTAGCGGCGATCAATTCGTCTTCATAAACCAATGCTTCTCCCTGCTTAAGATCTTTAATCTGTTGAATTACGGTTTCTGTAGGAATGAAATTCGGAACTAAAAAAAGGCTTTCTTTTTCCTCCGGACTTTTAAATTTATCCTGAAGGTACGTTTCTGTGAAGTAAGAGATCTCTGTGTTTTCCAGGATTTTCTGCCATCTTTCGGAGAAGGTAAGAATTCCGCATCGCATTGCAGCAACCGGGCGGGTAAAAGTAAGCGGAAGAAAGTCTTCCCAATATTGTGCGTCTGAAAATACTATCTGCATCATTCAGTTTTTTAAGTTTAAAGTTTAAAATTCAAGGTTAACAAATTTACAATAAAAAAAGTCTCCCAAAAATTGGAAGACTTTATTATTTTAAGTGTACAAAAATTACTTAGCGAATTTTTTGTATTTGTTCATGAACTTATCAACTCTACCTGCAGTGTCAACTAGTTTTACTTTACCAGTGTAGAAAGGGTGAGAAGTTGAAGAGATTTCCATTTTGATTAATGGGTATTCTTGTCCTTCAAACTCGATAGTGTCTTTTGTTTCTGCAGTAGACTTGCAAAGAAACACCTCGTCGTTACTCATATCTTTGAAAACAACAAGTCTATAATTTTCTGGGTGGATTCCGTTTTTCATAATACTATTTTTAAAAAAATTAAGTTTGCTTTCGAAATAGTAATGGATATTTCTCTGCTAAATTTTAGGTTGCAAAAATACAACATTTTTTTTAATTTCCAAATACTCGATTCAATATTTTTTTATTGATAAGAAATTCAAAGTATTTTCGTTAAATTTGGAACTTACTTAAACTTTAATTTCAATGAAATTCAAATTATTACTGGCTTTTTCCTTCTGGATGTTACTTGTAGCAGTATCATGTAATAAGGATGATATTACGTTTGACAGTCCTACCCAGCAGCTAAGTTTCTCAAGAGACACTGTATTCTGTGACACGGTATATCACCAGGTACGTTCAGAAACCTATGTAGTAAAAGTATATAATAATGAAGATAAGGATATCATGATCCCAAGGGTGAATCTTGAAAAAGGCGCTGCTTCATTATATAGAATCAATGTAGATGGAAAGCCGGGATATGATTTTAAAAATGTTCCTTTAAGAAAGAAAGACAGTCTTTATATTTTTGTTGAAATTGCCCCGGAAGCTACCGGACCGGAAGCGATTGCTGAGGACAAAGTTCTTTTTACCAGCCCAACCGGACAACAGCATGTCACTTTATTTTCTGTGGTTCAGGATGCTGAATTTTTTATTCAGACTCCCGGCAACCCGAATATCATTACCAATTCCACAACATGGAATAACAATAAAGCAAAGATCATCTACGGAAATCTTACCATCAATCCAAGTGTAACATTGGATATTAATCCTGGAACTAAGGTATACTTCCACAAAAACAGCGGAATGAAAGTTTCTTCCGGAGCTATTTTAAATATTAACGGAACGCAAACCGACCAGGTTATTCTTCGTGGAGACAGAAATGATCCTTATTATGATACCATTCCTAAAAATTGGAATTCTATTAAAATGGAAGCAAATTCTACACTTAAGATGAACCATGCAAGGCTTTTCGGAGGAACAAGAGGTCTTGATATGAAACAAACCAATGCGACTATCACCAATTCATTCATCCATACTTTCTTTGAATATGGAATTTACGCTGTAGGTTCTACTGTGAATGCCAATAATCTTGTGATGAACAATTGCGGTTTATCATGTGTCGGTATTTTCAGAGGAGGAAAACACAGCTATACCCACGCAACGATTGCCAACTATTCAAGAACGATGAGCTCTTTTGACAGAAGCGGAATTTTTGCAGCCAATGAATGGAAGAATGATGCAGGACAATCAGAACAGGGCGCTTTACAGCTGCTTGATATCAAAAACAGTATTGTATATTCTGACAGGGATGATGCTGTTCATTTTGAACAAACGCCAGGGCAGCAGTTTGAATTCTTACTTCAAAATTCATTAATCAAATATACGAGTGCAACAGGATCTGGCTTCACTTTTGACAATAATCCGAATGTGATACAAACAACAAAGAATACCGATCCACAGTTTGTCAATTATTTTATGGCTAAAATGAATTTAAGAGTAAAGCCCGGTTCACCAGCTCTTGGAAAAGGAAATGCAGCTGTTGCAGCAACCGTTCCTTTTGATATTGTGAATGTATCCAGAACCACAAACCCAACTTTAGGAGCTTATCAATAATGGAAATTACTCAGTTACAGAAGCAGGTAGATGAATGGATCAAAACCATTGGCGTAAGATACTTTAATGAACTTACCAACATGGCGATGCTGACAGAAGAAGTAGGTGAAGTGGCAAGAATCATTGCCAGACGATACGGTGAACAAAGCGAAAAGGAAAGTGATAAAACGAAAGACCTTGGTGAAGAGCTGGCAGATGTACTTTTTGTTACGCTATGCCTTGCCAATCAGACCGGAGTGAACCTGCAGGATGCTTTTGACCGAAAAATGAAAATCAAGACGGACCGGGATAAAGACCGGCATCAGAACAACGAAAAATTGAAATAATTATAAATGATGAGTTATAAATAATACATAAATTTGTAACTCATTATTTTTTAAGATAATGCAGATCATAATGAAGCTAGAAAAATCAAAATTATCAGGAGGAAAAACAGTACAGATCAGCGGTTCGAAAAGTATTTCGAATCGTTTATTGATTCTGGAAAGCCTGTTCAGTAATATAAAAATCGGAAATCTATCCAATTCTCAGGATACTCAATTGCTGAAAAAAGCATTATCTGAGGATACCGAAGTGGTAGACATTCATCATGCAGGAACGGCTATGCGTTTTCTTACTTCTTATTATTCTATTCAGGAAGGTAAAACGACAATTCTTACCGGTTCCGGGAGAATGAAAGAAAGGCCTATCAAAAATCTGGTAAGTGCTTTGAGGGATCTTGGAGTAGAAATTGAATATATGGAGAACGAAGGTTTCCCCCCTTTAAAAATTACAGGGAAAAAGATCACTCAGACTTCTGTGAATGTTCCGGCTAATATTTCAAGCCAGTTTATCACCTCTCTGCTTCTTGTTGCAGGAAAACTTGAAAACGGATTAGAGATCAATCTTGTAGGAGAAGTGACTTCAAGATCTTATATTGAAATGACCCTTGATATTCTGACAAAATTTGGCATTGAAAGCAGCTTTGTGGGAAATACAATTAAAGTAAAGCCTTTCACTCCAGACAATAATGAAGTAGTACATTATGAAGTGGAAAGCGACTGGAGCTCTGCTTCTTACTTCTACTCTATCTGTGCGTTGGGAAGAGAAACCATTCATCTGAAAAGTTTTTACAAGGAATCAACACAGGGAGATTCTGCAATTGCCAGCATCTATGAAAAATTCTTCGGGATCAAAACAACGTTCTCTGAAGATGAGCATAAACTAACATTGGAACCTCAGCCAGATTTTTCTTTCCCGGAAAAGATTGTCCTGGATATGAATGACTGTCCTGATATTGCGCAAACCCTTTGCGTAACGGCAGCTACCTTAAAAATACCTTTCGATATTTCAGGATTGGGAACTTTAAGAGTAAAGGAAACCGACAGACTTCTTGCTTTATATAATGAACTGCAAAAACTAGGCACTGCAACAGAAATTACAGATCTGACGATTAAATCCATCAGCTTTGGAGAGCCACAAGACCATATTTCTATTAAGACCTATCAGGATCACAGAATGGCCATGAGTTTTGCACCATTTTGTCTGATCGGAGAACTCAATATTGAAGATGAAGATGTAGTAGAAAAGTCTTATCCAATGTTCTGGAAAGATCTTGAAAGCATACTGACTCATTAATAAAAACTATAAAATGTGGTAATTTGAAGATGATTATTTTTTGGGATTACCACATTTTTAATTATACTGATCATCATGAAATCTGTCTTTCACTTTTTGATATTCTTATCTGTGACGAACTTATCTGCTCAGAAGCTGAAAAATTTTTCGGTTCCGAAAGGTTATACTCAGATTGCAGAAGCCAAAGGCGATCTTGACAAAGATGGAAAAGATGAAACTGTTCTGGTATTTAATACGAATATAAAAGCATCATACGAGCAAAACCCGGAAGGTACAAGTGACTATAAAAGGGTTTTCTATATTCTGAAAAAGGAAAACAACGGCCTGAAAGTATGGAAAGAAAATTCTGACATCATTTTTTCAAGCGGATTCGGATTTTATCCTTCTGACAATACTCTTACAGTCAATATAAAAAATAACTGTCTTATTATTGGACAGCTGTTTTTTACCAATTCAAGGCATACCCAGCAATATAAACATACCTTCAGATTTCAGAACGGAGATTTTTATCTGATAGGTGTGTACGATCATTTTGAAGACACCTGTGATTTCAGTTTTACGAATGAAATCAATTTTTCTACAGGCCAAGTGATTGTTGACAGAGAATATTCATCCTGTGATGATGACAGCAAAGTACCCGAAAACTCACACAAAGAGTTTACTCATAAGTTCCCGGCTCTTATTAAAATGAATGATTTCTTTATCGGAGACCACAAGTTCAGGATTCCCGGTTTGAAGGAGGATTTTGTGTTTTAAGATGGAAATCTTTTCGCTCAATTTTAAACACAAAGTAAAAACAATACTACTGCGTATTAAAGTGAGCAAAAAGGCTGACATCTATCGTTGACGAAGCTTGATTTATACATCCGCTTAGAAAGAATCAATTTCATTGATTACATCTTTGCTCCCTCTCTATTTCCGGAACTAAAAATAAACTTTGCGTTAATAAAAATCTGTCTTCGCTCATCCAACTTCCTGACTTTATAGCAACTTAATTATCTCTTAAAGTTAAATTAACTCCTCATGTTTTGATATATTCTTATTTTTAAGCTGCATTAAAAAATAAAAAAACTATGTTCAAACAAAACATGAAACGCTTTACAGCCATTACTCTTGGAGTTGTTACTGCGTCGATCTTTTTTTCCTGTTCAAACGACAGCATTCTGGAAAGGGATTCCAACGAAAACAGTGTAGCCTCTTTAGCAAAAACAACTGGTAAAGCTTCATTATTACCTATTGCCATGAATAGCTGGATGTCTGGTCTTCAGGATAATATTTCCCTTTCAAAAATCTCAATTCCCGGAACTCATGATTCAGGAGCACGTGTAGATACCCCTGTGGTATCAGGTACGGCTAAAACTCAAGACCTCAGCATTGCAGAACAACTTAATGCAGGAGTCCGTTTTCTGGATATACGTTGCAGACATATTGACAATGCTTTCGCTATTCATCACGGAGCGATTTACCAAAATCTGAATTTTGATGATGTGCTTAATGCTTGCTATGCATTCCTTAACAGCCATCCATCAGAAACAATTATCATGTCTGTAAAGGAAGAATATGATGCTTCCAACACGACCAGAAGTTTTGAGCAGACCTTTGATTCTTATGTACAGAAAAATCCTTCTAAATGGGATCTTGGAGCAAATATTCCTACCTTAGGTTCTGTAAGAGGAAAGATCAAATTGCTGAGAAGATTTTCTTCAGGAACAACTAAGGGAATCAATGCTTCTCCATGGGCGGATAATACAACGTTTGATATCAATAATTCCGGTGTACAATTGAAAGTTCAGGATTATTATAAGGTTACAAACAATGATGACAAGTGGAATGGAATTTCCAGCCTGCTTAATGAAGCTAAGAATGATACGAATGGTAAACTTTTCGTGAATTTCACGAGCGGTTATAAGCCGGGAATTTTTGGGATTCCAAGTATTCCTACAGTATCCAACAATATTAACCCAAGGCTTAAAACATTCTTCCAAACGAATACTCAGGGTTCATATGGAGTAATGCCGATTGATTTTGTGAATGCAGAACTGTCTGAATTAATCGTAAAAACCAATTTCTAAATTATTATTTGTTAGATATATTCAAAGGCTGCCTCTCCTTTGGGGTAGCCTTTTTTATTTTTACCGTGGATTCTAGAGATTATTTTAAAAGAAAAAGGCTGTTTCGTTATTGAAACAGCCTCTCTTTGTAAAAGTAAAAAAGTATTAAAAATCAAAAGTTATTTCTGAATTCCGTAGGCTGCCATTATTTTGTTGAAAATCTCCGTATTTTCAAACAATCCAGTAAATTCTTTAGAATTCGGACCGTAAGCAAAAACACTTGAAGGAATAGAGGTATGATCATTGGTGCTGAAATTTCCAAATATCCAGCCATCTTTCAGACTTCCGTCCAATAGAGTTAATCCCCCTGTTTCATGATCTCCCACTACGATTACCAGAGTTTCTTTATTTTCATCAGCAAATTTCATTGCCTTACCCACCACATGATCAAAATCCAATAATTCTGTAACCAGCTGTTCTATATTGTTACTATGACCTCCTCCATCAGTCTGGGAAGCTTCTATCATCATAAAGAATCCGTTTTTATTATTCTTTAAATCATTTAAGGTGAGATCAAATGCATCAGAAAGCCAGTTTCCTCTTCCGTTGGTTATTCTTTGTGAAGCCAGAGGATCAATCACCAAAGTACGGTTCTTTATTGTATTGACTGACTTCAAATCCTGATAGAGATCAATTTTTGCTTCTTTAAATTTCTGTATATTTTCCTGGGACAATCCACTTGTAGGACCTCCGATCAGAATTTTCGTTTTTGAAGTAACAAAATCTTTCAGAATAGGTTCCGAACTGTTTCTGTTATCTGAATGTGCATAGAAGTCTGCAGGTGTTGCATCTGTGACATCTCCTGTGGAAATCAATCCTGAAACCATTCCTTTTTCAGCAATAATATCCGGAATTTGTGCAATTGCTTTTCCCATATTATCAACCCCTACAAAAGTATTCTTAGTTTTCACTCCCGTTGCAAATGCTGTAGAACCCGGTGCGGAATCTGTAATATAGGCATTGGATGAATTGGTTTTGGAGAGTCCTGTGGATTTCATGTTGAAAACATTCAGTTTCCCTTTGTTGGCTGTAAAAGCAGCATAGTACTGCGGCAGAGAAGTTCCATCTGGTATAAGAAGGATAACATTCTTTACTTTTTTACGTACTCCATCTGATGCATAAGTCGGCGTATATGTGCTGTATTCTTTTGTATTTTTATAAAAGTTTTTCGGAATAGCGTTCATGAATTTTTTAAGATCAGGAATATGATCGGTATTGATATAATCCACTCCTATATCCATAAGATTTACCCATGCATTTGGAAAATCCGGAGCTCCGTAAAAACGTATTGGCTTTTGCCGGGAATGTGCTTTTTCAACAGCAGTTTTAATTTTTTCCGTTTCTTCATCTCTTGGAATTCCTTTTCCATTCCATTTTACCAATCCGGGAAGGTCTGCACTGAACATCCCTACTCTTTTTAACTGATCTTCAGAATAATTTTTATCAAGGTCACCATCAAAGTAAAGATAGTTTGGATAGTTTTTAAAATCTGCCGGCTGAGGTCTTCCTCCGGTAATTACAATTTTAATTCCTGTATTTCCTGTAATCTCAGGGTATTTCTTTAATGTACTGACCAAAGCGGACAATGATGTTTTATAATCCTGTTTAATGTCAATCAGAAGCTGAAGTTTCTTACTGCCATCCGGATAGATATTTCCCTTATTCAGTTTAATCTGTTTTGAAATATTATCGAGATAAAGATTTTCCAGTGTCCTGTCTGCAGAAAGTTCTTTTTCGGTATGAGCTACCCAAAGATTACCCTTCACTAAAAAGACATCAGCTTCTATGGAGCCAAAGTTAGCATAATACGCTTGCCAAAAAGGGATCTCCTGCATATAATCATTATGTGAATGTGCATTGCCAACATTGTAGTTTAAATAATTCTGAGCATGATTTTCAGAAAAAACACCCAGGGCCAATACAGCCAAAATTTTTGATAGTTTCCGTTTCATAATTTCTGTAAAAACTATATCATCACAGAAGTTTTTGCAATGATATAGTGAACTTATATATAAAAGATTAAAAATTACCAGCCTTCATTTTGTTTAATGATCCCATGACTGTTTACGATTTCAGCCTGCGGAACTGCCCAAACATTATGTACAGCCGGATTAAAGTTTCTTGCTGCCCAGACTACCTGTCCGTTGATACCGTGCAGAGGCTTCGCATAAGCTGCCTGTGCATCTCCCCAACGTACAAGATCTCTGTGTCTGTCTGCCCATTCACCTGCCAGTTCGCAACGTCTTTCATGTTTCAGATCGGCCATTGTACATCCGTTTTTCGGAGATAAACCTGCACGTACTCTGATCATATTGATTTCCTGATCTGCAGATTTTCCCTGCATCAATGAAGCTTCTGCTTTAATAAGGATTACCTCAGCATAGCGCATGATCGGAACGGCAAGATCCGTACATGGATAATCTCCGTTGGCACTCACATGGCCACTGTTCAGCTGATATTTGAAAGCATCCATATATTTATTGAACTGATATCCGGTAAGGGAGTTGGTAGAAGCATATATTCTTTCTTTCCCGTTAAAGGTAAATTTGTCACCTATTTTCAGGATGGAAGCACTTCTTCTAAGATCTCCTGTTTCATATTCGTCATAAAGTTCTTTTGTCGGTTGGAAATATCCCCATCCGTTGTACTCTCCCCATCCTTTATTTTCAAGCATTACGCCCGGAAGAATACTTCCCCAAGCTGTAAACTTAGGCGTTCCGGGAATAGACCAGATATATTCTGAACTGTAGTTATTTTCTGCTTTGAAGACATCAGCAAAATTTCCCAGCAAGGCTCTGTTTCCTTTTGTCATGACTTCGTTGGCCCAGAATTCCGCATTCTTCCAGTCTTTCATAAACAGGTATACTTTTGCTAAAAGTGCCCATGCTGCAGCTTTATGTGGTCTTCCGTAATCTTTTGCAGGAAGTTCTGCCTGAGTAGGTAACAATTCTGCCGCTCTTTTAAGGTCATTCACAATGTAAGTGTAATTCTCCATTACATTGGCCGCTCTTGGAATCGGGTTTGGATCCGGATCTTTTGAACGGTCGATAATAGGAACTCCTGCTTTTTCATTTCCGTAAGAATAGGAAAGTTCAAAATACATTCTGCTGCTCATGAACAAAGCTTCCCCTAGGTATTTGTTTTTCGTGGCCTGTGAAGTCTGGATGTTATCAATATTACGGATCACACGGTTAGCGACTCCAATTACATTATATCTTTTATTCCATTGAGTTTCAAGATCTCCTGCCGCGATGTAGTTACTGCTGAAGTTTTTTGCGTTATCCGCTTCACTTTTTGCTCTTCCGGTTACCATATCATCACTGGCATTGATAAACCAAAACAGGCCTCTTCCGTAAAATTCACCATCAAACAATGGCTTGTACATGGCATTCGCTCCGGTAACAAGATCGTTTTCTGTTTTCCAGAAACTGGCTTCAGTAGGTGTTCCTTCCGGCTGAACATCCAACTCTCCTGTACACGATAAAAGCATTACGGATATTCCTGATACTAAAAATATTTTATTGAAAAATTTCATTTTTTACTTTTTTGTTAGTTAAAAATTATAAACCGATCTCCACCCCAAAGATGAATGAGCGTGCCTGAGGATATCTTCCGGTATCTACACCATAAGAATTCATCCCTACTTCAGGATCAAATCCTGTATATTTCGTTATCGTAAACAGGTTGTTGGTGGTAACGTAAATTCTTACTTTATTCACATCCAGCTTACTGTAAAGCTCTTTTGGTAATGAATACCCGATGGTAAGGTTCTTCAGTCTTAAGTAAGACCCGTCTTCCACATAGAAATCAGATACTTTGGAATAATTACCGCTTGGATCACCGTGTACCAGTCTTGGAATATCAGTGTTTGTATTCTGAGGCGTCCATGCATTCAGAATATCTTTATCCATGTTATAGTTTTGTCCTGTTCCGCCTGGATTTAAAGAAATAAACTTCATCCCGTTGAATATTTTATTTCCGTATACTCCCTGGAAGAATAAGTTCAGATCAAAGTTTTTCCATGTCATGTTGTAAGAGAATCCGTAAGAGAACTTAGGGTATGGACTTCCAAGATTTACAAAATCGTTATTATTAAGCACTCCGGTATTTCCTTCTTTTTTCAGGAATTTAATATCTCCGGGTTTTGCATTCGGCTGAATAAGATTTCCGTTGGCATCTTTATAATTGTTGATCTCTTCCTGAGTCTGGAAAATCCCTCCGGTCTTGTATCCATAGAAAGAGTATAGAGGATCACCAACTTTTACCCTGGTTGGTTTCAATACGCCTCTTACTCCATTATCGTTGATAAAGATCTCATCTACATTGGCAAGCTGTTTCACCGTATTTTTTAGTTGACTCATAGTAGCGCCCACTGAGAAAGTGAAATCACCTGAAATTACTTTGTTGTAATTGATTCCCAATTCGTATCCTTTATCCTGGAATAATCCTGCATTCACATACTGATTATTATACGTTGCCGTACTTGGTAAGCTTACATTGAAGATCTGGTCTTTGGAATTCTTTACAAAATAATCAAACTGTAAGGAAAGGGTGTTGTGAAGGAATGAAGCATCTACCCCGAAGTTAGTCTGTTCAGATTTCCCCCATTTCAGATCCGGGTTCGGACGTGTGGTAGCATAATACGCAATATTCTGAGAAGGATCCTGCCCGAAAATCACATTATTATCTCTGGTCATCAATGGATTAACAGCTTGAGGAGAAATTCCTCCAAGGTTACCCAGAATACCATAACTTCCTCTTAATTTCAGACTTGAAAGCCATGAAATATCCTGCATAAAGTTTTCTTTAGAAACTACCCATGCACCGGAAACTGCATAATAATTTGCAAATCTGTTCTGTTTTGCTACAAGTGAAGAACCATCACGTCTTCCCAATACACTTACAATATACTTTCCGGCATAGTCATAGTTTACTCTCGCAAGGTAAGAAACCAAAGACTGCTTGTATCGGTAGCTGGAAACATCTTTATTGGTATCTGCAGCATTTTGAAGGTGCTGGAAAACCTCAGCTTCACTTCTGAAATCATAGGCTTTTGCTACAAAACCATCATCAACGGTCTTTTGGAAAGTAAACCCTCCCAGGAAATCAAAATTATGTTTTCCGGCAACAATTTTATAGGTAAGCAACTGCTCTGCAAGTGCTGTAGATGAATTGTTGGATTGATATTCTAAATTATTGGTATCAAAAATCTTCCCGACTTCCAATACTCTGTAGGTAAAGTTTTTTACATCACCCAGTTTAAAGGTCTGTGAAAAGTTGGAACGGAATTTTAAATCTTTGGCCAAGGTAATTTCCGCATAGGGATTGATCAGGATCTCATGAGTAGGGTTTCTAATGCTGATCCTTTTCAGGTAAGCCACCGGGTTGATCATATCTCCATAACCTCCAGCCACATCAATTGGTAATCCGGAAAAAGCTCCGCTTGGTGTGTATACCGGAACATTCGGCGGATAGTACATCGCAGCTACTAAAGCTCCTGTATAACCACTTTTTGTATCTGCTGTATTTCCGTCAGAGTAATTATAGTACATATTTTCTCCGATCGTTAACCAGTCTTTTACTTTATGTTCTGAATTAACTCTGAAATTGTATCGTTTTGCCTGTGTATTCAGTAAAATTCCTTCCAGGTTTCTATGGTTCATTCCCACAAAATATCTGGATTTATCGCTTCCTCCACTTAAGTTAACATTGTATTCCTGAATCGTTCCTGTTCTGAAAATTTCTTTCATCCAGTCTGTTCTGGTAATTCTTCCGTCCGGATATTGATTAGGATTAAAAGCTATTGGTAAGCTTCCAAGTTTTCCGGCGTTTTCATACGCTTTGTACATTACATCCTGAAATTCGGCTGCATTCAGAGATTCTTTTAATCTCCATGCCTGATTCACCCCGTATTTCACATCAAAGTCTACTGTAAGATTTCCTTTTTTCCCCTTTTTAGTGGTGATCAGGATAACCCCACCGGAAGATCTTGCCCCGTAAATTGCTGCAGAGGCATCTTTAAGTACAGAAATATCCTGGATATCATTTGGATTAATAGAGGGTGTTCCATTGAAAACGACTCCATCCACAACATAAAGAGGAGTTTCTCCATTGATCCCTCCCAAACCACGAATATTTACTTTAGGTGAGCCGTTAGGATCTCCACCTTCATTCACTACAGTTACTCCGGGAGCCTTACCCTGAAGAACTTCTCCTACACCAGACAGTGATCTGGAAGTAAGCTTATCCAGCGAAGCCTCCGAAACGGCGCCGGAAACTTTACTTTTTTTCTGTGTTCCGTATCCGACAACAACAATCTCGTCGATGGATTTTTCTTTTAAGCTGTCTTTTTTCTGAGCGAGGAACATCGGTGAAGCTGATATTGCACCAATAAGTAATACCCTACCCGTTAAATAAGTTACGGATACAGGGATTTTAAATACATTCATGATCTCCTTTTTGATTAGGTGCAAAATTAGACCAGTCCGCTCCCATGCCTCATTAAGGTTTTCTTATGTTTTTATTAAGAATTTTTAGCTTTTTTTAAGCACCACCTACCATACAAATAAATTAAATAACTGTATTTCAAATATATACATCATTAAAAGTAATCATTCCAAAAATATCTCATGCATGATTGAGATTAACTTTATTTTAAGTTTGTCATCAACAGATAGCAATAGATCAAGAAATCATTAAAATTATTTCAGGAATAATAAATAACTGAGTTCATTTTTCTTTTTTTACATTTGCTGAAAATAGATTTTACTTTTGAACATAGACCTGTAAAAACGTCTCCCTGGCATCAGAAGAAAAATAAAAACAATAAAATCAGACAAATTCAATGACCATCATTATTACAGGAACCTCATCAGGAATCGGGTTTGCATTGGCCGAATATTTTGGTAAAAAAGGACATAAAGTATACGGATTAAGCAGAAAGCATACAGAAAGTGAGTATTTCAAATCTATACCCACTGATGTAACCGATAACACGGCTGTTCAGAATGCTGTCGCTGAGGTTTTAAAAACAGAATCCAGAATTGATGTTCTGATCAATAATGCCGGAATGGGAATGGTAGGTGCCGTAGAAGATTCCACAAAAGAAGATATTCTTAAACTTTTCAGCCTGAATCTTGCCGGACCTGTACAAATGATGAGTGCCGTTCTTCCGAAAATGCGTGAGCACAAATTTGGGAAAATCATCAATGTTTCCAGTATCGGAAGTGAAATGGGACTGCCTTTCCGTGGATTTTATTCAGCTTCAAAATCTGCGCTGGATAAGGTAACGGAAGCGATGAGATATGAAGTATATCCATGGAATATTGACGTTTGTTCTCTGCATCTGGGAGATATCAAAACCAATATTGCGGATAACAGGGTTATTGCCCAGGTTTCCCAGCCTTATAAAAATGTTTTTGATAAAGTATATGCTTTGATGAATTCTCATGTGAATGACGGAACAGAGCCGTTAGAAGTAGCAGAATACATTGAAAAACTTTTAGCAAAAAATAAATGGAAAGCTCATTATTATTTTGGTAAATTCGGACAGAAAATCGGCGTTCCTTTGAAATGGATTCTTCCACAGGGAACTTATGAGAATTTGATGAAGAAATATAATAAACTGGATTAGTTTCAGTTGTATAGAAAGCTATTTGATAATAAAATTTTAAACCATTAAGAAGAATTAAGTTGTAAAGAATCATTAAGATAAGTTTCGCTTTAAGTTTTATCTTAATTACACTTAATTTCATCGCTACCTATGGTGTAGATATATTTGGGATTGAAACTGTTTCTGAAAATATTTTTTGTACTGTTCTGCGTTTTTACACAAGCGCAGAAGAAACAATATTGGCTGATTGATACAGAAACCAAAGTCAGGAAAAAAGTAAAAGATTCCACTACAGCGGTAAAATTTCTGGACTCATTGGCTCAGAATAATTATTTCTTTACCAAACTAAAGGATGTAAAAGTAAAAGGTGACAGCACTGAAATTTTCTTTGATAAAGGCAAAAATTTCAATGAAACTTATGTAAACCTTACTGATTCTCTTGTTCAGAAACTGAAGATTCAGAAAGATTTTTTCACTAAAAATTTAGATTCCACTAAGAAGAGCATCAACAAAACTTATATTGATGACGGATATTCTTTCAGTAGAATCAAATCCAAATACAAGGGACAGAAAAACGGCTACCCCATCGTAGAGCTTGATATTAACAAGAACGATAAAAGAACGATCAATAATTTCGTTGTTAAAGGATATGAAAAAGTTCCTAAAAGATTCATCAAAAATCTTGAAAAAGAATTTAAAGGTAAAAACTACGATGATAAAAACCTTCTGGCCATCAATAAAACCTTCCAGAGTCATCCTTTCCTGACGCTCGAACGGCAGCCACAAACTTTATTTACAAAAGACTCTACAAGCATTTATCTGTTTCTGGAAAAGAAAAAGACCAATACTTTTGACGGAGTTGTCGGTTTTGGAAATGACAAAACCTCCAAATTTACGCTAAACGGGACAATGAACGTCAATTTCAGGAATATGTTCAATGGTTTTGAAACGGTCAATTTATACTGGCAGAGAAACCCGGACAGAGGACAGACTTTCGATCTTCAGGTGGATATTCCGTACCTGTTCAAATCCAATGTCGGAATGAATGCAAAAGTGAATATCTACCGACAGGATTCTACGTTTGCTAATGTAAAGTTTCTGCCTGCTTTCTATTACCATATCAACAACCGAAACAAAATAGGTTTAAGAGCCACCTTAGAATCTTCTACGATCATCGACACACTGTATGTTCAGGGAAAAGATTATAACAAAAAGGGAATCGGGGTATGGTTTGAAATGACTGAGCCTACTGATATTGATCTGTTCCTTTATAAGACAAAGGTCACTGCAGGCTATGATTTTTTAACAACAACTTATTCCAAAGATAATATCAAAGCCAATCAAAACCAGTTTTATTTCTTCGGTGAACACAATTATCATATCTCCGGGAATCACTTCCTGAACATTAAGGGAGAAGGTGCCATGATGGATTCTAAAGTAGAGTTTACCACCAACGAATTATACCGTTTCGGAGGATGGAATTCCATGCGGGGATTCAATGAGAAGTCACTCGCCGCCGATTTCTTCTATTATGGAAGTCTGGAGTACCGGTATCTGATCGGCAGTCAGGCCTTCTTCGACGTCTTTGGGCAATATGGACAGCTCAATAATAAATCTTTAAATGTAAGGCCCAAGCTTTATAGTGTAGGACTCGGTTTCAACTTCTTTATCCCAATCGGTCTGATGAGTTTTCAGCTGTCTAATGGTAATGAATTTGGAAATCCGTTCAAATTTAATGATACGAAAATTCACTGGGGAATCCTGAGCAGGTTTTAAAAAAGAAAAGAAGAGGGAAGCTGGAAGATCGAAGTTATTAAGGTCCCGGCTTTACTATCCTACTATTTTTATAGAAATATTTTCTGCAAAATTCTATAATGCAACGGTAACTTTCTGCCTCCTGTTTTGCGCTTCCTACCTTATATTAATATCTATATATAATAAAGCAAAACTCAATATATAAAGGATATTTTTCACTTTACCTTTCTATTAATTCTTTATGTTAAAAAATATTAAATCGTATTTTTATTTTAATACATCATTAAAATACTGGTAACAGTGCTCTGCTAAATTTGCCTTCAAAAAAAATGAAGAAAACTTTAGCTACTTTTGCCGTTTTTTTACTTCCATTATATTTTTCTGCACAGGAAATCAATATTTCAGGAAATGTAAAATCAGAAAACGGCTCTAGTGTTTCCGGTGTAAACATCACCGACAAAAACACAGGAAAGACTGCTACTACAGATGAAAATGGTAATTTCACCATTTCTGCAAACCCGAAAGACATTCTTGAGTTTTTTGCTCCTGATTTTTTTGTTTATACCGTTGAGGTTTCTTCAAAAAAACAGTATTCCGTTGTCTTAAAAAAACAAAACGAAAAGCAGATTGAAGGAGTTGTCATTACCGCATTAGGTATTGCCAAAAAGAAAGAAAAAATTGGTTATTCTACTCAGGAAGTGGGAACCAAACAGTTTGAAACCATTACCACTCCAAGTATTGGTAATTTATTCTCAGGACAGGTTACCGGTCTGAATGTTTCCAACCCAACAGGAATGCAGCAGGCACCACAGTTTACCTTGAGAGGAAATTCAAATGTGGTTTTTGTGATTGACGGAGTGATTGTGGAAAAGGAAGTTTTCCAGAATTTAGATCCCAATAATATTGAAAATATCAACGTATTAAAAGGAGCTACCGCTTCTGCATTGTATGGTTCACGAGGCCGTTACGGAGCCGTTTTGATTACAACAAAGTCAGCTAAGAAGAAAGGATTCTCCGTAGAGTTTTCACAAAACACCATGATTACAGGAGGATTTACCAATCTCCCGAAAACCCAGACTGAATATGGAAACGGATCTCACGGAAAGTATGAATTCTGGGATGGAGCCGATGGTGGTGTGAATGACGGGGATATGATCTGGGGACCAAAATTTGTCCCGGGTTTACAGATTGCCCAGTGGAACAGTCCTATCAGAGATAAAGTAACCGGACAGGTAGTTCCATGGTATGGAGCTGTGACGGGAACTCAATATGATGATAAATCAAGGTATGAAAGAGTTCCAATTGACTGGAAATACCACGATAACTTAAGCACGTTCTTAAAACCTGCGGTTATCAACAATAATAATTTCGCCATCAGCTATAGAGATAATAAAGATATATACAGGTTTTCAGGAAACTTCATGAACTATGATGACAGAGTTCCCAATTCTTATCTTCAAAAATATGGACTGAACTTTTCGTCTGAAAATCATTTGGGGGATAAATTAATCTTTAATACGAAATTCAATTTTAACCAGGCTTTTACTCCTAATATTCCAAACTACGATTACAACCCAAGCGGACACATGTACACCATCCTGATCTGGATGGGAGGTGATGTTGACGGAAATGCCCTGAAAAACCACATGTGGATTCCTGGAAAGGAAGGGAGAGCACAGGCCAACTGGAACTATGCGTGGTACAATAACCCGTGGTTCGGAGCAGAATATTATAAAAATCAGAACAGAACGAATATCATCAATGCACAGACTGGTTTAGAATATAAAGCTACCCAGGATCTTTCGGTAAAAGGGAAAATATCTCTTGTGGAAAACCACAGCAAAACGGAAATATTAAGCCCTTATTCTTATTTCAATTACAGCGCGCCAAGAAGTGGTGGCTATATTCTGAAAGATAATAAAACATGGAATCTTAACTACGATGTTTTGGCGACTTACAAGAAAAAGATATCTGAAAATTTTGATTTTACCATCAATGCCGGAGGTTCAGCTTTTTATTTTAAAAATAATAACAATGAAAGATCTACGGACGGATTGAGAACTCCTGAAGTATATACGTTTGAAAATTCAATCGGAGCACTTAAAAATTACACCTATCTGAAGGAAAAGTTGATCTATAGTGCTTATTCCACCATTGATATCGGGTTGTATAATGCTTTCTTTATCAATATTTCAGGACGTAATGACTGGTCTTCTACGCTTCCTAAAGCTAACAGATCTTACTTCTATCCTTCTGCATCCATCAGTGCTGTTATTTCAAACCTGGTAAAATTACCGGAGTCTATCAATATGCTGAAGCTTTCTGCTTCATGGGCTAAAGTAGCGTATGATTTCCAGCCTTATTCCATCAGAAATTATTATCTGAATAACCAGGGAATCACTTTCAATGGAAATCCTACGTATTATTATCCTACCACTCTGAATGTAGAAAACTCTCTGAAACCTGAGCAGACAAAATCTTACGAATTAGGATTAAGTGCAGGCTTCCTGAATAACAGAATTACATTAGATGCCACTTATTTCAGAACACTTGATTATAATAATATTCTTCAGTTTCCAGCGGCAGAATCATCAGGATTCACATCACAATATGTAAACGGAAATGAATACACTACCAAAGGATTTGAAGTTTCTCTTGGTTTGGTTCCGGTAAAAACGGCCGATTTCAGTTGGAAAACTTTAATCAACTGGAGTACTTATGAACAAAAACTGACTTCCATTTATGATAATATGCCCAACTATCAAAACATTAAGCTGGGTGAAAGAATGGATAGCTATTATGACTACACATGGCAAAAATCTCCGGACGGAAAAGTAATTCTTGATGCCAATTCTGGAATGCCAACGAGAGCCAATACTCCAAGTAATTTAGGACATTTCAATCCGGACTGGACTTTCGGTTTCAATAACACCTTTAAATATAAAAAATTTACATTAAACATCGGGATAGACGGCAGTATCGGAGGTGTGATGAGGTCGCAGGTTGTTGAAAAGATTTGGTGGGGAGGAAAACATCCTAATTCTGTAGCCTACAGAGATCTTGAATATGCAAATCCGGGAACGTATTATTTTGTACCGGATGGTGTTAATTACAATTCTGCAACCGGACTTTATACTCCACACACCAAAGCAATCAGCTTCCAGGACTGGGCACAGAATTATCCATATCAGGCAAGAGTAACACAAGATGAAAGTGAAGAGTTTGCAAACGTTTTTGACAGAACTTTCATCAAGCTGAGATCTGTAGTATTGGAATATGATTTCTCATATCTGCTTAATCCAAAAGGAATGGTAAAAGGTTTCACCGCCAATATTTCTGCCTACAACTTAGCCATGTGGAAAAAATCAAAGAACCTTTACTCCGATCCTGATTTCCAGATCAGATCAGGGAGAAGTGGAGATATCGCTAATGATATCCAGGATCCGTCCAGCAGATGGTTCGGAATCGGGTTTAATCTTAAGTTTTAACTAAAAAGTACGTCAACAATGAAAAATAATATCAATAAAGTGAAAGGGCAAAAAGGTAAAACGGCAAAATGGCTGATGAAATCTATATTTGCAGCAGGGCTTCTGACATTGGCTTCATGCGAAACCAGCCTTGATACCATCAATGAGAACCCTAATGACCAGGCCAGCATTGATCCTAAAAACCTTCTGACTTACGTTGAAAAATATACATTCCAGGTAAATGGTGATAATATGTATGCTTCAAGAATGATGATTGGTACCGATGGTGAGAATGCCTATCAGTATATGAAATGGAATGATGCCTCTTTTGAAGTGTATACAAAAGGACTTCTGAATACAGGAAAAATGATGCAGGAAGCGGAAAAAAGAGGAAATAAAAATTATCTGGCCATTGGTAAGTTTTTAAGAGCTTATCATTTCTTCAATATCAGCTTAAAGGTAGGAAGTGCCCCGTATTCTGAGGCTGCAAAAGGTGAATCCGGGATTACCCAGCCTAAATATGATAGTCAGGATGTGGTTATGGCCGGGATTTTATCAGAATTAAAGGAAGCAAATGATCTGATTAATACCAATGATAAAATTGAAGGTGACATTGTATACAACGGAGATGCTTTGAAGTGGAAAAAGTTAATCAATTCTTTCCGTCTGAAAATTCTGATCACTTTATCTAAGAAAACCTCGGTAGGAAGTTATAATATTGCCACAGAATTTGCTTCTATCGCAGGAAGCCAGTCTCTGATGACTTCTATTGCTGACAATGGTGAACTTAAATTTGTAGATGCTGCAGACAGCAGATACACCATGTTTAACAACAGCGGATATGGTTCCAGCTTATATATGGCAGATTATTTCATCAACATGTTCAAAGACAGACATGACCCGCGTCTTTTTACTTTTGCAGCACAAACTACCGGAGCTAAGGAAGCAGGAAAAGCCATCACAGATTTTACAGCCTATAACGGAGGAAATCCTACTTCTCCTTATTCTGACAATGCTGCTCTGATCACAGCTAAGAATATCTCTAAAGTAAACGACCGTTTTTATAAAGATCCTACCAATGAACCCGCTTCCGTATTAAGCTACTCAGAACTTGAGTTTATCCTTGCAGAAGCTGCTGCAAGAGGCTGGATTTCCGGATCTGCAAAAACCCATTATGATAATGCCATCAAGGCCAGTTTCAGTTTTTATCAGACCTATGTAAAAAATCAGGTACAATATTTCTCAGGATTTGATGTGAATCAGTACCTGGCAACACCTTTGGTTGTTTATAACAGTGCTGATCCTTTACAGACACAGCTGGAAAAAATCATGACTCAAAAATACATGACCATGTTCCATCAGGCACAATGGACTTCTTATTATGATTATTTAAGAACCGGATATCCAAATTACCCTCTGAAAACCGGAGTTCCAGCTCCTTTCAGATTCAGATATCCACAGTCAGAATACAGTTATAACAGCAACAATTTAAAAGCGGCGCTGGCTGCCCAGTACAGTGGAAATGATAACATCAATTCTAAACCTTGGTGGTTGCAGTAAAAATCTGATTATTTTTATATAAAACAAAGAAATCGCAGGAAAATCCTAGTAACTTGCGGTTTCTTTCTTATTACGATTGAACATGAACAGAAGAGAATTTTTAGAGAAATCAAGTCTTTTATTAGCAGGATTAGGAACATCAGGTGTTCTACACCCTTCCATTTTAAAAGCTCTGGCCATTGATCCGGCTGCCCAGTCTACATTTTATGATGCAGAGCATGTAGTCATCCTGATGCAGGAAAACCGTTCATTTGATCATGCATTCGGTGCGCTCAAAGGCGTGAGGGGCTTTTTGGATAAAAGAGCATTTGTAAAACAGGATGGGCATTCTGTTTTCTTTCAAAAGAATGATGACGGAAAATATGCATCTCCTGCCCGACTGGATTTAAGAAACACAAAATCAACATGGATGAGCTCACTTCCTCATTCATGGGCAGATCAGCAAAAAGCACTGAACAAAGGAAAATATGACCAATGGCTTCAGGCTAAAGCTTCAGGAAATAAAGATTACAAAAATATTCCGCTGACATTAGGATATTATAACCGTGAAGACCTTCCGTTTTATTATCAGCTGGCAGATGCATTTACCATCTTCGATCAATATTTCTGTTCTTCACTTACCGGGACTACTCCCAACAGATTATTCCTTTGGTCCGGAACGTTGAGAGAGCAGCAGAACGGAAAAGTAAAGGCCAATGTTGTGAATGAAAATATTGATTATGACAAAGCAAGACAGGCCAAATGGAAAAGTTTCCCGGAAATTTTGGAACAGCAGAATGTTTCGTGGAGAATTTATCAGAATGAAATCAGTCTTCCAAAAGGAATGTCCGGAGAGCAGGAAGCGTGGTTAAGCAATTTTACGGATAACCCTATTGAGTGGTTTTCCAAATTCAACGTTAAATTTTCAAAAGGGTATTATCAGAATATTCCTAATATCATAGTGTATCTGAAACAGGAAATTGAAAAAAATCCTCAACAGAAAGAAAGGCTGGAAAGCATGCTCGCAGAAGTTCAGGAAGATCAGGTGAAATATCATCCGGATAATTATTCAAAATTATCAAAAGAAGAAAAAAACCTTCACGAAAAAGCTTTTACTACCAATGTAAATGACCCGGATTACTGGAAACTGGAAATCGGAAAGGATGAAAACGGGGAAAGACTGGTTGTTCCTGAAGGTGACGTATTGTTCCAGTTCCGAAAAGATGTGGAAGAGAAAAAACTTCCGCTGGTTTCCTGGCTGGTAGCTCCTGAACATTTCTCAGACCACCCGGGATCACCATGGTACGGTGCATGGTATATTTCTGAAGTTTTAAATATTCTTACAAAAGATCCTGAAACCTGGAAAAAAACAATTTTCATTATCAATTACGATGAAAACGACGGATATTTTGATCATGTTCTCCCTTTCGCACCCCCTGTGAATCCGAGCCAACCTGTTGATATGAACGGAAAAGAAGGCGTAGAATATGTAGACAGATCCCAGGAATATATGTCGAATCCTTCTTTAAAAAATTATGAAAAAATAGAAGGAACGGTTGGATTAGGCTACAGAGTTCCCATGATTATTGCTTCACCATGGACAAAAGGAGGTTTTGTAAATTCTGAAGTATCAGATCACACTTCCGTCCTGCAGTTCCTGGAAAATTTCATCATGAAAAAATATAAGAAAAATGTTCATGTTGACAATATCAGTGACTGGAGAAGAGCAATATGTGGCGATCTTACGTCTGCTTTCAATTCTTCCGGTGTAAAAGCTCCACAGATGAATTATCTGGATCAGAAAGAGTATGCTAAAACCATTAATGCGGCTAAAAATAAACCTGTTCCGGATCTTAAATGGTATTCTGAAAATAATCTTAACGGTAATTTACTTGAGATTCAGGAAAGAGGTCTGAAGCCATCAAATCCGCTTCCGTATCATTTCCATGTCAATTTAGAAGGTGAACAGATTAAAATGACCAATTTTAAAGAAAATGGAGTTCCATTGTTAATCTATGACAGAACTCAATTCAACAATAATAATTATCATTTCTCATACGCCTTATATTCAAAACAAGAACTATCCCATCCTGTACATTCAGGAGCTTATGATTACGAAATTTTCGGTCCCAATGGCTTTTTCAGGAAATTCAAAGGGAATAATACTCCTGAATTAGAGGTAAATTTGGTAAATGTAGATTCAAAAAATCAGGTTGAACTTATTATCCGAACTCATAAGAAGAAAAATATTTCCATTCATCTGGAAGATTTGTATTTCAAGACTCAAAAGACAATCAAAGTACAAAAGCCAGAAGAAAAAATTATTATCGATCTTGAGAAATATAAAGGCTGGTATGATTTGAAATTAACGGCAGATGAATGTCTGTGGCATTTTGCCGGAAGAGTAGAAACGGAAAAGGTTTCTGTTTCTGATCCACACTGGGCATAGAAAAACGCTTACAATATTGATAAAAACCTGTACCAAAAACGTACAGGTTTTTTTTGAGTTATTCTTCAAATATAATGCATTACATAGTGCAAATAAGCAATAATATAAAAATTATAATATATTTTTTTCACAATGTACTGAATTTTGTTATATTCACTTAACTAATTATTTACATCATGAAAAAATTAAATTTAACGATTGCCATGTCTTTATTTGCGTTTGCTCTATCCGGAAATCTGAGCGCGCAAGACCTCGCTACAGATAACCATACGGTTACCATTTCTATTCCCGAAGTTGCTTTGGTAGATATTGAACCATCTGCCACAAAAAACATTACTCTTGGATTTACAGCACCTACTGAAGCAGGAAATCCTATCGTTCCAGCAACAGCCAACACTACTTTATGGCTTAATTATTCGTCCATTAAATCTGTTGCAGATCCTACCCGTAATATAAGTGTAACAATGAATGCTGTCATTCCCGGAGTTGATCTTCAGGTAACAGCAGCAGCACCTACCGGAGCAGGAGCAGGAACATTGGGAACATCTGCAGGTCTGTTGACTTTAAGTGCTGCCAACCAGACTATCATTTCAGGAATCGGAAGTGCTTATACAGGAAATGGTGCCAATAACGGTCACAATCTTACCTATGCACTTGCTGCAGGAAGTGGTCCTGGAGGTGTAGCAGCGTACGCAGATTTACAGGCAACAGCCACTGTTACAGCTACCGTTACTTATACAATATCAGATAATTAGAATTTAAAATAAAATTCTTTTCTACCTGTCAAAAACAAGAAGAAGTTGTCATTCAGTTTCTTCCTGTTTTTGTATTACTCATCATTTAACTCCAAACTTTACAAAATGATAAAGCGTATTCTTCTTTTGATCGCCTTGATTTTGCAGTTTAGCTTTTTACATGCGGGCATCGTGATTCTCAACGGGCTTACGCATTCTTACAACATTGAAAACGGAAAGGTTTATAAAGGAAAAGTTGCCATTGAAAACACAGGCAGTAATCCTCAAAGTGTAAAAATATTTTTACAGGATTATACCTACCATGCGGACGGAACGATCAATTATACAGCATTACATACCAATACACGCAGTAACGGCGAGTGGCTAAAGCTCAATACCAATCTTGTTACGCTTAAAGGTAAAGAAAAGACTGAAATATTCTATGAAATAACAGTTCCCAATCAAGCAATGGATCCCGGAAGCTATTGGAGCGTGATTATTGTAGAACCGATAGAAGAGATAAAGCCCAGCGACAGTAAACCAGGAGTGAGTATCACTTCTATTATACGATATGCCATTCAGGTTATTACAGATTTTGAAACAGAAAAGGCCAAACCGGAGCTTAAGTTTGAAAGTGTAAAGGTGGAAAAAATGGAGGGAAAACAAACCGTAAAGGTAGCAATTGCCAATAACGGTAATCTTTACTGTAAACCTACAGCTTCCATTGAAATTTACAATCGTAAAACGGGTGAAAAGGTCGGTACCTATTCAAGTTTAACAATGGGGCTGCTCCCAGGCACCTCCAAAACATTTTACATTGATATCAGCAAATTACCCCCTGCTCAATACAAAGCAGCGATCATAGCGACCGATGAAGAAGAGAATGCTTTTGCACTCAATGTGGAATTAGAAGTAAAAAATGATTAGAACTTGGACTTTATTTATTATCCTATTACTATTCCCGATATTTATTTTTTCTCAACAGCAATCCAACAGATTGTCCAGTAAAAAAGATAGTATATTACCGGGAATGTCTACTTCTATCCCTTTTACATTAGAAAATAATTCGGATGAAAACAGGACGTATGAGATATCAGTCACTACTTCAAGCCAGTCTATTACGCCCATTTTAGCAAAAGGAGAATTTCAGATTGCGGCCCATGAAACATCAGCTTATCTGGTACCTTTGCGTATTGCAACGGAAACAAGCCAGGGCAGTTATTCTGTAATACTGAACATTATTGACCGCAATACCGGGATATCCTTCACCAAAACATCAAAAATAACAGTTTCAGGAAACAGAAATATTTCCGTTACTCCTTTGGATTCACCCGAGTTTGTAAGGGCCGGAGAAACTATCAGAGCTTCTTTTCTTTTAAAAAATAATGGTAATATAAGAGAGGATATTCATCTTGAAAGTAAAAATGCCATTCTTGATAATGAGCCCTCTTTAGTACTGGAACCCAATGAGTCAAAAATCATTACGATACACAAAGTAACCAACCCTGAACTCAGTCAAAATGAATTCCAGAACCTTAATCTTTCGGTATACTCAAAAGGTAATCTTAAGGAAGATCAAAGCGTTTATGTAAGTACTCAGGTTATATCCGTAAAACCATCTGAGAACGACATTTATCACAGACTTCCTGTTGCTCTTTCATTATCTTTCATCGGAATGCAGAATATGGGAGTTTATAATGATGGTTTCCAAGGAGAAATTTACGGAAAAGGAACACTGGATAAAGACAACAAAAACCAGATTGAATTTCGGGCGGTTACCCACAATCCTATAGATCTCAATACATTTACTCAATATGAAGAGTATTTTGTGAATTATAAACGGGATAACTTCTTTATTCATCTGGGTGATAAAACGTATTCTTCATCTTATTTAACCGAGTTTGCAAGATATGGCCGCGGCGCAGAAATCCGTTATGATTTTAATAAAGTAAGTTTGGGCGGTTTCTATAATCACCCAAGGTTTTTCAGAGATATTAAGGATGAATTTAATATTTATTCTGCTTTCAAAATCAGGAAAGAATCAGAAATTTCGGTCGGATACCTTTACAAAACTCCGAGAAAGGAGGAAATCCGATACGGAGATATAAGACTGGATTCTGATGCGCATCTTCCTTATGCCAAAGGAAAATTCAAGATCTCAAGAAACATTAATATTTCCGGAGAATTAGCCTACAGTACTACAAAAAAAACGGATGGAACAGCTTATATGCTTCAGGCTGAGGCTATTTTTGAAAAGTTCAACGGAAGTTTAATGTACGTAAAAGCAAGCCCTGAATTTGCAGGATATTTTACAAATACAAATACTTTTAACGGGAACGTTAACTACAAAATTTCCAGAAAGCTCAGTGCGTTTGTCAACTACACACAGGATGCTAAAAATTTCCAGAGAGATACGCTGTTTTTAGCAGCTCCTTACAGACAGTATCTGCAATATGGAGTACAATATAAATACCGGTCAAATGGATCTATTATTCTTAATAGCGGGTATCAAAAGTATCAGGATCGTCTGGAACCCAGACAATTTGATTACTATGAGCGTTTTTTCAAAGTGAGTATTGATCAGCAGGTCGGAATGTTTCAGGTGAATCTTGAAGGACAGTTTGGTAAAACAGACAATTATCTGACGGGGTTTAGCGGTAATTCAAGTTTTTATTCTGCCAATCTTTCATTTCAAAAATTCAGAACCTATTTTAATGTATTCGGAAGCTATGCGATCAGCTCAAGATATCAGCTGCAGAATCAGAAGCAGCTCTATTACGGAGCAAGAATTTACAGCCGCTTTTCTGATAAGACTACTTTAAGTATTTTTTATCAGAACAATTATATGCCGGAAGAATATTTTAAAGACAGAAATTTGTTTGAACTTCTCTTCCATCAACAGCTATTTCCCGGAAATGAAATTGATCTTTCCGGCAGATATTCACTACAGAGAGGAGAAATCGGGGATAAAGATTTTATATTCTCTATGCGTTATACATGGCGTCCCAATGTGCCGGTACAGAAAACTGCTGAATATATTTCGTTATCCGGAAATATCAGTAATCTTGGGATAAAAAAGACGGAAGGGGTAAGATTAATGCTGGGAAGTTATCTGTCAGTTACCGATCAGAATGGAAATTATGTATTCAAAAATGTGATTCCTGGAAATTATTTTCTGGAAATCGACCGGTCAACAACAGAGATCAATGATATTCCCACCTTAGCTCTTCCCGCAGCCCTTTCTCTGAGTAATAAAGAAAATATTTTTAATTTCGGGTTAACAACAGCCGCTAAGGTTGAAGGTCACATTCAGTTTGTAGAAACAGAAGATAAAAATCAGACTGGATTTACTGAACTGCTTGCCAAAAAAGAGAAAAAGAAAAAAGAAAGTATTATTATAGAAGCTACGGGTAAGGACCAAACTTATCGCAAAATTTGTTTTATAGGTGAAGATTTTGATTTTACTTATCTAAGGCCTGGAGACTGGACTGTTAAAGTTTACCGCAATGGTCTTGATAAGCGTTATAAAGTCTCAAACGATAAATTTCAGTTTACTCTTAACCCTTCAGAAACAAAAAAATTAAAGATTCATGTTGTCAAGCAGCAAATAGAAATAAAATACCAGCAGGAATCCTTAAAGGTAGGATATAATGAAATAAAAAAGAAGAAATGATTTTGATCCGTTCCCTATTATTATTAGTGTCTTTTATTTTGTCAGGAGTTGTATACTCCCAGACTACTGTCTCCATGACTTTACCTACCGTAACTTTAATGGATATAGAGCCTACAGGAAATTTTACACTCAATTTTACTGCTCCTACCGAAGCAGGAAATCCCCTTGGTAATCCCACTCCCAATACTTCAAAATGGGTCAACTATACTTCTGCAATTGCACCCGGAGGTCTTACCAGAAAAATCACAGCATCTGTGAATAAAATTATTGATGGAGTTAATATAAGATTACAGGCAGCTGCCGCTTCCGGATCAGGAGGAGGAGCATTGGGAACTTCTTCAGGACAGGTTACTCTTACCACGACTCCTGTCACAATTATTAGCGGAATTGGAGGTGCCTTTACAGGAAATGGGGCTAATAACGGCCATAATCTCACTATTTCTCTAACGACCAATACGTATGCTAATTTATTAGCACAGGCTAATACTGCTATTGTAATTGTCTACACCATCACAGAATAAAATTGAAAAATGAAAATCAACAGTTATTTTTTCAGAGAAATCCGTTTAAAAAAATATGTAAGCAGTATCCTTCTAACAATAAGCTGCTGTCTCGGAGCGCAAACTATAAATGTTGGTGGCAGTAACTGGACTGTAAGTGTACCCACTATAACAGAAGCAGGCACAAACTATGCAGGAACTTATCAGAGTGCTACTAATCTGATAACATTATCCGGTACACTGCCAGGATCTTTTCTAAATCTACTCACAAGCGGAGCGGCAAGAGTAAGTGTACATCATACCCCTACTACCTGGAATAGCAACCTGCACCTTTATGCCAAAAGAAGTGGTGGAACAACCAGCATCAGTGGACTTTGTCTTGGCTGTACTGCAACGATCAATGGTGGGACAACCTATGTAGAAATACCACAAGCCGTAGCTACAGCATTCTTTACAATAAATTTTACCGGAGTTCTGGGACTGGGTAACAGTGTCACCTATTCGTCTATTAATGGACAATTACAGATAAGCGGAGTTTCTGTAGCCATTCCTGCAACTACATATGCTACACAGGTAGTTTTCACAATTGGAGCAAATTAAAAATACACCAAAGCCAGTCCAGGTTTGCTTCATAATTTAATTCAACAATTCACCTAAAGAGATATTCGGTGACTTTGTATCTATAAAAACAATCCTTTTCAAAATCAGAAAAGGATTGTTTTTTTATTATTTAAAATTAATTAATGTTTGGCCCACCAAAGAGGAGTAAGTACAGCATCTGCACCTCCAAGTAATTGTATAGCTTTATCATATCCAGGCTGATCCGTATTTCTGAAAGTGCTAGGATATCTTAATCTCTGAGGAAAATTCTGAATAGAATTCGTCATATAATTCCCTGAGCTCAGATTAGGAAGATTTGGCAATGGAGCTTCTATAGCAGGGTTTTCAAAAAACGGCAGCCCGAGTCTTCTCTGATCATTCCAGGATTCTAATGGTAACCAAGGCATATTGGCAATATATTTCTGGGTAATAATCTTTGTCAGTTTATCATTCTTTACCGATCCATTCTTATAAATGGTATTTACAGGATATTTAATTTCTACAGAAACTAAGTTCCCGCTTACAGGATCTTTATATTTCATCGTGTGGCTTACTCCCGGCTCTGTAATATGACTGTAAGAAACCGAAGTTCCATCACGGTTATAATCTGTTGAAGCAATATACTGACCATAGAATTGTGAAACTCCATTATAAGCAAAACTTTCCTGAATTCCTTTATTATAGGCAGCTTCATCGCTCATTGGAACTGCCCAGCCTTTCAGTGCAGCTTCCGCCAAAAGGAAATAAGTTTCCCAGCTTGCAAAAAATATTCTAGAATTTTTACTTTCCCGATACTGCTTACCCAAAGCCGGCACACATCCTACTACATTTCTCAAGCCGTTTCTCTGTCCTTTTACCCCCCAGTTTCCAATAGTATAGGCATTCCAGGTATTTACGGTACTTATTGTTATTTTAGAATTATCTTCAAAGGTAAGATCTCCATGATTGGTCGTTGCCTGATTGGTATACGTGGGATACAATGAGTAAACCGGGCTTGTAAGATCCCCCGGAATATAGAATGTTTTATATGCTCTCGGATCAATTTTGTTGGGTAATCCGTCTAACCAATATCCTGCACTTGGGTCATTGGTCATTGTAGTGAACTGTTGATCATATTTTATCCCAATATAATCAGATGCCTTTACCTGTGTATGTTGAGCTGTTGGTAATTGGTCTGTAGAATTTACTCCTCCTAAGCCAATGTATAAATTATTAAGGGTTGCTGATAAGATCTGAGAGTTCCATTCTCTGGACATTACGCCTGTTAGCGCATCCCATCCCGGTTTTTCAGCAACTTTAAAATTATCTGCACTTGTAGCGATAAACATATTTGAATTAGCCGCTGCTTCAAATTCTGTTTTTGCTTTTGAAGGATCTACTTCGGCAATTCTCATGGCAATTCTCATCCTCATAGAGTTGGCATACTTTACCCATTGAGCCCAATTGAACCCATACACCATATCATAGGCATTAGCATTTGATGGTACTCCTTGGGTTGTGTCCATCTTTGCGACTGCATCTTTTAATTCTTCCAAAATAAAATAATACACTTCTTTTTCAGAATTGAAAGTAGGATTCGTTCCCTGAAAAGCCTGAATAGGCTGTGGTCCGAAATTATCCGAAAATTCACTCATTAAATAAGCTCTCCAAATTCTGGAAATCTGAATGACATTGTCATAATAAGGTTTTCCCTGCCCGGCCGCCTTTTTTTCATTAGCCAATTGAATGGCCGCATTCGCATTATTCAGCCAATCTGAAACGTATTTCCAGTATTCGGAAGTCCAGGAATCGTCGTAAGTTCCACCTGCAATTCCTGTCGATAAATGCTGTCTTGCTGCTGTTTTCCAGTATAAAACAAAAACACGTTCTGCGATATTAGGATCCTGCTGAGCACCAAGAATTGAGTTATTTAAGAAATATTCAGGTTCTGCCTTATTAGCGTCTACGGCAAACGGATTATTATTGATGTCTTCAAAATCATTGCATGAAGTACATAGTAAACCGATAGTAAAAAATGATAAGATATATTTTTTCATTGTTTCAGTTGTTAATTAAAAGCCTAAAGTGATTGTAAATAAATAAGATCTTGAAGTAGGAAAAGCAAGGTTTTCAAATCCTGTAGCATTAGAATTAATTGCGAATACAGATTCCGGATCAATTCCTTTTGCTTTGCTATAGATCATCCATACGTTATTTGCCGTAAAAGCAACCTTAGCACTCTGTAAAGCTAGTTTCTGGAAAATACTTTTAGGGAAACTGTAGGTCAGCTGAATATTTCTTAAACGAATATTGGTAGCATCATAAATATTTTGTTCTGTAATTCCTAAATTTCCAGCTGTTACAGCTCCCCAATAATCCTGTTGAGTAATTTCTTTGGTATTTGCTGTATAACCGCCATTTCCCTCCACTACTGCATCTAAAATCATATTATCACGTTTTCCTCCGGGTGCAGTGTCCGCAGCAAGTCCATTCGCTTGTAATGCAGCTTGCGTAGCAGAGAAAAATTTACCTCCGATTCTTCCGTCAATTAAAAATGAAAGTCCAATATTCTTATAAACAAAGCTGTTTGTAAAACCAAACAAAGCTCTCGGCGTTTGATCTCCAAGATAATATTGATCAGGAGTAGCCTGTGGTAATCCGTTTTGATCCACAATAAGCTTTCCGTAATGAGGACTGCTGGTATCTTCTACTCTTAAGAATTTTGTTCCATAAATCGCTCCGTAAGGTTTTCCTACTTCTGCAAAAAAAGCAACATTATCAAAACCTGATAAAGGATATTTTGAAACAATACCATCAATTTTATCGATGTTGCTTTTTAGGGTTGAAAAATTAGCGTTGACATTCCATACAAAACTTTCCTTCTTAAAGATATCCGTATTCAATACGAATTCAAACCCTTTGTTATGCAGCCCTCCTGAATTAATTTTCTTTTTCTCATATCCTGAAAGAGGATTTATTGGTAAATCTATCAGTTGCTCTGTTGCATTATTACTAAAATAACTTACATCCAGAGATACTCTGTCAAAAAACTTCATATCTGCACCGACTTCAAAACTTTTAAGCTTCTCGGCATGAAGATTTGAATTAAAAAGAATTTTATTTCTTGTAAGCACTATATGTCCGCTTGGATCTGTGGAAGCGGTATAGGTATTATATAACTGTTGGGGTGGTAAAGAATTTCCTGTAACTGCGTAAGCCGCGCGAAGTTTAGCAAACGTTAAGGCATTTAAAGTTGTACCATTTAATTTTTTCAGCATATCTGTCAAAACTAATGAAGTACTCACAGAAGAATAAAAATAAGACCTGTTATCTATATTCAAAGTAGAAGACCAATCATTTCTTGCCGTAGCATTCAGAAACCAATATCCGTCATAATTAATTTCAGCAGCAGCAAATACTGAATTAATTTTTTTCCACATATCAACTTCAGTTGTCGTAACAGAAGCAAGATCACTCGTATTAGATGTGCTAAAGACATTGGCAAGAATAAGATTTTGTGTGGAAAAATATAGTGCCTTATCTCTGCTTTCCATCATTTGCCCATAAACAGAAAGCGATCCTCCCCATTTACCAACAATATTATCTTTTTTAGCATTAAGACTTATAATATAATTATTCTCATAAAACTTTTCCTGACCGGTAGAGTAAGAATTATTACGGCCAGATCCCGTCCAAACCCTTGCATCAGTATTTAAAGAATAGAAATCTGTCCCTAGTCTTACATCTGCGCTCAGCCAGTTATTAAATTGATATTTAAGATAACCGTTTAATAAAAACCTGTCTTTTTTATCAGCGTTCAATGCATTATAAGCTGTCCAATAAGGATTAACTCCATTGGGCGTTATCCAGCGCGACATTACTTCATTTTGCATCTGCCCCTCACGATAATCTCTTACATCAATATTTTGAGGCATCAGAAGGATTCTTGGGTAGTAATTAGCATCACCTTGCCCCGCAGAAGGTCTATTTGTACCTTTAACACTCATATATTGAGCTTTCACCTCACTTGTCCATTTTTTATTAGCTCCAAAATTAGAATTCATTTTTGCTATAAAATTGAACCTCTCGTATTTTGAGTTTGGAATCTGGTTATTATTGTTTAAATAATTAGCAGAAGTGTACAAGCTTGATCCTTCGCCTAAGGTCTCTTGAAAACTCAATGTATGCTGTGCGGTAGTTCCTGTCTTAAAAAAGTTTTTTAAGTTATCATGAACCGTCATATTTGATCCTTCAAAAGTGGGTCCCCAGGAAGTTGTATTGTCGGTCCCTGGTGGATTGACCAACCCATTACTTCCTTGTGCGAAACTATGCTGCAAATCAGGCTTCATAAAAATATTTTCAAAGCCTAAGCTTGTAGAATATGTAATTCCTAATCCTCCTTTTCTTTTACCGGTTTTTGTAGTAATCAAAATAACTCCGTTTCCTCCTCTGGAACCATAAAGAGCAGAAGCAGCACCACCTTTTAAAACGGAAAGACTTTCAATGTCGTCCGGATTGATATCACTTAAACCATTACCCATATCAAGATCCGGATTCCAGAAATCGTTATTAGAATCTTTTCCATTCTGCTTAACCTTTGACCCTAAGCTATTACTTAACGGAATTCCATCCACTACAATAAGGGGCTGATTATCTCCGGTAAAAGAATTAAACCCCCGCAGGTTAATTTTGGAAGAAGAACCAGGTCCAAAACCTCCTTTAATAACTTGTAATCCGGCAACCTTACCTGCTAATGCATTGGTTATGTTATTTTCTTTAGCATCGACAAGGGTTTGGCCTTTCACATCCTGGAAAGAATATCCAAGCGCTTTTTTTTCTTTTTTTACACCATAGGCTGTAACAACTACTTCATCAATCTTTGACGCTTTAGTTGAATCACTTTGTGCATACAATCCACCGAAAAAGAATAAGGATTGGAGCAGTCCAACCTTAAAAATGGTTTTTTTCATAAAAATTAGATTTGGTATATATTTAATAATATCACAAGATATTTCAACAAATAAACGTAATTCTTATTAAATTAATATACAATCATTAATTATTTATGCTAAATACATTAATAAAAGCAACCAAATCTTTCTAACTTAAACATATTAAATCATTAATATGAGTTTAAAACTTTTGATACTTAAATGATTAAGTAAAATTTAAGTTAGATGAGCTATAGTCTAAATCTAGTACTTCGTAGGGATTGAATTGAAGAAAATAATGGCTTGTTTAAACTCCTTCAGAGTGACAATGGAGTATGTACTCTGAATAATAAATGATCAATTTTACATAGTGATCTAATACTTCCGACTATGTCATTCCGTAGGAATCCAGCCACACTATTAGAGTCTAAAGGATTAAAAGGAGTAGCACAGAGTTTTTAATATTTAAGTGATCTGATAATTTTAGATATACTTGATGATAGAATTTAAAATGGCTTGTTTAGACTCCTGCGGAGTGACAAGGGAGTATGTACTCTGAATAATAAATGATCAATTTTACATAGTAATCTAATACTTCCGACTATGTCATTCCGAAGGAATCCAGCCACACTATTAGAATCTAAAAGATTCAAAGGAGTAGTATAGAAGATTTTAATACTTTAAGTGATCTGATAATCTAAGCTATACTGGATGATATAATTTAAAATGCATTGTTTAGACTCCTTCGGAGTGACAAGGGAGTGCTATCAATGATAAGTGATAAATAATCAATGATGAATGATCTCTGGTATTGGATGAAACAGGAACCATTAATCATTATTGATTACTCATTGCTCATGTTTGGAGTTGTTTGGATTGGAGTTGTGCTGGGTTTGCTTTGGATTGAAGTTGTGTATAAAGCAAAAAAAATCCTTTATCATAAGATAAAGGATTTTTAAAAATAAAATAAAAACTGGCGGCGGC
>NZ_JBLGCX010000007.1:0-259968 GCF_047444895.1 Chryseobacterium sp. S90 | reverse complement strand
GGCCGCCGCCAGTTTTTATTTTATTTTTAAAAATCCTTTATCTTATGATAAAGGATTTTTTTTGCTTTATACACAACCCCAATCCAAAGCAAACCCAGCACAACTCCAAACATAAGCAATGAGCAATCATTATTGATTACTTATTACTTATCACTTATCATTGATAGCACTCCCTTGTCACTCCGTAGGAGTCCAAACAATGCATTTTAAATTATATCATCCAGTATAGCTTAGATTATCAAATTACTTAAAGTATTAAAATCTTCTATACTACTCCTTTGAATCCTTTAGGCTCTAATAGTGTGGGTGGATTCCTACGGAATGACATAGCTGAGATATTAGATTTTAGAATGTAAAATTGATCATTCTTAGACAGGGTAGCTTCGACAACTCATCATTTATAACTTATAATTCATAATTCGTCTTCCCTAGCCCGGATAGTAATGGTTACCCCGCAGCTTGCGTGTGAGAGCTGTCGGGTTTGAGCGTAGGAAAGCATAGGAGCGAGGAGTAGGAATGGATAGCGGGAGAATGCTTTTCTTTATTAATGTTAATGTATTCTCTACTTTAATCCCAGATAATACTTATTACTACAATAATTTTCTTAACCTCATAACCCCCCTTATCTTTTATAAAACCTATACTGTGGTAGAAATTGCATAATAAGAGCTAGAATCTATCTTATTTTAACCATGGACAAATAAAAAACCGCTTCAACAAAGAAACGGTTCCCATTTTATGACATTTTGATTTTCAATCTTACATATCACTGTTTGTGTCCGGACATTTGAAATCATCACTGCATGTAGCACAAACAATTACTCCGCTGCAATAATACATGCAGAAATCTGCTTCAGGAAGAGTAGCTCCTCCGGAAATGTTTTTTAATTGGTCTTTTTGTAGTTTTTTTAAATTTTTCATATTGTTTTAATTAAAAATTTGTATGTAAAGTAAAAATAGTTAAAATATTTTTAATTAAACAAGATATGGTATATAAAAAAATAAAGTTTAGTAAAATTATAGTCTCTTGAATCTGTTACAAACTCATTTTTATTTAAATATTTGATTATTAATTAAATAAGCGCTATTTTTAAGCAAGCATTATCTGAAAGCTTATAGAGTAGGAAATACCAAAAATCAAAAACTATGAAAAATCTAAAAAAACTTTCAAGAGAAGACAAGAGAAGTATTGTTGCTGGAGTAGACTTTCCTGCATATTGTTTTGAGGGTGGAGGACCAGGAGAAGGAGGTTGCTCTGCGGGAGAAATTTGTTCGGGTGGAAAATGTGTGCCTTACGGAGGAAATCCGGGAGGTGGAGGAAACCCGGGAGGTGGTGGTGATTCTTATACCTGTATTTGTCCGTGGGGAACTTTCACTCAGCCTACGCCGTGCCCTGAATTTTATTGTATAACAGGATAGGCTACAAATTAGGAATAAAAGAGGCTGTCTCGATATTGAGACAGCCTCTTTATTTTATTTTTTAATCAATCCCAGTTCGATCAATCTTTCATGCAGGAATTCTCCGGCAGTTGTATCTTCGTATAGTTTAGGATTGTTTTCGTCTACACAATTTTCAAGTGCATTTAAAGACATTGCACTTACAGGATGCATAAAGAAAGGAATTGAATATCTTGAAGTACTCCACATTTCTCTTGGTGGGTTTACCACTCTGTGGATAGTAGATTTCAATTTGTTGTTGGTATGTCTTGAAAGCATATCTCCAACATTGATCATCAATTCATCCGGTTCTGCAATGGCATCAATCCATTCTCCGTTGTGGTTCTGAACCTGAAGACCTTTTCCTTGTGCTCCCATTAAAAGAGTAATAAGGTTGATATCTCCATGAGCAGCTGCTCTTACCGCATCATCCGGTTCTTCAGTAATTGGCGGATAGTGGATAGGTCTTAAAATAGAATTTCCTTCTGCGATTTTGTCATCAAAATAAAATTCATCTAAACCAAGGTGCAATGCTAAAGCTCTTAGAACATACTGTCCTGTTTTCTCAAGCATCTGGAATGCTTCCTTACCTACTTCATTGAACTTTGGAAGTTCATCAACAATTACATTGTCCGGATACTCAGTTTTGTATTTTGAATCATCAGACAGATATTGTCCAAAGTGCCAAAATTCTTTTAAGTCTCCTTTTTTGAAACCTTTCGCGGTTTCTTTACCGAATCCTACATAACCTCTCTGGCCGCCAATTCCTGGAATCTCATACTTCTGTTTCGTTTCCACTGGCTGTTCAAAAAAGTTTTTTACCTCTCCATACAAATCATCCACTAGGTTGTCATCAAGAAAGTGGCCTTTTAAGGCTACAAAACCAATTTCTTCATAAGCTTTTCCGATTTCATTTACAAATTTCTGTTTGCGTTCCGGGTTGTCCGAAAGGAAATCACGCAGGTCTACACTAGGTATTTTATCCATTTTTAGAAATTTACGAATAGCAAAATTACATTTTTTTTAATTTAAATGATTTTAAAATCATTATTTATAAGTTAAATTTGCTGTATGAAAAAATATTCTTCTAAGAGAAGTATCCAAATACTTGCACATCTTCTTCAACAGTACGGAATTGCTGATATCGTAATTTCTCCGGGGTCAAGAAATGCTCCTTTGGCCATTCATTTTTCGGAGGTAGATAGTTTTAACTGTTACAGTATTGTAGACGAAAGAAGTGCTGCTTTTGTGGCAATGGGAATGGCGAAAAGCGAAAAGAAACCGGTAGCAATTACCTGTACCAGCGGATCAGCAGTGGTAAACTACTATCCTGCTGTTACTGAAGCTTTTTATCAGAATATTCCACTTTTGGTACTTACTGCTGACCGACCGACCGATTTTGTTGATCTGTTCGATGGTCAGACGATAAGACAGAATGATGTTTTTCATCAGCATTCCTATGGCGACTTCCAGCTTTTGGAAGACAGCAAAGAACATGCAGAAGATATTAATTTCGATACCATTAAAAAAGCGATTGAACTTTGCTTTGAAAAGCAGGGACCGGTGCATATTAATATTCCTTTGGAGGAGCCTTTGTATGAGCTTGTTTCGGAACTTCCTACTTTTCCTACTGTAGAAAAAACTATCAAGCATAAAGAATATGAAATCCCTTCAAATCTGATTGCGGATTGGCATACTTCACAAAGAATTATGCTTTTGGTAGGAACAAGGGATTACAGTCCAGAATTGGAAAATCAATTGACTCAATTGGTGAAAAACCATTCTGTTATTGTTTTGAGTGAGGCTAACTCTAACCTTCATCACGAGAAGTTTTTCAAACATATAGATCGTTATATATTTAATTTTACAGAAGAAGACTATAAAACCTATGCTCCTGACCTGTTGATCACAGTCGGACAGAACGTAGTTTCTAAAAAAGTAAAACAGTTCCTGAGAAGTGCTCGCCCTAAACAGCATTGGCACCTGGATGAAGTATGGCAGCCGGATACTTATTTCTCATTGACAGAAAAAATTGAAGTTAAGCCTGAAGTTTTCTTCTCAAAACTGTTAAAATTTATCAATCTGGAGCCCAGACCTTATTTTAATCTTTGGGATGTTTTAAGGGATAAAAAAGATGCTAAACACGAGCAGTTTTTGAATACGATTGACTTCTCAGATTTTTATTTCTTCAATAAGGCTTCGCAGACGATTCCTGAAAATTATAACATCCATTTCAGTAATTCTTCCGGCATCAGATATGCACAGCTGTTTGATTTTGGGAAGCGAAAAATGTACTGTAACAGAGGAACCAGCGGTATTGACGGATCTACTTCTACGGCAATGGGATTTGCTATTAAAAATGAAAATCCTACTTTGCTGATCACAGGAGATTTAAGTTTCTTTTATGATATCAATGGACTTTGGAATCAATATATTCCGCCGTTTGTAAGAATTATGATCTTCAACAACGGTGAAGGAAATATCTTTAAAATCATTCCGGGGCCTGGAAATGCTAACCCGAATACATTAGACGAGTTTATTGCCACAAAACACCGTAAGAATGCAGAATCTCTTGCCAAGCACTTTGGGTTCTCCTACATAAAAGTAGAGGATGAAATTACGCTTGACAGAGTTCTGGAGAATTTCTTCAAACCTGATGCACAGCCAAAAATCCTGGAAGTAAATACTCACGGGAAAAATAGCGCAGATGTACTGAAGTCATACTTTGAATTTATGAAATAATCTTAAAGATCAAGATATTCTTCATTCCCCGGCAGGTTGATAATTCTGTCGATAGGGTAGATGAACATATCATCAAAATCATTCAATGCATTAATGATCTGGAAATGGGTGAACTGCTTTATGTTTTGTAAAGTAATCTCCGTTTCTTTGATCTTTTTGTGCTTTAAAAGATGCTGTCTCTGTACTCCGTTCAGCAGATAGGTAGCGGGGGTAAACCAGTCTTTCCCTTTTAAAAATAAAAGATTGGAAAAAGAGGTATCGGTGATGTGATTATTTTTAACAATGATAATTTCTTCTGTCTTGGATTTCATTTTCATTTTATCCAACTCTTTACGGTCTTCAAATTTGAATGAATAATCAAAACTGTTATTTTCTACGAGTTTGAAGTTCTGAATCTCCGGAATAGCATAAGGAATCATCTGTGTTCTGACTCTTTTGTCGAGATCATAAGAAATTCTTAATTTGAAAAGACCATCTTCATCATGCTGCAGATTTTTGTAGATCTTGGCCAGATCAATAGAGTCTTCTTTCCCGAAATGGGAAAATGTTTGATTGACACGTTTCTGGTGTAGATCCAATAGAAAAATCTCCTGATCTTCTACTTTAATGCTTTCAATGAATTGGGACATAGATTTTATTTTTCATTTCCTGATATTCGTCTTCTAACTTGCTCATGTGCGTTATACCGCCTCCGCTTTTGAAATAAAGCTGCTCTCCTTCTTTTTCTATAAAACGGATCATCACACAGCTATCAACATTCTGGCCGTCAAACCAGCCGCAAACGCCGGTGTAATAACCTCTTTCATACCCTTCTGCATCCAGAATTATTTCCAGTGTTTTAGGCTTTGGAGCTCCTAAAATAGAACCTGCAGGAAGAAGTTTCTGCATGATACTTCCTACTTTTCCATCAAATTCAGGTTTTATCATTCCTGAAATCTCAGAACTCATTGCATACAGATCCTTTTGTTGGGTTTTGATGAAATCAATATGCTGGAACTGGTCCACCTTTACATCATCAGCCACCATGCTCAGATCATTCCGGAGCAGATCTACTACAGTGTAATGTTCTGCTTTTTCCTTTTTATCATTCTTCAGTACTTCCGCAGCATTTTCAATAGAGGCATCAATGGTGCCTTTCATGGGATAGGTTAAAATTTTACCGTTAATGATCTTTACAAAAGTTTCAGGAGAAAAAAATACAAAAAAATCTTTATAAAATACTTTATACTTCGCATTTGAATGATAAAAAATTTCTTCTAAGGTTAAATTTGTCTCTATCTTAGTTTTTCTAGTATAGTTTACTAAATAAGAGTTTCCTAAACGAATATTTTTCTGAACTTTGTCAAAACCAATTTTAAAGCTTTCCAACGTTTCAGGAAACGATTTCCAAACTACTTTTTTATCTAGAGCTTGTGTTTCTTTCGTGTTTGAAAACTCTTGAAAATCAATTATTAAACCTGATTTTTCAATTTCATGTTCCTGATATATTTCGACATTCTCCGAGAGAAAGTCGATTACGAAAAAATAGGGAACCTTCTGAAGAGAAAGCTCGTCCATTTTCATAAATTTTTGATGATTCACTGAAAACATTCTGCAAAAATAATTATTGATGTTTACTTTTGCATAAATTTTTTATGATGCAGAACAAATATCCTCAGAAACCGGGACTAGATTTTATATTGAAGCAGGCTTTTTTTTATTGGAATAAAACACTGGTTTTTCAGTTGATGTTTTCCATCATCTTTTTTGGAATATTGCTTACCGCAGTTATGCTTTTTGGAACGAAATATGATGTTTTCTCGTACAATAAAGAATTGGAGGAAGCCTTTTTACAGGGGACAAAAGTATATCTGAAAAAAATGGAAGCAATAACGGCTACCGAAAATTATCAGATGTTTACACTAGCCATTTGGGGAACAACAGCATTTTTGTACCCATTGAATCTTGGGATGTTCCAGATTTTCAGAAAAATTGATCTTAAAGAAAATATTGTGATCGGGGATCTCTTTGCCGGGTACAACGGACTCAACTTTTTCAAATATGTTGGGTATTTTCTTTTCTGGTTCTTTATTTACAGATTTACGATTCCTACCGTAGTATTGGCGGTTGCTTGGGTTGCTGTGACCCTATTTGTTGCGCCACTTATGTTTTTTACGGATAAAAGGATATTTGAAGCAATTTCTCTGAATTTTAAAGCACTTAAAATGTATTTCGTGGAAATAATGGTTTGTGTAATCGTTGCTTTTCTGTTTAAATATTTAGGCTTTGCTCTGTTTTTGATAGGAGGGCTTTTCACATTTCCTTTTTGGAATGCGATGATTTATTCACTGTATAAAACCGTTTTTTCTGAGAAAAGTTAAAATTCATTCGTGTTTAATATGATTTTTTACTAAAAAAAACTAATTTTGGTAAAATCATTAAATATTTAAACTATGTCTGAATTTAACGAATTTGATCAGCAAGGCTCTGTGCCTAACAGAGATACGGGGTCGATTATTTCTCATGCCTTTGAAATGTATAAAGGTGTTTTCGGCTACGGAATCGTAGCAATGATTATTTATCTGGTTGGAGGGTCTGTTATTCAGATGCTTACCGGATTTGATTCTGCTTCTATCGTAGAAGATATGAAATCTTCAGGAGGTGACTTCAATTATTGGAGCGCTCCGGGACTTCCTTTGTATATGGGAGCTTCCAGTCTTTTCGGTCTTTTATTATCTCCTTTGTATGTAGGATTGATTTACATGGTGAATAAATATAATACCAAAAGCCCTATTGAGTTTTCTGATCTATTCATTGGATACCGTCAGAATTTTGTAAACATATTGATCTACAGTCTTCTATCTGGGATTATTTCTTCAGTTGCTCTTGCATTGTGTGTGCTGCCTATTATTTTTGTATATCCTTTCCTTTTATTAGGATATCCTATTCTGTTATTTGAAAATGCTTCAGCTACAGATGCTTTAGGAAAATCATTCAATATTGCTAAAGAAAACTATGGAATTTTCTTACTAACCGGATTCTTAGGATTTCTGATCTCTATTGCAGGGGTTATTCTTTGCGGAATTGGGGTTATCTTAACCGCTCCGTTTATTATGATTGTAATGTACTCTACGTATTGTGCTTTCTTAGGAAAACCAAGACAAATTATGTACAGTAAATAAAATATAAAATACATGATGAATAAGGACAAACAAATAAGCAGTGTTGCGATAAAGCAGATGTCTTTGCTGGCCATTATTATAGTGCTGGCAGGGTTGATCTGTTTTAATCTGGCATTGTTTATTCCCTCTGTTTTGGGGGCAATCACCATTTATGTAGTCTGCAGAAAGTATAACTTTTACCTGCAGGAAGAAAAAAAATGGAAACCTTCCCTTGCCGCATTTGCATTAATGTTTGCGAGTCTTATTGTTCTTATTCTTCCTATCTACTTTATTGCCGATCTGATTATTGATAAACTGGGAAATGCACAGGCTTATATGGCCAAGTTCAATATTTTCCTGGATAAAATACATTCTTACATATTTTCAAAAACAGGATTTGATATTCTGAGCAAAGAAAACATGGCAAAGTTGAAAGATAATGTAGGGAAATTTTCTACTTCAGCAGTCAGTGGGACTTTCAATACGCTTACAGTAGTGATGTCCATGTATTTTATTCTGTATTTTATGCTGGAAAGGCCAAGACTCTTTGAAAAGATCCTTACTTCTTCCGCGCCGTTGAAGAGATCAAATATTTCTTTGATAGGCGATAAAATGAGAAAACTGATTATGGCCAATGCTATCGGGATTCCGGTTGTAGCAGTAGGACAGGGGATTGTAGCGCTTATCGGATACCTTATTTTTGGAGCGCCGGGAGCAATACTTCTTTTTGCTCTAACGGCTGCTGCTTCAGTAATTCCTGTGGTAGGAACTGCTATTATATATGTTCCGGTGTGTATCTTTATGATCGCTGAAGGAAATACAGGTCAAGGTATCGGCTTAGCAATCTATTGTGTTGTTGTGGTAGGTCTTACGGATAATCTCCTTCGTTTTACCCTTTTAAAGAAACTGGAGAACATTCACCCTTTGAATACCGTATTTGGAATTATCATGGGAATGAATCTTTTTGGCTTCATGGGACTTATTTTCGGGCCTATTCTGATCTCACTGACCCTTCTTCTGGTTCAGGTATACAGAAATGAATTTTCGGATGAAGAAACTCCTCCGGATCTTGAACTGCCCGGGCAAAATGATCTTGAAGAAAAATTAATTTAATTATATAAAAAGTGGAAGGACTGAATCCCGAAATATTAAAAGAAATCTGTGTAATGAAAATGCCATTCGGCAAGTACGAAGGAACGGTTTTGATTGATCTTCCAATCAGCTATCTGGAATGGTTCAACAAAAACGGAATGCCGAAGGGAAAGCTGGGAATGCAGCTTTCAACAGTTTATGAGATCAAATTAAATGGTCTGATGGATATTTTGACTCCCATCCGAGCGGCAGTAAGAAACGGATTGTAAAAATTAAATAAACCAATCTCGGTATAAAGTTCCGGCGGCATCGAAGATGCCGCCGAAACTATTTTATAAATCAGGCTTATTAAGCTTTCAATGCTGCAATTTCATCTCTAAGCTTGGCCGCTTTTATAAAGTCAAGGTTTTTCGCAGCCGCTTCCATTTCTTTCTGCTTCTGAGTAATCATTTTCTCTATATCTTCACTTGCATAGGTTGCTTTTGTTTCGGCAACTTTCTGAAGGATTTCTTTTTGGGTATATTTCTCATCCGGGAAGTCTTTGCTTCTTCCGACAAGGTTTTCAGAAATCTTTTTATTTAATGCTTTTGGCTTCAGGCCGTGATCGTCATTGTACTGCATTTGTTTAGCACGGCGGTATTCGGTTTCATCAAGAGTGGCCTGCATAGATTTAGTGATTTTATCAGCGTACATTATTGCTTTTCCGTTCACATTCCTTGCAGCACGTCCCACAGTTTGAATCATTGATCTTCTGCTTCTCAGCATTCCTTCTTTATCAGCATCCAGAATAGCTACTAATGAAACTTCAGGTAAATCCAATCCTTCTCGCAATAAGTTAACTCCAATAAGCACATCAAAAAGCCCCAGACGAAGATCCTGCATGATCTGAATACGTTCCAGCGTTTCAACATCAGAGTGAATATATCTTGTTCTGATTCCGAATTTGGTAAAGTATTTCGTAAGTTCTTCAGCCATTTTCTTCGTTAAAGTAGTTACCAGCACTCTTTCATCAGCATCAGATCTTTTATGGATTTCCTCCATCAAATCATCAATCTGGTTGATGGTAGGTCTTACCTCAATAATAGGGTCAAGAAGTCCTGTCGGACGAATGATCTGCTCTATATAGGCTCCTCCGGTTTTCTCAAGTTCATAATCTGCAGGAGTTGCTGAAACATAGATTACCTGATTTTGAATAGCTTCAAATTCTTCAAACTTTAAAGGTCTGTTGTCCATTGCAGCCGGAAGTCTGAAACCATATTCAACTAATGCTTCTTTTCTGCTTCGGTCACCTCCGTACATAGCGTGAACCTGTGGAACGGTTACGTGGCTTTCATCAATAACCATTAAAAAGTCTTTAGGGAAATAGTCAATCAGGCAGAAAGGTCTTGTGCCCGGAAGACGGCCGTCCAGATATCTCGAATAGTTCTCAATTCCTGAACAATAGCCCAATTCTTTGATCATTTCAAGATCCAATTCAGTTCTTTCCTGAAGTCGCTTGGCTTCTAATGGCTTTCCAACAGAGCTGAAGAAATCAACCTGTTTTACCATATCATCCTGAATGTCTTTAATGGCACCGTTTAAGGTCTCCTTTGATGTGACAAAAAGATTGGCAGGATAAATTTGTATCTGATCAAAATTGTCTTCTACATTCCCTGTAACTGGGTCAAAGCTTTGAATTTTTTCAATTTCATCTCCAAAAAACTGAATTCTGATAGCATTATCAGTATAAGCGGGGAATACATCAATCACATCTCCTTTTACACGGAATGTTCCTCGTTGAAATTCGTTTAATGTTCTGGCATATAATGCATTAACTAATGAATGGAGAAGTGCTGTTCTTGTCACTTTCTCACCAATAGCGATGGAAATTAAAGATTTATGAAATTCCGTAGGGTTTCCAATACCATAAATACAGGAAACAGACGCGACAATCAAAACATCCCTTCTTCCTGAGAGAAGGCTGGCAGTTGCAGAAAGACGCAGCTTTTCAACTTCTTCATTGATGCTCAGGTCTTTTTCAATATAAGTTCCTGTTGTTGCAATATACGCCTCAGGCTGGTAGTAATCATAGTAGCTTACAAAGTATTCCACGGCATTTTCCGGAAAGAACTCTTTAAACTCCATGAAGAGCTGTGCTGCAAGAGTCTTATTGTGTGCCAGAACTAAAGTTGGGCGCTGAACATTTTTTACAACATTCGCAACAGTAAAGGTTTTTCCGGAGCCTGTAACTCCGAGCAGCGTTTGATATTTTTCACCGATCTCTATTCCTTCGGTAAGTTTTTCAATAGCTTGGGGCTGATCTCCGGTAGGTTTATATTCTGATTGAAGCTTAAAATCCATAGAAAAGAATGTATACAACAAAAATACGAAAGAAATTATTAGACAGGATAATGTTTTGATGGTGAATATTTTGATAATAAAACTTTAACAGTTTCAACAGGAATAATTGAAAAAATAAAAAAAGCGCTAAAAATTAGCGCTTTCAATATTAAGGTCTTGCAAAAGTCATTGTTGCGGGGACTTTTAGCACAGAAGCAATGGGTTTCCCATCTTTCGTAGCAGGTTTCCAGACTGTACTATTACTTATTGCAGTGACTGACTTAAGAAGTTCCCGGTTTAGCATTTCGTTGTCTCCAGAAGTGGTTACCTGTGTTGTTTTTCCCGTCTCATCGATATGAATATAAGCAGTTGATGTTATAGTACCATATTTAGGTTCAAAGTTACTGGTATCAATGCCCTTATTTATTTGCATTCTAAAACTTTTATCCCCATCAACGTATTGTGCCGGAAGCTCATTAGCATTCGGTGGAGTATTGATGGCTGTATTTGTGTTTTTACCCTGATTATTTTCGTTTAAGCTATTTATTCTTGGAACTATTGTATCTGAAACGGCTTTTAAATCTTGTCTTTTGAATCCCATTATGACAGAAGATTTTCCTTCTTGTCTCGTCTTTTCAAAATAAGCCCGAGTCATTAAAGTAACCTGATAAGGCTGAGGATTTTGTGCTGTTCTGGCATTCGGATAAATTTTACTGATATAAACATTTGAAAAGTCTGTTTTTTTATAGTTTTTCAAAATGCTGTTTTCTATTTTTTTTGAATCAATCCAGACTGCGTAGTCTTTTTTATTTAAAAATGATTTCAACTCACTCTCTGTTGGAATTCTTTTTTTCAATTCAGGCAACGCAAAGAATGTGATCTTCTGTTCATTTTTCTGGGTTTCATTCAGTAAAGGATAAAGTTCTTCCAGTCTTTTTTTATCACTTTCTGATACCTTTTTTGAAAATTCAGCATATTTTCCATCATTCAGCAAATCAGCATACTTAGCCAATATGTCCTTGAATTCCTGATAAGAATCCTGTCTATTAGTGTGAGCAGAAGTTTCGACTATTTTTTCTGGTATCTGAATATTTGCGGAATTCCCTGCATATGTTCTTTCAGAAAATAAAACAGCGGCAGCAATTAGTGTTGTGACTCCTGCTGCTTTTCTTAACAGGCTGAATTTCGATTTTTTTGTTTTCATCATAATAAATCTTTTTTTGGTGTTATTAAAATTAAATGAATGAGTCAAAGCAGGATTTTGGTGGCTAAGAATTTCATCAAGAATAAGATTTTGGTACTCTTTAATATTATAATTCTTTTTCAATACTGCTTCATCTGCTAAAAACTCGTGATTCGTGATCACAGCTTTTTTGTATAAGAAAAGAACAGGATTGAACCAGGTAAAAATCTTTAAAAGATTCAGTATTAATAAGTCTATACTGTGTTTCTGATCAATATGAGCCTTTTCGTGCAGGAAAATTCTTTGGTCAATTCTATTATTTGCTATGTAATTTTTCCCAATATATATTGTATTCCAGAAGCTGAACGGAGAAAGACTTTCGCCTGTTAATATGATATTGTAATGCTCGTAAATACATTTTTCCCCTTTAATTCTTCTGACAGCTAAAAGAGCTAAAAGACTTTTCATGAGTAGAAAAAGTGTGATTATAACATACACGCCCCACACAATATTCATCCAGTTGAAACTTTCCTGTTCCGGCTGAATAAAAATCATTTGCTGAGCCGTTTCTTCAATCATCATTTGAGCTTGAGGCTCTATTTTAGCTTCTGGTCTTTGTATCGTAATATTGATAAATGGAATGATATAAGAAAGGAGTATACCACTTAATAAATACCATCTGTTGAATCTGTACATTCTTTCTTTTTCAAGGAAGAGATAATAAACGGCAATGAAAACAGAAGAACACAGAATTATTTTCAAAATAATGGCTGCCATATCTACTCTTTTATCTGATCATCAATGATATCACGGAGTTCTTTCAGCTGCTTTTGACTGAGTTTAGCATTCGATGTAAAAAAGGAGGCAAACTGTGTTACCGAGCTGTTGAAAAAACGATCAATCATGGAAGTCATTTCTTCCTTGAAATATTCCCCTTTTTCTATTTTTGGATAGTATTCACGGGAATTTCCATACATTTTATAACCTACAAGATCTTTGTTCTGCATTCTTTTTAGCAGGGTTGCAATAGTAGTTGCAGCAGGCTTGGGGTCAGGATAGGTTTCCAGAATATCCTTCATGAAAATTTTTTTCTTCTCCCAAAGAATTTCCATGAGAATTTTTTCAGAATCTGTTAATTTAATCTCTTTCATTCTACAATGTTGTAATTTGTTCTACAAATGTAGAATAAAAAATGAAATCAACAAATTTTATGGCATTATTTTTCCATTCATTATACAATCACCAATCCTAATATTATGAGAATCAATCAATTTTATGTCCCGATAATGAGTCTTTTTCTTATTTTGTCATCGTGCAAAGAAAATCACGCGAATGCTCAGAAGACCGAAAACGATGGAAGTGTAGAGACGGAGAAACCTAATTCTGATTACAAACCGGCATTTAAAGGACAGACAAGAATCAAGGCAGTAAAGACTGCAACAGCATATAATGTAGAGATATTAAACAAAGATTTAGGAAGACCTTGGGGAATTATCAATTTACCTGATGGAAAGTTTCTGATCACGGATAAGAATGGTCACATGAATGTTGTTTCAACGGATGGGAAACAGGTGTCAAAAATAGAAGGCTTTCCAAAAGTGGATTCAAAAGGGCAGGGAGGCATGCTTGATGTAGCTCTTGATCCTGATTTTACTACCAACAATATTATTTACTTCAGTTTTTCAGAGCCGTTTGGAAAAGGAAATTTAACTTCCGTGGCGAAAGGTAAGCTGTCTGCAGATCTCAAAAATATCTCAGATGTACAAGTTATTTTCCGTGCAGAACCTTCTTATGACGGAGATAAACACTATGGAAGCCGTCTGGCTTTTGATAAAGATGGGCATTTATTTGTCAGTACAGGGGAAAGATCGGATAAAGTAACCCGTGTATATGCACAAAAAACAGATAATTATCTTGGGAAAATTCTGAAAATTACAAAAGATGGCAAGCCGGCTCCGGGAAATCCTTTTATCGGAAAGCAGGGTTATAAACCTGAAATTTATGCTTATGGTGTGCGTAACCCACAAGGAATGGCAATTGATCCTAATGGAAATTTATGGGATGTAGAAATGGGACCGAGAGGCGGTGATGAGATCAATTTGATTCAACCCGGAAAAAATTACGGATGGGGAGATGTGACGTATGGAATTGAATATTCAGGGGACAAAGTAGGGCAGGGAATCACCCAAAGAGAAGGCACTGAGCAACCCGTCTATTACTGGGATCCTGTGATTTCTCCAAGCGGAATTACTTTTTATACAGGAAATATCGAAGAGTGGAAAGGAAATCTGATGATTGGATGTTTAAGTGGCGAACACATTGACAGAATTGTCATGAAAGATAATAAAGTGATCAGTGAAGAACGTCTTCTCGCAGATCAGAAAGAACGTTTCCGCGATGTATTGAACGGAATGGACGGAAATCTTTATGCGGTAACCGACAGTGGTAAGCTTTATAAAATTTCAAAAAAATAGAAAAAAACTGTATCAAAATGTCATTCTGAACGAAATGGAATGTAGTGAAGAATCTTATGTTATTGGTTTATAAATGAGATTCTTCCTTCGTCAGAATGACAAAGGTGAAATTATTAACCTTTGATACAGTTTCTTTTTATTCTCTTAAAACTTAAAGTTAAGTCTCGCAAAAACCTGTCTTCCGGCAAATCCCATCTGAACAGGGTCAAAAATACCTCCGCCTTCTGTATTTCCATCACTTACATGAGTGGTTTGCAGCGTAGGATATCTGTTAAACAGGTTTTTACTGCCCAGGGTTAGGTTCAGATTCTTACAAAATTCATAACCAAAAGAAAGATCGGTAGTTACTTTTGGATTATATACCTGTTCTGTTCCATCATACCCAATCAGTGTTGCTTTGTCAAACCTTACCAACTGCAGATTCGCATTGAATTTGTTGATCTTATAATTGAGGTTTAAATTGACCTTTGTTTTTGGAGCAGAAGCGAGGATAAAAGCCTTTTCTCTCTCGCTCAGGTAAATATCTTCTTTTCCTGCAAGCTTTTCTGAGGTGTTCACTTTGGTGATTTCCATGTCATTATAGTTTCCGGCTAAGGTAGCAGTCAGTTTCCCTGACCCAATGTTTTCACTATAGCTTAAGATAAGATCAACTCCTTTCGTGCGGGTATCGATCGCATTGGAAAAAAACTGTACCTGGTCAATAAATGGATTATCTGCCTGAACGTCTGCCGGCAGGTCTGCCTGTGCAAAATATCCGGTAAGAACAATTCTGTTTTTTACCTGAATATAATACCCATCCACTGTCGCTGTGAATTTTCCTGTGTTGAAAGTAAATCCGGCACTTCCGTTCACAGAGGTTTCCTGCTTCAACTGAGGAATTCCCAGACTGCTTGCAATGCTACTATCGTTAGAAGCTAGCTGAATAGTAACCAATTGGCCACCTTGAAAGTTGGTAAACTGCTGGCTGTAGTATTTCTGAGCCAGAGAAGGTGCTCTGAATCCGGTAGAAACGGAACCACGGAAGGCAAACTGCGGAGTGATCGCGTATCTTGTCGCAAATTTTCCATTTAGAGTGCTTCCGAAATCATTATAATTTTCAAATCTTCCGGCAACACTTATCATCCAGTTTTTTGTAACGTCAAGCTCAGTATCTACATAGGCCGCAAAGTTATTTCTGCTCTTACCAATATCTGTAGAATATCCAGGGAATCCCTGGGAACCACCTGGTCTTACATTGTCATCATTTAAAGGGTTGGTGACCAGTAAGTTTGGCGGAGTGTTTGGAGTCACAGGATTTCCATTTATATCATACATGGTGTAAGAAGCTTCTTCTCCTTTGATGATATCAAATTTTTCATACCTGAATTCCGATCCGAAAGCGATATTCAGTCCTTCAAGCACTTTAAACTGTTTTACAGCATTAAAACCTGTCGTATTCTGTAATAATGAATGACCTCCAGCATTAAAGCTTGTAGGCGATTTGACCCCCAAAGTAGCATTAATCGTATTGTCAATCTGATAGGTAAATCTGTTGTTGCCAAAAGCATTATAAAAATCTACGTCCCATCCTGCAACCTTAAACTTCAGGCCGTTGTCAAAAGTAAAATCTGTAATGCTTGTGTTTTCAATCGGATTGAATCCTGTAGGATAAATTTCAGGAATATTTCCGTCTGCATCTGCTGATCTGGTCCATGCGTAGGCCTTGGTGTTTCTGTGAGAAAAACCTTGACGGGAATAGAATTTCAGACCATCAGATAAAGGAAGCTCAATATTTCCGAAAAAGTAAATATTTTGCGCCTTTGCATCCCCGAAACGCTGTCTCGGAGCAGTATATAAGTCAGGATTTGCATTTCGTATCGCATAATCTTTGTTCATAAACTCTACTGTAAAATTTCCAAAACCTCCCTTTGAGCCTATTTTAGTTCCTAAATTTCCACTGAAATCAAAGGTGGTTCCATCTACTTTATGATCTGAGACAACATCATTATTCCCCGGGCTTTTAAAAAGATTCATTCCATAAAAAGCATTTCCTTCAAAACCTTTGTCACGGTCATTCAAAATAACATTGATTACCCCTGCAATGGCATCAGATCCATATTGAGCTGAGGCTCCGTCACGAAGGACTTCCACTCTTTTTATTGCACCAATCGGAATGGTATTCATATCATATCCGGTATTTCCTCTTCCTTTGGTTCCGAAAAGGTTAATCAGTGAAGACTGGTGATATCTTTTTCCATTCAACAACAGCAAGGTCTGATCCGGCCCAAGTCCTCTTAGGGTGGCAGGATCTACTGCATCAGCGCCGTCAGATCCTGATTGTTTATTGGAATTGAAAGAAGGAGCAGAAAACTGTAAGAGCTGATTGATCTCTACTTGTCCTGTTGACTGGCTTACCTGTTTGATGTCGATAATGTCAATAGGAACAGGTGTATTTACTACTGTTCTTTTTTTATTCCGGCTACCGGTGATGGCTACTTCGTCTATCTTAGATTCTTTCAGGGTATCCTTTATTTGCTGGGCATAGGATAGAGTGGAAACTCCAAGAAAAAGAATGCAGATGTATTTTATTTTCATATAGATAATTTTGGGTAGTGATTTAATCAAAATTATCAATATTTATTTTTAAATCAATAGTAAAATTAAATATTTAGTATGAATTTCTTAATTTAGTATTGATTTGCGTTAATTTCGGTAAAATAATAACTCAATATTTGAATTTGATGAAAAATTTTAATGTTAAAAGCTGGTAATGATTCGGTTAATTCCTTCTTCTAAAATTTCCTGTGAGGTGGAAAAACAAATTCTGATATGTCCTTCCGCTCCTTTTCCGAACCATCTTTCTGATCCTGGAACAATGGCAACCTTTCCCTGCTTTAAAACATGTTGGGCAAATTGATCGCTGGACATTCCGTTTTCAATCTTCGGAAACAGCACAAAAGTAGCCTCAGGCAGATTGGGAGTTAGAATTTCTGAACGGCTTAATAATGTAAAAGCAAAATTTCTGTTACTCTGTAAATGAGCTAGAAATTCTTTATACCAAGGCTTTGCTCTCTCCAGAGCTACACTTCCGGCAATCTGGGACAACGTAGAAACGCCTTCTATTGTTGAATTGAAATTGGATTTTTCTGTAAAATCCTCAAGAATATCCTGGTCATTACACAATACAGCTCCAATTCTCAGTCCTGCAATTCCAAATGATTTTGAAAAGCCGTAAACGGTAAAACTTTTTCTCTTCGCCTTCTCAGAAACGGAAGAATAGGTATGGAAGTTTTTGTTATCATAAATAATATCGCTCCAGATTTCATCACTCATTACCCAAAGGTCATGAGCTGAAGCGATTTCTGCTATTTTTATTAAAACTTCTTTAGAATACACTTTCCCCAATGGATTGTGCGGATTGCAGATGCTGATAAGCTTGGTTTTAGAATTGATTAAAGAAACCAGTTTTTCAAAATCAATATCTCCCGTTGTTGTCTTTACAGGGCAAAGCATCACTTTTCCACCAGCTGTTTCTACTGATTTTTTGAAAAGAAAATCTACAGGATCCAGAATAATGGCTTCATCTCCCGGGCTCAGAACATAAGACGCTATCAGAAACATTCCTTGAGCAGCACTGTTGACTGCCAGAATATTTTCCGGAAAAAAGCTTCCGTGTTTCTCATTGTTAAAATGATCTGCAACACTTTTTTTGAATTCCGGAAGACCGGAAAACGGCCCGTAGCTTAAATAGCCGTCTTTCAGGTATTCAATAATTCCCTGTTCTATTTCAGGGGCTGTCCTGAAGTCCGGATCTGCAGCGGTAAGAGGAATAATTCCTTCTTCTAAAGTTGCCCATCTTCCGTTGTAGGCCTTTCTTTTCAGTGCTTCAAAATTGATATCGTTATTGCTGAACATATTTATTTATAAGATATGGGTAAAATATTTTCTGATTGTTGATTGAGTGGGAGCAGGAACTGATTGAGCAATGTTCTTCCGTTATTGATATGAACCTCAATTTCAGGTTTCCTTTTTGCTTGATATTTTCTGAAGGCTTCCGTTTTATCCCCTTCTTCAACTAAATATTTCGTTAATATGAAAGAGTCCTTCAGGGCTGAGGTCACACCCTGGCTTGTAAACGGGATCAGTGGGTGCGCTGCATCTCCGATGAATACAATATTATCTTGATAAAACGGATTCAGCTTTTCCAGCTCATAAACACACCATAAATGTACGTTTTTATAGTCTGATTTCTGTATAATTGATGGAACTACCGGATGCCAGTTTTCAAAAACTTCAAGCATATATTTCCTTAGATTTTCTGCTGAGCACTCGTTGATCATGTATTTTTCATTATCAAACTGTGAATACCAAAGAATGGTATCATGGGTGAGTTTAAGAATTCCAAAAGTTAACCCGCCGTCTTCATGATGGAATTTTATAAAGTCATTTTCAATAGAATCTGCAATTTCCTTATCCTGAATGATATTCACTACTTCACTTTCCCTTACCACTTTCATGGTTTGGTCTTTAAAAAGTTGGCTTCTGATACGGCTTCGGGAGCCATCAGAAATGATCGCTATTTCTGCATCAATATCAGTTCCATCAGAAAGTTTTAATTTTCCGTTCTGTTGATTATCGGGGATTATCGTTTGTTCATAGGTTATCTTTTCAGGAGAAATGTTTTGAGCCAGCAGATCAATTAATGAATGTCTTGAAATGGCAAAAACATGTTTAAGCTCTTTTTCTGCCAGTATTTTCCCTGTATGGGAATATTGTATGTATTTCTTTAAAAAATTTCCATGCTGAAGGAGAAGGTCTGGATCTATGATCTGATAAAGATATTCCATCCCTTCTTGTGGAATAAGAAAGCCATGGCCTGTCAGATCTTTCTTTTTTCTTCTTTCATAAATGTGATAATCAATCTTATGTTTTTCTAAGTAATTCGCCATGCTTAAGCCGGAGATACCGGCGCCCACGACAGCAATTTTCTTCATTTTCGGAATAACGGTTTTTCAGGTTGGTTCTCAAGTATTTTTATATCTGTTTTACCAGATGGATACAAAATTAAAATTAAAAACATTCACTATTTCAAAAAAGAAATTAATTTAATTGAGTTTTCTGAAAAAATAAAGTGGAAAGAATAATATGTTATGTGTGATAAAGAAATATGTTTGATTTATATTTATTTGTAAAATATAATATATGAATGATTTTAAACTAGTTATGTTTGTTTTTTTGAAAATAAGAGGGACGAGATTGTTCTTGTATAGGAAACTTTTGAATTTTAATGCATAAAAAAAACCGGAAAAAATTCCGGTTTTATGATTAAGCTTTTTCAAGCTGAACAGTAAAGTGTCTTAAGATTTCCGGTTCCCAGGTGATCTTGTATCCTTTTGCTATTTCTTCACGTCTTTCATAAACGTTCTTGATAGCAGCAGCAATATAATCCATATGGTTATTGGTATAGGTTCTTCTAGGAATCGCCAGACGTACCAATTCTAATTTTGGATAACGGTTTTCTCTTGTTGCAGGATCTCTGTCTGCCAATAGTGTTCCTATTTCTACAGTTCTGATCCCTGCTTCTTTGTAAATTTCAAGTCCTAACGTCTGTGCCGGATATTCTTCACGGGAAACATTGGGAAGGAAGTTTAAAGAATCAATGAATACAGCATGTCCTCCGATTGGTTTCTGAACCGGGATTCCGTATTCGATCAGTTTATTACCTAAATATTCAACCTGAGAAATTCTGCTTTCAAGATAAGCGAACTCAGTAGCTTCGTCAAGACCTACAGCTAATGCTGCCATATCTCTTCCGGCCATTCCTCCGTAAGTAATAAATCCTTCGTAAATAATAGTAAAGTTGGAAGCTTTTCTGAAAACTTCTTCATTATTCAAAGCAATGAATCCACCAATATTTACTAAACCGTCTTTTTTAGAACTCATTGTCATCCCGTCTCCGTAAGAGAAAATTTCCTTACAGATTTCTTTGATGCTTCTGTTTTCCTGTCCTGCTTCTCTTTTTTTGATGAAGTAAGCGTTCTCTGCAAATCTCGCTGAATCAAAGAATACAGGGATTCCATATTGGTCTGAAAGTGCTTTTACTGCCTTCATGTTTTCTAATGATACAGGCTGTCCTCCTGAAGAGTTACATGTAATGGTAATTAAACAGAAAGGAATATTTTCTTTAGGATGGCTTTTATAAACTTCTTCCAGTTTTTCAAGGTTGATATTTCCTTTGAAAGGGTGAAGGTCATTAATATCAAAAGCTTCATCAATAGTACAGTCGATGGCATGTGCCTTTCTGATCTCGATATGTCCTTTTGTAGTATCAAAATGAGAGTTCCCCGGAACTACATCTCCTTCTTTTACCAATACGGAGAAAAGAACGTTTTCTGCAGCTCTTCCCTGGTGTGTAGGTAATAAATATTTGAATCCTGTAATATTCTCTACAGTTTTCTGTAATTGTTCAAAAGAACGGGAACCTGCGTAGCTTTCATCTCCTGTCATCAAAGCAGACCATTGTCTATCAGACATTGCTCCGGTTCCTGAATCGGTAAGCAAATCAATATAAACATGTGAAGATCTTAAATTGAAAAGGTTATAATTAGCTTCTTTAAGCCATTGCTCTCTTTCTTCTCTGGTAGATTGGTAGATTTCCTCCACCATTTTGATGCGGAAAGGTTCCGCGTACGGTAATTTCATGAGTTAAAATATGTTTTAAATTGTTTGTAAAGAAAATGTGTTTGAAAATAATTTTCAAAATTCATCAATGTATAAATAAGGCCTGGGAAGTATTATTCCGGAGCTTTAAATATATTTTCATCAGAATGGAATCCGGCTACACCGCCGCTCACTGCAAACTTCATTGCAGAAGCCGCTGTCATTCCCACTACAGGTTTGATGTTTTTTTCTTCAGTAACAATTACCCAGCCCGAAATGGCGTACGAGTGGGGAAGATATACCGCAACGTAATTATGCTTGTCAACGTCCGACATTTCTTTTTGAGTTAAAAAACCGATTCTCCAGATTTCCGGATTTTCATTGGTTTTTACCCATACAGGATCGTTGAATTTTTTCTTGTCACCTACAAATGAAGACATCACGTCTTTTGTAGGGGTATAAATATGCTTTACTCCCGGAGTTTTCTCCAGTAAGCTGTCCATCGTATCGAAAAAGAACCTTCCGACCACGAATTTATTTCCCAGATATCCTAAAATAGCTGTAAACAGAATGATTGATACGAAAACAAGCCCTGGGATTTGCTTTGCAAGAGAAGGAACAAGATTGTCAATTGCACTTACAATATACCAGATTACAAAAATGGTAAGCCCGATAGGACCAATAATAACCAGTCCCTGAAAAAAGTTTTTCAGGAATAAATTGGCAATATTTTCAAAGCTTGGCTTCTTCAATGTGTATTCTTTACTGTTTTATATTTTAACCGTGAATGGTTTCTTTATTTCCGTAGGATTTAATGATGCTGGCTTCATATTCCAGCCATTCTTCCCAACGTTTGTTTACTTTCTCAGGATTTCCGAGCTGTCTTGCAAATCCAATGAAAGTTGTATAATGATTGGCTTCGGAAATCATAAGTTCTTTATAGAAAACTTTAAGTTCTTCGTCTTTGATGTTTTCGGTAAGAACCTTGAATCTTTCGCAGCTTCTTGCTTCAATCATAGCAGCAAAAAGCATTTTGTCTACGATGAGGTCTTCTCTTGTTCCCTGAACGATAAATTTCGCCAGTTCATTCACATAATCATCTTTTCTTGCTCTTCCGAAGGTATGTCCTCTTTTCTTAATGATCTCATGAACCTGATTGAAATGATCCAGTTCTTCCTGTGCAATGGCAAGAAGTTCTGTAACAATCTCAGGATATTCCGGAAGCATTGTAATCAGGCCTATGGCATTGGTAGCTGCTTTTTGCTCGCACCAGGCATGATCTGTTAAAATTTCTCCGATGTTTCCTTCTGCAATATTTGCCCACCTTGGATCGGTAGGGAGTTTCAACTTAAACATGTTGTAAAATTTCTGTAAATTTAAACAAATTGAGGTAAGAAATGTGACTTTATTTCAATTTGATCGTTAAAGTCTTAAGAGGCGGTCTTCCTTCTTAGGAATTCCAAAATATTCCAACCCCAGCTATCCACTTTTTTCAATCCGGCAGAAATAATGAAGGCTAAAATGACATTAATAGTATAAATAATGATCATTAAAACCCACCACGGCATATTTTCTTTTAACGCGACTACCAGGAAATATACCAATGAAGAACTGATTCCCTGGGCAAAGTAGAAGAAAATAGCATTCTTTCCGATATGGGTAATGAAATTTTCTTTTGTGATCTTTAATCGGTTATAAAGAACAAATAATGTTACCAGGGAGAATAATGCCCAGATGATGTAAGGGATTTTTGGCGGGAATTTGTTTTTATTGATTTTATAGAAGATTTCTCCTCCATAGTACCAGAACATCCATACGAGAGTGGCTCCAACAAGTGCATATAGCATAGGAATTGCTTTGGCGGGAATTTTTTTTCCACGCATTTTGTTTCCAATTAAAAATACTGCAAGATAAAATGCTACATATCCCACCTGTCCAGTTGGATAATATTCCGGGAAAATGTTGAATAATAAGGTTAAACCAATGCAAAGCCCAATGAACCAGTTGATGTGTTTCGGGAAGAACCTTAAGATAAGGACACCAAAAACAGTGAGAACATAATAAACTTTAAGATACCAGAAACTTCCCATGACCACAGGAAAAGTGTCAGCATTGGTATATTGATGCAGATACCAGTTGCCCAGATTTTCCCATTGAGGAGTTGTTGAAATGCTGATAGCAGAATATTTAGATCCGAATGTGGAATAAAAGCTTTGGAGCCATTCCATCGAAAAGAAACTCAGTCCAAAAACTTTAAAGAAATAATCTAAAAAGAACAGGAAAGTTACAAATATCATATAGGTAATCTGGAGTTTCAACAGACGGTACAGTGTTTTTTCAATATTGGCTCCGGAAGTAATCCCACTCAAGGCATAGAAAAGAGCTACGTCAAAAACCAGAGAGAAGACTCTTACTTCGGCGGGAATATAAAACTGTCCAGACCAGAAGGCGGTATGGATAAATATGATGGAAAGTGTTGCCAGTCCTTTGGCGAAATCAATATAGAGATCTCTGTTCATTATAGATTGCTTGGAAGTTTTTTTATTTTTTCAAAAATACAAACAAATTGATTTTATAGAACATAAAAAGATTTTTTAAAACAAAAAAAGGGGCGGAACATACTGCCCGCCTCCTTTCTTAAATATGCTAAAAATGAATGTTCTCGTTTATTGAAGATGTTTAAATTCTTCAGCAGAAATTTCTCCAGACTGAATTTTTTTCAGCTCATCTATATATTGACTCATGTAAGCATCAATTTCAGGATTCACGGTATTCTTAGCCATCTTGTAAGTTCCGTTTAATACTCCCTGATAATAATAGAAGAAGTTATAATCGAAATTGGAAGCGTTAAGGTCATACTGTCCCAAAAGGAATCCTAAACGCACTGCAGATCTTCTCTGCGCAGGTGTTCCGTGATGGTTTACATTATTTGTCTGGTAATCTCCGATACTTTGAGCAAACTCATAAGCTGCTGCAATTTCCGGGAAACTTGTTTTGTTGTACCCGTTAGGTCTTCTCAAATAGTATCCTGCAAAACCATCAGCTTCAAGCTCATTAGGTCTGTAAGTTGATTCTGACACAGACGGAAGATTAAAGATATACTGCAGTTGATGTCCATACTCGTGAGCAAGAATCATTGCATTAACGATATCACCGCCTTTTGATTTTGCATCATAATAGATGGCATATCCGTAATAGATCTTTCCGGTAGAGTAGGAAATTGCATTGTACGTTGAATTGTAATTGGATGGATCATTCACAAATCTCAGTGTAGGATTGCTTCTTCCCCACATGCTTGCAATTTTAGTCATCTGACCGTTCATAAAATTGGTGTCTGTGGAATTTTGAAGTCCGGTTAATAAGACTGAATTAGCGCTCCAGTTATTATCTACATAAGAGCAGATTTTTTCCAGATCTCCAGGCTGATCAATTTTTGCACTAAGTTCTTCTTGCTGAGGTTGAACACTGTTGTCCATCTGGTCATCACTACATGCTGTCAACGAAGTGACAGCAATGGCGCCTGCTAGTAAGCAGAGATTAAAGTTTCTTTTCATATATAAATTCAATTTGGTAAAACGAAGGTATGAAATTATCTCTTAAGTGTGAGTACATTATTAAAAAAAATTATTCAAAACATAGTGAATAGGATTTTAATTAAAAAAACATTGCTTTGATTGTAAGCTAATTAGAAATTTATATGTATATTTGCACCTCGAAATAACTAAAAATTTATAAACAATGTTTGCAATTGTAGAAATAGCAGGGCTTCAATACAAAGTTGAGCAAGACCAGAAGTTGTTTGTAAACCGTTTAAAAGGAGATAAAGGAGGAAAAGTTTCTTTCGATAAAGTTCTTCTTACTGTAAACGGTGCAATCACTGTAGGCGCCCCAGCTGTAAACGGAATCACTGTAGAAGCAGAGATCCTTGACCACGTTAAAGCTGATAAAGTAATCGTTTTCAAAAAGAAAAGAAGAAAAGGTTACAAAGTGAAAAACGGTCACAGACAATCTTTAACTCAAATCGTAATCACTGGTATTACTGGTTTTGAAGGTGGAGCTAAAAAAGCTGCTGCTAAAAAAGAAACTGTGAAAGGTGAAGTTCTTTCTGACAACGCAACTGTTAACTTTGGTGAAGATCACGAGTTGAACTATCACTTAAAGAAAAACAACTTGTCTCAGTCTAAAGAGAACAGAGAAACTTTAATTACTTTAGGTAAAGCAGTTAAAGTGGAATTAGAAAAGAATATTCTTACTCATGAAGAAGTAGATGCTGCTATCATTAAGAATATCGATCAATTTAAAGCACTTAATAAATAATCCAGTAATAAAATGGCACACAAGAAAGGAGTCGGTAGTTCCAAGAACGGTAGAGAGTCTCACTCTAAAAGATTAGGTGTGAAGATTTTCGGAGGACAAGCAGCTATTGCCGGAAATATTATTGTTAGACAAAGAGGTACTCAGCACCACCCAGGTGATAACGTGGGAATCGGTAAAGATCACACTTTGTTTGCATTAGTAGATGGTAAAGTAGTTTTCAGAAAGAAAGCAAACAACAGATCTTTTGTATCTGTAGAACCAAACGCATAATTTTTAAGCGTTTTATAAAAATTAAAGCCTCAGCATTTGCTGAGGCTTTTTTGTTATTACAATTGTAATAAGTTTTTTGAATATTCAATTATTTGTGAAATATTTTTATATTTGTTAACTGTCCAGTTATGAATCAGTTGTGGGAGCCGAAAAGCATGAAGAGTAGGCATATATTAAAACAAAATATCTATGAAAAATCTAAAAAAACTAACCAAAAAGAATTTAAAAGAAATGACCGGAGGAGTAGCTGCAGTCTGTCCTTCTATGTTTCAATCCTGTGATGAATGGTGCAGATGGTCACCATGGCAAAAATCACACTGTATACTTTCTCAGGCATGTACAGAATGTTTTGAATAATATTAAATATTCTTCTTTAAGATTTTGAAAAGCTGAACCTTAAATTGGGTTCGGCTTTTATATTAAGTTAAAAAACTTAAATAATATCCTTTGATGGTGAAATAATTATATATTTGCCCATTATCAAATAAAAATCATTGCGGAAGCCGAAAAGCAAAGAGAGTAGGCGACAAATAAAACTAAATAATCATGAAAAATTTGAAAAAATTAACGAAGAGCAGTCTGAGAAGTATTAACGGAGGTGAAGTATGGTGTCCGGCAAAACCTATTACATCATGTAATGTATTTTGTGGATTGACAAAGGAGCAGAAAATGCGTTGTCTGCTTGATGTAGAAGGTTGTGAGTGCTTTTAATACCTTGTATAAAGCTGAAAAATAAAAGTTCGGCGGCTTCAAAGAAGCCGCCGAACCTGTTTTATATTATTTCTGTTTAGAATCCTACCTGGAATCCTGCTTTAACACCGAATTTTGAAATATCCGGCCTGTCAAGATAATTTCCTCTCCAGTTGAAATCTACCCTGAAAATTCTAAGGTTTCCGATTCCTATATTTTCAATTCCGAATCCGTATTCATAATAGATATGTTCACTTGGTGCGGAATATCTAAAGCCTTCTACGTTGATTGCCTTTGATGCATCGCTTAATGTTCCATAGGCTCCTCTGATAAACGCAACCTCCCGGAATTTTAGTTTTTTAATCAAAGGAATATAAGAAAGAATTTTACCGTTAAAATGATGTTCAAGCTGAAGAGTCGTATAAGCATCAGTCACAAATTCATAATAATTAAGTTGAGAGAATGTATTCGGTACCAAACCATAGGATAGGTTGGCTGGAATGATATTCTGTAGTGCCAAAGGAACTGTACTGAAGTTTTTTCCTGCCTCAAAATTCACTACCAGTTTCCCCATGCTGCCAATCAAAAACGGCTTATAAAGCATGAACTGAAGCTTGTCATAATTGAAGTCAGCATTAAATAAACCTTCAATACCTCTGGTGTATCTTAAAACAATGGTTGGTGCCAGGTTTCTGGCCTGGTAACGGTCAATTCCGGTTTGAGAGAACTTAGCGCCAGGCTTGGCAATTAAACTGATGGTAACATGTGAGTCATTCACTGTTTGTCTTAGCTGGCCATCTTTGTAATACATCAGGTTGAATTTTTCCGGAATAGCGGATTTGATGCTCTGCATTACTCCATCCACTCTGATCTGAAAGTTTTTCCAGGGTTCAATAGCCGCAAAAACACTTGTTTTGTTTACAGAGCTTAAAGAAATGTTTTCTCCTCTTGCAAAAAAGGTACTGGAAGATGAAGATTGCGGGGTAACACCATCACCTGAGGTAAGCTGTCCTCCAAGCTGAACAATATCTCTGCTGGTTCCTGCTCCAATCATAAAACGGTTAAGTTTATTGAACATATACCGTGCTTCAACACCATATTTAAACTGCTGATCTTTGAAACCATAAGCTGTATAAAACTGAGCTCTCCAGGTATCATTCAATCCGAAATAAGTTCTTGCTCCTAATCTTATTCTGTCTCCTTCTACTTCATTCCTTCCGTAAATAGAGAAGATAGGACCGATATCTATTCCTTTAAAGGCGTTGTAATATCGTGAACCAAGGGTTTCAAACAGTTTTACCATTCGGTTGAATTTCGGGGTCTGCTGAAGCTGGTCAAGCATGTTATAAACACCCTGTTCAGCTTTAGATAAAGTGTCAGGTCTGGCTTTGGTCCAATATGCGTCGTCTTTATTGGTAAATTTATCCTCATATTCCTCTTCAGTGCGTTTGAATACTTTTGGATCCAAAGGCTTATTAAACTCATATTCGGAATAATCTACCGATCTTTTGGCTATAATACTTTTGGCTCCTTTCTTTTTTGAAAAAGGGCTCATTTCAAATTCTGTAATCAGTTTTTTAGGAAGAAAAGTGGTTTCATCAGGATTGTCATATTCCACTTGTGTATAGACACTGTTGACGAAATTTACATTGATTTTCTGGGTTGACTTTAATGTTGCTCCTAAAACTGCATAGGTGTCCGTATCTATATAAAGATTTCCCTGAAAGGCAAGGATGTCTTTTCTCTTCGGCTGATATCTGATCTGGAAAGCTTTCTCACCACGAATCGTGATGGTGTCCATAAGACTATAGTCATAGGTACTGAATCCATCTGTTCCCACTGGGCTTTGAAATCCAATATCGAAATAGTTCAGCGTATTGTCGTAGATGTTGATATCCCTATATAAGTTTTTAGCTGAAACAGTAATGACCTGATTGTCCTGGAAACCTGACGTTTTTTGAGCGACCAATGTTCTTTTGCTGTCCTTATCCGGTCTGTTTTTACCAAAATTCTCATATACGGCTTCATTTAAAAAGATAGGAAGCCCCAATCTTCCGCTGGCTGTAGAATCAGCATAATCGAAAATGAAATCCAGTTTATTGAAAATCTTTTTCTTCATGAAAGCGCTGTCCAGGTTATTCAGGTCAAATTGGGTCTTTTCGTATTCTTTATACGAATAGGTATCAAATTTTTCTAACCCGTTATTTCTTTTTTGAGCCCATACTTTTTGCATAATGGCATAAGCCGGGTTTTCTTTTTTATTCTTATATTTAGTCTTACCGCTTTGAAGAACGATCTCCTGGATGTCACTTACTTTGGCCTGGGATAGCTGTACGAAAATATTTTCAGCATTTTCAGGGGTAATATCAAGCGTTTCTGTAGTATAGCTTTTTCTGGAAAATTTTAGCTGATGAATGATGCTGTCTGACTGAATAGCGAAGTTACCTGAAGTGGTCGTCAGGGAAGGTGTTTTCTCATTGTTGATAAAAATATCAACTTTATTGAGTTCTTTATTGCTTTTTTCGTCAACAATCCTGCCGCTGACACGGTTTTGAGCACATACGGAACTGGAGAGTATCAGGAAAAAAAATAAAAGATAGTGTTTTTGGGAGTTATTGTTTAACATCATTCGTTTCTTCAAGCAATTAGCATAAACAAAAAGTATGCAGTTTATTTAAAAAACAGGTAAAAAAATAAAATATTTTTAGTCTACCATATAAAACGACAAATGTAGCGAAAATTATATATGGGTTCATTAAAATTAAATGAGAAATTTTAATGCTTACAGGATAAGAATCAGAGGATTAATAACAAGTGAAAAGTTAAAGCGTTGATGAATTATTTCACCGTTCTTTCTTTATGGGTTATAAATGAAAAAAGACTTACATTTCTGTAAGTCTTTTTGCTCCTCCTGCTGGGCTCGAACCAGCGACCCTCTGATTAACAGTCAGATGCTCTAACCAACTGAGCTAAGGAGGAATTTCCTTTGTTTAAGGTGCTGCAAATATAATAGGAATATCTGTTCAAAGCAAGTTTTATCCTGAGATCAGGGTGATTTTTGACTAAATGTATTGAATTTCAATAAGAAATATTTTGATTATTTTTTAATTAAGTTCCTATCAGCCCCAATAAATGCCAGAATAATGCTGCCCCACTTACAAAAAAAATGTTGGATTTTTATTTTATGGCTATGCTTTGCAATTTTAAATAAAATGAAAACGACCAACTAGATAAGAAAATTGGATATTATCAAATACTAATCAGATAATTTTTGATTTAATAGTTGATATGGCGTCATATTGTTATCATCAAAAAAATGTTCTTTATAATCAATCTCTAATTTATCCAGTAATCGGAGCATATTGAAGCCTGTAGAATAAAAATAGCGAATAGAATTACTTTTATACATCCACGGCTTATCTTCCAGTTTAAAAGATTTCAATGCTGAAGGATTATAATATTTGTCGATCTTCATGAGTTCCTTATTGATTGGAATATTTTTAAATGCTAGGTATAACTGGTATTCTATATACCTTGCACTGCCTTCCATCTTTTCCATAAATTCTTCCTGAGATGCCAGATCAAATTTTTCAGTCTGATAAAACTTTAATAATCTCTGGCTTCTTTTTGCTTTATATTCTTTAAAGAGTGCTTTTGTTTTCTTGATACTCCGGCTGTCTATGCAGGCTAACAAAATTTCATTTTCTCTCTCTATGCTATCGCTGAACCATGAATAATGTTCGTAATATGACTGTAATTTCGTGATACTGACAGTTATTGAATCATTGGCAAACCGTATGAATTCCGGATGACGAAACTGAAACCCATGAAAATACTCGTGTAAGATGATGGTGGCCCAGGTTTGGGTATCAGGAATATCATCAATGTGTTTAGAGGTTGTATCATAATCACTGCAGAGTATAACAGGATAGTGGTACCATAATTTGCTGCGGTCATCATTTTCATATGCGGTCAACATATGAAATGATGTGGTATCCAGGCGTTCTGTTTTTTCTATCGAAAGATTTCCTTTTTTATAAGTTGCTAATGGTTGTCTTTTTAATGTTTTTGAAATAGGGCGGCCTGTTATAAAAGTTTCGGTAGGAGTGAAGTAAGCAATGTCTGCGGTATATTTGGAGGAACCAAATGTGGGCCACGATGTATTTAGATGCTGTTTTAAAGTGTGAAGGTATTGTATACGCTTAATGTCAAGTTTATGATTCTGTGCGTGAAGATTCAACGGAAAAATAAAGAGGCAGCAAAAGATAAGTATTCCTGTTGATGTTCTTTTCATGCTGATTTTTAAGGACTAATATAACAAATATTTAATGAGGAGATTATATCTGAATGAACAAAATGTAAAAAAAAGACCTACATTTCTGTAAGTCTCTTTTTATTATTTTTTCAGATCTTTTAATATTTCCTGAACAGCTCTTTCCAGCTGCGGGTCATTATTCTGAAGTCGATCCATAAACGTATTTTTAACATAAATGTCTGGTTTTACACCTGTTTTTTCAAGATTTTGTCCGTCTAAAGTATAAGTTCCCCACGAAGGCAGTCTGTAAGAAGATCCGTCTACCAAACTTTTAGCCGAAGTGAAAATAATCCATCGATAGGTATCCTGGCCTATGATTTTACCCAGCTTCAGGGCTTTAAATCCTGCTGCAGTCATTTCGGCATCACTTAATGAAGCTTCATTAATCAACAGTACGATAGGTTTACCGGAAGGAGCAAAGTTAGGCTGTGTTGTCATTTTTCCTTCACGATATTTCCATTGTAAATAAGGCTTCTGAGAAAGGAAATTTAATACCTTATCATGAACATTTCCACCTGTATTGTAACGCAGGTCAAGAATTACAGCGTCTTTTCTGTTTTCCTGTTCCACCATATCCAGAAGGAAGCGGTCCAGCTCATCCGTAGACATATTTTTCATGCAGGAATACGCAATACGGTTGTTGCTGAGCTTATCAACACGCTGGTGATTGTTGTAAATCCAGTCATCGTAAAGCAATCCTTTTAGTTCACCGTTTGAAATAGGGTGTACTTTTGTGGTAATATTTTTACCGTCGCGGTTGAAAGTAAGAACAAGCTCATCCTGTTTTTTAGGACTCGTAAAATAGGCCTCACGGTTTTCATTCGGGTCGATTTTTTTTCCGTTGACAGCAATCAATTGGTCCCCAGGTTTAATATCAACTCCGGAACGGAAAGCCGGTGATTTTCTTACAATACTTTCCACCGTGTAAGGTTGATCTTTTTTGAAGATAACTCCTGTTTCGTTGGTGAAATAGTTCAGGAACATTGCTTCTTCTTTTCCGGTTGAAGAAAACCCGGTGTGAGAAGAGTTAAGCTCTCCTAAAAGATCATTTAATAAAATCCGCAGATCATTTCTGTTGTGTACATACGGAAGATATTTGGCATATTGTTCCTTTTTCGCTTTCCAGTCAATACCATGAAATTTTTCATCATAAAAATTTTCTTCTACACCAGTCCATGCTTCGGCATACATCTGTGTAAATTCTGAAGCCAGATCTTTGTCAAAACTATACTGAATACTTATTTTCTCAGGTTTTAAAGCCGCTACAGTTGTTTTATAAATGTTTCCTTCGATCAAAGCAAACAGGTTTTTCTCATTTTTAGTAAGATAATACGCTGCTTTATCAAAAACTTTTTCAGATTTGGCAGGCTCAAAATCTGTGAATACTTTTTTGTACAGCTGTCTTTTTCCATTATCCTGATTAGAGTTGAATAACAAGATCTCCTTTTTGTCATCTGTAAAAACAGCAGGGTCGTCCTGATATCCATATCGGTCGGTAACCAGTTCTATTCTGTCCAGAGTATCTTCAGAATTTACCTTCAGTTCTTTGATTACCGGTTCTTTTTCTTCCTTCTTCTCCTTTTCTTTGTCTTCTTCTTTTTTGTCCTTCTTGTCTTTATCTTTATCCTTTGCTTTATCAGAAGATTTTTCTTCCTTCTTTTCTTCCGTGAAGAGATTGTCAAATTTTTCAGATTTAAAAGGTTCGTCAAACCAATCTAAAGCCATGCGGTAAATATTAGACTTCTGCATGCCTAAAGGATAAGATGGGTTGGTTCTGTCGCTGGCAAAATAAATATACTTACCATTGGGTGACCACACTGGATCCTCTTCTGATACACCAGTATTGGTCAGGTTTAAGGTTTGTCCTTTTTTAATATTATAAATGAAAATATCCAGTTCAAAGTTTCTTTTTGCAGAGAACAGGACGTATTCATTGTTTGGCGAAAAAGATGGTCTTGAGTTTTGGAAAGCCCAGATTTCGTCTTTTACGATCGTTGTAGATTTGAAGCTTTTTAAATCCAATAATCTTACTTCATCTCTTCCGCTTAAATAAACTGCTTTTGAAAGATCGCCGTTGAGCATTATATTACGATTATTGCGTAAATCTTCCGTTAATTGCTTTGGCTGTCCTTTTCCGTCTGCCTGAATCGTAAACCAGTTTTGGTATCCATTATAGGTCTGACTGTAAAGCAGGGTGCGGTTGTCTTTCAGCCATTTTACTTCCATTGCACGTTCTTTTCCATCAGAGACCTGTTGTGCAAATTTTCCTTCAATATCTGATACAAATAAAACTCCACGGCTTATAAATGCCATTTTTTTACCATCCGGAGAGACATCATAATAAGAAATGTTATTTTCCACATTGAAGTTTTGCTCTTTATCTAATGTTTTATTGGTGTTTAAACTGATATTAAGTGGAGTAGTATTTTTTGAGGCTACATCATAAGTATAAAGCTGATAATCCTTTTCAAAAATAACTTTAGAGCCGTCTGCGGAAACAAAAGGCTTTTTTATAGAAGTATCAAATTGTGTTAAAGCTGTTTTTTTACCATTTTCAAGTTTGTAAAGATTGTATTCTCCGTTATTTTCATCAGAAATAAAGTAAATAATGCCGTTTTTATCTACGCTTGGATTAAAATCTTTCCCTTCATAGTTTGTATACTGTTTGAAGGAATTGCTTTTTGGGCTATATCCTAAAATGTCAGGATTATTTTCTCCTTTGTAACGCTTACGCTGCACCTGATGAGCACTTTCTGAAGAGCTGGTGAAAAGATATTCTCCCGCAGGAGTTTCTACAAGTCCATTGGTATTGTTAAAATAATTATTGAAAAGTTTTTGTGGAGTTTTTCCTTCAATTGTAGTTTTAAAACTGCCGAAATTATTATTTCTGCTTGAGGTAAAATAAATAGTTTTGCTGTCCCATGCCCAGCTTTCCATTTCGTCTCTTCCTGTGTGGAAGGTTAACTGCTTGATAGTTCCTCCTCCCGCAGGCATTACATACACATCATAATTTCCGTATTGGTTAGAACTGAATGCAAGCCATTTTCCATCCGGTGACAATCGGGGATTGATTTCTTCTCCGTCCAGTGCTGTAATTCTTGAAGCGTTTCCGCCATTGGAGTCTGCTTTCCAGATATCGCCGTCATAAGCGAAATACGCTGTTCTTCCATCAGGACTCAATGAAGGACTTGATAAAAAATAAGACTTTTCCTGTGCCGAAATCCCTATAATAGAAAATGCTGTTAATAACGAAATAATAGTTTTCTTCATGGTATAATGGGTATTGATACAATACTATAATGTTGATTTTATTACTCTTTGTTTAGGTAAAGAAATATCCATTTGCTGAGAATTTTAGCACTTTGAATAACTCTAAAAAAGAATAGTCGAATGATTATGGAAATCGTTACATGAAAAATAGCTGGAAAGGTGGATAATATTCAGTGAAGCAGGTCAATACTTCATAAAAGTTAATATAAGTTACCGATATCTGTCTTTTCCAGGCTGGATATGTACAATTGTTCAGATTAAGGCATAAAAAAAGACTCACATTTCTGTAAGTCTTTTTGCTCCTCCTGCTGGGCTCGAACCAGCGACCCTCTGATTAACAGTCAGATGCTCTAACCAACTGAGCTAAGGAGGAATGTCCTTTGTTTTAAGTGGTGCAAATATAGGACGAATATTTATACCCTACAAATATTTTTAAGAAAAATTTTAAAAAAATTATAATTTCCCTGTAAATACCTTGAAGATGTCGCTTCCAAAGATCAGTAACATCAATCCTAACAGGAAGATAACCCCGATCATCTGTGCGTTTTCCAAAACTTTCTGAGGAACTGGTTTTCCTACAATAATTTCATATAAAGTAAATAAAACGTGTCCGCCATCAAGTCCAGGAATAGGAATAAGGTTCAGGAATGCCAACCATACGGAGAACATTGCTGTAAAGCTCCAGAAAGCAACCCAGTTGATTTTAAAACTTCCATCAGCATCTTTATCTACAGGCATATTTTTTACAATCGCAATAGGACCTCCTACATTTTTATACCCCTGAACTTTAGAGTTGAACATGATTTTGAACTGCTTAACCTGAGTTGTTAATGCTTCAATAGTTCTTGTGAATCCTCTTGGAATAGCTTCTCCAAAAGAGTATTTTTTATTCGTTACGATCGTTTTTGCGATGCTTTTTGTATCAATTGCTACACCCAGTTTTCCGTTTTTATCAACAGAAACAGCTGGTAAAGTTTGTAGAGTTCCGTTTCTTTCAACATCTACAGCAATCGTTTTACCTTTATTTTCGCTTAAAAGAGTGCTTACTTCATCAAAGAATGCTGCTTTTTTACCGTTGATTCCTACAATTTTATCTCCTTTTGCAAGACCTGATGCCTGAGAAGAAGGAGTTGCCAGTGAATCAATCACCATAGAAACTCTTGGAGTGATATACAATTTTGCTTCTCTTTGTTTAAGAACATCTGCAACACCGTCGGCATTTACCGGGAAAGTAACTTCCTGCCCGTTTCTGTTTACAGTAACATGATCTCCTAAAAGAATATTGATTGAAGTGTTTTCAAGTCTTTCTGCAGGTTTTCCATCTACACTGATGATTTTGTCACCATTCTGGAATCCCATTTTCTTTCCGGCAGAAGTAGCTTCAATACCATTGTCGAATTTCGTGATATCTGTATAGGTTTCTCCATTGAAGAAAGAAAGGCAGCTGTAGATCAGCCATGCAAGGAAAAAGTTAACCGTAACTCCTCCCAACATAATAATAAGTCTCTGCCAGGCCGGTTTAGATCTGAATTCCCATGGTTCTGCCGGTTTTTTCATCTGGGCAGTGTCCATACTTTCATCCACCATTCCGGCAATTTTTACATATCCTCCAAAAGGAAGCCATCCGATACCGTATTTGGTTTGTTCAGGGTGTTTTCTCCAGTCGTTATCCGGAAGTTTTGATATATCGATAGGAACTTCTTCTTTCTTTCCGTTTACCTCTATTACTTCAGAATCCGGCAGGTTCCTTGATAAAAACTTATACTGCCATTTTCCGTTGATTTTCTTCATGGAGAATATGGAGAAGTAAGGATCAAAGAACAGGAAAAACTTTTCTGCTCTGGTCTTAAACCATATTGCGGGTAAAAAATGCCCAAGCTCATGAAGAAGCACAAGTATAGAGATGCTCAGAATGAACTGAAAAAGTTTGATTGCTATTTCCATTAATAAATTTTAGATTTTAATTTGCAAAGGTAACAATTATCAAAACTATGCCAAATAAAAAAGCTCCCCGAAACGAGAAGCTTTGTCATATTTAAAGACGATTTGATTATAAATTGAAAGAAACACCCAGACTGCCATTATTACCTACTTCTGCAAATACTCCTATTTTCTCTGTGAAGAAATAACGGGCTCCAATGTGAGCGCCAACTCCGAAGTCTCTTCCAAGAACTCCAAGGTCTACACCAGGGTAGATGTCCCATTTTGAAGGCAGGTTCAGTGCTTCCTGTAAGTGGAAATTAAGTCTTCCGAAAACAAAAACACGATTATCCTTATCGTTGTTTTTGTAATTGTCAAAATAGCCATTAATCCCGGCTCCTACTGAAATAAGTTTGTTGAGCCCATAGTCATAAGTTCCCGTTACTCCGGTTCCATATCCCCAGGCACTCAGCCCCAGTTGTATTTTCTGATCTCCCTTTCCTGTCCAGGCCTGAGCATTAGCCATAGCCCCAAAAAATAAGATCGTCACCATAAAAAACAATTTCTTCATAAATTTTAAATTTTTAAGGATAGTAATAAAAAATATCTCTATCAAAAATGAAACCGAAAGAATGACAGTATTGTAAAAAGACGAGACTTTAATAAATTATTAAGAAATATGACTCCGTTTTTGTGGATAAAACTATTTTTTCAACGGTTTAATTCTCCTTTTGTAATCATAAAAGCTGTATTTTTATACATCAGATTTGTAATAATTTAAAAAGAATAAAAGATGAAAGTTGTAGGGCTTAATTTAGATATCATCTGGAAAAATAAAGCTGAGAATTTTAAACTCATAGAAAAAGAACTTCAAAATGTGGAAGCAGATCTGTTTCTTCTTCCTGAAATGTTTTCCACAGGCTTCTGTATGGATGCTTCTGAAGTTTCGGACAGAAATAATGAGTCACTGGAGTTTTTGAAAAAGATCTCGAAAGAGAAAAATGCAGCATTCTGCGGAAGTGCTCCGGTAGAACAAAACGGAAACTTTTATAACAGAATGTTTTTTATAAAGCCGGATGGTGAAACATCTTTTTATGATAAAAGACACTTGTTCTCTTTTTCCGGAGAAGATAAAGTATATACACCCGGAAAAGAAAGAGTAATTGTTGAATATAAAGGAATACGTTTCCTGCTTCAGGTATGTTATGATCTTCGTTTTCCTGTCTTTGCAAGGAATAATGATGATTATGATACCATTTTATATGTTGCTAACTGGCCTGAGAAAAGAGTAGGAGCGTGGGAACACTTATTAAAAGCCAGAGCAATTGAAAACTTATCTTTTGTATTTGGTTTAAACAGAATCGGGACAGATGGAAATGATTTATTTTATCAGGAAAGTTCTCACTGCTTCTTTGGTGACGGAAAAGAAATTTCTGAAAAACAAGGGAATTTGGTCTCTGCAGAATTGAATATGGATGAATTGAAAGATTTTAGAAAACATTTCCAGTTTTTAAATGACCGGGATAGTTTCTCCATTCAATTGTAAATAAAAAATAAAGGCTGAAATTCATTTGAACTTCAGCCTTTATTTTGGTCTTTATCTAAACATATTGTTGGAGAAGATGAGTTAATGTATTCACATCATGCACTCCACTTTCTTTCCATAGCATTTCTCCTTTTTTGAAAATAGCCAGAGTAGGAACTCCACGAACTCCATATTGAGCTGCCAGTGCAGGATATTGGTCTACATCTACCTTTATAATTCTAGCTCCTTCGCCGATATTTTCTTTTACAGTATTTAATACCGAAGACTGTACTTTACAGGGTTGGCACCATGTTGCGAAAAAATCGATCAGTACCGGTCTTTCGGAATCAATGATTTCCTGAAATTTTTGTGACATAGTTTTGGTTTTATTAGTTTGCCTTTTTGGTTGTTTCGTCCTGAATCGCTTTTACATTCTTCCAGCTTGTGCCATCATAGGCTTCCACTCCATTTTTCTTAAGAATTTCCATTGCCTGATCTGCCTGAACTCCTTTATTGCAGAACACAACAACTTTATTGCCCTTCAGGGTTTCTATGTTGTTTTGAATATCTGCTAATGGAATGTTGATAGCATTTTTTGCCGTTCCTGCAGCATACTGTTCCGGAATTCTGACATCTACCAAGGTTACATCAGAGCTGTTAACTACTTCTTTGATGTTAGCTTTGGGTATGACAGCTGTATGATTTGTTTTACAGGAACTTAGCGTAATAATTACTATTAGAAAAAGTCCCCGAAACTTAATATTCATGATCTTATGATGTTTTGGATTGGCATACAAAATCTGAAGTCGGCAATTTTTCAGTCTTTTTTATACCGTTAAAACCTCCTTCTATTTCAGTAAAGTTTCTGATTCCGTGTGAGTTAAGGATGCTTGCTGCAATCATGCTTCTATATCCTCCTGCACAGTGAAGGAAAAAGTGTTCTGAATCATCAATTGTGCGAGCCCAATCACTGATTGCATCTAATGGCTTATTGTACGCATTATCAATATGTTCTGCAGAATATTCAGTCAGTTTTCTTACATCAATTACTTTTGCATCTTCTGTAAACTGTTCAGCAAATTCAGATGGAGTAATTCTTTTGATCTCATCAGTTTCCTTACCTGCATTTTTCCAGGCTTCAAAACTTCCTTTCAGATAGCCTACTACATTATCAAAACCAACTCTGCTTAGTCTTGTAATTACCTCTTCTTCGGTTCCTTCATCTGTTACCAATAATAAAGGATGCTTTACATCTACGATAAGGTTTCCTACCCATGGGGCAAAATCACCTTTCAATCCTATGTTGATAGAGTTCGGAACAAATCCTTTATGGAAATCTGCCGCTCCTCTTGTATCTAAAATTAATGCTCCGGTTTCTTCAGCTAATGCTTCAAAATCTTCCGGTGCTACAGGCTGTAATCCTTTGTTCATTACAACGTCCAGACTTTCATATCCGCCTTTGTTTAATGCGACATTCATTCCGAAATATTTCGGTGGTGCTGTTAAACCGTCAAGAACCTCTCTGATAAAAGATGCTTTGTCTGGCTGATTAAGCGCATAATTGGTTTTCTTTTGGTTTCCTAAAATATCCACCGTTTCTTTCTGCATATTCTTTCCGCACGCAGAACCCGCGCCATGAGCCGGATAAACTGTAATGCTGTCATCCAATGGCATGATTTTGTTCTGAAGACTGTCGTACAGAATTCCTGCAAGGTCTTCCTGAGTAAGATTAGTTGCCTTCTGAGCAAGGTCCGGCCTTCCTACATCACCCAAAAACAGGGTGTCACCCGTGAAAATTGCCTTTTCAACACCATTTTCATCGATTAAAAGATAAGTACTGCTTTCCATTGTGTGTCCCGGCGTATGCATTACCTTTATTTTTACTTTTCCGATTTCAAAAATCTGATTGTCTTCAGCAATAATTGCTTCAAATTCAGGAGCAGCAGTAGGTCCGTATACAATCGGAGCACCTGTTTTTTTGCTTAGATCCAAATGTCCGGATACAAAATCAGCGTGGAAGTGAGTTTCAAAAATATATTTTAAAGTGACATTGTCTTTTTCCAGACGATCCAGATAAGGTTTTACTTCTCTTAGTGGATCTATAATGACAGCTTCATTCTCTGATACAATATAATAGGCCCCCTGAGCCAGACAGCCCGTATATATTTGTTCAATTTTCATTGGGTCTTTTTTTAATGAGTTAAAGATACAAAGTATTAGATAAATTCTAAATGAAATGTTAAATCCCATTGATAGTTTCTTTCAATACTTTGTTAAACGGATGTTTGATCCATTGTGTTTTTCAGCAAAAAGAATGCCTTACAACTTATGAATTTGCAAATGCTGTTTTTTATCATGTTCTCCTTAGAAATCATCTATTGTTCACAAATTAATACATATGGTTTGAAATTTGTTTATGCAGATACAAATTTATTTTTCGAAGAAATAAAGATAAGTTCATTGGAAAATATCTTTAAATATTCTCCAAAAATTTTATATTTATAAGTTAAAAAAGCGATCAGATGGCAGACAAAACACAATTTATTGAAGAACTAAATGCAAGATACACTCCAAAAGGAGAACATATTATATTAGGAAAAGGAATGCTGGACGGAGAAGTGGTAACAGAAGTAAACGTAACCATTCCCCTGAAAACAATTAACCGTCATGGTCTTATTGCCGGAGCCACAGGTACCGGTAAAACAAAGACACTGCAGGTGTTTGCAGAACAGCTTTCCCATGCTGGAATTCCATCTTTGGTTCTTGATATTAAAGGAGATTTCTCCGGGATTGCAGAAGCAGGCCAGATGAATCCTGTCATTGAAGAAAGATATGCCAAAACACAGCTTCCTTACAATCCACAGAGTTTTCCCGTAGAACTGATGAGTATTTCCGGTGGTGAGGGTGTAAAATTGAGGGCTACTGTTACAGAATTTGGTCCCGTTTTGCTAAGTAAAATTCTTGAGCTTAATGATACTCAACAAAGCATAATGTCTATCGTTTTCAAATACTGTGATGATAAAGGCCTTCCATTGATTGACCTTAATGATTTGAAGAAAGTCCTGCAGTATGTGACGGATAATGCACAAGGAAAAGCTGAGCTTGCAGCAAATTACGGATCTATTGCGCCAGCATCCTTAGGAACAATTTTAAGATCTATTGTTGCTTTAGAACAGCAGGGAGCAGCAGGATTCTTTGGTGAATTAAGCTTTGATGTTCAGGATTTACTGGAAACAAGAGACGGAAAAGGAGTAGTCAATATTTTAAGAGTATCAGATATTCAGAATAAACCACAGCTTTTCTCAACGTTTATGCTTTCTCTTTTTGCTGAAATTTATATGACGTTTCCGGAAGAAGGAGATAGTGGAAAACCAAAACTAGTATTATTTATTGATGAAGCACACCTGATTTTTGACGAAGCTTCCAAAGCACTTCTTTCGCAGATTGAAACGATGGTAAAACTGATTCGTTCCAAAGGGGTTGGGATCTATTTCATTACCCAGATTCCGGGAGATGTTCCTGAAAATGTGCTTTCTCAATTAGGATTAAAAATCCAGCATGCATTGAGAGGTTTTACAGCAAAAGATAAAAAAGAAATTTCCAAAGCCGTTGAAAACTATCCTACCACAGAATACTACAATGCTTCCAGCCTGATCCAGAATTTAGGAATTGGAGAAGCATTTGTTACCGCTTTGGATGAAAAAGGAATACCTACCCCATTAGTACATACCTATCTCATTTCTCCGGAATCAAGGATGGATGTTCTGAATGAAGCTGAAATCTCTGATCTAACCGGTAAATCAGCACTTGTTGCAAAATACGAAGAGGCTGTTGACAGAGAATCTGCTTACGAAATGCTAACTAACAGAATGGAGCAGGCAGCACAAAATCCAACTCCTGCACAAAAAACAAGACCTGTGAAAGAAGAACCGGGAATGTTTGAACAGGTATTACAGAGTAAAGCCGGCCGTACTTTTACCAATACATTGATGAGAGAAGGAGCAAAAGCGATTCTCGGGATGTTTGGTCTGGGAGGCAGAAGAAGATAATTTTGAAAGATAACCTGCTATATTTTGATATATTTTTTGTTATTTTAGCAGGTTATCTTACATAACAGTAAAAATAGAACTGGATTTTATCGGGGAATAAAACACAGTTTTAATATCAATGACAAAACAGCAGTTAACACACATTCAATGTATTCAATTATAGATATAGAAAGTAATGGTGCAGGTTATAGAAATGAATGCATTATAGATATTGCCATCTACAGATATGATGGTCAGAAAATTACGGACCAGTTTATATCCCTTGTAAACCCAGAAGGAGATATCACTCCTTTTGTACAGAAATTGACCAGTATTACCCCAAAAATGGTCAAAACTGCTCCGAAATTTCACGAAATTGCCAAAAGAGTCATTGAAATTACTCAAAATACGACCTTGGTAGGCCATAATATCGATTTTGATTACAGAATGCTTCGCCAGTCTTTCAAAAGGCTTGGGTATGATTTCAAAATCAATACTTTAGATACTATTCCTTTAGCAAAAAAACTGATTCCTGATGAGGTAAGTTACTCGCTTGGGAAACTGGTGAAATCTCTGGGAATTCCTTTGACTAATCATCACAGGGCTGAAGGAGATGCAAGAGCTACACTGGAACTTTTTAAACTCCTGATTTCAAAAGATACTGAAAACGAAATCATTCAGAAGCAGCACGATGAATCTAATGCAAAAACCTATATCAATAAGATCAAAGAGCTTACTCAGGATCTTCCTAATGATAAAGGTTTTGTCTATTTTCAGGATGAAGCAGGACGTATTATTTTCTCGGATTACGTTCAGGATATCAACAAGTTTTCGAAAAAGGTTTTTAATTCCAAATCGAAGAAATGGGAGAATATTCAAAAAGGGGTTGAGCAGATTAATTTTGAACTTACAGGAACAGATATTATTGCAAAGCTGATTTTGAACTCCAAGAATATTAAAAAGAAAGAAGTATTGCCTTTCGGTCTTTATTTCAGGAATAATAAATATGTTGTTGAAAAAAACACACTCAATAAGACAGAAAAACCAGGCTTAAAATTCAGGTCATTTACCCAGGGAACGAAAGCGGTTCAGTTTATTGGTTTGCAGGAGGAGTTTAATGATTATACAGCGTTGAAGCAGAAAATTGAATTCAGAAAAAGAAATGAACTGTGGCTGGGGCCGGGAAGAAAATTGGGTGAAAAATTATTTTTAATCATCGAAAACGGGAAAGTAATTTCATTTGGTTTTTATGAGCTGTTCACGCAGATTCAGACTCTCAGTAAGCTGGCTAAATTAAAAATTGATCTTCCGTTATCTTCTGCAGATTTGAATAACGAATTGCAGCTGGCACTGCTTCGAGGTGACTTTGAGACGCTGCCGTTGCCAAAATAACAGAGAAATTTAAGCTTTACCCATTTTATCGGAAAGAAGCTGCATTTCAAATCAATTTTCGTAAAATAAAAAATAAATAGTATTTTTGCAAAAAATAAATAGTAGCAATGCAAAATTTTAAACAAATAAAAACTGGAAAAAAGGGAGCTGTAAAGTTCTCTAAGGTTTGGAATATTTAAAAGAGTTGTCTTGCATAAAAAATAATCAATGTGGCAGACTCTTTTTCGAAGGATCTGCCTTTTTTTATGTTAAAATGAAATTATGAATTCAAAAGAATTACTAAAGATTGCCAATGAGTTTGGCACACCGGTGTATGTTTATGATGCGGAGTCCATCAAAGTTCAATACGAGAAACTTACATCTTCTTTTTTAAAACATACAAAGTTTTTCTATGCTGCGAAGGCATTGACGAATATCAATATCCTTAAGTATGTCAAGAACCTGGGTGCTTCTTTGGATTGTGTATCTATTAATGAAGTTAAACTTGGATTAAAAGCAGGATTTTCAAAAGAAAAAATATTGTTTACTCCAAATTGTGTTGACTTGGCTGAAATAGAGGAAGCAATGACTTTTGGTGTTCATATAAACATTGATAACATTTCTATTCTTGAGCAATTCGGGAACAAATATGGAAATACTTATCCCATTTTAGTAAGAATTAACCCGCATATTTTTGCCGGAGGTAACTATAAAATTTCAACAGGGCATATCGATAGTAAATTCGGGATTTCCATTCACCAGGTTCGTCACATTGAAAGAGTGATGAAAAGTACAAACCTGAATGTGGAAGGACTTCATATGCATACAGGAAGTGAGATCAAAGATCCGGATGTATTTTTGCAGGCTTTGGAAATCATGTTAGAGCTTTCTGAACATTTCCCGAATCTGAAATATCTGGATATGGGAAGTGGTTTCAAAATCCCTTATCAGGATAGTGAGGAAGAAACTGATGTAAGAACATTAGGGAAAAAAGTAGAAAAAGTAATTTCTGAATTTTCAAAATCTACAGGAAAGAAATTCGAACTATGGTTTGAGCCAGGGAAATTCTTAGTTGGGAAAAGCGGATATTTATTAGTTAAAGCCAATGTAATAAAGCAGACAACGGCTACTGTTTTTGTGGGAGTGAATTCAGGATTCAACCACCTTATCCGTCCGATGTTCTACGACTCTTACCATATGATTGAAAACTTATCCAATCCAAAAGGGGCAGAAAGAATTTATACCGTAGTAGGGAACATCTGTGAAACAGATACTTTTGCCTGGGACAGAAAACTGAACGAAGTGAGAGAAGGAGATATTCTTGCCTTCCATAATGCAGGAGCTTATGGTTTTGAAATGAGTTCAAACTTCAACTCAAGATTAAAACCTGCAGAAGTGTTATTCCTGGATGGGAAAGCCCACCTGATCCGTAAAAGAGATGAGTTTGAAGACCTACTGAGAAATCAGATCGAAGTCGTGATGTAAACTCAGATGATAATATATGAACAGCTGCCTTTTTGGGTGGCTGTTTTTGTTTTGAGATTAATATGCTTGGTTATTATTGATGGACAAAGCCTTATGTATTTCTAAAACTTATGAGCTTAAATAGTAAAAAACTCAGAGTTAAATTACAAATTTTTAACATTGAAGCCGGGTGAAAGTTCCAATTTTATTAGCTAAATTTGATAGACATAGGGTTGTTGATATCCATCTCTGGCCCTGTTCTTCACCAAAAAATAATACCAAAACATAACAATTATGGCAAAAAATATTGCAGAGCAGATTGTTGAAATGCTCGAAAATGCCAATGTGAAAAGAATTTATGCAGTAACCGGCGACAGTCTCAACCATCTGAATATTGCCGTCAAAAAAAGCAGTATCCAATGGATTCATGTAAGACACGAAGAAGTAGGGGCTTATGCAGCTGCTGCAGAGGCGGAACTGGATGGCTTAGCAGTATGTGCGGGAAGTTGCGGTCCGGGACACGTTCACCTTATTAACGGAGTATATGAAGCGCACAGGTCTCATGTTCCTATGCTGGTGATTGCTTCCACAATTCCCAGTGATGAAATGGGAATGGATTACTTCCAGGAAACCAATACGATAAAACTGTTTGATGACTGCAGTTACTATAACCAAATGATTACCCGCCCTGAACAGGTGCAGAGAACCGTTCAAACAGCTATTCAGCATGCAATTTCCAAGAAAGGAGTTGCTGTGATAGGCCTTCCGGGAGATGTTTCCGAACTGGATGCGGAAGAAGGTTCTACTTCCACCCAGATCTTTAAAACCAATCCTGTTGTAAGACCTTCAGATGATGAATTGAAGAAATTGGCTATATTAGTGAATGGAAGCAAAAAAGTAACATTATACTGTGGCGTCGGAGCAGGTGAAGCAAGTAAAGAAGTTATAGAATTATCTAAACTTTTAAAAGCACCTGTAGGATATTCTTTCCGGGGGAAAATGGCCATTCAGCCTAATAATCCTAATGAAGTGGGACTCACCGGGCTGCTGGGATTTCCTTCAGCGTATCATGCAATGCACGAAGCAGATCTGGTTCTTCTTTTAGGAACGGATTTCCCGTATCAGAAATTTATGCCGGTAAAAAATAAAATTGTACAGATAGATGAAAGTCCGGAAAGATTGGGAAGAAGAGCAAAACTGGAATTAGGTCTTGCAGGAGATATCAAAGAAACAATAAAAGCATTACTCCCTTTATTAGAAGAAAAGACAGATGTTCACTTCCTGAATGAGCAGTTGGCGTTTTATGATAAAGTAAAAGAAAATCAGTTGGAATATGTAAAAGATTCTGGAAAAGAGAATGCCATCCAGCCGGAATATGTAGCCCATACTTTAGATAAGCTTGCCCAAAAAGATGCCATTTTTACTGTTGATACCGGAATGTGTTGCGTATGGGGAGCCCGGTTTATCACAGGAACTGGGGAAAGAAAAATGCTTGGCTCTTTTAATCATGGATCAATGGCCAATGCTATGCCGATGGCAATCGGGGCTGCTTTAGCCCATCCCGAAAAAGAAGTTATTGCCATGTGCGGAGACGGAGGATTATCTATGTTATTGGGAGATATGGCGACTATTTTTCAGTATAAACTACCGATAAAACTGATTGTTTTCAACAACAGAACGTTGGGAATGGTGAAGCTTGAAATGGAAGTCGGTGGAATGCCCGATAATGAAACAGATATGATCAATCCCGACTTTGCTATGGTAGCCCATGCCATGGGATATCCAGGTAAGAATGTACATCTTCCTGAAGAAGTGGAAAGCGCAATTAAAGAATGCTTAGATCACAACGGACCTTATCTTCTGAACATCTTTACTAATCCTAATGCACTTGCTCTTCCTCCTAAAATTGAGTTTGATCAAATCATGGGAATGACCAAATCAATGGCGCAGCTGATGCTTGGCGGTAAAATGGATGAGGTTTTTGAAACGGTAAAGACCAATTATAAACACATCAAAGGCCTGCTCTAAGAAGAAATAAATAATTGGAAAGTTGCCTGAGATTCAGAACCTATAGATAAAACTTCATGCTTTGCGTGAAGTTTTTCTTTTTTATAAATGAGCTAAATATTTACCTTTGCTTATTATTAGGAAACAAAATTATGAGAACGGTACTTTTATTTTTGGCTTTGTGTGCAGGTACTTTTTTATTTGCACAGGATCAGGAAGAACGGGATGATTCCTTCATAAGAGATAATAATAAAACCCTTTTAAAAATAGATATTAAAGAACCTTTTATGCAGGTTGCCGTGAAATGTAATGATTTTAAACCGGCAGCCTATGAAGGTGGGGTTTCAGCTTACAAAGACATCCTGAACAAGTATATGTATGCTTATCTGAATTCGGATTTCTATGCGCTTACAGGAGACTTTACATTTACTTTGGTGCTTGATGCCAAAGGGAAAGTTGTGGATGTGAAAGGAATGCCTAAGGTACAGAACAGCGAAGTTTTTTTTGATGACATGCAGTATGTCGTAAGAAGAATAAAGAAAAACTGGACACCGGCGTCTTGTGGCGGGCAACCTGTAGCTTCACAGATTAAAGTTAAAATGAACTTCTCTTCAATGTCAGCTGATATTGATTAAATAATTTAAACACAATAATGAAAAAGACTTTTATTATGTTTTTTCTGGCTTTTGTCTCTCTGTATAAAGCGCAGATACTTGATGAATATCCGGAGAAACAAACCTTTTATGAAGGAGGAATGGTTAATTTTTACAAAGATGTTCATGAATTTCTTATCAATAGTAAATTGAAGGAATGTGATGGCAAAGAAATTTATCAACCTAGAATTATCATCACCGAAAAATCTGAAGTTAAATTTATTAAAGATCAGGATACGGCTAATATTGCCAGGAACAAATGTGCATATGACCTTTCCAGAGAAGTTCTTAAGAATCTTAAAAAATGGAAGCCGGCTGAAGCAAAAGGCTGGAAAATAGGAGCTATTACTGAGTTTATTTTATATCCAAAAGATGTAATGAGCAATTACCAGCCGGGTTATGATGCCAATAAATTTGTAGCGCACACCAAATACCCTGAAGGGTCGAAAGCTTTTCATACCTTATTTCATGATAATTTTATGACGATTTTTTCAGATTATCAGCTTAACGGGAAAGTAAATCTGGAGTTTTATATCAGTAAAGACGGGCATATTATTAATCCCAGAATTTATCCTGAAGTTGATAATAAAAATTTCAATATTGATTTTATGCGAACTCTTGCAAGGATGAAAAAGATCTGGATACCAGCTTTCTATAAAGATATTCCAATCGTTGAGAGGATTTCATTTCCGGTACAGTTTTCAATAACATTTACTGAAAGATAATCCTGACAATCTGTCACAATATTTTGTATCTTTGCAAACTTATTTGTTCGTAATTTAAAATTGCGGACCTTAAATTGATTATCGTGCAGGAAAAATATATAGACGAGACGAAACAGGGCGAAGCTTTTGCCATTGCTGAAAGACCGGAAAATTCTAAAAAACTGTTTTTAGAAAGCTATGGCTGTCAGATGAATTTCTCTGACTCTGAAATTGTTGCATCCATCCTTAATGAACAGGGATACAATACAACAATGAAAGTGGAAGAAGCAGACCTGATTCTTCTAAATACATGTTCCATCCGGGAAAAAGCAGAACAGACCGTGAGAATGCGTCTTTCCCAGTTCAAAAACCTGAAAAAAGAAAAACCGAATATGACGGTGGGTGTTTTAGGTTGTATGGCGGAAAGATTAAAAACCAAATTCTTAGAAGAAGAACAACTGGTTGATCTGGTTGTAGGTCCGGATGCGTATAGAGATCTACCTAATCTTTTAAAAGAAACTGATGATGGAAGAGATGCAATTAATGTGATCCTTTCCAAAGAAGAAACCTATGCAGATATCAATCCCGTTCGTTTAGGCGGAAACGGTGTTACCGCTTTTGTTACCATTACCAGAGGGTGTGATAACATGTGTACATTCTGCGTAGTTCCTTTTACCAGAGGAAGAGAAAGAAGCCGTGATCCGCACTCTATTATAGATGAATGTAAAGATCTTGCCAACAACGGATATAAAGAAATTACCCTTTTAGGACAAAATGTAGACTCTTATCTTTGGTATGGAGGAGGTCCTAAAAAAGATTTTGCCAAAGCTTCTGAAATGCAGAAAGCAACAGCCGTTAATTTTGCCCAGCTTCTTGACTTGGTGGCTAAAGCCGTTCCGGAATTAAGAATAAGATTCTCCACTTCAAATCCACAGGATATGAGCCTGGATGTATTCAAAATGATGGCAAAACACGATAACATCTGTAAATATGTGCACCTTCCTGTACAAAGCGGAAGCAATAATATGCTGGAAGCGATGAACAGACAGCATACCCGTGAAGAATATCTTGATCTGATTAAAAAAGCAAAAGAAATTGTTCCGGAAGTTGCCTTTTCTCAGGATATGATTGTTGGATTCTGTAATGAATCAGAAGAAGACCACCAGGATACCTTAAGCCTGATGAGAGAAGTGGAATACGACTACGGTTATATGTTTGCTTACTCAGAAAGACCGGGAACTCCGGCTCACAAGAAAATGGAAGACAATATTCCTGCCGATGTGAAGCAGAGACGTCTTGCTGAGGTTATTGCCCTTCAGGGTGAGCTTTCAAAACAAAGAATGAAATCTTATGTAGGAAGAATGCACCAGATTCTGATTGAAGGAATTTCCAAGAAGAATAAAAACCAATGGAAAGGAAGAAACTCTCAAAATGCCGTATGTGTCTTTGATCAGCTTGAAGGACAGAAAATAGGTGACATTGTGAACGTTTTTGTCTATGACAATACACAAGGCACACTTTTAGGGAGAACAGCGGAATAACAGTAAGTTGTGATTAAAGCAGTCTATCTTTTTGCAATGCTTTCGTTTGCTCTGGTATCCTGTCAGACAGAAAAGACAGCAAAAAAGTATCCGAATACTGTAGGTGATATTGAATTTGATGAAAAGCTGGATGATGCTGGTTTTAAGAAATGTGGTTCAGAAAAATGGGGACATTTCAGCTTTCAATACTATCAGGGTTCAAAGGAATATGGCTACAAAGGAGAGAAGATTGCGATCGTAGAAAAACTTAAAAAAGAAAATATATATTCTGAAAATAAGATCGACGGTTATATTACCGTAAGATTTTTAGTAAATTGTGAAGGAAAGACAGGACTGTTCAGATTACAGCATATGAGTCCGGATCTGAAAGAAACTGTACTTGATGAAGAATTGGAAAATAGATTGCTGCAGTTTACAAAATCACTCGATGGCTGGATGCCGAAAGAGATAAAAGGTTTAAAAGTAGATTATTATCAGTATTTAACCTATAAAATTGAAAATGGAAAAGTTTCAGAGGTATTACCTTAGCTTTTTGTTGCTTATCGTTTACACCAATACTATTGCACAGGTCAACTGTAATGCAGTAGAGGGTGAGAACTGCAAAAAAGCGTGTGAGTTATACAACTGGGCTTCAGATTTACAAGGTTTCGCAGAATCTCAGGAAGGCTTTGATAAAGCTATTGAGCTGTGTCCTGATTTCTCCCTTGCTTACATGGAAAAAGCAGTTCCATATCTTAAGAACGGAGATTTCGTAACCTGGAAAATTTTAATTGATAAAGCCGTTGCTTTAGATCCTCAAATGCACCTTGGATACAGAGGCTGGACCAAGTTTCAGTTTCTAAGAGATTATAAAGGTGCTATTCAGGATTTAGACCAGCTAAAAAAATATTATCCCGGAGACTTAGGAAGGTCTCAGAACGGAGACTATAATCTGGATGTAGTAAGAGCTATGTCCTACAGTGCGTTAGGACAGAAAGAAAAAGCGGCTGGGATTATAGAAAAGCTTCTGGCGGCCAGAGGTTATGTGAAGGGAATGTTTGACCATTACCAGTTGGGAGTGACTTACTTCGAGCTGGGAAGGTATGATAAAGCCCTGGAAAATTTTGAAAAACAAAGCAAAGAATACAACTTTGCCGAGAATATATACTTTAAAAGTAAAGTTTCTAAGATCAGAAACAAAGATTATTTAGATTTAAAAATGTTAGCCCTGCAAACGTATGATGAAGGAAAGACTATGAAAGATGTCTACACTCATCATTTTAACAAAGTCTACAGAAAAGAGATTGAAGAGCTGTAGAAGATTAACATTAAATCAATAATCAAAAATTTACTTATGAGCAACGAGCTACAAAACATAAAAAACCGTTTCGGAATTATCGGAAACTTTCCCGCACTCAACCGGGCACTGGAAAAATCTATTCAGGTTGCCCCTACAGATATTTCTGTACTGGTAATAGGAGAAAGTGGGGTTGGAAAAGAGTTTATTCCAAAAATTATCCATTCAGAATCTAAAAGAAAACATCAGCCTTATATCGTGGTCAACTGTGGAGCAATTCCGGAAGGAACCATAGATTCTGAGCTGTTCGGACACGAAAAAGGAGCTTTTACAGGAGCTACAGCTACAAGAAAAGGGTATTTTGAAGTAGCAGACGGAGGAACCATCTTTTTGGATGAGGTAGGAGAGCTTCCGCTGCAGACCCAGGTTCGTCTTTTAAGAGTACTGGAAAGTGGTGAATTTATGAAAGTGGGTTCTTCACAGGTGCAGAAAACCAACGTAAGAATTGTAGCGGCTACCAACGTTAATATGATGAAAGCGATCCATGACGGAAGATTTCGTGAGGATTTATATTATCGTCTGAATACCGTTCAGATCGATATGCCGCCTTTGAGAGAAAGAAAAGGAGACATTCATTTGCTGTTCAGAAAGTTTGCAATAGACTTTGCAGAAAAATACAGAATGCCGGAACTGGAACTGGAGCAGAGCGCTGTTCATTACATAGAAAGTTATTCTTTCCCCGGTAACGTCCGCCAATTAAGAAATCTGGTAGAGCAGATGACCGTTGTGGAAAGAAACAGAAATATAACTGCTGAGAAACTGGCCGAGTATATTCCGATGGAAACCCACCTTCCAATGGTAGTGAATACTCAGAATACTCCTAAGCAAAACGATTTTGGAAGTGAAAGAGAAATCATGTATAAAATTCTATTCGATATGAGGAATGATATTAATGATTTAAAATCCTTAACTTCGGAATTGATTAAAAACAGGGGAACAGCAGATCTGAGCAACCACGAGAAAAATCTGATCAACAGGATTTATACCCCTGAGACTCAACCTCAGGTAAATCCCGGGTCTTTAGTCTATTTTGACAATCATAATGATGCGCCTGTAGTTCAGAATCCTACGATTATCTCAACTCCGGATGACAGTTATGAAGATATTGAAGATATTGAAATTGAAGAAAACAGACCAGAGTCACTTTCTCTTCAGAATAACGAAAAGGATTTGATTATCAAAGCGTTGGAGAAGCATAAGGGACGTAGAAACAGAGCCGCAGATGAATTGGGAATCTCACAAAGAACTTTATACAGAAAAATAAAACAATATAACCTGGAAGATTAGCACAACATAAATAATGAAAGTAAATTTAACACCTAAGCCGATCAATTTTAAACTCGGAGAATATATTAATAAAGGTTTCGAACTTTTAAAGAAAGATTTCGGAAATATTTTTGTAGCATTTTTAGTGTGCTTTATCATGTCGATTATTCCGTTTTGCGGACTATTAGCGATGGGTAATTTATATAAATATCTTCAAAGGCTGAGCAGAAATCAGCCGGCAAGTCCAGGAGATATCTTCGATTTTAAGGACTTTATGCCTTACTTTATGCTGCAGTTAATTGTTTTTGGAGGTGTTTTATTACTTTACATTCCTTTATTTGCTGTGCTGGGGATATCAGGAGCAATGTCAGAGGGGAATGAACCCAATCCAATGGTGGCTCTTTTTGTGTTTCCTTACGTGTTTTTATTGATTGCAGCGATATACTACTTCGTATTGAAGGGCTTTTATATCATTCCATTAATCAGCCTTAAAGGAATTACAGAAATAAAAGAAGCCTGGAATATTTCAAAAGTAATGACCAAAGGAAATCTGTTGTCAATTTTTCTTTTCTCATTAATAGTGAGTATTTTAGCTCAGATTGGTATTGTTGCCTGCGGGATAGGAATTTTTCTTACCCTTCCGTTTTTATATACTGCAAACTATTTTGCTTATGAAGATGCTATTCAACAAATTGAGTATGATGAAATTATTGAAATTGGATCTAAAAATGAATTTTAAAATTAAAAATATCAGCCTGAAACAATCACTGCTTACCGTAATGCTTTTTGCATTGCTGGGAGTTTTAAATTCATGCTACAGCTTTACGGGATCATCTCTTACAGATGAAAAAACTGTTCAGATTAATGAATTTCCGAACAATGCACCTCTTGTAAACCCTGCATTATCCCAACAGTTTTCTACCGCAATACAAAATAGATTCCTTCAGAGAACAACACTGAAAGGAACAAAAGAAAATCCTGATATCCTGATAGAAGGAGAGATTACTGACTATTCTATTACTCCTACTACAATCAGTTCCAATACCCAGACCAACCCTTCTGGCGGAGTGATTCAGCAGGCACAGAATAAACTTACGATTACCGTAAAAGTACATTATGAAAACAAAATTCATCCGGAGGCAAGTTTCGACAGAACGTATTCCGATGAAGCTGCTTTCAACAGTGATGTATCACTAAGTCAAATCGAAGATCAGCAGGTAAAGCTGGTAACAGATAGAATTATTAATAAGATATTTAACGACATTGTAGCGAATTGGTAAGATGAATCCGAGAGTTTTAGAATTAATAAAAAATCCGAAAAATATTCAGTTAGAAGACCTTGGTCTTTTGAAAGAAGAAATTCATACTTTTCCTTATATTCAAAATATCAGGGCGCTTCATCTGTATGGAATCCATCTGTACGAAAAAGAAAACTATCAGAAAGAGCTTTCTACAACGGCAGCCTATACTACTGACAAGAAGATTTTGTATCAGCTGATCAATGGAAAGATAAAACAGGAGTCCAAATCAGAGATTGTTGAAGAGAAGAAACCTTCTAAAACAATTGAAAAACCAGCTCAATTAATCCAGAAAACCAAAGCTTTCCCTATCAAAAGAGAAGAGGGCGTTTCTGTGGAAAAACCAGCAGAAGAGCATGATGCTGCATGTGTTTTACCAACTGCACTGGAGGTTAAACATATTTATGTAAATGGTGAACGAAACAGAATTTTATTCGAAGGAGAAGAAAATTTCCTGGAAGAGCAAAATTCTGAAACAATAGATATTGAGTCTACCCTGGAATCAGGGGTTCTGGTTACTCAAAAAACTGAACCTGTAGTGGAAGAGCCTGTTCAGCAAGAAGAACAAGCTGAAACAGAGGAAAAAGCAGGAGAAAACTTCACACCGGAAGCCATCATTCACGAAGATCAGATTTCTTCAGAAAAAGAAGAAGAAAAGATTGACGAAGAAGAAAATATCAGTTTTCATGAGATAGCTCCTGTAGTACCGGAAGAAAATATTGAAGAAGTTGTAGAAGAACCTGTAAAAACAGAATCAACAGCTAATGAAACTGAAATTGTTTCTGAAGAGGAATTTTCTCAACAAGAAATACAAGCTGAAATAGAAGAGAATGCTGGAGAAAATTTTACACCAGAAACCATTATCGACGAAGATCAGATTTTTGCCGGAAAAGAAGATACACTAGGTAATGAAGAAGTGTCTTCAGTGGAATTGTCCGATGCTGAAGTAAGCTTCCATGGCACGGAATCATTTATGCCGGATGTTAAAATCCAGGCCAACAACGAAGAAATTTCTGAAAAAGCTGAAGTTTCCCAGCCTCATGTAAATAAGCATGAAGAGGAAATGAGACGTCTCATCGAAGAAGTTGAGAAAAAGATGAAGGAGGCAAAACCTGTTGCTCAAGAAGAAAAAACAGAGTCTGAAGCAGCTGGAGATCATGAAATTAGCTTTGCTGAAACCCAGAATTTCCATTTCTGGTCAACAAGTGAGGATAAACCTTCAGAAATCAAAGAAGAGCCTGTAAAAGAAGAAACTGTTGTAAATCAATTACCTGCTGAAGAGGAGGTTAAGGTTGAATCCGCAGAAGAAAAAGAAGAAGCTCCTGAAGCTCAGTCTTCATGGAAGCCTATGAGTGTGGAATCTAATATACCTGATTCATTAATCAGTAAGTCAACAGAAGCGGCGGCTCCTGAAATAAAAATTCCGGCAGCGGAAATAATTCCTGCAGAAGAACCAGAACAGATAATGGAAGCTGAAGCCCCATCTGAAACGGAGGCTATTACAGAAATTGTTCAGGAAGATACTGTTTTAGCAAAAGAAGAAACTTCAGAAGTTGCTGAAGATCAACCTGTCCCAATTGAAACAACCGAAGGAAATACTGATAAAGCTGTTGAAAAAGAAGAAGTTCCGGTGATGAATGTTTCTTTCTTTGGAACCGATATTTCTACCCTTAAGGTTGAAGATAAGCAGAAGGAAAGTAAAGAAGAACCTGTAGAGCAAATACAGGAAGTTACTATGAAGAATACAACACAGCCGCAATTAGACAGTAATGTTCCCGGTTTTATCAATACCTGGCAAAGCTGGCTTAAGATCGACAGAACTGAAGATGTAGAGAAAGAGAAATCAGAAACCAAAGAAAAGGCTATTGAAACCTTCATTGAAAACAATCCTAGAATCAGTCAGTTAAAAGAAGAAAGCTCCTATGTTGTTAAAGAAAAGAACGATGACATCTCGCATTTGATGACAGAGACGTTGGCAAATCTTTACTTTGAACAGAAACTATATACAAAAGCAATAAAAGCGTTTGAAATACTAATCAAAAAGAGTCCTGAGAAAAAAGAATACTTTGAATCTAAAATTCAGGATATTAAGGACTTTAGAAGTAAAAATTAAAAGGAAAAAGGTACTGATTTTAAACAGTACCTTTTTTTATTTATAAATTCTGAGGATCACTTTTACTTCCTCGTAATTTTTTCCATGCTCTCCGTCCAAAAACAATCACAAGAATTAAGGCAATTATTGCAAGAATTGCTGCAATAACCGGTGCAGCCATGGCGAGAACAGACATGAGACCAGCTCCGGCTGTTTCCGTGGTTCCTACCACAGAATTCCCCAACCCTCCTGTTGTGGCTGTAGAAGCGGCCCTTATTCCTGCAAATCCGGAACTGATGGTAGCTGCTGTACCTCCACCTGCAATTAATGCCAGCGCCCATTGTGGGAATGTTCCCAACTCTGCAAACTGACTGGCAAATAGTATAGAACCCGCTACCGTTGCCATCGGAATAGAGACCGTATCCAGCAAATGATCAATAAAAGGGATGTAATAGGCTAGTATCTCAGCCACTGTGGCAATTCCTGTTGTAATCAATGTAGGAAGACCTGCAAGCCATTCAAAATGCTCATTCATGGGAATCCAGTTGAAATAAGAAGAAAGACTTACGATAAACATCGGGAGAAATACCCGAAATCCCGTAGCTGCTGCTAATCCAATCCCGATAAATGCGCTGATGACATAAGAAAAATAGGGAATATTATCTAACATATTAATTTTCAGATTTATTGTTTTCCCTAAATTACAAAAAGTATATGATATGTGGAGTATTATTGATTTCTGAGTTTGGGGATTCGGGTTACGGGTTTCGAACTTCGCTATTCGTGATTTTTTGTAGAATAAGAATATTTTCTCTACGTAATTATCTGTGAAAATCTGTGCGATCTGTGGGAAACAAAAAAAATCTGCAAGCTAAAACCACCTACAGACCATTTTATTTTAATGAAAGACTATTTTTTCTGCGTTTCACAAAGCTTTATAAACTGAGCCTCCACATCCTGAAACTTCGGTGGCATCTCAGGAGAAACCCAAAATAACATAGCCATCGTTTTTTCACCAAAAGCTTCTTTAAATAACTCTTTATTCAAGCGGTAGCATTCTCTCAGTAATCTTTTGATACGGTTTCTATGGACAGCTTTTTTAAAATATCTTTTTGAAACAGAAACCCCGAATCTGGGTGCTTCTATTGGAAGGGTGGCTTTGTCTTTCAGAATAATGATTCTCAGATTTCCGCTGGTTCTCCATTTGCCTTTCTCAAAAAGCAAACTGATTTCCGTATTTTTTTTGAGCTTTTCCGCTCTGGGATACTTGGAATTTGTCATTTACGGAATGTGAATTTAATCCTGTTTTAATAAATGATTAATCACTTCAGAAGCAGTGTACAACCCGAAAATGGCAGGCATATAACTTATGGTTCCGTAAAAAGATCTTTTATAATTGGTTCCGTCAGTCATTTTTAAACTTTCTTCATCCTGAATATCATTGGCAAAAACACAACGGACACCTTTGTCAATTTTCACTTTTTTCAGCCTTTTTCTGACTTGTCTTGCAAGATGGCAGTGTTCTGTTTTACTGATGTCTCTTACCAATACTTTACTTGGATCGGTTTTTCCGCCGGCTCCCATTGAGCTTACAATTTTGATCCTTCTTCTTTTGGCAGCGATAATCAAAGAAAGTTTTGGAGTAACACTGTCGATACAGTCCAAAACATAATCAAATTTTGCCGAATCCAATACTTCTTCCATCCTTTCCGGATTCAGAAACTCATTGATTTTCGTTAAATTAAGCTGTGGATTGATGTCAAGAAGCCTTTCAGCAACAACATCCACCTTATGTTTTCCGACAGTAGAGTGTAAAGCAGGCAGCTGTCTGTTGATATTTGTAATATCTACTGTATCACCATCCACAATGGTCATATTTCCTACTCCGGCTCTCGCCAGAAACTCTGCGGCAAAAGAACCTACTCCGCCCAAACCTACAACAAGCACATTTGCCTTGATCAGTCTATCCAATCCTTCTTCCTTTATCAAAAGTTCAGTTCTTTCCAGCCAGTATTTATCCATTTTTTATCGAGTGTAAATTTTCTAAAATTTGTTCATTCAGTTGTTCCAGGGAAATAGCTTTTATTTCCGAAACTTTAATGTACAATTCTTCAATGTTAAAATCTTCATTATCAGTTTCTAAAAAGATTCTGTCTAATGGTGTTTCTTTTATAATATCCTGCAAAGATAAATTATACAAAACAGCTTTTCCAAAACTCAGGTAAAAATTATTGCTCAGAAGATCTTCGGCAATTTGTCTTTTTTTATTGAAACCATGAATGATCATTGGTTGTTCCGCCTTCTTTTTAAAAGAAATAACCTCATAAAATTTTCTTACACAATGAATAATCAGAGGTTTTTTTACCTCATTTGCGATTTCTATCTGTCTTAAAAAAACTTCTTCCTGAATTTTCTGATCCACAGAAACTAAAGAATCCAAACCACATTCACCAATAGCAAAACAGTTTTCAGACATCGTACTTTTCATCCATGAAAACTGCTGTTCTATAGTATTAACATCAATATCGTTGGGATGAATACCGATGGAATAAGGGAAATCTGGTGGAGTTCCTTTCGACAGATTGTAAATTCCGTTTCTGATATATCTTTTATGATGGTGAAAATCAAAAAAATCCATATTCAAAAATAAGTATTTTTCAGATTTAATTTAAAATTATTAAACGATCGTTTATAAATGTGTTAAAAATTTCTTAACTTTACTCAAAGTGCACTTCATGAAAAAAAAATTTACAGAAAAACAGATTCACATACTGGATATTGCGGAAGAGCTCATCGCCAAGAAAGGATATGAGGGAACTTCTGTAAGAGATATTTGTTCCAAAGCTAATATCAACGTCGCTATGATCTCTTATTACTTCGGTTCTAAGGAGAAAATGATGTCTTATTTATATCAGTACAGAGTACTGAAAACCAGAGAAAATTTTTCAGAATTTGCAGATACCATCAAAGATGGGAAGCCCGAAATGCAGATGAGAGAGATGATCAAATATATCGTTTCTCAGCTGTTCAAATATAATTATTTTCATGGGTTCGTTACCCAGGAACTCCGCCATACAGAAAACCTGAAAGATGAATTACTTGATTTCTACCAGCTATTTGTAAAAAAGCTGGATGAAGTAATTAAAAAAGGAGTAGCTTCCGGTGTTTTTACTTTTACCCCCAAACCTGAAGATATCCTTACCATGATTATTGGCTCCACTTTATTTGTTATCAGAAATAAAAATTTTTATGAACTGTATGTTCCGAGTAAAAACGAAGAAACATATACTAAGGAAGCGGAGAAAAAGGTAAGAATGAATCTTTTATTAAGTGTTTTTGCAATTTTGGGATACGCTGCAGACTAAAATTACGTTAAATATTCATAAAAAAAAATCTATTGGCAAAAAAGTTATATTTTTGCAAATTAGTAAATCGGCTGTATAATCCGAAAACTGTTGAACTTTTTATATGAAAAAATATATTTTAGGTCTTTTTGCTGTAGCGGTGATTTCATCTTGTGTAAGCCAGCAGGAAAGAGCAATGAGGAGTGCTGATAAAGAATTTATCTTGAAAGCAGCTAATGAAAACTTTGCTAAGAAAAAGTGGAAAAATGCATTGGCTCTTTATGACAGACTTGCAAATCTTGTGGCAGGAACAGATGATTTTCCTAATGTAGGTTTCAACACTGCTTATGCCAACTATTATGACAAGAGTTATAAATTGGCAGGTCACCAGTTCAAAAACTTTGCAGTGAGCTTTCCGAAAGATCCAAGAGCTGAAGAGGCGGCTTACATGTCTGCATTATGCTATTATGAAGGATCTATGGATTACAACTTGGATCAGTCCAGTACAGAATTGGCGATTAATGAACTTCAGGACTTCCTGAACAATTATCCAAACTCTGAGAGATCTAAAAATATCAGCCAACTGATTGATGAATTGTCTTATAAGCTTGAATTTAAAGCCTATGAAAATGGAAGACAATACTTCAAAATGGGAGATTATAAAGCAGCGAATGTAGCATTGGAAAACGTTCTGGAAGATTTTCCAAGTACAAAACTTCGTTCAAAAATTTATGATTATATCCTGAAGTCACGCTATGAACTGGCGATGAAATCTGTTTATAATCTTAAAGCTGAGCGTATTGAAAGTGCATTAACTTATACAAGATTTGTAGAAAAAGAACTTCCTAATACAGAATATTCTAAAACAGCTACAGATCTGAGAGAAAAACTGGAAAAGGAAAAAGAGCATTTTGCTGTTGTTAAAAAAGAAACAGATGCTAAAATTGCAGCTTTAACAGCAAGACAGAAAAAAGAAGCTGAAAAATTGGCCGACCAAGGTAAAACCGAGCAGCAAATTAAAGATCAGATCAGCAATGAAAAGAAAGCAATGCAGTTACAGAGGGACAGTGCAGCACTTAAGACCCCTCCTCCTGCAGCGACTTTCAAAATTCAAAGATAATTCGTAAATTTGCCATCTTAAAATAAAAATAATTTTCTCAAAATGAGTGTAAAAGATACAAAAGCAGAAGTAAATACAATTACTTACGATAAAGATAAGATTGAAGATAAAGTAGGTTCAATCTATGAAGCTATTGTTATCATGGGAAAGAGAGCAGAGCAGATCAATGCGGAGATCCGTACGGAACTTCACAACAAATTGGATGAATTTGCCGTTCACAATTCTACATTAGAAGAGGTTTTCGAAAACAGAGAACAAATTGAGATCTCTAAACATTACGAAAAGCTTCCAAAGCCAACTTCAATTGCTATTGAAGAGTGGTTAAACGAAGATGTTTATTTCAGAAAAACAGAAGATAGAAAATAATCATCTGTGTTTTTTATAAATGAGGGTCATAAAAGAAATCTGTTCTTTTATGACCTTTGTTGTTTTAAAGCCTGATTGTGTGGGAAAAAATAAGTATTTTAGTATTTCAAAAAATTAAAACTCAATGAGTGTTTCCGGTAAAAAGATACTTATCGCCGTCTCTGGGGGAATTGCGGCCTACAAAATTCATTTTTTGATAAGAGATTTTGTGAAAAAAGGTGCTGAAGTGCAGGTCATTATGACGCCCGATGCAGAGCATTTTGTAACGAAACTAAGCTTATCTACACTATCCAAAAAACCAGTGTATTCAGAATTTTACAGCGATAACGGAACATGGAACAGCCACGTGGAAATGGCACTGTGGGCAGATGTTATGATCGTAGCGCCCTGTACAGCCAATACACTGTCTAAGATGGTGCATGGGATGTGTGATAATCTGGTTATTGCAACTTATATGTCTGCAAAATGCCCTGTTTTCATAGCTCCGGCAATGGATCTTGATATGTACGTACATCCTTCCACAAAGAAGAACCTGGCGCTTGCAGAAAGTTTTGGACACATGATAATTCCTGCAGAAAATGGAGAGCTTGCTAGTGGACTGATCGGGCAGGGAAGAATGGCAGAGCCGTCAACGATTTTTAATACTGTTGAAAACTATTTTACACAAAGCAATCATTCCGGAAGCCTTGAAGGAAAAACGGTTTTAATTACTGCCGGCCCTACCTATGAAGCGATAGATCCTGTAAGATTTATAGGAAATCATTCATCGGGAAAAATGGGATTTTCTCTGGCAGAAGAAGCTTCAAAAAGAGGAGCAAAAGTGATTCTGATTTCAGGACCAAGTTTCCAAACCATTAATGATCCCAATGTTGAACTTCATAAAGTAACTTCAGCAAAAGAAATGCTGACAAAAGTATTTGAATTTTATGACAAAATAGATATTGGTATCGCAAGTGCTGCGGTGGCAGATTACGCTCCAAAAGAAGTAGCAAAAGAAAAGATCAAGAAAAATGATAATAACCTGACGATTGAGCTGGTTAAAAATCCTGATATCCTTAAAACGATGGGGGAACAGAAAACCCATCAGTTTCTGGTAGGTTTCGCTCTGGAAACCCAAAATGAAGAAGAAAATGCAAAAGGAAAGCTGGAGAAGAAAAACCTTGATATGATTGTGTTAAACTCTTTGCGTGACGAAGGTGCCGGGTTTAAGAATGATACCAATAAAATAAGGATCTTTACAAAGACAGAGAAAAAAGAATTCGACCTGAAATCCAAAGATGAAGTAGCGAAAGATATTCTCAATTTTGTTGAGTCTCAACTTTTAAAATAATTTTAATAAATTTCCGTTCTCAATTTTTAATAGACAATGAAAAAAATTATAAGTTTATTTTTTCTGTTTTTTATATATACCCAAAGTTTTTCCCAAGAGCTGTTGGCAACCGTTCAGGTAAACTCCCAACAGGTAGGAGGAAGTAACCAGCAGGCATTTAAGGCATTGGAGAAAAGTCTCAGGGATTTTATCAATAACACCAGCTGGACAGGGAAAAAGCTTCAGAATTTTGAAAAAATAAAATGTGGTTTTTCCGTTGTTATTGGAGAAAGAGATGGAAACAGATTCAAAGGATCTATTGTTGTTCAGGCTATGCGTCCTGTTTACAATACTACTTATGAATCCCCTTTAATTAACCTTCAGGATCAGAGATTTGGCTTTGAATATATTGAAAATGAGAGTCTTATTTTTAATGAAAGACAATTTTCAGGGAAAAACCTTACGGATGTAGTCAGTTTCTACATTTATCTTATTTTGGGATTAGATGGAGATAGTTTCCAGTCAATGGGAGGGTCTCAATGGTACGCAAAAGCACAACAGATAGCCCAGAATTCTCAGAACAGAAATTATGAAGGATGGAATACCATCAATGAACCAAGAAGCCGCTCTATATTAATCAATGAAGTGATGAATCCTAACTGGAACCAGTTACGTTCTACTATTTATACTTATCACAGAGCCGGAATGGATAATCTTTTCAATCAGGATCAGACTGCCGGGAAAAAAGTGATCTTTGATGCCCTGATGCAATTGAAAATGTACGAGAATACATTTCAACAGGCATTTTTCTTTAACCTGTTCATGGATACAAAAAGTGATGAGATCTTCAATATATTCAATTCCGGAAATAACGGAGGTTTGATTCTTAATGATCTTAAACAGACGATGATTATTCTTTCGCCGAAAAATATTGATAATAAGTGGAATAAGTGGAAAGTATAAGATCAAAATTCATTAATAAACTTTAAAAATTTTTGAGAAATAGTTTTTTGAGAAGTTGGACCTGAAAAAATGTTAATGAGCAGAAAGCACTTAAACATATTCAATTCATTAAAAAAAACTTACTTTTACAGTTCAAACTGAAATTGGATCATAACCCAGATTATCAATGCTTTCGAGAATATATATTAAAAACTTTGCCCTGATTGATACCCTTGACGTATCTCTTAAAAATGGTTTACAGGTTATTACCGGTGAAACAGGGGCGGGTAAATCTATTATTTTAGGGGCGCTCCGACTTATTTTAGGAGAAAGAGCAGATGTAAAATCCATTGCCAAAGCTGAAGAGAAAAGCGTCGTTGAAACTGAATTCTCCCTGAACAACCAGTTTAAGAAATTCTTTATTGAAAATGATCTGGATTACGAGCTTCAGACGATTATAAGAAGAGAAATCCTTCCATCGGGGAAATCGCGTGCCTTCATCAATGATGTGCCGGTAACGCTGGATATTCTTAAAGAACTTTCTTCACAGCTGATCGATATTCATTCCCAGTTTGAGACATCCAATCTTTTCACTTCAGAATATCAGTTTAAAATTATCGACGGACTTTCTGAGAATAAAAAAATTATTGAAGAGTATCAGAAGGAGTTTTCCGACTTTCAAAGCCTGAAACTGCTGTTGAAAAAACTGAAGACTCAACTTTCAGAAAGCAATAAAGAAAGCGATTATAAAGAATTTTTACTTAACGAGTTAGAAGAGTTAAAGCTTGATGATGTTGATTATGAAGATGTTCAGAATCAGCTTTCCATTCAGGAAAATGCAGGAATGATATCAGAGAATGTTGGCCAAATTCTGTCCAGGTTTCATCAGGAAGAAATAGGAATTCTGTCATTCTTTAATGAAGCTACCCATAAGCTTTCAAAAATTTCTGAAGTTTCTACCAGTTTCGCAGAGTTAGATGAAAGACTGGAAACGTCTTTTGTAGAGTTAAAAGATATTATTTCTGAATTGGAACATGCTGCCGAAAGAGTTGAAATCAATCCTGAAAATCTGGTACATCTTACTGATCTTAATAATAAAATCAACGCTTTATTTCTTAAACATAATGTTTCAGATCTTAATGAACTCATTGAGATCAGAAATCAGCTGGCAGGAGATCAGAAAGGAGCTTCAGACCTGGAGCTTCAGATTGAAGAAACCGAGAAGAATATTGCTCAAAAAGAAAAAACACTTCAAAGTCTTGCTGCAAAGCTTTCAAAGAACAGACACAAAAATATTTCTGTCTTCATCAAGAAAGCTGAAGGTCTTCTGAAAAAATTAGGTCTTGAAAAAGCTAAAGTTGATATAGAACTGCAGGATGCTGAGGAATTCAATCCATTTGGAAAAGAAAATATTCAGCTGTTATTCCAGGCTAATTCCGGATTCCCTTTAAAACCAATTCAAACGGCTATTTCCGGAGGAGAAAGATCAAGGGTAATGCTGGCTGTAAAAAAGATTATTGCTGAAAGCGATGAGCTTCCAACCCTTATTCTGGACGAAATTGACACCGGAGTTTCAGGAAAAGTTGCCGAAGAGATCGGAAACCTTATGAGAGAGATGTCTGAAGACATGCAGCTGATCGTTATTTCACACCTGGCGCAGGTTGCTGCAAAAGGAAACGATAACTATAAAGTGGTAAAGCAGGATATTTCCGGCAGAACACAATCTACTATAATTCCTTTGAGCAACGAAGAAAAGCTGAACGAAATTGCCCAGTTACTTTCCGGAAGTAAAATTACGGAAGCTGCTCTGGCACAGGCCAAAGAGCTTATTGGATAACTACATAAATCTATTTTTCTTTAAAAACTTGTAACATATTTTACATTATATTTACTAATGTAAAAAAACTAACATATGTTTCTAAAGTTCCTTAAGCTTGAAATAAAAAGCTTTTTCCGTGGTACATCTTTAGGGATCAATCTGACCATGAAAATCCTCCGCTTTATTGGAATACTTTATTTCGTGGGCTGTCTTGTAGGCGGGGCTTTTATTGCTTTTTTCTACGTGCAGGAGGAAATGCATCAGAATCCTGTAAAGGTGGTTTCAAAATTCATGATTGTTGCCTGGATTATTGATCTTGTTCTCAAATATCTCTGGCAGGAAATTCCTACGCAGAATATCAAGCCATTCCTCACGATGAATATCCGGAAGAATACATTGGTCAATTATATGCTGGCCAAAACTTTTCTTTCTGCATTCAGCTGGCTGAGTTCTTTATTCTTTATCACATTTTCATTGATTGCTTTATTCAACGGATATAGTATCTTAGGAGTATTGGTGTGGCTTATAGGGGTGATTTCATTGCTCTATCTGAATAATTTCCTCAATATTTTCTTCAACGGTAAAGAAACGTTGGCGGTGATTATAGGAGTATTCCTTTTGGGTATAGGAATGTTGGGATACTATAAAATAATTCCGGTTCTGTCTTATTCTGAATCTGTTTTCTTCAGTTTCTATGAAAAACCTTACTTTGCACTGATACCTGTTGCTTTGTTCGCTGTGCTGTGGTGGATTTGTTTCCGTTACCTGCGTAATGAATTTTACCTGGACCAAAGTCTTGAAGCGAAAAAAACAATCGGGAAAACAGAGAATATTGCTTTCCTGAATAAATATGGAGTTATTGGAACATTTATCAATAATGACATTAAAATGCTAAGACGTAATAAAGTACCCAAAGGAATTTTACTGGGCAGCTTTATGTTTCTGTTCTACGGATTGCTGATGTTTACTTCTTCAATGTACAAAACACCGGCAATGATGATGGTGATGGGACTTTTTGTGACAGGAGGATTTCAGTTTCTGTTTGGGCAGAGAGTTCCCGCTTTTGACAGCTCATATTATCCGTTGATGATGACCCTGAATGTTCCCTATAAAGAATATTTAAAAGCGAAATGGTGGCTGATGAATATTGTAACAGGAATTTCTATCATTATAGCGCTTTGCTATGCCTATTTCGGATGGGAAGTCTACGTTACATTTTTTGCCGCAGGATTATATAATATTGGCGTAAATTCTCAATTTACCTTGTGGTCGGGAGCTTTCAATAAAACTCAGATTGATCTTAATACAAAAGAAAAAAGATTGGGACAGAAAGGGAGCTTCAATATGATCGCGATGCTTCTGCTGATTCCTAAAATGCTTCTTCCCATGGGAGTATTTGCCTTAACAAAATATTTGTGGGGAATTACAGGAGGAGTAATAAGCATTGCAATTATCGGAATTGTAGGATTTTTCCTGAGAGAGAAAATCTTCGATATTATCGTAAAACTTTACAAAAAAGAAAAATACAGCACACTGGATGCATTTAAAAATATAAGTTAAGCCATGATCAACATACAAAATTTATCTAAAACATACGGGACAGCAACGGTTCTTAATATTGAACATCTTGACATTCCAAACGGGGAAACATTTGGCCTCGTGGGAAATAACGGAGCCGGGAAAACTACCCTTTTCAGCCTGATGCTCGATCTGATTCAGGCTACTACAGGATCTGTAAGCATTGACGGAATTAAAGTCGCTGAATCTGAAGCATGGAAAAATAAAGTTTCAGCCTTTGTAGACGATACGTTTCTCATTGGCTATCTTACTCCTGAGGAATATTTTTACTTCATTGGAGAGTTGAGAGGGCAGAACAAAGCATCTGTAGATGAATTCCTGAAGCCTTTTCATGATTTTTTCAATGGAGAAATCCTTAAATCAGGGAAATATGTCCGTGACCTTTCAAAAGGAAATCAGAAAAAAGTAGGAATTGTAGGGGCAATTATTGGAAATCCTGAGATTATTATCCTGGATGAGCCTTTTGCCAACCTCGATCCATCCACACAAATCAAACTGAAAAATCTGATCAAAGAATTATCAAAACAGGATGGTGTTACTTTTCTGATATCCAGTCATGATCTTTCCCATACAACGGAAGTCTGCAACAGAATTGTGGTAGTGAACAAAGGCCTTCTGGTAAAAGATATTCAGACCAATCCGGAAACATTGAAAGATCTGGAACAATATTTTGCAGATCAGGTTTCTGTTTCGGATATTTAATACCACAAAAAAAGAGGTATGAATACGATAGAATCTCAGAATGTTACAGACTATCCAAACAGCAACACTATTTTCATGGTCTGGAAACTTAATGACAGCCCACAACTGAAAGACATTTTTCAGGAATTGTGTGCTTTGGTCTTAAATCTTAATAACTCAGTTTTCAACCGTTTTCCGGACAGCAGAGCAAGCTGCGTAATGGGAATTGGTGCTGATGCATGGAGAAAACTTGAACTTCCGACACCACTGCCAAAGGAGCTAATCAATTTTGAAGAAATAAAAGGAATAAAACACACGGCTGTTTCCACTCCCGGAGATCTTCATTTTCACCTGAGAGCGGATAACAAAAGCCTGATTTTCGATATGGCTGTTGAAATATCAAAACTATTGAGTTCAGTGGCCGAAAGTATTCTGGAAATTCATGGGTTTAAATATTGGGATGCACGTTCCATTCTTGGTTTTGTGGACGGAACTGAAAATCCACATGGAGACGACCGCGATTATTTTGCAAAAATTGGAGATGAAGACCTTCAGTACAAAGGAGGAAGCTATCTTTTTGTTCAGAAATATCTTCATAATATGGATGCCTGGAAAGGATTGTCAACAGAACATCAGGAAAAAGTAATCGGAAGATCAAAAGAAAATGATATTGAAATGTCTGATGATGTAAAACCTTCCAACTCACACATTGCCTTAGCCAATATCGAAGGGGAGAATGGGGAAGAATTGAAAATTGTAAGAGATAATATGCCATTCGGAAATCCTTCCACAAATGAGTTTGGAACTTATTTTATTGCCTATTCAAGTACATTTTCGACAACAAAAAAGATGTTGACCAATATGTTTATAGGTGATCCTTCGGGAAATTATGACAGAATTTTAGATTTCAGCACAGCCGTTACAGGAACGCTTTTCTTTATTCCCACCAGAAATATGCTTGATGAATTCTCAGGATAAAATTGAAAAGGCTGTCTCACTCTGAGGCGGCTTTTTTTATTTGTTGAGTAGTACAAATAAATTTTTTTCAAAAACATTGTAACCTTTTTTTGTTTTGATTGTCTTTAGTATAGAAACAGCATAAGCATGAAACTTTTGTTCGGAAATAAAAAGAATGATTTGTTGAGCCTCCTGAAAAAACAGGATCCGGTTGCACAGAAGATTTTCTATGAACAGAATGTAAAGAGATTTCTGAGTGTAAGCAAAAGCTATGTAAGCGATTTGTATCAGGCGGAAGATTGTCTCATAAAAGCATTCTGTAAAATTTTTAAGCACATAGAAAGCTTCAGAGGAGAGTCGAACCTGGATAGCTGGGCAAGAAGAATTGTCGTGAATGAATGCCTGAATTTTATCAAAAGCCATAAAACAGTATTCTATCTGGATGAGATCAACCAATCCTTTCATGAAGATATCCATGAACCGGAGATTGATTGTGACTTTAATGCGCAAGACCTTTTGGATCAGCTTCCCGATGCCTACAGAATGGTTTTTAACCTGTACGTGCTGGAAGGATATTCTCACCAGGAAATTGCTGATACTTTACAGATTTCAATCACTGTCAGCAAAACTCAGCTGTTCAGAGCGAAAGAAAAATTAAGAAAGATCTACTTTCAACAACAAAAAAAAGTGAAAAATGAAAACGTTTAAAGATAATATTGAATATCAGATCAAAAAGCAGATTGAGGAAAGAGAAATTGCTCCTTCACGTGATCTGTGGTCTGAAATTGAACTTCATAACAGTAATACTCGTCCTAAATCAAAAATAAACTGGTTTTTGGTGGCAGCATGTTTCATGTTATTATTCAGTTTGGGTAGTGTTCTGTTTTTCCTTAATCAACCTTCCGAAGCTCAACCGAAAATGGTAAAGCAAACAGAAAAAAATACTTCAGAAGAAATTATAAAAGATCCGGTTCAGAATAATGCTCCACTGGCTGTTCAGAACAATGATAATAAGGAAGTAAAGATAACAACACCTTCCCAAAATAAAGAAGAAGTGATTTCTGCAGTGGCCATAGGTCAAAATAAGCTTATTACCAGAGAAACCACAGTAAAGAAGCCGGAAATTCCTCAGCTTTCGGATCCTAAACTGATGGCAAAAGCCGATTCTTTAAAAACTCCGGTTAAAAAGAAAAAATATGTAGATCCTTCCACACTGCTTTTTTCAGTAGAGCATAAAGATGTGATTGAAAAAACAAAAGATGGAAGTAATGTAGCTACTACTATTGACTTGAATTCCAGATAATTTACCTGTGAAAATTTAAAAATTAATAATATGATCAAGAAATTAATCGTAATGGGAATGCTGTGCTCTATTTCAGCATCATTACAGGCACAAAAGGCACTGAATATTAATTTGTCTTCTAAAAAAGACACGGAAGTAAGTCCGATTGTAAAAGAGAAAGTAGAAGAATATGCTACCAAGATCAATACTATCATCCAGGAAGAAAAAAAGCTGATGGAAGAAGAACTGGTAGTTTTGCAGGCAAGAAACCTCGATAAAGCAGATTTTGACAGAGAGAAAGCTCAGATTGCAGACCGCTATTCTGAGAAAATGGATAAAAGAATTGAAGAACTTGGATTTGATCTGGATGATGTTATTCAGAAGCAGGTAAGATATTCTCTTTTGAATACAGATGTTACTTCCAAAGAAGAGCTTAAAGAAAAATTATTGAAAAAATTCCGTCCCAGCAGAAGCTTTACAGGATATTTCTCATACGGAATTATGACGCTGACAAACAGTGCTCCCGATAATCTGCTGGATAAAAACATAGGATATGCCAATAACCTTGAATTTGGCCTTAAACTGAACTACCAGCTTAGCAGAACAAGTCCATGGGCCATTACTTCAGGATTAGGATTCTCATGGAGAACGGTAAGAGCGGATAACAATATGATGTTTATAAGAAATGCTAATCAGGGAGTTGCTCTGGCTCAATACAGCGAAAATCTTGAGAAAAGCAAGTTGAGAACTGGATATATAATGGTTCCTCTTGGGGTGCAGTATAATTTTTCCAAGCTTAAAAATGCCGGAATGGATATCCAGTACAGAAGTTATTACACAGGATTTAAAATTGGAGCCAATCTATATGGAGGTGTAAAAATGTCCACCAACAATATTGTAAAAGGAATTGATGGTGAAACCAGAGACCGTGGAAATTATCAGGTAAATCCTTTTGTGTATGGAGCACAGGTTACTTTTTCATATAACAGTTTCAGTGTCTTTGTGAAGAAGGATTTCAGCAATTTCTTCAAAGACAGTTATTTCAAAGATGATAAAGCTCTCATATTCGGATTAGCCATCGGATTAGATTAAATTAAATATATTTTGATTGCAAAACGAAAAACTCCGGGGAAGGCTCCCGGAGTTTTTGCATTGTATCAGTTATAGAATCATTATTTTAAACTTCCTACCATATCTTCTGGTTTTACCCATTCGTCAAACTGCTCAGCAGTTAACAGACCAAGATTGATGGCTTCTTCTTTTAGGGTTGTTCCATTTTTATGGGCAGTTTTAGCAATTTTAGCGGCATTTTCATATCCGATATGAGTATTTAAAGCCGTAACAAGCATTAAAGATTTGTCTACGAGCTCTTTAATTCTCTCATGATTCGGTTCTATGCCTACTGCACAGTGATCATTGAAAGAAATACATGCATCGGCGATCAATTGGGCAGACTGCAGGAAATTGTAAGCCATTATCGGTTTGAAAACATTCAGTTCATAATTTCCCTGAGTTCCTGCAAACGAAATCGTAGTGTCGTTTCCTAAAACCTGTGCACAAACCATAGTCATAGCTTCATTTTGAGTAGGGTTTACCTTTCCAGGCATGATAGAAGATCCAGGTTCATTTTCAGGAATATGAATTTCCCCGATGCCGGAACGTGGTCCTGATGCCAGTAATCTTACATCCTGAGCAATTTTATATAAAGAAACAGCCAGTTGCTTTAATGCTCCGTGAGATTCTACAATCGCATCGTGAGCTGCAAGCGCTTCAAACTTGTTTTCAGCAGTAATGAAGGGGTGTTTCGTAAACTGGGCAATATATTCAGCAACTTTTACATCATAGCCGTTAGGAGTGTTCAATCCTGTTCCTACAGCTGTTCCGCCTAAGGCAAGCTCGGAAAGGTGAGGTAATGTATTTTTTAAAGCTCTCAATCCGAATTCCAGTTGTGCCACATATCCGGAAAATTCCTGTCCCAGAGTAAGCGGTGTTGCATCCATTAAATGGGTTCTCCCGATTTTTACAACATCTTTGAAGGCCTTTGACTTTTCAGCCAGCGTATTTTTTAATTTTTCCACTGCCGGAATCGTTACTTCCACTACTTTTGTGTAAGCCGCAATGTGCATGGCAGTAGGATAGGTATCATTGGATGACTGGGATTTGTTGACGTCATCATTCGGGTGGATTTCAGATTTTTCACCTAAAGTTCCGCCGTTATTGACGTGAGCTCTGTTGGAAATTACTTCATTGACATTCATGTTCGACTGTGTTCCGGAGCCCGTCTGCCAGATCACCAAAGGAAACTGGTCGTTAAGTTTTCCATCCAGAATTTCATCACATACCTTGGCGATCATATCTCTTTTTTCAGCAGGAAGTACTCCCAGATCAGTATTGGTATATGCTGCAGCCTTTTTCAGATAAGCAAAAGCTTCAATAATCTCATGTGGCATTGAACCCTCAGGTCCTATTTTAAAATTGTTTCTGGAACGTTCCGTCTGTGCACCCCAAAGTTTATCTGCAGGTACCTGCACTTCTCCCATGGTGTCTTTTTCTATTCTGTAATTCATATTATTTATTTGATTTTTCTTTTGTTAAAGTGAGATCCTTTATGTCATTCATATTCATTAACACATCATAGCTTATAAAACATGTTGGGCCAACTGATTTTAAATTTAATCTCATGCTGCTATGCAAGACATCAGATAGAGTTAAAGTTCCTGTGGAAAATATGCAATCTTCATAACGTTGTGAAGAAAATTTAGCCTCTTTAATAGAAATAATAAACTCATTTTTTTCATTAGCTGTTACATCAGATTTTAGAATGGTAAACCTTTCATTTTGAAAATTGATAAACGAAAAAGTAATAGAATTGGGGTCTTTTTCCAAAATCTCAAACTTAATGGGGTGGCCCTCAACTTTTCCGGTCCAAGTTCCCGAAAGTTGTATTCTACTTTCGCACTGACCAAAACTGTTACAGTATATTATGAAACAGAAAAAAATGACTAATATAATTTTCATTAAAGTGAATTATGCAAATTTTAAATCTTTTTGCTATTACAATAACTTTCTATAAAGGTACTTATAAACTCAGAAACCGCCAATTTATAATCATTATAAATATCAATTTAAATGACTGATTTTACTCATATTTTTTTAAAGGAGGCGTATTTTTGCACAAACAAAAATTGAATGGACTTTAGATATCAGGATCCGTATCCAATTCAGAAAGATGATACGGTGTATAAGAAGCTTACATCAGATTATGTAAAGGTTGAAAAACTGGGTGACAGAGAAATTTTAAAGATTGACCCGAAAGGATTGGAGTTATTAGCTGAAGAAGCTATGGCAGATGTTTCTTTCATGCTTCGTTCTTCACACCTGGAAAGCCTTAGAAGAATCATTGATGATCCTGAAGCTACAGATAATGACAGATTCGTTGCTTATAACCTTTTACAAAACGCTGCAGTAGCCGTTGAGGGAGCTCTTCCTTCATGCCAGGATACGGGAACAGCTATCGTAATGGGAAAGAAAGGAGAAAATGTATACACAGGAGTAGAGGATGGGGAATACCTGAGCAAAGGAATTTTCAATACCTATCAGAAAAGAAACTTAAGATATTCTCAGGTAGTTCCTTTGACCATGTTTGATGAGAAGAATTCAGGATCTAACCTTCCTGCACAGATTGATATCTATGCTAAAAAAGGAGATTATTATGAGTTTTTATTCTTAACAAAAGGAGGAGGTTCAGCCAATAAAACATTCTTATACCAAAAGACGAAATCTTTATTGAACGAAAAATCTCTTGAAGAGTTCGTTAAAGAAAGAATTTCAGACCTTGGAACAGCTGCATGCCCGCCTTATCACTTAGCATTAGTAATTGGAGGAACTTCAGCAGAAGCTAACCTTGCGGCAGTGAAAAAAGCTTCCGCAAAATATTATGACCATCTTCCAACAGAAGGAAATGAGGCCGGTCAGGCATTCAGAGATCTTGAATGGGAAGCAAAAGTTCAGAAAATCTGCCAGGAAAGTGCTATCGGAGCTCAGTTTGGAGGAAAATACCTTACTCATGATGTAAGAGTAATCAGACTTCCGAGACACGCTGCATCTTGTCCTGTAGGAATGGGGGTTTCCTGTTCTGCGGACAGAAATATCAAAGGAAAAATTACAAAAGAAGGGATCTTCCTTGAGCAATTGGAACAAGACCCAAAAAGATTCTTACCTGATACTCCTCCACACCTGGAAGAAGCAGTTGAAGTTAACCTGAATAAACCAATGCCGGAAATTCTTGCAGAACTATCCAAATATCCAATCAAAACAAGATTGAAACTAAACGGAACATTGATCGTAGCAAGAGATATCGCCCATGCAAAAATCAAAGAAATTATTGACAGCGGGAAACCAATGCCGGAATATTTCAAAAACCACCCAATCTACTATGCAGGACCTGCAAAAACTCCGGAAGGAATGGCTTCAGGAAGTTTCGGGCCTACTACAGCAGGGAGAATGGACGTTTATGTGGATGAATTCCAAAGCCACGGTGGAAGTATGATCATGCTGGCAAAAGGAAACAGAAGTAAAGATGTTACCAATGCTTGTCATAAATACGGAGGTTTCTACCTTGGATCTATCGGAGGACCGGCTGCTATTCTTGCCAAAGACAATATTGTGTCTGTAGATGTAGTAGACTTCCCGGAACTAGGAATGGAAGCGGTAAGAAAAATCGAAGTAAAAGACTTCCCTGCATTCATTATTTCCGATGATAAAGGCAACGATTTCTTTGCAAATCTTGCTCACTAATTAGTTTAAAATGAAAATAAATAATAAAATAGAGCACTGATCTTTTGTGTAAAAAAGAAAAAAGCTTTATTTTTGCCTAAAATCTTTAAGAGAATGATAACGATATTATCAGCATTTTGGCCGTTTTACCAGTTCCTTTGGACTGTATTCTTCATTACTATGTTCCTAGTAGGATTCTGGTGTATTTTTATGTTCTTCGGATTAGTAATCCCAATGTGGCTAACTGAAGGTTTGAAAGAGTATTTCGGAAAAGTAAAGCCTTTCGATCCTGAAGATATCAGAAGAAAACTTATTACTGAGCAGGAAGGTGTAGAGGTTATCTACAGCGAGCCTAAAGGAAACGGACCTTTCCTTCACGATCACGGACATCATCATTAATTGATTGTCATTGCTTTTTCACCTGAATTCTGAAAAAGTAATATCAAAGCAAAACAACATATACAAAACCGCTTAATTCGTTAGGCGGTTTTTCTATTTATTATTCCTGAGGCTTTCCGGAGACACTCCGAATTTCTTTTTAAAAGCCCGTGTAAAGTTCTGAAGATATTCATAACCGCATTCAATAGCGATCTCTTTGATCATAATTTCCTTGTCAGTAATCAGTTTCTTTGCCTTCAGCATTCTGAGTTCCGATATATAATGAGCAATCGTTGTATGATACTGAGCTTTGAATTCCTTTCTGATAATACTCTGATTCATGCCCATATACTTTCCAATCTCTTCCGCTTTTATATTCCTGTGGTAATTTTCATCAATGAATTTTCTGATCATTTCAGGAGTTTTGGGAGTGGATTCCAGGATATTTTTCTCATTGAACTGCTCAAAAATCAATATAAGAAGTTTGATGATCTTGGCTTCTATAAATAACTTCTGCATAATTCCTTTTTTAGTATACCCCAGAATTTCCTTTACGATCATATGCATTTCGACGGTCATGTCAGGTGGTGTTTCTTTATGAAGGAATATGAAATTATTGTGGGTCATGTTTTCCAGAATTTCTGCATTCTCACCATTAAGTTCCGGATTGATGAGGTTGAAAACATATTGATAATTGATCTGAATCTGAAGATATTTCAGAATTTCCTGGTTTTCTGTCCATAGTTCGGCAACACTTTCTTGGGGTGAATAATGAAGGATGTACTGATTTTTCTTAAAAGAAAATTGGGTTCCGCAGTCATGAGCTTCCAAATTGATTTCATCACTCAACAGAAAAAGAAGATTAAAGCTTGCCTTCCCTTCCAGCATATGAGATCTGAAAGTTTGATCAGGGCACAGGTCTTCCTGCATGATAATTTTGATGTCTTCGGATCTGAACAAAAGTCCACTTTTAGATAATTTCCTCATACAACACATTTTTACAGCCATGGTACAACTACTTAAGGTAAAAGACCTTTACAGGATAACCAAAAGTTCGGAAATGATAACTCGGGGTTAATTATGTGAGGTACTTTTGCGCAAAATTAAATTAAATTTAGAATAATTAAAAATAATATTTTATATGTTTAGAGATTTACATTTTGCAATACAGAAAATCAGAACGGGATTATCGTTGCTGACTATTGCGGGAAGCTGCTTGTATGCTCAGCAATGGGAAAATGTTGGAGGCATTCAGGATGTATCTGCAGGAGGAAGTAGTTTTAACAATTTAGTTATTGACAACTCAGGAAATTATTATCTGTCATATTATGATGTTTCCGTAGCCAGAGGTTCTGTTCAGAAATTTAACGGAAATTCATGGTCATATTTAGGAGGAAGTGCGGGAGTTACAACAGGAACCGCAACTTACAATTCACTGTCTATAAGCCCTAATGGAAACAGTCTTTATTATACCAATCAGCTTGGTTATCCAGGCTCAGGAATGGAAGTTCGTCTGTTTACAGGATCCTTATGGTCTCAGCTTCCCAATGTAACCGATAATACAGTTAATTATCAGGCTTCTGCGGTATCCTCTGATAATATTCTCTTTACGTATGGATCTTATGGATCAGGAACTGTGAAAAGATATGCTGCAGGCTCATGGGAACAGGTAGGAAATGCCGGGTTTTCAGGAGGTGCAGAATTTGCAGAAATGGTGATTGGCACCAATGATATGGTATATACATGTAATGTTTCCGGAGGTTTAAAAGTATATCAGAACAGTACTGGCGCAGGTCCTTTACAAAACTGGACTCTGGTAGGAGGTGCAGCAGCAGATGCTTCTTCTTCAGGAGAACAATACAATGCCGATATCGCTTTGGATGGCTCTAATACAATTTATGTAGCCTATGTTTCAAATTCAGGAGGCGGCAGAAAATTGAATGTTAAAAAGTTCGACGGAAACGCTTGGGTTCAGGTTGGAAATGCTAATTTTTCAGACGGAAAAGTTCAGCACGTTGCTTTAGCAGTGACGGAATCCGGAAAGCCGTATGTAGTTGCCAGCCGTTTTGAAAATGACAATTTCCTGAGAAATACGGTTTATAAATTAGATGATTCACAAAACTGGGTTGCTTTTGGAGGTGACTTTGTTTCGGATGGTGAAGCTAAATACAACGATCTTGCTATAGATAAGGCAAACAATTATCTTGTTCTTGCTTATTCTGAAAATACTACAAAAGTGAAAAGAATTTCTCTGACATTAAATCCTCAGACATGCAGCAATACAGACCCCGGAGCCAATGTAGGAGATGTGGGGTGTGTAAGCTTTATGTATCGTGGTCAGCAGGTTGCTTATTCCACGGTAAGAGGTGCTGACGGAAAAATATGGCTTCAGCAGAATCTTGGAAGTACACAAGTTGCATCATCAATAGCAGATGCGAATTCATATGGAGATCTTTTCCAGTGGGGGAGATGGGATGACGGACACCAGCTTAGAAATTCACAGACAGCACAAGCGCCTTCACTTAATACACCGGAAGGAATTGCTGCCGCAGGAGGTGTATATATTGTAGGATCTCCGGCATGGTGGGCAGGTTTTGCAAGTTCAGATACATGGAATGGAATAACAGCTTCGCAGGCTAATGCATCTAGTGGGGTAGATCCTTGTAAAGCTATTGGAGCAGACTGGAAAATGCCTTCCCAGGCAGATTGGACTATTTTAATAGGTGCTGAAAGTATTGGTAACCCGACAACAGCTTACAGCAGCAATCTTAAATTACCGGCAGGTGGATACAGAAGCTCCAGTGATGGTAACTTTACTTTCGTAGGCCAAAGAGGATATTTCTGGAGTTCAGATACATCAAGTTTAGGAGCGAAATATCTGTATATCGGATCAACTATTGCCAATCCATCGGCTGGAGCTATGAGAGGGCAGGGGTCTTCAGTAAGATGTATTAAACCTTCATCTTCTTTAGGTACTTCAGATATCAGGCTAAATAATGCAGTAACAGGAATGTATCCTAATCCGACAAAAGGAATTCTTTCTGTTAAATCAGACTCCGCGATTGATAAAGTAAACGTTGTCAATGCAGTAGGACAAAAAATGAATATACAGTTCTCAGATCATCAGATCAATATGACTGAACTTCCTTCAGGACTATATATCGTGGAATTAAAATTAAAGAACGGACAATCCGTTTCTAAAAAGATTATAAAAGACTAACAGAATTGCAATAAGAAAGATTTTCGTCCAAAAAATAGTTCATTACAATTACTTTTATTGGGAGGCTCATGAAATTTTCATGAGCCTTTTTTTATTTTATTTTTTCCCGGAAAATTGAAATATTTGATGATGAGTGGACAAGAATAATCGTTATGAAGAAAAATTTATACTATATTCGATAAAAAATAAGAAATGAAAAAGCTTTATTCCGTTGTTTTTCTGTTGATTGCAATGGCTGCTTTTGGACAGATCAATTATTCCATCAGCCCAAATCCATTCAACGAGACAGATGCTGTTACCCTTACTGTTCCAGGAGATCAGATTGATGAGTCTGCATGGAGTGTTTCCAATAATGCCATTTATATCTGGACGTGGTCTTTTGATACCAATTATCAGAACAGCCAGGATTGTCCTACCAATGGCAGCTGGAACAATTCCAATGATCTGAATAAGCTGAATTATAATGCTGCTACAGATACTTATTCACTTACTTTCACACCCACTTCTTTTTATGGAAGAACAGGAATCGGAAGGTTTGGGTTTTTATTGAAAGATAAAACAGGGTCCCATCAGACTTCTCCGGACATATTTGTGAATGTGGGTACTTTAAGCTTAAATCTTACCAATCCGCTGGCGAATAGCCTGACTTCAGTACCGGTAGGAAACGCTATCAATATTACAGCTACGACAAATACCAACGCAACGTTTCAGCTAAAAGCAAACGGAACTGTTGTTAACTCAACGACAACCCCTTCACAGGCCTATTCTTATAGTTATACCGTCACTCAGGATGCGAGTATGGAACTTGTGGCAACACAGGGATCCAATTCTAAAGCTGCAACATTCATTGTACAGGTTCCAAGAAATGTTGTTTCAGAAGCCGTTCCAAACTGGATTAAACAAGGAATTAATTATCATCCTACAGATCAGACCAAGGTAGGACTGGCGCTATATGCACCAGGTAAAAGTTTTGTACATGTCATCGGAAGTTTTAATAGCTGGACGGTGAATGACACGTATTTAATGAAAAAAGATACCACAAATCCTGATCTGTACTGGATAGAACTCAATGGAATAACTCCTCAGCAGCTCTATACTTTCCAGTACAGAACAAATGATCTGAGAAAAGTAGCAGACCCTTATTCACCACAGATTTTATCTTCTTATGATGATCCGTGGATTTCAGCTTCAACTTATCCGAATTTACCAGTGTTCCCTGCCGGACAAGGTTTTGAGGTTTCAACATTTAAAACAGGTCAGACCGCTTATAACTGGCAGACAACCAATTTTCAGAGACCGGCGAAAGAAGATCTGGTGGTCTATGAATTATTATTGAGAGATTTTACACAGGAAAAGAACTGGCAGTCATTGATCAATAAAATTTCTTATTTAAAAAATCTAAAGATCAATGCTATAGAATTACTTCCCATCATGGAATTTGATGGAAACCTTTCATGGGGTTACAACACCTCTTTCCATTATGCACTGGACAAAGCCTACGGAACTCCGGAAAAATTCAAAGAATTTGTAGATCTGTGCCACCAGAATGGAATTGCAGTGATTTTGGATGTAGCGTTTAACCATGCAACAGGACGTTCTCCTCTGGTAAGGCTTTGGAACGCAGATCCGGATGGAGACGGTTACGGAGACGTTGCCGCAAACAATCCCTATTTCAATCAGGTTCCGAAACATTCATACAATGTATTCAACGATTTTAATCATACAAGCCTTTCAACGCAATATTACGTTGAAAGATGTCTTCAGCAATGGCTTACAGAATATCATATTGACGGATTCCGCTGGGATTTAACGAAAGGTTTTACCCAAAGCTGTTCTGAAAATGATGAAGCCTGTACCAATGCTTATCAGCAGGACAGGGTTGATATTATGAAACATTATGCCGACAGGCAATGGGCCATTGATCCCAATTCATATATGATCTTTGAACACCTGGGAACGGATGCTGAAGAGCAGCAATGGGCCAACTACAGAGTCGCAGAAGGAAAGGGAGTAATGCTTTGGAATAAACAAACAGATCCTTATAACCAGAATACCATGGGATATAAAGACAACAGTAATTATGACAGAATGAATCATAGTCTTCATGGTTTTACCAATATGCGCGCTGTAGGATATGGAGAAAGTCATGATGAAGAAAGGCTGATGTTTAAAAACCTTGCCTATGGAGCTGTTAATGGAAGTTACGATGTTAAAAATCTTAATACAGCTCTTGAAAGAATGAAAACTTTCGGATCGACTTTCTTTACCATTCCCGGCCCGAAAATGATCTGGCAGTTTGGCGAATTGGGATATGAGTTCAGTATCAACAGATGTGCTGACGGTAGCATCAATAACGGGTGCAGAACCGATGAAAAACCAGTTGCATTCACTTTAAACTACGATACTAACGTCAACAGAAAAGCTGTGTATGATACATGGGCGAAAATAATCACGATCAGAAATAGCCATCAGATTTTTAAAACTAAAACGTACAGTATAGAATCCAATAACCTGACTAATGATCCAAATGGATTGATCACGAGAATTTATCTGTATGATGCGGCTATAACAACCGGAATAAAAAATGTAGTGGTATTAGCCAATTATGATACCTCTGCAAAAAATGTTGTTCCATACTTCCCTTACACAGGGCAATGGCAGAATCTGATGGATGACAGTATCCTGAATGTAGCTTCTACCACGACTCCGATAACTTTACAACCGGGAGAATTCAGAATTTTCGGAAATTATGTAGGTGCTCTGTCAACAACAGATCCAAACGCTGTACATAAATTATCGCTTCAGATTGCGGATAATCCGATACAAAACGGAGTCGCAAAATTAATTTTTAATAAAGCGAAAAACGGAGAAATTTTGATTTTTGATATGACCGGTAAGAAACTGGATTCATTCAAACTGAATAAAGAAAACGGAACTTATGAAGTAAAAATCAATTATCCTGCAGGAACTTATCTGGTTCAGCTGAAATCAGAAACAGGAACTGCCATTCAAAAGATGATTGTTAAGTAAAAAAGAAAGCAGATTTGCAGTACAGCAGATCTGCTTTTTTGTATATTTAAAAAATTAGTCTACTTTTGCAGTAGATTTATCAAGAAAGGTGGAGGGATTTGGCCCAAAGAAACCTTAGCAACCTGCACGATTCCAGAAGTGTAAAGGTGCTAATTCCAACCCTGAGGGGGAGATAAGTGAAGTCAATATTCTTATATGAATTCCATTTCTTGAAGTCTTGTATATCTGCGGAAATATCCGTCAGACTGTTATTATTAATTGGCAAGAACAAAAATGAAAAAATTAAGTACAGCGGTATTATTGCTCGGGGCAATTTTGGTGGCTGCTCAGGAAAACGAGGAAAAAGGAAAACAAATCGAAGATATTATCATCGTTGGAAACCGTAATGTCAAAAGAACAAAACTGGAAACACCGGTTCCTGTAGATGTTATCAATATTGACAAAATCCAAAGGAGTTCTCCGCAAATGACGGCTCAGGATCTTCTGAATTATGTGATCCCATCCTTTAATGCTGTGAGGCAGTCTGCTTCTGATGGTACAGAACATATTGATCCTGTAACTTTAAGAGGAATGGGTTCTGATCAGGTTCTCGTATTGCTGAATGGGAAAAGAAGACATACAACCTCTTTGGTCAACTATCAGAATACCGTGGGAAATGGTTCTGTAGGAACAGATCTGAGCACAATTCCTGTCATTGCTATTGATAGGATAGAAGTGTTAAGAGACGGTGCGGCAGCACAATACGGATCTGACGCCATTGCAGGAGTCATCAATATTATTCTTAAAAAAAATGCAGGAGCTTCAGCAAGCCTTACTTACGGATTGACCGGGAGAAATGATGGGGATACTTATCAGGCGGGAGTCAATTATGGAACTTCATTAGGAAAAAAAGACGGGTATATCAACCTTTCCCTGCAATTAAGCCACAGAGGAAAAACTACAAGAACTCAAAATCACGATCTGGATATTTTCGGAGATAATTTCGCTTATGAATTTGCTGGTGATGCTGAAGCCGTAAAAGCTGCCAGAGCTGCGGATGATGCAGAAATTGCAAAAAGAGGATTAACCCGTGATGATTTTAATTTTCAAATCGGAGATGCCCAGATCAGACAAGGGCAGTTGTTTTTCAATTCAGAATACCCTTTTAACGATAATTTTAAAGTATATTCTTTCGGAGGCTTCAGTATTAAAGAAGGAAAAGGATTTGGTTTCAGAAGACTGCCGAGCGAAAAATCTAATGTAGTTTCATCCATTTATCCGAATGGTTTTCAGGCCGCTCTTGGATCTCAGGTATATGATATTTCCTATGCTGTAGGTGCAAAATATAATGTCAATGACTGGTTATTTGATTTAAGCAATACATTCGGCAGCAATACCTTCAATTATAACGTAAGCAACACCAATAATGCTTCTCTGGGAGCAAAATCGCCAACTCGGTTTTATGCAGGAGCGCATAGTTTCCTTCAGAATACAGTGAATCTTGATGTTTCCAAAAATATAAACCGCTTCAATATCGCTTTCGGGGGTGAATTCAGATTTGAACAATACCAGATCAAAGCAGGGGATGAAGCTTCTTACACCCAATATGACATTAATGGAAACATTGCGACGGAAGGATCAACAGTGCTTGGTGCGGGAGGGTCTCAATCTTTTATCGGATTTTCTCCAAACAATGCTTTGAAAAAAGACAGGCATTCAACGGCTGTATATGTAGATGTTTCGTATGATTTAGATAAAAAATTAAATATTGATGCCGCTGCCAGATTTGAAAATTATTCAGATTTCGGAAATACCTTGAATGGAAAACTTGCCGTCCGATATGAGTTCGTAAAAAATTATGCAGTAAGAGCAGCGGTTGGGACAGGGTTCAGAGCGCCTTCACTTCAGCAGCAGTATTTCAATAATTCGTACGCAGATATTTCTACTTCCGGCTCAAAGATTGTTACTAAAGGAATATTCAGTAATGATAGCGAAGCTGCCAGAATTCTTGGATTTGATAAACTCAAACAGGAAACTTCTATCAACGCGAGTGCTGGATTTACGCTGAAACCTTTAAACAACTTGACGATCGCCATTGATGGATACTGGATTAAAGTGAAAGACAGAATTGTGATTACCAGCAATATTACAGACTCAAGGTTAGATCAGTTTAAGGTAGAAAGCGGAAGATTTTTCGCCAATGCTATTGATACAGAAACAAAAGGAGTAGATGTAGTGGTTTCCTATGACTGGATTCTTGGGAATGGAAAATTAAATATGAATCTTGCCGGAAATTACACAGAAACAAAAATTACAGACTTTCATTTTCCGGAAAATTTAGAAACACCTCAGGATCAGTTTTTTGGTCCCGATCAGATCAATATCATTGAAACATTGTCTCCAAAAACCAAAGCTTCATTAGGGTTAAATTATGGAATCGGGAAATTCAATTTTCTCGTAAGAAATACTTATTTTGGTAAAGTAATAAGAGATGGTTATCCCTTTGGAGGAGTACAGGAATTCTCTCCAAAAATAGTTACAGACATCAGTATTGGGTATGATATCACCAAAAGTATCAACTTTACGGTAGGAGCCAATAATCTGTTTGATGTCTTTCCGGATCGCCAGATTTATGAAAATTCATACTATGGAGTATTCAAATATGCACCGGTTCAGATGGGAACACTGGGGAATTATTTCTTCGGAAGGCTTAATTTTAACTTTTAATCATTAAATGAGTACTACCTCACATCAGATTGGCTGGAAAACGGCCGCCGCCATTGTAGTTTCCAATATGATTGGAACCGGGATTTTTACCACTCTCGGTTTTCAGTTATCTGATATTACCAATACCTACAGTATTTTCCTGTTATGGGCTATCGGAGGAATTCTCGCTTTGTTCGGGGCTTTTTGCTATGCCGAATTAGGTTCACATTTCAAAGGAAACGGAGGCGATTTTATTTACCTTAAAGAAACATATCATCCATTGTTCGGATATCTGATCAGCTGGGTTTCTCTGATTATTGGATTTTCCTCTCCGGTCGCACTGGCAGCACTGGCGATGTCAAAATACCTTTCCGTATTTGATTATACCTTTGGAAATGGTTTTGCGATTGCCGCTATTTTTATCGTAGCGGTGTCATTATCATTCAGCTTAAAAACATCCAGCAGGTTTCATAACTTTTTCACCTTCATTAAAATAGCCTTTATTATTGTTCTGATTATCCTTGGTGTTGGACTTTCAGAATCTCCACAGTTTGGCAACAGTTTGAATTTCAGTGACAGCTGGCAGAATGAGATCATGCTTCCTGCTTTTGCTACCTCACTGGTATTTGTTACCTATTCCTACACAGGCTGGAATTCAGCTTCTTATATTGCAGGAGAAATAAAAGACGTTCAGAAGAACCTTCCCAAATCTTTGATCATTGGAACTGTTTTTGTGACGATAAGCTATATTCTGGTAAATTATATTATGCTGAAACATGCCCCTGTAAGTCAGTTGGCGGGAAAAGAAGATGTGATGGGAGAAGCGGCTGTCAATATGCTAGGTCCTGCTTTCGGAAAGATTGTCAATGTTTTTATTGCTCTGCAGCTGGTTGCTACAATTAGCGGATATTTATGGGTAGGTTCTAGATTGACACAGGCTTTTGCTAAACATACCTACATTTGGAAACCATTATCAGCGGGCAATACAAGAGGAATTCCTGTAAGAGCCATTTTTGCCCATGCAGTCATTGCAACAGTTATTATTCTAACGGGAAGCTTTAAAGAAATTTTTGTCTATACCGCTTTTATTTTACAGCTTTTTGCAAGCCTTGCGATTTCAACTGTTTTCTTCCTTAAGAAAAAAGACAGGAAAATTTTTAAGTCAAATGCATTCCATATTTTTCCGGCTGTTTTTCTATTGTTCAGCATCTATATTCTCTATTTTACATTTATTCATAATCCTAAAGAAAGCCTTATAGGAGTGGGAATTATTGCGGTAGGAATTATTTTATATTGGGTTGACAGGAGACTTTCCAGACAATATCAGAACAAGTCTTAACTGCACAGAAAGACTGATAGGTAAATTTGGAAATCCACCTTTTTACAGTTTTGCTCCCTTTATCCCTAATGCTCAAAAATTTATGATCATCAGTAATTTTAATTTTGAATTAATAATCCTTATCTTTGCACCCACAAAATTTCTACAATGTCTAAATCATTAATTCCAAAATTAGAAGCTATAAAACAAAGATATAATGAGGTTGCAGACCTTATTATACAGCCTGATGTCATTTCAGACCAAAAAAGATATTCTTCTTTGAACAAAGAATATAGTGATTTGGGAAAAATTGTAAGAGTTTACGATCAGTACAAAGGAGCGCTGGATAGTATTGCAGAATCTGAAGAGATCATTGCAGATGGTTCAGACAGAGATCTGGTAGATCTGGCTAAAGAAGAAAAGTTGGAAGCTCAGGCTAAACTTCCGGGATTGGAAGAAGAGCTGAAAGTATTATTGATTCCTAAAGATCCTGCCGATGACAAAAACGTTATCGTAGAATTACGTGCAGGAACAGGTGGTGATGAAGCGGCTATTTTCGTAGAAGATATCTACAGAATGTATACCATGTATTTCAAAACAAAAGGATGGAGACATGAAGTAACAGATTCTAATGAAGCAGCTAAAGGGTACAAAGAACTGATCATGAAAGTGGAAGGAGAAGGTGTTTACGGAATCATGAAATTCGAGTCCGGGGTTCACCGTGTACAGCGTGTACCTGAAACAGAATCTCAGGGAAGAGTACACACTTCTGCCATTACCATTGCTGTTCTTCCGGAAGCTGAAGAAGTAGATTTTGAACTGAATCCTGCTGATATTGAAATGCAGACTTCCCGTTCAGGAGGTGCCGGAGGTCAGAACGTAAACAAGGTTGAAACGAAAGTTCAGCTTACCCACAAACCATCAGGACTTGTTGTAGTTTGCCAACAGGCTCGTTCTCAGTTAGCTAACCGTGAATTGGCTATGGAAATGCTAAGAACAAAATTATACGATATCGAATTGCAGAAAGTACAGGGAGATATTGCTGCACAACGTAAATCTATGGTTTCTACCGGTGACCGTTCTGCAAAAATTAAAACATACAACTACCCTCAGGGAAGAGTTACAGATCATAGAATCAACAAGTCTATGTACAATCTGGACGCTTATATGAACGGAGATATTTCTGAAATGATTGATGCCGTAATCATGGCGGAAAATGCAGAGAAAATGAAGGGAGAAGAAGAAAATTATTAAAATTAAAACAAATAAAAACAAAGCCTCTGATCCTTCAGGGGCTTTGTTTTTGCAAATGACTCAACATAAAAATATCAACTATGAAAAACTACAAAATTATTTTCCTGCTGCTTACCATGATGGGACAGCAACTTATCGCGCAAACTGAGGTGAAGAAGCCTAAAGAAGCCTTTGAATTATTTTTCGGAACTTTTGTAAATAATGACGAAGCCGCATTGAATAAGCTGAATGATTACTTAAAACCCACAGTAGAAGGACAGAATGCTTACCAGGTAGATTTTAAAGAAACTTCAAAAGAAATGATGGATGGCAGCGTAGAGAATTTTCTGTCTGCTTTTCCTAAAGCAACGGCCGCAGCATGTAAAAAAGAGGCGGAGGAGTACTTTACAGCAATGTTCGGAAATTTTAAGACCGGAAAACTAACCGTTAAAAATGTAAAAGTTGTTCCGAATGAATATGTTGAAGGGCAGAAAATTGCAGAAATAAATTATTCTGTAAGCTTTTTGGTTCCTTCAAAATTGACATCCGGGCCAAAAGGTGATCTGAATAAAATAAAAACGGAAGATTTGAAGAAATATCTGATTCAGGCTGTTCAGGACTTCAAAAATGCCGATAAAACAGTTACAACCGATCAGAATTTTAATCTTTATGAACTTAAAGAAGGCGATAAAATATACTATTGGAACGGAAGCCCCGATGAGATTGTTACCAATCTTACTGATTTCTATTTTGAAAGCTTCGGAGCCAATGAATAGTTGAAAAGCTCATTCAAAGAATAAAAGTCCCGATCTATCGGGACTTTTTTGTTATCTATTTAATAGAATTATAAAAGCTCGAGAATTGCAGGATCTGTTAATGGAGAGCCTCCTTGTACAGGACCTATTTTGGCTTCTATCTGCTTTGAAAAATTATTAAGTGCATCTCTATCTAGCATAAAATTGATAAATTCAGTTGGAGAAGTATTTGGATAGGTTTTGTAACTTTTGTACTCTGCTTTATCAGGCATATCATCTCTTACTGACCATTCTCCCCATAATCCCTGCATTTTTTTAGAAAGGATCCATGTCATGTACAGCTTAGCGGCAGCTTTGTGCTTCGTGGTTTTGAAGATGGCTCCCGTTTGTGCCCATGTTAAAAAATGATCTTTCACAGGAAGTACTACCTGGGCTCCTCCGTCTAAAGATTTATCAAAAATACCTGCAGTTCCCATAGTGGCGAGCTTGTTTCCTTTTCTTACTTGAGTAGTTGGTGCTGCGGTTCCTCTTATCCATTGAGGTTTTTGCTGAATAAGTTTATCAATATATTCCCAGCCATATTGATCTACAATTTTCTTATAAAGATATAAGACAGCATCATCGTCATGAGGATAAGTTAATATCAGATTGTTTTTATATTGAGGAGTTAATAAATCTGCATAGGACTGAGGTATATTCGCGACAAGTGATCTGTTGGCGATCATGGCAAATGTTACCATATAGACTGGGGTAAATGCACCATCTGGATCTTTTATATTATTGGGAATCTGCTCTCCCCCGAATGGTTTGAAATTTTCAAGAACACCTTCACTTTTCCAACGATGGAAATCGTGAACAGTCTGTAATTGTACAACATCTGGGACTAATGTATTGCTAGCAAGCTGTTGGTCAACCTCTGCATCTAAAAATTTTGAAAGATCAACTCTTACATTTATTTTAATATCGGGAAAATCTTTCTCCCATTCATTTTTTATCCAATCTAACCGGCCAGGTGCATCTCCACCTCCCCATATTGTTATTTCTTTGTCCACGGTCTTTGCTTCATTATAAAGCCTTTGAATTTCATTCATTTCTGCCTGTTCAGGAGTATTAGTATTATCCTGTTCATTATTGCATGATAGAGCAATAATACTTGTAATAAGAATTACAAAAACTTTTTTTATCATTGTGTTTTTTTGGTTGGTTAATAAAAATTTGATTTCATAAAAAAAAACAAATATAGAATTTTAAATGTAACAATATTTATTACATTTAAAAAAAGATGAAATTTAACATTATTTTAATATAGATTACAAGGAAATAAGGTCTGTTTTTTTGTTTAATATACTTTACGTATTTTTGAGAAAAACCGATCAATATGAATTTTAAACCTATATTGTTAACAGCTGGAGTTTTATTTTCAGCATCTTTTTATTCTCAGAAAATGAATTATCCTAAAGCGTTAAAAGGAAGCCAGACAGATACCTATTTCGGAACTGCTGTTTCTGATCCTTTCAGAGATCTGGAAAACGATTCTGAACCTACAAAAAAATGGGTAGATGAAGAAGTAGCTTACAGTCAGAATTACCTTTCTAAAATTCCGTTCAGGGATAAAATTAAAAATCAGCTAAAGGAAATCTGGAATTATGAAAAAATTTCAGCTCCTTTTAAAGAAGGAGATTATACTTATTATTATAAAAACGATGGTTTGCAGGCGCAGTCTGTTTTGTACAGAACAAACAACAAGACCAATACCACAGAAGTATTTTTAGATCCTAATAAATTCTCGGAAAAGGGAACAACTTCACTTTCCAATCTTTCATTCAATAAAAAAGGAAACCTTGCAGCTTACTCTATTTCTGAAGGAGGAAGTGACTGGAACAAGATTATCATCATTGATGCTGTTACCAAAAAACAGATTGATGAGACTTTACTGGATGTGAAATTCAGCGGGATTTCATGGCAGGGAGACGAAGGATTCTATTATTCAAGCTACGATAAACCGAAAGAAGGAACAGTGCTTTCCGGTATGACCGACAAGCATAAAGTATACTTTCATAAATTAGGTACAAAACAGTCTGAAGATAAATTGATCTTCGGAGGAGATAAAACACCAAGAAGATATTTAGGAGCCGGAGTTTCTGAAGACCAGAGATACCTGATCATCTCTGCTGCTAACGCTACAAATGGTAATGAATTATATATCAAAGACCTTCAGAAAGGAGGAGATTTTGTACAGATTGTAAACGGATTTGATATCAATGCCAGTATTGTAGATACACAAGGTGATGACCTTTTCATTTTCACAGATAAGGATGCTCCGAATATGCGTCTTGTAAAAACTACGATAAGCAATCCGGCACCGGCAACATGGAAGGATGTAATCCCACAAACTGAAAACGTATTGGGAATTTCTTCAGGTGGAGGATATTTCTTTGCAACCTATATGATTGATGCCATAGATCAGGTAAAACAATTTGATAAAACAGGAAAACTGGTTAGAGAGATTACACTGCCTGGTAAAGGGAATATTTCAGGATTTGGAGGAAAAGAAAAAGAGAAAGATGTTTACTTTTCTTTCAGCAATTATATTACACCGGGAACCACTTATAAATTTAATGTAGACTCAGGGAAATCTGAAGTGTATCAAAAACCTAAAGTGAAGTTTAACCCGGATGATTATGTTTCAGAACAGGTATTCTATACTTCAAAAGACGGGACAAAAGTTCCTATGATGATCAATTATAAGAAAGGAACTAAACTTAACGGTAAAAACCCTACGATCCTATATTCTTACGGAGGTTTTAACATCAGCTTACAGCCTTCGTTCTCTGTAGTCAATGCGATCTGGATGGAAAATGGTGGTATTTATGCCGTTCCAAACATCCGTGGAGGAGGTGAATATGGTAAAAAATGGCACGACGCAGGAACAAAACAACAGAAGAAAAATGTTTTTGAAGACTTTATCGCTGCCGGGGAATATCTTCAAAGCAAAGGATATACTTCAAAAGAATACATGGCCCTTTCAGGAAGATCAAATGGAGGATTATTGGTCGGTGCAACAATGACGATGAGACCGGATCTTGCCAAAGTAGCATTCCCGGGAGTAGGAGTGTTGGATATGTTGAGATATAACAAATTTACAGCAGGAGCAGGCTGGTCTTATGATTATGGTACGGCAGAAGACAGTAAGGAAATGTTTGAATATCTTAAATCATATTCTCCAGTACACAATGTAAAAGCAGGAACTTGCTATCCATCAACAATGATCATCACCAGTGATCATGATGACAGGGTTGTTCCGGCGCACTCATTCAAATTTGGAGCAGAACTTCAGGAAAAGCAGGCATGTAAAAATCCTATTCTTTTGAGAATTGAAAAGAACGCAGGTCACGGAGCCGGAAGATCAACAGATCAGGTCATCAGTGAAAATGCAGATCTTATATCATTTGCTTTATTTGAGATGGGAATAAAGAAATAACTCTAAAAAAGAATAATATTTAAAAAAACAGTCAATTTTATTTAAAATTGACTGTTTTTTTTATGCGGTTGTGTTTATAATTCTTATTTTTATGCCGGATATTTAAAGTTTATTAATTCTAAATTAATTAAGTAATTATGAAAAAAAGAATTTTACTGGTTTGTGCATTGGCTGCTGGGCTGTCCAGCTTTAATGCACAGAGGTGGGAACCGGCCTCACAAAGGACATCACAAATCAGAAAAGAAGTAGAAGTTCAGTATTCTTACAGATTTGATTTGCAGTCGCTTAGAAACATTCTAAAAGATGCTGTAGAAACAGGGAAAGGAGCTCAGGCTGTTATTGTATCTCTTCCTACTGCAGAAGGAAAGATTGAAAAGTTTGCGGTATATAGTGATCCTGTTATGGAAAAATCTATGGCTGACAGATACCAATTGGGATCTTATATAGGAGTAGGAGTTGATGATCCAGGCAAATATGTAAGATTCAGTACTGCACCTACTGAAATGCAGTCAATGATTATAAAAGACGGAAAATTCCAGTTTATAGAGCCTATTACTACAGATAAGCAGGTGTATGGAGTTTTTTACAAAACGAAAAGAACAGATGCTGACCACGGCTTTGAATGTTCTACAGAAGAAAAAAGCTTAAAAGATATCAAGTCTTTAGAAGCTTTCGGGAAAAAGAATCTTTCTAATGTAGGAATTACAAACAGACCGGCAAGTACAAAATACAGAACGTATAGATTAGCACTTTCAACAACAGGAGAGTATACAAAGAAATTTGATCCGTCTGGAGGAATAACCAATACGGTTACCCAGATGAATGCTACGATGACCCGTGTAAACGGTATTTTCCAGAAAGATTTTGCCATCAAGCTTATTATTCAGGATCTTCAGAATATTATCTATACTGACCCTGCAACCGATCCTTATACAGGAAATTTAAACCTACAACTTCAGCAAACTTTAACAAGCGCGGTAGGAAATGCTAATTACGATATGGGGCATGTTTTCAATGCTTCCGGAGGTAACGGAAACGCTGGATCTATCGGATCTACATGTGTTGATCCTGCAACATCTACTTCATTGGCAAAAGGATCTGCATTTACACAGAATACAAACCCGGTAGGGGATTCTTTTGATATTGACTATGTTGCTCATGAAATGGGGCATCAGCTGGGAGGTAACCATACATTCTCACATGTTTCAGAAGGTTCAGGAGTAAATATCGAGCCTGGAGGAGGAACTACTATTATGGGATATGCCGGAATTACAGGAGATAATGTTCAGGATTTTACTGATGCTTATTTCCATTATTCTTCCGTTAATCAGATTCTTAACAGCTTAGACAGCAAGCCTGGCTGTGGAACATCAGAAAATATTACAACAAATACTGCTCCGGTAATTTCAGCTCTTCCTGCTTACAGTATTCCAAAAGGAACAGCATATTATCTTGATGCTTCAGCTACAGATACTGATCCTATTAAATATACATGGGAACAGTATGATAGTGTTGATTCTTACAACTCAATCTCAGGAGACAGCGGTTGGGGGTATAGTGCTCAAGGTGCTTTAACAAGATCTTATTTTGGTACAGCAAGTGGAAGAAGATACTTTCCAAGTCTTCCTGTAGTAATGGGAGGAGCTTTAACTGATAAAACGAAATGGGAAACTGTTTCTTATATTCCAAGAGTACTTAAATATGCAGTAACTGTTAGAGATGAGAATGCTGCTAAACCAATGTTGGTATCTGCTGAAACTACAGTAACTGTTACCAATGACGGGCCTTTCAAATTTAGTGGTCTTATTGATAATACTACGTTATATAACAATGCAGCCAATACAATTTCATGGGATGTAGCTAATACCAATGCTGCGCCTTATAATGCGGCTAATGTAAAAATTGAATATACCACAGATCTTGTTAACGGATCAACATGGACAGAACTTGTAGCTTCTACTCCTAACACAGGAAGTTATACAGCTCAAATGCCTTCAGGTTTAACAGGTCCTGTTAAATTGAGAATTTCTGCCATTGGAAATGTATTCTACGCTGTATCTCCTAAGATTATAGTTGGAACTGCTCCTACTTCAACTACAGACGCTCCAACAGGGGTAGGTTCAATAGCTGCAGGGATTTTGAAAACATCTGCTACTATCGGATGGAATAGTGTACCAGGAGCAACATATGCTATTAAATATAGAAAACTGGGAGAGACTAACTGGACAAATACTACAAGCGCTACTAATTTTGTATCGTTAAGCTCCCTTGAAGATGAGACTAATTATGAAGTTCAGGTGGCTGCAGTAGTGAATACAGTTCCTGGAACATTCTCTTCTACTTATGCATTCAAAACAAAAGGCTTAAGAACTGGTTCAGACTATTGTTTAATGACAACAGGTGGAAATAGCTTTGCAAGCTTTAGCTTTAACAGTGGTTTAGCTCAATTAAACTTAGCGAACTTAGCATATTCTCAATTAACCTATAAAACTATTTTCAGTACTTATCAGGATTTTACTGAAGATGTAACTAAACAAGTTAATTTAACCAAAGGAACGCAATATACATTGTCTTATTTCAATGTTGGTAACACAGCAGGTTATAACGACAAAATGGAAGTTTGGATTGACTTTAACAGAAACGGAGTTTTTGAAGCTTCAGAGAAAATAGGTACTAAAACAACTGTTCCTCCAGCCAATGGACAATATACAGGAACTATGGTATTCACTGTACCAGCTACAGCATATGCAGGAGATAAACTCCTAAGAATGAGAGTGGCAAATACTTTCTTTAATGCAGCTACAGGACCATGTGGCAGCCCATCAGTTCCGGTACAGGGAGGTGGTGTTATTTCACAAGGTTCGTTCAAAGATTTCTCTGTAAAAATTACAGAAACTCTTGCGGTAAATGAAACAAAAGACGTTAAATCAACTGAAATTTCAATTTATCCGAACCCTGCAGATACTTTCGTAGAAGTGAAAAATCTTAAAGGTAAGGCAGATTACAAAATCTACACTGCTGACGGAAGATTAGCTCAGGAAGGTCAGATTGATGGACAAAGAATTAATGTTGCTTCATTAATCAAAGGTATGTATGTGATCACGATAAAAGATGACAAAAACACTTACAATACGAAGCTTATCAAAAAATAAGCAGACGATATACCAATAAGAAAGGCCGGGCATTTGTCCGGCCTTTTTCTTTTACTAAATTGGAGTAAAACAGAACGTTAACAGAAGTTTCATGTTTCGTTCAAAAAAATTAACTTTACGGGGACAAAAATAATTGGAATGCGAAAGACAATTTCTGTGAAAACCCCGGATTTTAATGTATTACCTCAGGAAAGAGAGATTTATAATTTTGAAAAAGACGGCCTTGAACTCAAATCATCCTATGAGAAAAAAGATGTAAAAGATGAATCATTAACGCAGACTTCTCCAGGAATTGCTCCTTATCTGAGAGGACCGTATTCTACGATGTATGTACAGAAACCCTGGACGGTTCGTCAATATGCCGGATTTTCCACTGCAGAGGAATCTAACGCTTTTTACAGAAGAAATCTTGCCGCAGGTCAGAAAGGACTTTCAGTGGCATTTGACTTGGCAACGCACAGAGGATATGACTCTGATCACTCAAGAGTAGTAGGAGACGTAGGAAAAGCAGGAGTTGCCATCGACTCTGTGGAAGATATGAAAATCCTTTTCAATGAAATCCCGTTAGATCAGATTTCAGTATCCATGACCATGAATGGCGCGGTGCTTCCTATTTTGTCTTTCTATATCGTAGCAGCAGAAGAGCAGGGAGTAAAACAGGAACTGCTTTCAGGAACTATTCAAAATGATATTCTCAAGGAGTTCATGGTAAGAAATACTTATATTTATCCGCCTGCACCTTCCATGAAGATTATCGCAGATATTTTTGAATATACTTCGCAAAACATTCCAAAATTTAACTCAATTTCTATTTCAGGATACCATATGCAGGAAGCAGGTGCCACACCGGTACTTGAAATGGCATATACCTTGGCCGATGGGCTTGAATACGTAAGAACAGGAATAAAAGCAGGAATGAATGTAGACGATTTTGCTCCAAGACTATCATTCTTCTGGGCAATCGGAATGAATCACTTCATGGAAATTGCTAAAATGCGTGCTGCAAGATACATCTGGGCAACCCTTTTAAAGCAGTTTAATCCTCAGAATCCAAAATCTCTGGCATTAAGAACCCACTCTCAGACGTCCGGATGGTCTCTGACAGAGCAGGAGCCTTTCAATAATATTACAAGAACAGCCATTGAAGCTTTGTCTTCAGCTTTAGGAGGAACACAGTCTCTTCACACCAATGCACTGGACGAAGCCATTGCTCTTCCTACAGACTATTCAGCAAAAATTGCAAGAAATACACAGATCATTCTTCAGCAGGAAAGCGGAATATGTGATGTGGTAGATCCGATGGGAGGAAGTAATCTGGTAGAAAGCCTTACTCAGCAAATGATCGAAGAAGCGATGAGATACATCGATGAGGTAGAGCAGGAAGGAGGAATGACCAAAGCCATCGAAGCCGGAATTCCAAAAATGAGAATTGAAGAAGCTGCTGCTAAAAAACAAGCTAAGATTGACAGTGGAGAAGAATTCATCATTGGTGTTAATTCATTTAAATCTTCATTAAAACAGGATCAGATAGAAATCTTAGATATTGATAATACAGAAGTTCGCAGAAAGCAGATCGAAAGATTAAACACGATCAAAACAGACAGAAATGCTGATGCTGTTGAACAAATTCTGAATGATATCCGTGAAAGTGCGAAAACAGGAAAAGGAAATCTACTTGCATTATGTATTGAAGCTGCAAGAAGAAGAGTTACCCTTGGCGAAATGAGTGATGCCATGGAAGAAACCTTTGGAAGATATAAAGCAAATATTAAAACAATCTCTGGTGTATACGCAATGAATGCCGGTAAAAACGAATACTTTGAAAAAGCCCTGAATCTGACTCAGAAATTTGAAGAAGAAGAAGGACGCCGCCCAAGACTAATGGTAGCCAAAATGGGACAGGATGGGCACGACAGAGGAGCAAAAGTAGTAGCCACAGCATTTGCTGATATGGGATTTGATGTCGATGTAGCTCCATTGTTCCAGACTCCGGAAGAAGTGGCTAAGCAAGCTGTGGAGAATGATATTCACATTTTAGGAGTTTCTTCACTGGCTGCAGGGCACAAAACATTAGTTCCTCAGGTCGTGGAAGAACTATCCAAACTGGGGGCAGATGATATCACCATTGTGGTAGGAGGAGTAATTCCTCAACAGGATTATGAATTCCTTTATGCCAACGGTGCAGACTTTATTTTCGGACCTGGGACCAACCTTCCGAAATGTGCAGTAGAAATTTTAGAGAGATTTTTAGAAAAATAAACAGAAAAGCTTTAATTTCAATTTGAAATTAAAACGCAGCCTATGAATCTGAAAAATATAATAAAGCCTACGAGTAAAAAACTGTTTCTTCTCGTAGGCTTATTTATTATCGCTGGTGTTTTCCTGTTAGCTTCAGGGAAGAAAGATATATTCATACAAAGCTCGAAGGTCGTTGCAGATACATCTTTGGTTAAAAAGCATTTGAGAGCGCTTACCCAAACACCACAATTTAGAAATCATAAAAATATAGAGCAGCTGAATGCAGTTGCAGACTATATCCATCAGACTTTCAATACTTATGGTGACAGTACTGCTTATCAGGAATATAAAGTAGATGGAAAAATATATAAGAATGTAATTACTTCCTTTGGAACAGAAAACAAAAAGCGAATCATCATAGGGGCCCATTACGACGTTTGCGGAGATCAGCAGGGTGCAGACGACAATGCAACCGGAGTTACAGCCCTTTTGGAACTGGCAAGAATGCTTAAAGGACAAAAGTTGAAGTACAGAGTAGATCTTGTAGCTTACACCTTGGAAGAACCTCCTTATTTCAGGACTGAAAATATGGGAAGTTATGTCCATGCAAAATACTTAAAAGACAATAATATCGATGTATATGGAATGGCCAGCGTGGAAATGATTGGATATTTCAGAGATGAAAAGGGATCGCAGAGCTTTCCTTTAGGGATCCTTTCATGGTTTTACGGTGATAAAGGAGACTTTATTACTTTGGCTAAAAAGTTTAGTGGGGCAGGTCCGTTTGTAAAAAACTTTATCAACAACTTTAAAGGCTCTGAGCAGATCAAAACAGAAACCTTCTCAGCACCTAAATTTATGGCTGGAATAGACTTTTCAGATCATCTCAACTATTGGAATTTTGATTTTCCGGCACTCATGATCACCGATTCATCTTTTTTCAGAAATAAAAATTATCACAAACCCACAGACACTCTGGAAACCCTCGATACCAAGAGAATGACCAAGGTTATTGATGCTGTTTTTCTCAGTATTATTCACCTGAAGTGAAAAAAATAATTTTGATTCTCAGAAAAATTTATATATTTGCACCTGAAAATCAAGTTTAACCAATAAAAAAACGACGAAGCAATGTTCAGAACTAAACAGAATTCTACAGTTGGATTGCCCCTTATGGTGGTAAGGCTTCGCGGTTTGGTACATTCTTAGAATAACAGTACAATAAAATATCAAAACCCGAAGTCGTAGAGATTTCGGGTTTTTTATTGCGCAATATTTCAAACTCCCAGGTTTACCCGAAATCTTTTTTAGTGTCATTACAGACGAAACACGTGAATTATATCCTCACACTGTAGCCGTCTATTATTAATCCATTCAACTAATATTTTAGTTGATTAAAAGTTGTGTGAGAAAAAAACTTTACAATCTCACATCAGACTTCTGTGAACAATGGAAAATGATAACCTTCTGTTTTCCCGGCTGAGAAGCGTGAGAAGCAGAAAAAGAACAATTAGAAAAGATGTAGAAAAACAGATAAGAAAAAAATATCAACGTAGTGATGAGCTTTGGGATATCAGACGAAATATCCCATGGATTCCTTTGGATAAGCCTTATCAAAGAGGATTTGTAAGATTCTTTGTGGTAAGAGAAGATGTAATGAGATCCAAAGACGGAGATTTCTTTGAAGGAATATTGAAGAAAATTAATACTTACATGTATTCCGAAAGCCGCCAGTTTTTAAAAAAGAGAAGAAAATTCGGGCGGAGAATATATGTAGAAAGAGTACAGAAACTCAAACATATTTCTTCATATTCCTGGAATGATCCGAAGCTGGGGTTTACAACAAGAGAGAGACAGTATTTTTTGAAACAGGAAGAATATTGCCCGGCCCGGAAGTCTTATGTTCCTTACTACGAATTTATTGAACCCTGGAGATTTGCCCTGCGTACAAGACCCAATATGATTACCCATTATAAACCCGTAGACTTTGAATTGGAAAAAGAGTGTGCAGAACTGGGAGATTATTTAGGACAGCATAAAATTGTAGGAATTATCCATAAAACAATTGATGGCAGATCATATCCATGGAGAAGAAAAAGAGAAGATATTCCACTTATCAAAAGCAGGAAATATGTTACCTGCACAATGTCTGCAACAGAGATTGCAGAAAGCTTACAGGACGTATAAGTCCAACTGTTATTTAAAACAAAAACAATGGGAAATTTAAAACTAAAAGGAAAAGATATATTAAAACTGGGCTATCCAAATAATCAAAGCGTAAACGTAGCATTGGAAGTCATGAAAAGAAATTTTGCGACGAAGAATATTCACCATGTAAAAGCTCTTTTAAAGGAAATCCTGCTGAATCCGGAAGAATTTGAAAAAGATCTGACTTTCGGACAAATTGCAGAAACCCTGCTTTCATCCAAAAAAACAGAAAAAAGAATGTTGAATTCACAACGTGCTACATTTCAGATTTTTGGTAACAATATTTCAGAAGAGGCAAAAAATCAATTGTACACAGCTTTGAAACTGCCTATTTCTACTCAGGGAGCATTAATGCCCGATGCCCACAGCGGCTACGGACTTCCAATTGGTGGAGTTCTGGCGGTGGAAAATGCAGTAATCCCTTACGGAGTAGGAATGGATATTGGTTGCAGAATGAGTCTCAGTATTTTGGATACACCCATTTCATATCTTGAAGGAGCAAGAGATAAATATGAAAAAGCGCTTGCCGAACATACAAAATTTGGGATGTATGAAACGCACAAGTCTCACATAGACCATGAGATTTTTGAAAGAGATACATTCGATATGATCCCGATCTTAAGAAGATTAAAGGGAAAAGCCATTAAACAGATGGGTTCCTCAGGCGGAGGAAATCACTTTGTCGAATTCGGAGAAGTAGAAATCACCGAAGAAGATGAGCAGATTGGCCTGCCGAAAGGAAAATATCTGGGAATACTTTCTCACAGTGGCTCAAGAGGTCTTGGAGCAGAAATTGCCCAATATTACTCAAGAGTTGCGGCAGAACAGTGTCCATTACCAAAAGAAGCCCAAAACTTCGCCTGGCTGGATCTTAGCACACATCTGGGATTGGAATACTGGACGGCAATGAATCTCGCAGGAGATTATGCTTCAGCCTGTCACGATGATATTCACAGAAGGCTGGTAAAAGCGGTCGGCGGAAGGGTAAAAGCCAGAATTGAGAACCATCACAACTTTGCCTGGAAAGAAATCCATAACGGAAAAGAAGTAATTGTTCACCGGAAAGGAGCAACACCTGCCAACGAAAATGAACTGGGAATGATTCCCGGATCCATGACAGCGAAAGGATTTATCGTTCGCGGAAAAGGAAACCCGGAATCCCTGAATTCAGCATCTCATGGCGCAGGAAGAGCACACTCCAGAGGAGAATGCAGAGCCCTTTTCACTCAGCATGATATCAAGAAAGAATTAAAACTTAAAAATGTCACACTGATGGGCGGAAATGCGGAAGAAGCGCCAATGGCCTATAAAGACATCAATGAAGTAATGAATGCACAGAGTGAACTGGTAGATATTCTGGGAACATTCCAACCGAGAATTGTGAGAATGGACAGGTAATTAATCTAATACTTTACAACCTTATAGGCTTCAAAAACCTATAAGGTTTAGTAAAATGCAAAAAAAATGGAAAAATTAATACAGATCACTTCAGGAAGAGGACCTTTAGAATGTCAGTGGGTTGCCGCAAAGGTTCTGAAGACCTTTCTTGAAGAGGCCAAACAAAATACAATAGAGTACGAAATCATTCATCGTGAAAACGGTGATGAAAACCTGACATTAAAATCAGTAACCCTGCTTTTAAAAGGAAAAGACATAAACCTGCTCCTTAAAAACTGGTTGGGAACTATTTGCTGGATAGGAAAAAGCACATTCAGAAAACTCCATAAAAGAAGTAATTGGTTTATTGGAATTTTTGAATTAGAAAATGTAAAAATGATTGATTTCAATGAAAAAGATATCAGATTTCAAACAGCGAGAAGTCAGGGAAGTGGAGGACAGAATGTAAACAAAGTGAATACAGCGGTGCGTGCTACTCATATTCTGACCAAAGAAACAGTGTTTGTACAGGACTCACGTTCCCAGCTGGAGAATAAAAAACTTTCTGTTATCAGATTAAAAGAAAAGGTAATGGCAGTTTATATCCAACAGCTGGAAAGAAAACTGAAAGAAACCTGGTCTCTTCAGATGCAGGTAGAACGCGGGAATCCTGTTCGGACATTTTCAGGAACAGATTTCAAAAAGAATTACGAAGACAAGACATTCAAAAAACAAAGGAATGCCTTGAAAAATGAACTTAAAAACTACAACAATGACCTTAACTAAAAGTAAATATTATTTTGAAGCACTAGACTACTTTCCATTCAATCTTTCTGAATGTATGGATGCACTGAACTATGCTTTGTCTTACGAACCTGAAGACGCAGACAGTCTTTGCCTGATGGGAAGAGTATATTCCGAAGAACTGAAAGATTATGAAACCGCAAAGAAATACTTTGATGAAGCCATGCAGAGTAACATAGGAAATATCAATACGCCCAAATATTACATTGAATGTCTTTTGAATAATGAAGATTATAAGGAAGCCGAAAAATTAATTGAATTCGCTCTGAAATTAAAAGGAATTGACAAATCAGAAATTCTGAACTGTCTCTCCCTTCTTCATGAAAGAAACTTTGAGTATAAACAGGCCTTAGGAACACTTAAAGAAGCCAAAAAATTTGCTTACAACCGCGCGGCCCTCGAAATACTTGAAGATAGAGAGAAACTTGTCAAAGGAAAGGTAACCAGAAACAGAACTATAAAAAAGACGGAATAATCTGCTTTTTAACTTATAATAAAAATAGTATGACTGCCTCAAGAGTCAAATCATTTGACTTCTGTCATTCTGACGAAGGAAGAATCTCATTAATAACCATAAGCGTGAGATTCTTCACTCCATTCCATTTCGTTCAGAATGACAATTTTGAGGCAGTCTTATTTTTTGTTAACAGAGATCAGATAATCATACACCATTTGATGTTGGTCATCGCTCAGTTTAGCCTTTGGAGCCATTCTGCTTAATGTGTTGATCCATCCCTTGTCGTCATGTTTCGTTGGTTCTGGCAGCTTATGGCATTTTGCACAGGAATTTTCAAAAATGGTTTTTCCTTGTGCCAGCTGCTCAGATGAGGTATACTTTGGCCCTGTTACAGCCACACTTTTTGGTCCGCAGGATACCAGAAATGCTGATGCTGCGATACCGGTTAAGATGAATTTTTTCATATCCTATTTTTGTTTGATGATTACTTCTTTACAGAAACAATATAATCATAAACCCATTGGTGCTGTTCATCCGTTAATTTTGCCTTTGGAGCCATAGAATTCATGATTCCTACCCATTGCACAGGGTTATGTGAAGCAGGATCAGGTAATTTATGACATCTTCCACAAGAGTTTTCAAAAATAGTTTTCCCCTGAGCGATCTGTTCCGCAGTAGATGTTGAAGTACCTGCAGTAGCAGTGGATGTAGCAGCTTTCGGCGTACAGGAAACCAGCAAAATACCAGTAAACGAAGCCGCAGCGATGAGTTTTTTCATGTTTCTTCTTTTTGATATATAACAAATGTAATAAATTCCTTAAGCCGTTGATACAGGGCTTTCTAGTTTTAATTTAGAAGAAATAAAAATTAAATTCATGAAAGAATCAGTAATCCCGAATGAAAATATTTTAAGTCTTTTATCTCATCATTATCAGCCGGCTATTGATCATTCCCATTTTAATTATTAATTTTGAGTCAATGAAATTTTCTACAGAAGAGCTAATAGACGGAATACAGTCAGGAAACAAACGCCTGATTGCAAAAGCTATTACATTGGTTGAAAGTAAAAAAGCAGAACATAGAGTACAGGCAGAAGATCTTTTGAAGAAGATTATGCCTCTTACCGGAAATTCTGTGAGAGTAGGAGTGACAGGAGTTCCGGGAGCCGGAAAATCCACTTTTATAGAAAACTTCGGCCGGTTGGTGATTGCACAGGGTAAAAAAGTAGCTGTTCTGGCTATCGACCCAAGTTCAGCAATTAATAAAGGAAGCATTCTGGGAGATAAAACCAGAATGGAAGAACTAGCCAAAGAAGAAAATGCTTTCATTCGTCCTTCCCCAAGTTCAGGTTTTTTGGGCGGGGTAGCCAATACTACTTTTGAAACCATGATGATCTGTGAAGCAGCAGGATACGATTATATTTTGATCGAAACAGTTGGAGTAGGGCAGTCAGAAGTCCTTGTTGCTGATATTACCGATGTTTTCTTATTCCTTAAAATCATTGGAGGCGGAGACGAACTTCAGGGAATAAAGCGCGGAATCATGGAAATGGTAGACCTTATTTTCATCAATAAAGTAGATCAGGACAATCTTCAGAAAGCAAAAAATACAAGACTGGAACTGAAAAGAGCCCTGGATTTTATTCCACCTAAAGAAAAAGGCTGGAAAATTCCTGTTTTATTAGGATCAGCTTTACATAACGAAGGATTACAGGACGTTTATGATAAAATTTTCGAGTTTATTGATCTGAAAAAGAAGAGCGGTCGTTTTGAAGAAATCCGTGTTCAGCAGGCAGAGAAGCGATTTGAATATTGGGTTCAGGAATATATTTTATCCCTGATGAAAAAGAGCAATGCTGTAGAAGAAGCCTATCATATGCACAAAAAAAATGCTTCAGCGATGGTTTCCAATCCAAGTACTGAAGCAAAATTATTTGTTGAAAAATTTTTATCGAATGAAAACAGGGATTAAGGTTTCTCTTTTTCCTGTTTCACTTCAGTTTTTGAAACATATCCGTCATAACTGATTGGCTGTCTGTCATTACTTCTCATTGAGACGAAAGCTTTACCGTTTTTAAAGATCTCAATATTCATTTCTTCAACGGTTCTTACATCTTTTGGCTTAAACTTTAAAGTCCATTTTCCCTTTTTATTCTGAGTTTTAGTTACTGTAAAATCTTTTGAAGTAAATCTGTAGCTGTTATCACTTGTATTTCCATAAGTTGGATTGAATAATCTTCCGAAATATGGCAACACTACGTCCAGCGTGTTTTTACTCACATCAATAGTATAATCGCCATTCAAATTAAGCATTCTCGTTGCAGTAGCATTTGGCATTGAGTTCATGACATTGATAACATCATAATTTGTAGGATTGGCTCTTTCTGCGTGGAATGTAAATTCCTGGGAATCAATTAATGTGTCCACTGTTTTCGAGTCTAATGAGCCCTGTGATGCACAGCTCTGAAAAAAGAACAGGAATCCAAAAATCATTAGTAAAGAAATATACTTTTTCATAATGAGATAATTATTAAATTTAAACAGCAAAATGTATGCAAATATATTCTTTCTGAAATATTTTGGAATAAAAATTGTTAAGGTTGAATTATTAACACTCAAACTATGAAAGTTACACATCTATTAGGAATGGGAGCTATTGCTCTGTCGGCTGTTGCCTGTACTACAAACCCGATTACCGGAAGATCGTCTTTACAGCTGGCCAACAACTCGGAAATTTTAACAATGTCTTCGCAGGAATACAAGACGACATTGTCTAAAGGTAAAGTAATTACCGGTACGGCAGATGCAAAGAGAGTGGTAAATGTAGGAAACAGAATTAAAAGTGCAGCAGAAAGGTATTATCAGAGTATTGGAAGATCAGCAGATCTTGCGAGCTATAGCTGGGAATTTAATCTTCTGCAAAGCAATGAACTGAATGCCTGGTGTATGCCTGGTGGTAAAGTAGCCGTTTATACCGGAATATTACCGGTTACAAAAGACGATAACGGACTTGCAGTAGTACTGGGACATGAGGTTTCCCATGCGCTGGCAGGCCACGGTAACGAAAGAATTTCTCAGGCAATGGTAGCCCAGTACGGAGGTGCTATCCTGGGAGGAACAATCTCAAATTCACAATGGGCGAGTGTTTTCCAGAAGGTTTATCCTATTGGTTCACAGGTAGCTTTATTGAAATACGGAAGAGGTCAGGAATCTGAAGCAGATGAAATGGGGCTATATCTGATGTCTATGGCAGGATATGATCCGAGAGCGGCAATCCCTTTCTGGAACAGAATGGAAGCAGCTTCTACAGGAGCAAGACAACCGGAATTCTTATCCACCCACCCGAATCCAGAAACAAGAATTTCAGATATCAACAAAGATCTTCCGAAAGCTTTAGAATATTATAAGGCTGCGGGAGGAAAATTATAATTAGAATTTTAATCTTGAATAAGGCCTTATTAAATTTTTAGTAAATTTGATAAGGCTTTTTTATGTAACCACCTAAACACAATATTATGAAGAGTTTATCAATTACCGGACTTATACTTTTGGCTGTTTCTGCATTACTTTTCTATTTAACTACTGATTTTGCCGTAGAACAAATAAAAATCTCTCATATTATGGGAGTAATGGCAGGAGTAGGAATAGGGCTTATCATTGGAGGAATGGTAGGGTATGTAAGTAAAGGAAGCGCTATAAAAGCAGAACAGAAAAAAAAGGAATTCAAACAGCTGCAGAAAGACAAAGAAGAGCTTGAAAAACAGGCGGCAGACATTGCAAAACGCCAGGCTGAACTTGAAGAACAAAATAAAAACCCTCAAATTTAATTTGAGGGTTTAAAGTTGTTATTTTCGATATTAAATTAGAATTTATATCCTAAGCCTACCATAAAAAGGTTAGGTCTGTTATCATATCTGATTTCCGAACCGGAAACTCTGTTGATAAAGTTTCTTTCATCCTTACTGAAAGCTCCTTCATATCTTGCATTTACAATAAGCTTTTTGATTTCAAGCTGTGCTCCAAACTGATAACCTACTGTAAAGTCATTTTTAGCATTTTCTTTGAAATCGTTGTAAGTATTGTCTTTATTTAAATTAAAACTTCCAACAGGTCCTACAAAAACACCTAACATATTCCCCAATAGGTTGTATCCTAAAAGAACCGGAACATCAATACGGTTGCTTTTAACATCAAAAGTAGTGTTCTCTGTAGTAAACTCATTTTTAAAGTGAGTATAATAGATCTCCGGCATCACAAACAATGAAGTAGGAAGCCCCACTTTTAATGAAAGTCCGACATTGAACCCTACATTGTTTTTACCCGTTCCGTCAATGGCATCATTCACTGTTCCTTTAATATTAGACCAGGAAGGAGAGCCGGTAGGAAAAATTAAGTTAGCCTTACCTGCCAGTGAAATCTGTGCAGAAGCCCACATTGAAAATCCTATTAACGCTATACTAAGTACCTTTTTCATTATCGTCTATTTTTGTATTTGAAGTTTCAATCGTTTTATTATTCTCAAGTAAATATTCTCTCAGCTCTTTAAACAGTTCTGAAGAATAAACGAAATCAATCAGATTTTTATTGCCTGCTGTAATCAGGATATCTTTATTCCCTTCCCATTCTTTGATTCCCAGTCTTAGGTATACAATTTTCTCGCCAATCGTCATTACAGAGTTCATGTCGTGAGTATTGATGATGGTTGTGGTATTATATTCTTTGGTGATCTCGTAAAGAAGATCATCAATGATCTTTGAAGTATACGGATCCAGTCCGGAATTGGGCTCATCACAGAACAGGTATTTGGGGTTGTTGACAATCGCCCGGGCAATAGCAACTCTTTTCTGCATTCCTCCTGAGATCTCTGAAGGGTATTTTTTATCTGCCTTATCAAGGTGCACTCTTCCTATAACTTCAAAAACCCTTTTCTTTTTTTCTCTGTAGGTAAGATTGGTAAACATATCAAGAGGAAACATAATATTCTCTTCCACAGTTAAGGAGTCAAATAATGCACTTCCCTGGAAAACGGTTCCGATTTCTGAACGGAGATGTTGTTTTTCTTCCCTGTTCATGGTATTGACATTTCTGCCATCGAATAAAATTTCTCCGGAAGATGGCATATAAACATTCAATAAACTTTTTAAAAAAACGGTTTTACCGGAACCACTCTGCCCAATGATTAAGTTTACTTTTCCTTTATCAAATGAAGTTGAAATTCCCTTCAATACTTCAACATCATCAAAACTTTTCTTAAGATCTTTTACCTCAATCATCAGCTTAATATTAATTGGGTTAAAATTAATTCAGAAATGATAATGAATACCATTGTCCATACCACCGCCTGCGTACTCGCTCTACCTACTTCCAGTGATCCTCCTTTTACATTGTATCCGAAATAAGAAGGAACCGTTGCAATGATAAAAGCGAAAACTATAGTTTTGGTAAATGCATAGTAAATAAATAAATTCGGCATATACATTTGAATACCAACGATATAATCATTTTCTGTCCAGTTTCCTGTTAAAATCCCGGCAATATATCCACCACCAATACCAAATACGATACTGATAGCAATAAGAAGGGGATTAAACAGCATACAGGCAATAATTTTAGGAAATATCAGAAAATTGGGTGAGTTTACTCCCATGATATCCAATGCATCAATCTGTTCGGAAACTCTCATTGTTCCGATACTTGATGCAATATAGGAACCTACCTTACCCGCCAGAATAAGACTGATAATGGTAGGCGCAAATTCCAAAACCAAAACCGCTTTCGTAGCATATCCTACAAAAGAAGGCGGAATAGGAAAGGAAGAAGCATCAAAGTTGTTGAACATCTGAATAGCCACTACCGCTCCAACGAATATGGATGTGAAGATGACAAGTCCGAAAGAATTTACTCCCAAATCATTAATTTCTCTCATGAACAGCTTCCAGAAAACCCTCATTTTCTGAGGCTTCTGCAGGGATTTTCCCAAGAGGATCATGTATTCCCCTACTGCTGTGAAAAACTTTTTTAACATACTGCTAAATTAGACTTTTTTATTTAATTGGGCTACAGTCGGGAAGAAGACTAAAGCCTGGTTTTGTGTTAAAATTATTTCAATATTGGTCTGGTCCTGTTCTTTATTTTGCATTTTTATCTCCGCCTATCACCAGGAAAACGGTTTTTAAAATAATCACCAGATCAAGGATAAAACTCCAGTTTCTTACATAGAAAGCATCGGCCAGAACTCGTTTTTTCATCTCTACTTCCACATCTCCGAAGTCGCCGCGAAGTCCATTTACCTGTGCCAATCCTGTGATACCGGGATTTACCATACTTCTTAAGCTGTATCTCCCTATTTTTGGCTTATAATAATTATCTACGGCAAGCATATGAGGACGCGGACCTACTACAGACATTTCCCCTTTCAGTACATTGATAAACTGCGGAAGCTCATCAAGACTGGTTTTTCTTAAAAACTTACCTACTTTGGTAATCCTTGAATCATTTATTGATGTGGTTTTGGTTGTTGATTCATCATTTACAACCATTGTTCTGAATTTAAAACAATTGAAAACCTCTTCATGGAAACCATACCTTTTCTGAAGAAAAAATACGGGACCTTTGGAAGTTGCCTTGATTAAAACCGCAATAATCGGGAACACCCACGAACAGATGAAAACCAGTATAACAACAGAAAACAAAATATCAAACGTCCTTTTCATTATAAAATTAGAATAATAATCTAGAGGATATCTTGCCTGGTTAAGGACCGGCTGAGTTTGTATATATCCAAGATCATACAAGAAAAAATCGCTTTGTGTGATACTTGGAATAAGTGAAATATGAATCTTATTATCTTCTGCCAATTTAAAAATCTCATTCTGAATCCATTCACCATAGGAATTTTCCATAGATAAGAATAAGGTATGAATCCCATTCTTTTTCCAGAAAGTAACCAGCTCATTACTATTGATCTCAGAATTTTCGTATTCAAATATTCTGTATCCGTAGTCTTTACGGTCTGTAAAAATATTCTTTAGAATTTCTGTGGAATGATTATCTCCTAAAAACATCACATTCCTGTAATTAGCTCCAAGGGAACGTAAGTACTTGATCGCAAAATAGACCAATGATTTTACAAGAAAAATGAAAATGAAAAGGTAAAGCGAGAGCCAGTATATATCTGAATTGAAAAATACATTGTTACTTACCTTTCCTATAAGCAGTACGCCAAGTATAAAAAAGAGGAAGTGGATTAAAAGGCGTTCAAGAAACAAGGTGTACGTAAGGTTTCTCGGAATGTTGTATATTTTTGTCCTACCGCTAAGAAGCACCCAGAACAAAAACAACAGAATCAGAGAAAAAATATTCTGATACCAGGTTTCTTTATGGTATTTTAAACTTTCGTTTCTGCTTATAAAAAAGAATATGAAGATAGATGCAATAACCATGAGGTCAAGCAACATAATGATCGATTTCAGGTATCTAGAGTATCGAATTCTCTGCATCTATCGGTATTATAGCGGATAAGCCCAGCTAATTTAAGCTTTTTTACGGGATATTCAGATATTTGTGAGTCTGAACTGAAGCCTGCCATTCCGGGTGTTCCAGGATGAAATCTGTGATCTTAGGATACATCTCATCTCTTTTACTCCATTCACTTTGAAGATAGAGCTTACAATTTTCAGAAACTTTTGAGGCCTGTTCCTGTGCAAACGTAAAGTCATGCTGATTGAAAATGATCACCTTAAGTTCATGAGCTTTTTGATACATCTCTTCTTTAGGCAGTCCTGTTTTCTTTGGCGAAAGGGTGATCCAGTCCAGCTGTCCGCTCATAGGATAAGCTCCTGAAGTTTCAATATGCACTGTGCATCCCAGCTCTTTCAATCTGGAAGTCAGTATGTCTAAGTTCCACATCAGAGGTTCACCACCAGTCAGAACGATTGTTTTACAATGTTTTGCAGCTGTTTCTGCAATTTCTGCTGCATTCATCAGAGGATGGAGTTCCGGATCCCAGCTTTCTTTTACATCACACCAGTGACATCCTACATCACAACCTCCCAGCCTGATAAAGTAGGCGGCTTTTCCGGTGTGTGCTCCTTCTCCCTGTAAAGTGTAAAAATGCTCCATTACAGGGAGCATTTTACCTTCTTTTAATAAAATATCTTCTTCTTTATTCATTTTAAAATTAGTCGTTATAGACCGAAGTTTTGTAAGCAATGATGGTATTTTTCATCAACATCGCTCTTGTCATTGGGCCTACTCCTCCAGGTACCGGAGTAATCCAGCTTGCTTTAGCTGCACAGCTGTCAAAATCTACGTCACCTGCAAGGTAATATCCTTTTGGAGAGTCATTGTCTACTCTTGTAATACCCACGTCAACAATTACAGCTCCTTCTTTGATCATATCTCCTTTTAAGAAGTGAGGATCTCCCAAAGCGGTAATTACGATGTCTGCTTTTCTTGTATATTCTTCAATGTCTTTCGTATAAGAGTGTGTAAGGGTAACGGTAGAGTTTCCAGGGAAATCTTTTCTACCCATCAGGATACTCATAGGTCTTCCTACAATTTTACTTCTTCCGATAATTACACAGTCTTTCCCTTTAGTTTCAATATTGTATCTTTCCAGTAATGTTAAAATACCGAAAGGAGTTGCTGGCAAGAAAGTATCCATTTCAAGCGCCATTTTTCCGAAGTTTTCAGGGTGGAAACCATCCACGTCTTTTCTTGGATCAATTGCGTTGATGATCTTTTCCTGATCTATCTGGTCCGGTAAAGGCAACTGAACGATAAACCCGTCAACTGCTTTAGACTTATTAAGCTCGTCAATTTTTTCCAATAGTTCAGATTCCGAAACTGTGCTTGGGAATTTGATTAAGCTAGATTGAAATCCTACTTCTTCACAGTCTTTTACTTTTGAGTTTACATAGGCCTTGCTAGCTCCATTATTCCCTACAAGAATAGCTACCAAATGTGGAGCTCTTTTTTTGCTTGCGAGAATCTTTTCTACTTCAACCTTGATCTCTGCTTTAATTTCCTTGGATACTTTAAGTCCGTCAAGAATTTCTGCCATTTTTACTTTTTTACTTTATAGATTTACTTTTACTTTCTTTTTACTTACTATTTATTTTCTTTATAGTAATTGATCAACCCGTTGGTAGAGCTGTCATGAGAGCTTATTGCGTCATTATTTTCAAGCTCAGGAAGGATTTTGTTGGCTAATACTTTTCCTAATTCCACTCCAAACTGGTCAAAGCTGAAAATATTCCAGATAACTCCCTGAACGAAAATCTTATGTTCATATAAAGCAATCAGCTGACCTAATGAAAAAGGAGTTAATTCTTTGAATAATATAGAGTTAGTGGGTGTATTTCCATGGAAGACCTTGAAATTGATCAGTCTGTCTATTTCTTCATCAGACTTTCCAGCATTTCTAAGTTCCTCTTCAACTTCTTCCTCCAGTTTTCCGAAGGCAAGTGCTTCAGTCTGAGCGAAAAAGTTCGCTAATAATTTATCCTGGTGATCCGAAACTTTGTTTGGACTTTTTGTATAAGCAATGAAGTCTGCCGGAATCAATTCTGTACCTTGGTGGATCAATTGATAGAATGCATGCTGGCCGTTTGTACCCGGCTCTCCCCAGATGATAGGTCCCGTTTCATATTCTACAAATTCACCGTTTCTGTCTACACATTTTCCGTTACTTTCCATATCTCCCTGTTGAAGATACGCTGCGAATCTGTCCAGATATTGAGAATAAGGTAAGATAGCATAAGTAGTTGCTGCATAGAAATTACGGTACCAGATTCCAAGAAGTCCCATTAATACGGGAACGTTTTCAGAGAAATCGGCAGTCTGGAAGTGTTGGTCAGTATCAAAAGCACCTTTAAGAAGCTGCTCAAAGTTTTCATATCCTACAGAAAGTACGATACTTAATCCGATAGCACTCCAAAGAGAATATCTTCCGCCTACCCAATCCCAGAACTCAAAAATATTTTCTTCTGCGATTCCGAACTTCTTAACTTCTTCAATATTAGTGGATAAAGCTACAAAATGCTTTGCTACATCTTCCTGCTTTCCAGCCTTAAGGAACCAGTCCTTTGCTGAATTTGCATTCGTCATTGTTTCCTGAGTCGTAAAAGTCTTGGAAGCAATGATGAATAAAGTGGTTTCAGGATTTAAGTTTTTCACCACTTCTGCAATATGATTTCCGTCCACATTGGAAACAAAGTGAACATTTAATCTTGTTTTAAAATGTTTTAAAGCAGAACAAACCATTACGGGACCCAAATCTGATCCACCGATCCCGATGTTTACCACATCTGTGATCTCTTTTCCGTTGAAACCTTTATGTTCTCCTGAAATGATTTTTTCAGAAAAAGATTTCATATGATCGAGAACTCTTTTGATCTGTGGCTTGATATTTTCGCCATCCACAAGAATTTCGCGGTCTGAGAAATCTCTCAGTGCTGTATGAAGAACTGCTCTTCCTTCTGTTTCATTTATTTTATCACCGGAGAACATTCTGGAAATGGCATCCTTTAGCTGGCTTTCTTCAGCCAGTTGTAATAAAAGACCCTTCGTTCTTGAATCGATTAAATTTTTAGAATAATCAAAAAGATAGTTGTCCTTTTGCAGGGAAAACTCATTAAAACGGTTCGGATTGTAATGAAAAAGGCTTCTAAGATCAAAGTCATTTCCACCGAAGTGTTCGTCAAGTGCTTTCCAGCTATTAGTTTGTGTTGGATTTATTTTTGATAGCATATTACAGAATTTTTATCGTTCAGAAAGTCATATATCGGATGAAAATAGCTCATAATCCATAATGATTTATTTCTGATTTGCAAATTTACGGAAAAATAAAACCTCAGATAAATTTGGAGACGATAAATAACATTTTTTTAAAAAACAAAACCTCAGAGTTCATCTGAGGTTGTATAAAAAGTGTTTGGTGATAAGAATTTAAGATCTTATTCGTCCATTTCGTTCAGAATATTTTCCAGTTTTTTGGCGCTTCCTCCATAAATATATTTTGTCCATAGAACAATACTTGTGATAACCCCTAAAGTCCCTAGCAGTACGGCGATGATTAATCCCTGCTGATGAGAAGCGGTAAGCTCTGTCAAAGATTTTCCGTGCTCTTCCATTGTGTTATAGATGATAAGTCCTATTGTTACCAGGAAATGAGGAAGCAATAAAAATCCGAAAGACTGGTATCGTTCCATATTCAGGCGCAGTTCATGATATATTTTCCAAAGACTGTTTTTGGTGTTTCCTGTGTAAAGCTCCGTCTGTTTGTAAAACTTATAAAATCCAAAGAGATAATATGAAGATATTACAACCATCATGGTATAGGATACATAATAAATAATGTATTGTGAAGAAGGAAACTGAAACTGAAGAGGGAAAAAAGCCATGAGAATAATCGCTAGAATCTGCATAGGGAATTCTCTTTTCATGTTTTTCTGGATTTTTTCTATAGGGTGTTTGCTTTCCTTTAATTGCTTTATAGTGTCAGGAATATGGACATCGCTGTCTTCTTTATTCCATTGTTCTTTTAATTGATCAAAATTCATAGCCTGATTTTTTTATGATTTGCTGTATTTTTTCTTTTGTTCTGTTGAGTTTTACGCGGGCATTGCCTTCGCTGAGCCCTAGATTATTTCCGATTTCTTTGTGTGACATTCCTTCCATGAAATAAAATATGACGGCTTTTTCTAAGGAATTCAGCTCCTGAACTGCGCTGTAGAAAATTTCCAGCTGCCTGTCTTTTGTGGGATTATAATCTTCCTGCAGTACCTCAAAATGATGAGGAGCATCTGTATGATTATTGGATCTCTGTTTTTCCTTTTTTAAAAACGTAATCGCAGTATTGATGGCAACCCGATACATCCAGGTGGAGAACTCGCTGTTCCCTTTGAAATTCTGATAGGACTTCCAAAGCTGGATAAGGATTTCCTGCTGCAGATCTTCCCGGTCTTCTACAGAATCTGCATAGATCCGCGAGGCTTTGTATAAAATACCTTTGTGCTGGTTGACAAGCTTTAAAAAGGCAGTTTCAGTTGGATTACTCACTATAATTTCATGGTTAGGTTATTGTTATAAACTCGTCACAGGTTTTACTGTATAGCCCTTTGACTGAAGAAGTGGAATGATACCATTTTCACCCATCAGATGAGAACCGCCTACCGCAAAGAAGGAGCTTTCTTTTTTCATCATTTCCGGCATTATTTTTACCCAGTTTTGATTTCTGTTGGTCAGCATTGCTTTTTCCTGTCTTGCATTCATGAATCTTTCATCTTTAAAAAGACTGTAAAGAGATTGTACATTTTCATTTTTGAAAGCTTCAATCATCTGTCTGAAGAGGATTTCATATTCTTTACCCATTTTTAGTTGAGCTATGGTGCTTTTCAGATCATAGGCTTCGTTGATGGATTTCATCTGATCATCTACTTTTTCAAGCCCTTTAATACTTTTTTTATCTTTTATTGCTTTTTGAAGAAGTTCCATTTCGTAAAGCTTTACTTCGGTCTGAGGACAAGGAATTGCTTTGGTAGAAAGCAAGGCATAAAGAGTCTGCGGGTTTGAAGTGTCTACACTTTTCAGATCAGTTCCGTAATTGGCGAGAATGGTATTCAGTTCTTTGGCTTCCTCCGCAGAAAGCTGGTCAGAAATTTTTTTATCAGTCTTTTGATACATTTTTTGTAGTGACATCATTTCAGCTTGATCTGTATAATTGATTTCCATAACAAAGTTGTCAGATTTCTCCAGAGCTTTTAATACCTTAGGTTTTATTTCAAAATCTTTACTGCATAAGATATGAAAAGTCCCGGTAATATAAGAAGGCTTAGAAAGACCATTTCCGGAAACCTCCCAAAGCAGGCTGTTATCTTTGCTGTTGGTGTTGCTTTGTGCATTGGTAGTCATAGAACTCAATGATAATAACGCTGCGAATCCAAGTTTTACTAAATTTTTCATAATATTAATTTTTTTGATTTTCTGTTCTTTTAAACAGTAGGTAAAGCAGGTATTACAATCGTTACAGTTTTTTTTCAAAAAAAATAAAAACCTCCCGAAAACAGGAGGCTGTAAAATCTAAAATTATGATGATAACCAATTGGTTAGTAGAGTTTTTTATTGTTGGATTTTCGGTTGATCAGGTTTTGAAATTTTTCTTTTTCTTAAGAAATAGATCAGAGCCGCTGCAATTAGTAGAATTGGCCAGATGTTGATAAGGGCAACTATGATTCTCTGTATCAGATAAAAACCATAGACAAAACCATCTTTCGCGTCATAGATGAAATTGTATTTATATTTATTATCAATGCTTGTGGTATTGGCAACGGCAATTTCAGCGATACGCAATTGAGGTTCTTTGATATAGATGTCGATGGTGCTGTATTTCAGGTCGTCTGTCATATTCATACTCGCCAGCTTTTGAAGGTTCCCTTCAGACATATTCTCATCATCCAGCGTTACTTTATCTTTATTTGTCTTTAATTTGTTGATGTTCTCAGAAGTCTTTTGATTTCTTTTTCCTTCCAGTTCAGAATACTTGATGTTGGCCGTCACATCTTCCGCATTGATGGATCTTGAATTAAGAAATAATTTGTTTGAATTGATTGCTGTTAAAAGTTCGCCAAGCTTTTCAGTAGGAATACGTACCTGCATTCTATTTTCCGACTGGTACTTTTTAATTAACATAGCTTCTTCGTTGGAAGTGTTGTAAGTATCTTCAGAAATTACATTGCTTTGAAGATTACTGTTGGTAACAAAACCTCCAAGTTCCTGAACCGATTTTTCAATGGCGATGGTTGCGTTATATACATCTTTCACTTCCATGCTGACATCTGCTGTCTTGATGAACTGTTTGTCCTTTACCTTCATATCGGCAACAGATGAAATGCTGTCTGAAACAATAGCAGAAGCTGAATCTGTTGTAGCATAAGCATTAAGATCTGTTTCAGCAACTTCACCTTTTTTACATGAATAAATTCCTAATAAAAGCACAGCAGATAGAGATAATTTAATGTAAGTCGTTTTCATAGCGTTGATTTTTGTTGTTTTCCTTGAGTCAAAGTTCAGTCAGAATGTTTTGTAACGCTTGAAAATCAAAAGTAAAAAACTTGTAAACGGAATATTCTATTTTAATTGGTTGAAATTAAGTGTTTTGTAAAATAATAAAGGGCTTCGTGCTTTGCTTTCGGAGCAATTTTTGCTTATCTTTTACAAACCAAAATTATAATCTATCACTATGTCAAATACCTTTTCCAAAATCAGAAACGCAATAGGACTATTCACCTCCATAGATTTTGATCAGCTGAGTGCCATTTCTCAAAAAGTGGATCTTCCGAAACTGATGCATAATTTCTCAAAACTGGATGATAAACAGCTTTCCGGGCTTATGAAAATGCTTGATCCGGGAAAGAAAAAGAAAGAATTACCACCTATTGATGGCGACTTTTATGATATCTACCATACCCTTACTCCCGAACAACGTGAAATTCAGCTTAAAGTAAGAGCTTTCATGGAAAAAGAAGTAAAACCTCTGGTAAACCATTACTGGCTAAGGGACGAATTTCCATTTGAATTGATTCCAAAATTCCAGAAACTGGATATCTGCGGTGTCACTTACGAAGGTTATGGCTGCCCGGGAATGCCTTTCCTGATGGAAGGAGTCATTGCAATGGAAATGGCAAGAGTAGATGCTTCCATAGCAACATTTTTCGGAGTACAATCAGGGCTGGCAATGGGTTCTATCTATATCTGCGGGTCTGAAGAACAGAAGCAAAAGTGGCTTCCGCAGATGCAGAAATTTGAAAAAATAGGCGCTTTCGGGCTTACAGAACCGGAAGTTGGTTCCGGAGCTGCAGGAGGTCTTACTGTAACCTGTAAAAAAACACCTGAAGGCTGGGTTCTGAACGGTCAGAAAAAATGGATAGGAAATGCGACTTTTGCTGATATCATTATTATCTGGGCAAGAGATCTGGATAGCGGAGAGGTGAAAGGATTTATTGTGGAAAAAGATAATCCAGGATTTTCTGTAGAAAAGATTAAAGGAAAAATGGCTTTAAGGATTGTCCAGAACGGATTAATTACTTTAAAAGACTGTATTGTAACCGAAGAGAACCGTCTTCAGAACGCGAATTCATTTAAAGATACCGGAAAAGTACTGAGAATGACCAGAGCAGGAGTAGCATGGATGGCCACAGGCTGTGCACGAGGAGCTTATGAAAGTGCTTTGGATTATACCAGAAAAAGAGAACAGTTTGGAAGACCTATTGCTTCATTTCAAATGATTCAGGGACATTTGGTTGAAATGTTATCTAATCTTACTGCGATGCAAACTATGGTGTTCCGGTTGTCTGAAATGCAGGATGAAGGAATTTTAAAAGATGAGCATGCCTCATTGGCTAAAGTTTTCTGTACGCTCAGAACCAGAGATATTGTTTCCAGAGCAAGAGAAGTAATGGGAGGAAACGGAATTTTGCTGGAGTACGATGTAGCCAGATTTGTTGCAGATGCAGAAGCTATTTATTCCTATGAAGGAACGAAAGAGATCAATTCATTGATTGTAGGGCGTTCTATTACAGGTTTCAGTGCTTTTGTATAGCAGGTAGCAGATAATAGGTTATAGGTAGTAAAGACTACTGGTGCTGCAACCTGCAACCTATTATCTGCCATCTTAAGAAACTAAATGTTTATACTTCTCTTTGTTGTCAATAATCATCCAAAGGTTGATCAGGAACATCACCCCGGCAATACCCATTCCCATTGGAGATTTGTCCATAGTGAAAACATGGGTAACAATTCCTACCATCACTGGTAAAATAACAATAGCTCCCAATGCTCTTGTTTTTGGGAAAATAAACAGTAATCCGCCAATGACTTCTACGATACCCACTAATGGCATCAGCCAGCTGATTTCTCCGAAAGCAGAGAAGAGTTTCATTTGCTCCGGAGTAGGTTTCTCCATAGGCATATAGTTAAAAAACTTGTTTAATCCGGCATTAATAAACATAAGACCGAACAGTAAGCATAAAATGAATTTTATTATTTTCATGATTGATGATTTGATATCAAATGTAAAATAAAAATAGAATATTTTGTTATTTATTTAACATAAAATATTAAATCAATTGTTAATGTGCGTTAATTAGTGTTTTTGTATAATTTTATTGCATATCTTCGAAAAGCAAATCAAAACTATAAATCATGCTAAAAAATCTTAAAAAATTAAATCGTACGGATTTAAGAGAAATCCAAGGGGGAGGAGGTGTTGGAAAATGTGATATAGGACCGATTGGATGTCCATGTAAAATTCCACCTGGTGATCCTTGTTTAGGTGGCCCGGGAGGAAATCCTGAAGGCCCGACTTACGGATATTGTCCAGACAATCCATCTTATATCCTATGTACAGAAACTTGTCCAAATGGAACGAGTCCCTTGTGCCCTCTTCCATAACAATAAAAAAGACTGTCTTTAAAAAGGCAGTCTTTTTTATTTAAATTTAAAAGCTCAAGTCTTTAAAATAATATTATTTATTACTCATTACATATTGCTCTTAGTAATGATCAGTCCATTTCCTTCAGCGTAATATTCTTAGAAATCTTATAACTTTTCTTCTTTTTATCAGGTCTCTGTTCTTCCCCGAGTAATCTTCCCCAAGGTTTGAGATCGTCAACTCTTTCACAGATAATTTTTATAATAGCAATCGCCGGAATACACAGGAACATTCCTGCAATTCCCCAAAGATGCTCTCCTAAAAGAATTCCAATAAATGAAAATAAAGCATTGATTTTTACTTTGGAGCCCACTACAAATGGCAGGACAATATTTCCATCTACAGCATGAATCGCAATATATCCCAAAGCAACATAGATACATGTTGAAGGAGTAGACGTTGCAAAAGCTATAAAACAGGAAATTAGAAGTGAAATAAAAATTCCCAGATAAGGAATAACATTTAATAATCCGGTAAGAACTCCTAAGAGAATGGCATATTTTACTCCTAAAACTGTAAGGAGAATAGATGTTAAAACAGAAACGATAATTACCTGAAGAAAAAGCCCGAAGATATACTTCTTGGTCATGATACGGATCTCATTTACAGCTTCCTGTACACTTGTTTTATGTCTTTCGTTGAAAACGGTGACGATAAAATTATTTAAAAGCCTTCTGTAATTTAAAATAAAGATAAAAAACAGGGTGAAAAATATAATAAAGCCGAATCCCGTTGAGAAAATCCCAAAAGTAAATCCTAAAATGACTCCCGAAGAAGATAACAGTTTCGTTAATCCCTGGTTAATATAATCCACCTGTTCATCCACTTTTACATTAAATGTTTTGGAAACCCAGTGCTGCAGGCTGTTGAAAACAGTGGTAAACTGCTCCTTGAGGTGTGGAAGATCTTTGCTGAAGTCAGACAGCTGATTGGTGAAAAAATAAATAATACCACTTAGAATTATCAGCATAATAAATACTGAAGTCATTGTAGACATAGATCTCGGAAATCTTAACTTTCTTTCCATAAAAGTGGCTGCCGGCAAAAATAGCATAGCCATAAGGAATGCCAGGAAAAACGGAGCTAAAATACTCTGTCCTAATGCCAGAAGATAGCCAAGACCAATGATGGAAATGACCACAAGTGTAAGCTTGACAAGGAAAGGAAGTCTAAGAAAATTCATAATCTAAAAATCTGCAGTGTGGAATAAAAATAAGAAAACCCCTTTGAATTGAAAAATTTTTTATTCAATCCTTCAGGATTTTCTTCTATTGTATCAAATTTTATTCCATGCAACGAAGAAAAGAATGTATTTGTTGATAAAACAGAAACACGCTCTGATACTCAGAACGTGTTTCCTTATTGAGAAGTTAATATGTTATAAATTGTTTTATTCTTCAATGGCGATGTCAATGACTTCCTCCATTCTGCTGACGTAATGTACTTTCAGATCTTTTAAATAATCTTTTTTGATCTCTTCAACATCTTTTCTGTTAGCTTCACAAAGGATAACATCTTTAATTCCGGCTCTTGTAGCAGCAAGAAGTTTTTCTTTGATTCCTCCTACAGGAAGCACTTTTCCTCTTAAAGTAATTTCTCCCGTCATCGCAAGGTGAGGTTTTATCTTTTTGTTTTTAAAAGAAGAAACCATTGATGTAAGCATTGCAATACCTGCAGACGGTCCATCTTTAGGAGTTGCCCCTTCAGGAACGTGTACGTGGATGTTTTTTTTGTCCAGTTCCTCCTGTGGAATTCCCAGTTCGTCATGCTTGGCTTTAATATATTCCAAGGCAATAGTTGCAGATTCTTTCATTACCGTACCAAGGTTTCCGGTCATCGTTAATGCTCCTTTACCATTGCTTAAAATACTTTCAATATAAAGAATATCTCCGCCTACGCTTGTCCAGGCAAGACCTGTTACAACGCCGGGTACTCCGGTAATTTCTGACAAACTTTTTGGTCTTGGAACTCCAAGGATTTCATCTACTTTTTCTACTGAAATTTTTGGATCATATTCTTTTACCAAAGCAGTCTGAAGGGCTACCCATCTTCCAACGGCAGCAATTCTTTTCTCCAGAGTTCTTACACCGCTTTCCGAAGTGTGTGCTTCTATAATATGCTTAAGCTCTGCATTTCCAAGTTTGAATGACTTTGCATCCAGGCCATTTTCCTCCTGTTGTTTCTTGATTAAATGTCTTTTCGCAATCTCAATCTTTTCCTCTAAAGTATACCCGGCAATCTGAATAATTTCCGTTCTGTCCAAAAGAGGAGTCTGTATCGTTGAAAGAGAATTGGCTGTAGCAATAAACATTACTTTTGACAGGTCATAACCCATCTCAAGGAAATTGTCATAGAAAGACTTATTTTGTTCAGGATCAAGAACTTCTAATAGTGCTGAACTTGGATCACCATGAAGACCCTGCCCGATTTTATCAATCTCATCAAGTACGATTACCGGGTTTGACGTACCGGATTTCTTGATCGACTGTAAAATTCTTCCTGCCATAGCACCGATATAGGTTTTTCTATGTCCGCGGATTTCACTTTCGTCATGAAGACCACCTAAAGATAATCTCACATATTTTCTTCCTAAAGCATCTGCAATAGATTTTCCTAAAGAGGTTTTACCAACTCCCGGAGGCCCTACCAGCAATAAAATAGGAGACTTCATGTTATTTTTTAATTTTAAAACAGCCATGTGTTCCAAAATTCTTTTCTTGATATCTTCCAGCCCAAAGTGAGCTTTGTCAAGCACTTTTTCTGCTTTTGCAATATCAAAAATATCTTTTGTATACGTTTCCCAGGGAAGATCTGTAAAGAAATCCAGATAGTTTCTCTGTACATTATAGTCGGGAGAATTAGGATTCTGGCGTTGTAGTCTTCCGATTTCCTTCTGGAAATGTTCCTCTACTTCCTTATTCCATTTTTTTGTTTTAGCCTTGGCAATCAGATCTTCCACATCGCTTTCAGGTCCTCCGCCCAATTCTTCCTGAATGGTTCTGATCTGTTGATTCAGGAAATATTCTCTCTGCTGCTTGTCAAGATCCTTTGAAGTTTTCTGATGGATCTGGCTTCTCAGTTCCAGTTTTCTGAAATCTTCATGCATCATTTCGTAGCATTGATTAGCTCTTATCATCAGGTTTTTCTCTTCAAGAAGCTTTTGTTTTGCTATTGAAGAAAAATTGGCATTGGTGCAGATGAAATTAAGAAGATCATCATTATTATTGATGTTTTTGATCGCAAAATTGGCTGCATTAGGAATATTCGGATCCAGTTCAATGATCTTTAAAGCAAGATCCTTGATATTCTCAAGCAATGCTTCATATTCCTCCTGATTTTTAGGACGTGTATCTTTTAATTTTGATATTTCTGCCCTGAAATAAGGTTGATTTTCAACAATCTTTTTAATCTTGAATCTATGGAAACCTTTCGTGATCGCCGTAATATTTCCTTCCGGAAGCTTAATGATCTTAATGATCTTTGCTAAGGTACCGGTAGTATAAATATCTTTTTCGGCAGGCTGTTCCATATCCGAATTTTTCTGGCTTACAATTCCAATGAAATCTCCGTTCTTCTGGGCTTCCTCAAGAAGCTGTATAGAGGTTTTTCTCCCGGCAGTAATAGGAATTACCACATTGGGGAACATTACCATATTTCTTACGGGAAGTATAGGGAATATTTTCTGTTCGGAATTTTTATCAGTCTCAGCGAAGTCGGAAAGATTGATTTCTTCAGTTACGATATCAAATCCGTCACTGATCATTTCTTCTAAACTAATATCTTCAAATTCTATCATAGTCAATCGAATGACAAATTGTCATTTTCGTTTTTTATCGTTAAAGGGATTTTTTATAATATGCTCTGAAAACGTGTGGCATATTATAATATTCTAAAAATGCACAATACTTATGCCATTTGTTTTTTACTTAAAAATACGGTCAAAATTTCCTTTTTTAGATAATCTTTGCATTAAAAATCAAAATAAAGCAGTTCTGTTTCTGTAATTTCTTAAAAATGTGTATTTTCGCAAACTGATAAAAAACTATAATTTATAAAATGGCAATTTTAGGACAGATTAGGAGTAAGCCTTGGCTTTTAATGGGAGTAATAGCCTTAGCGCTTTTGGCGTTCTTGGTGAACCCGGATAGTATCGACAAGGTTTTTGGTAAAAATCCTGACGTTTTAGGAAAAGTAAATGGTGAGAAAATCACCCGCGAAGAGTTCAATGATCAGCTTTTCGTGTTGCAGCAGCAGGCTGAACAACAAGGTCGTCCGAAAGCCGGTCTTGAAGAGCAGGCGTGGCAGTTACTTGTACAATCTAAACTTATCAAACAACAGTTTGAGAAACTAGGCTTTGAAATGACTGATGATTATTTCTGGAACCAAATCCAGTACGATCAGATGTTTGCTCAGAATCAGCAGTTCTTTGATGAGAAAGGTAACTTTAAAACTCAAGATCTTAAAAAAGAAATTGAAACATTAAAAAACACCAATCCTGAAGGATATAATCAATGGTTGAAAACTAGAAAGACGATTGAGTACAGACTAATGGCAAGACAAGTGTTTACCAATATTTCAGCAGGTATCACTACCGGTAAGAAAGAAGCAGAAGAATTGATGAAGCAGAGAGATCAGCTTGCAGATATCGACTTTGTGAAAGTGGATTATGCGGCATATCTTCAGAAAACCAAGATCAATGTTACAACACAGGATCTAGCAGACTACATCCAGAAGCACCCTGTAATGTTCAAAGCTGAACCAAGCAGAAATATCGGTGTCGTATATTTTCCATCCAAACCTAGTGCAGCAGATGATGCAGCAACCCTGAAAGAAATTACAAAATTATATTCAGGAGGTACAGATGCAAGCGGAGGTACTGAAAATTTCCAGAATACGAAAAACGATTCTATGTTTGTAATGGCAAATTCTGATGCGCCATTCAATCCTCAGTATATGAATCCTGCTCAATTGCCTCCAACGATCAAAGATCAGATTACAGCAGCAGCAGTAGGACAGACTTTTGGACCTTATAAAGAGCAAGACGTTTATGTAGTTTCTAAACTTGTTGGTAAAAGAGCTTCAGATTCTACTTTATCAAGACATATCCTTATCGCATTCAAAGGAAGTCCTGCAGGTGAAGGAGTAACAAGATCGAAAGAACAGGCTAAGAAATTAGCAGACTCTATTGGTGCTATTGTAAAAGCAACTCCAGCTAAATTTACAGAATTCCTTAAGCTTTCCAGCGATCCGAATTCTGCAGCTCAAGGAGGTAGCTTAGGATGGACAACTCCGGAAACGCCTTTCGTTCCAGAATTCCTTGCTTACCTTGCAAGCAATCCTAAAGGAGCTACAGGAGTAGTAGAAACACAGTTCGGTTACCATATCATCAATATTGAAGATAAAAAATCAGGATCAATGGGGTATAAAGTTGCCAACCTTGTGAAAGCAATTAAACCTTCAGATGCTACTGAGGCTGAATCAGACAAAAAATCAAGAAAATTCATTCAGCAGGTTCAAGGAAAATCTTTCAACGATTTCGTGAATATTGCTAAAAAAGGAAATTACCAGTTCTCTAATCCAAAAGCAGCAAAAAGATTTGAAGGTCAGATTCAGGGCTTAGGTACTGAAAAAGATGCAGAGATTCTTACCTGGGCTTTCGATAAGAAAAGAACTAAAGGAGATACTGAACTATTTACTGTAGATGGAACAGGTGATAAAATTGTAGTTTATCTGAATGGAAAACAGGATGCAGGTCTTGCTGATCCGGAATCTGTAAGAGATCAGATTGAGACTATCGTTAAAAATAAACTGGCTGCAAAACAAATTTCTGATAAAATTACAGCAGCAAAAGCTTCAAGCTTAGATCAGGTAGCTAAATTATTTGCAGCTCCAAAACAATCTGCTCAGGTAAATCTATTGAACCCTTCAGTAGCTGGTGCTATGGAACCTAAAGTTGCCGGTGCAGCATTCGGTGTTGCAAAAGGTAAGCTTTCTAACCCGGTTGAAGGTGGAACAGGAGTTTATGTTTTGATTAAAAAATCAGAAACAATCAACAAACAACCTGGAGATCTTAAGCAGTTTACAGAGTCTCTTACTCAGAGAAGTTCTGGAATGTTCGGACAGGCTTGGATGAAGAGTCTTCAGGACAATGCAGATATTGAAGATTTTAGAATTGAGATCTGGGGTAAACTTGGAAATCAACAACAATAAAAAAATCATTTCAATGATATAAAAAGCGACAATTTTTTTTGTCGCTTTTTTTTGTATTTAACGCAGAACAATATTGGAAAAGATTTATTTAAAATGTGTTATATTTGCTTATTAGAAAAAAATTAGCAAGTGAAGTTCAGTAAAGAATTAAAAGCTGGTGTGATCACACTTCTGGCTATTGTAGGCTTTGTGGTATTGTTTCAGTTTATGAAAGGGAAAAGCCTTTTTACTACCGACAATATATTTTACGCAAAATATGATAATGTAGAAGGTCTGGCGCAGTCTTCGGCAGTTTCTATCAACGGATTGAAAGTAGGGCAGGTGGATAAAATTATTCCTCTAACCTCAAAAGACGGTAAAATTAATTTTGTTGTAAAAATTACAGTAGATAACAAATTTGAATTTTCAAAAAATTCATCATTAGAAATCTTTGAACCAGGATTAATGTCCGGCAAAGAAATGAGAGTAAACCTTGCATACGGAGGTCAGACCGCTAAAGACGGTGATACCCTGCAGGGTGCTTTCAAACTGGGAACGTTGGGAAGTCTTTCTTCTCAGGTAGGTCCGGTAAAAGATCAGCTGCAGGTAGTTCTACACAGAGTAGACTCTTTGATGGCTAATGCCAATCTGCTTGTTGATGCTCAAAACAGAGCTGAAATAAAAGCTTTATTATCCAATCTTAATAAAACCGTAGGTGCATTACAGACTACAGCAGGAAGTGTAAACAGCCTGGTAGGACACAATGATCCTAAACTTCAGAAAGTACTGGATGATGCAAGCCTTACGATGCAGAGTGGAAAAGTGACGCTGGATAAATACGGAAATCTGGCACAGAGCATTGATACTAAACAATTGAATGCAACTATCGCCAACTTGGATGCTACTGTAGGAAAACTGAATCAGGTGATTGGTGGAATAGACAAAGGAGAAGGAAGTTTAGGTAAACTGATGAAAGATGATCAGCTTTACAATAATCTGAATTCAGCTTCTTCCAACCTGAATACATTAATTGAAGATATGAAAGCGAACCCGAAAAGATATATCAACTTCTCGGTTTTCGGTAAAAATAATAAAGACTAATACACCGTATGCAGTACATCGATAACATTATTTTCCTGATTTTATTAGTGGCCGGATTTGGTTTGTTTGCCAAAAGCCTTTTAAAGATCTATAGAAATATCAGGTTAGGTCACGAAATCAACAGAAACGACAGAAAAGGAGAACGTTGGGGAACGATGGCTCGTGTAGCAATGGGTCAGAGTAAAATGACGGCACGTCCTGTTGCGGGAGTTTTGCACCTTTTTGTATATGTCGGTTTTGTGATTATTAATATCGAATTAATAGAAATCGTTGTTGATGGAATATTTGGGACACATCGTTTCTTATCAAGCATTTTAGGACATACATTTTATAACTTCTTCACTGCAACACTAGAAGTTTTAGCACTTTTGGTGGTGATTGGTGTTGTTATTTTCTTTATTCGTAGAAATTTTTACGGAGTGAAAAGATTGACAATGAAAGAACTTTTCGGATGGCCTAAAAATGATGCAAACTGGATTTTGATCATTGAATTTGCTCTGATGATGGCTTTCTTTATGATGAATGCTTCAGATTTTATTTTACAGGCGAGAGGTGTTTTTCCTGAACATGGAAGCTTCCCGATTAGTGAAATGACATTCGTTCCGTTTTTGGAAATTTTCAATTTTGACAGCGGATTTTTGATGTTCACAGAAAAAGGAGCCTGGTGGTTCCATTTTGTGGGGATTCTTTTCTTCATGAACTATCTTTATTACTCAAAACACTTACATATTATTCTTGCATTTCCAAGTACGTGGTATGCAAATCTTGATAAAAAAGGAAAATTCAATAATCTTGACTCTGTAACAAAAGAGATCAAATTAATGATGGATCCTAATGCAGATCCTTATGCTGCACCAGCTGAAGGAGCTGAAGCTGATGTACCGTCTAAATTCGGTGCTGAAGATATCTTTGACCTTAACCAGGTACAGCTGCTTAATGCGTATTCATGTACAGAATGCGGACGCTGTACTTCCGTTTGTCCGGCTAATATTACCGGTAAAAAACTTTCTCCGAGACTTATCCTGATGAAAACCAGAGACAGATTGGAAGAAGTAGGACGAAATATTGATGCAAACGGAAAATTCGTTGATGACGGTAAAAAACTGTTGAACGATTATATCACAAAAGAAGAACTTTGGGCTTGTACAACATGTAATGCATGTACAGAAGCCTGTCCGGTATTGCTTGATCCGCTTTCCATAATTTTTGAAATGAGAAGATTCCTGGTGATGGAACAGTCTGCTGCTCCACAGGAACTGAATCTGATGATGACCAATGTGGAAAATAATGCAGCTCCTTGGCAGTACAATCAGGCTGACCGTCTTAATTGGGCATCGGAAAACTAGATAATTAATCGATTTGAAAATTTGAAATTGATACAATTCTAATCATTTCAAATTTCCAGATTCTCACATTTTCAAATTGAAAAAGAAATGGATTTCAATATAAAAACAATGGCAGAATATGCTGCCGAAGGAAAAGCCCCGGAAGTTTTATTTTGGGTTGGATGTGCGGGAAGCTTTGATGACCGTGCTAAAAAAATTACAAAAGCATTTTGCAAGATATTAAATAAGATAGGGGTAGAATTTGCAGTTTTAGGACAGGAAGAGAGCTGTACCGGAGATCCTGCAAAAAGAGCAGGAAACGAATTCGTTTTCCAGATGATGGCCCTTACGAATATTGAAGTGCTGAACGCTTACGAAGTAAAAAAAATTGTTACGGCTTGTCCACACTGTTTCAATACCCTGAAAAATGAATATCCAAGCTTAGGCGGCCATTTTGACGTAGTGCACCATACTCAGTTCCTTAAAACCTTAATGGAAGAAGGAAGACTGAAAATAGAAGGAGGCGCATTCAAAGGGAAAAAAATTACTTTCCATGATCCTTGTTACCTGGGACGTGCCAATGATGAATATGAAGCTCCAAGAATGCTGCTTGAGAAACTGGATGCAGAGCTTGTAGAAATGAAGCGTTGCAAGACCAATGGGCTTTGCTGTGGAGCAGGAGGAGCACAGATGTTTAAAGAACCTGAAAAAGGAAAAAAAGACATCAACATCGAAAGAACAGAAGAAGCTTTATCTTTTGAGCCAAAGGTAATTGCTACAGGATGCCCATTCTGTAATACCATGATGACGGATGGTGTGAAACACTTTAACAAAAATACAGAAGTAGCCGTAAAAGATATCGTTGAACTTCTTGCTGAAGCAGAAGATTTATAATTGTAATCTTATACAGGTTTATGAAGGTAGAATGGAGACTCTCCTTTTTGTTTATAATTTCGATACTTGCTGCTCTTACATTCTGGAATTACCAAAACAGAGTATATGACTGGGATATGCCGGGGTATTTAGGAAGTATGTACACTTCTGAGTTCCCGAATTCACCGGATAAAGTTCGGATCATCACTTATGATGAAATAAAAAAAGAAGCTCCTGCGGACCATTATACAGACATCATCGGAATAAAGCAGTGGGATATTCCAAGGCAGTATTTCGTAAAAAATACACAATCTTTTACAGAACAATTACCCTATTTTCAAATCAAAGTAGGGTATATTCTTGTAATAACCCTTTTTTATAAGCTGGGACTTAGCTCTCCAATGGCCGTCCTGTTTACCAGTCTTATTTCTTACTTTTTTTCCGGATTATTATTGTTTTATATTCTAAAACTTCTGTTTCCGAAGAAATACTGGTTGGCAGCAGGATTAACGGTTGCCTGTATGCTTTTGCCGCCAATGACATATATGTCCAGGGTTTCCACACCGGATATGTTCATTTTTCAGTTTATCCTGATCTTTATCATCGGTTTAATAAAAAATTGGGATAAATGGGCGATGTTTGTGCTTCTGTTCTCTATTACTTTTATACGACCGGATTATATTACATTTACCCTTACTTATATTATGGCAGTTTTCTTCTTTTACTATTTCAGAGAAAAGAAGATTGATATTTCCCTTATTGCACAAGGCGCAGTACTTTTAGCGATGTATCTGACGATCATTAAATTTTACCATTATCCAGGCTGGAAAGACGTTTTTTACGACACTTTTATCGACAGAAGACCTATTATTTCGACACATCCCATCGATGTAAGTTTAAAAGACTATCTGAGTATTATTTATATCAAGATTATCTACTTTAAAAAGGTAACTTTATCTGTAAGCATCATGATCGCAATAGTATTTTGGCGTTCCAAAGATGCATGGGTAAGGATGATTTCAGTACTTTTCCTTGTAAACGTGTACATCAAATTCTTTTTCTTTCCACAGTCGGCAGCATTGAGGTTCTTCTTTCCGTTTATTTTTCCGCTTTTTATTATGATGCTCTATGTGCTGAGTAAAAAATACAATGATCTCAAACTCGAGAAAATTGCGTAATTTTGCCTTTAAGATAATAAGGGTTTGATATCATCATTTCAGAAATATCTGTTCAAGAATCAGAACTGAAAGTAATTACGCAGATCCTTGAAAAATAAATACTTACATTATGAAAATCGAAGAATCTAATATTGTAGAAACCAACGACTACAGAGTCATTATATATCCGGCTTCAAGACCTTTTGAAACTAAAGAAGCAAAGACAATTACCGAAAAACTATTTGATTTCCTTGCTACATGGGCCGCTCATGGAAAACCGCTTTCTTCTTCATTTAAAATTGAAAAGAATCAGTTTATTGTGGTGTGTGTAGATGAAGAAAAAGAAATGGCTTCAGGATGCAGCATTGATGCTTTAGGGAAGGTAATGAGAGAAATTGATGAAGAATATCAATTGGGGCTTTTCGACAGAATGAAAGCTAGTTTTGTAGAAAATGGTGAAGTGAAAACTTTAAAGCTGATTGATTTTAAATCAAAATTGAGAAATGGAGAACTTTCAGACGATATCCAGGTTTTTGACTTCTCAAAAAACACTTACCTTGACTTTTTGAGCCACTTCCTTCTTCCTTTAGAGAAAAGCTGGGCGGCTTCTATAAAATAAACACTATTAAGCTTATACAGCTGAATAATCATAAAGTGAGAACGTGTTTCTCACTTTTTTGTTTTAATGTATCTTTGCATAGATTCGAGTAAGACTAATGCCTAAAGTACTTTTTTTAACGACATCCCACAGCTATAATGATGACCGTATTTTTTATCATCAGGCAAAGGCTCTTAGAGATAATGGGTATGAAGTAAAAATATGCAGTTTATATGCAGCGTACAATGGAGTTATTGATGGAATTGAAATAGAATCCTACGCCATTCTGGAAGAAAGTATAGAAAAGAAAATGGAAACATTCCGTAAGGTTTGTGACAATTTTCAACCTCAGGCGATTATTTGTTCCGAACCTCTTGCTGTGGTGGCTTCAAAGAAATTTGTAAAAGAGCATCATGCAAGCTGTATCTTTGATGTTACAGAATGGTATCCTTCTATGTCGATGCTGGACAAGTATCGGTTTCCGGCTAAAATCTTTCAGGCCGTTAAGTTTTCTCTTATTCAGTGGTATGCAGGTTTTTTAAGCACTCATCTCATTTTTGGAGAAAGTACAAAAAAGTTTCCTTTGGCGTATTTTTTTTGCTTTAAAAAACAAATGATTCTTCCTTATTATCCGGATCTTGTTTATATCAGTGAAAATATCAAGAATCCTGAGCCTAATGCCCTTACTTTATGCTATACAGGTCAGATTTCTAAAGATAAAGGGATTGAAAATTTCTTTAAAGCTGTAGATCTTCTCCGTCAAAAAGTTCCAGCCCTTCATATTAAGATTCTGATTATCGGATCAACAGTACAGGAAAGTGATGAACTCTATTTTTCAGCATTACTGAAGAAATATTCTTTTAATAATATCGAGATCAGAAAACCTGCTGCTTTTGAGCGGTTTACAGAAGCGTTTGCAGATGCAGACCTATGTTTTGACCTTCGGGAAATCAATTTTGAAAATAATCACTCACTGCCAATAAAATTGTTTTACTTTATGGGAGCGGGAAAACCAGTGATCTATTCAAACTTGAAGGGAATCCGAAAACATATGGGCACGCTTTCATTTGGCAGTTTGGTAGATCCGCAGAATGCTGAAGCCATTTCAGAAGTTATCCTCAAATATGTAAGAAACCCGGAATTGTATCATTTGCATGCTCTCAATGCACGGAATGAATTTGAAAGAAAATATAATTGGGGAACGATAAAAGATTCGTTTGTTGATTTTGTGAAAAAATCTATTGATAAATAATTGCTATGCAGCTTACTATTATTAAAACCTTTGTCTCACGTTTTCTTATTCTGATCCTGAGTTTCGGGCTGGTGATCTATTCTACGAATATGTGGGGAAGCGAAGGAAAGGGAACCATTTCTATTGTGGTTGCCAATGCTGCAGCAGTGAGTTTTTTCAGCAGTATCTTTTCGGGAAGCAGTGCTTCCTATTTTGCCTCAAGGTTTAAAATAGAAAAAGTTTTATTATTTGCCTACTTGTGGTCTCTTCTGACGGGGCTTTTGATTCCTTTTCTATTCAGCCTGGCTTCTATTCAGAGTGAATATCTTTTGTATCTTATCGGAATTTCTGTTTTTTCTTCACTGTTATCCACAAATATTAGTTTATTTATTGGAACACAGGATATTAGGAAGTTTAATATTTATACTGTTTTACAACAGCTTATACACATCATATTTATCGGGATATTGGTATATCTCTTCAGAAAGAAAGATGTTTCAGTATACTTTCTTGCACAGATAGGATGTCTGGCGCTTCTTTTTCTGACCAGTTTTTTTCAGATCATTAAGAAATGTGATATTTCCGAAATATCATTCTGTAAAGATGTTGCCAGAAATATGTTTGAATACGGCTGGAAAACCCAACTGAGTGCATTTGTCCAGTTTCTGAACTATAGACTTTCATTTTATTTTCTTGAATATTTTGAAGGCATTGCCAGCGTAGGGATATTTTCTATCGGAGTGACTTTTTCTGAAGCGATCTGGACGATTACCCGCAGTATTGCCGTGGTTTTATATTCAGATGTAGTGAATAGTAAAAGCAGGGAAGAATCTGTAGATAAAACCAAGGATTCTTTAAAACTGACCTTTATTCTGATGATAGGTTTTGTACTGGGAATCATTATTATTCCGGCGCAGGTCTATGAAATGATTTTCGGAAAAGAATTCAGAAATACCAAAGAAATTATGCTTCTCTTATCTCCGGGAATTTTTGCCATCGCTGTGAGTGATATGGTAGGACATTACTTTTCAGGAATGAGGGAGTTAAAAATTCTCAATATAAAATCAATTGTAGGACTGGTTGTTACTGTAGTGTTTTCTTTCATTGCAATACCAAGATGGGGAATTTGGGGGGCTTGTCTTGCCACCACATCATCATATTTGGTTTCTGCCTTTCTGCTGTTCAGAAAATTTTATAGTTCTACCACCTTCAGTTTGAAAGATTACATGGTATCAAAAGAAGAGATTCAGCTTTTAAAAGAAAAATTTTTGAAGAAATAATTTACTCAGTTCAGGGGCGGAAAACAAAGTCATTTTCCTATTTTTACAAATCTATTAATTCATTGTATGTGCGGAATCAGCGGTTATTATTCATTTCATAAAAGTATTTCCTCTACAAATATTCTGGAAATGAATCAGGCGATCCAACATCGCGGGCCGGATGATGAAGGATTCTGGCTATATGACCATGAGCAGGGAATTTCTTTCTCAGGAAATGATTCTACTCCGAAAATTAAAGAACAGTTTCCGGTTTTACAGGAAAGAAGTTCTGATATTGCCTTGGGCTTCCGCAGATTATCTATTATTGATCTTTCTGAAAAAGGCCATCAGCCGATGCTTTCTGAGAATGAACAGATCATTATCACTTTTAATGGAGAGATTTATAATTTTAAAAAATTAAGAAAAGAACTTGAGTCCTTAGGCCATTCATTCCGAAGCAATTCTGATACTGAAGTTATCCTAAAGAGCTACCAGGAGTGGGGGAACTCAACCTTTGCAAAGCTGGATGGGATGTTTGCAATCTGTATTGTTGACCTTACCAATAAAAAACTTATACTGGCAAGAGATAGAGTAGGAATGAAACCACTTTTTTACCATCAAAGTGAAAAGGGAGTGGTTTGGGCTTCGGAGATAAAAGCGCTGCTGAAAAATGAATTTGTAAAGCCTGAAATCAACTGGAATGGCGTTTACACCAATTTCCTTTTTCAAACGACATTAGCTCCGCAAACATGCTTTCAGGATATTTTATCCCTGGAACCTGCTTCTATTATAACTATTGATTTAACAGGTCATAAAATTACCAAAGAAAAATTCTGGACACTGCCCCCGCCGTCTGTAAAAAAAGTTTCGGAAGAAGCAGCTGTAAGAAAAATAGATGAACTGCTTTCTGAAAGTATATCAGAACAGTTATATGCAGATGTTCCTGTAGCAGTGATGATGAGCGGTGGGATAGATTCTACTTTAATTGCTTCAAAATCAAAACCTTTCAACCCCAATATTAACACATACACCATCTCTTACCAGTTTTCTGAAGAAGAAGTGAAAAATGCATCTCTGGCTGCCAGCCATTTTGGTGTTTCACATGATATAAAAGAAGTGAGCGATGATGAAGCGCTGGAACAGCTTAAGGAAAATATTCAGCACTTTGAAGAACCTTACAGCAGTTTTGAAGTTTTGATCAATGCCGCAAAATATGCACATGACAAAGATTTTAAAGTGGTATTAAGCGGAAATGGTGCCGATGAACTTTTTGCCGGTTATTCCCATACCTTAAAGCTGAATAGATGGCTGTTGATGAGGAATTTTAACTTTGTAAAGCCTTTTATTTTTACCAAAGATAAATTTTCGCAACGGATAAAAAACTACTTTTCTCAGGATGATATGTTTGATTTTTTCAGACAGAGCCAGATCAGTATGATGCCTTCGGAAGTAAAAAGTCTTTTACAGAAATCTATTTTTAAAAACATTAACACTGATTTATCCGGTTACCATGCTTCTGAATCAAAAAGCTATTCCGGATATTTTGAATACGATATGAAATATTCCCTGTCTTCCCATCATGTATTCAGGGATGACCTGAGTGCTATGAAATATAGCGTGGAATTTCGTTACCCTTATCTGAGTAATAATCTGATCAATTATGTAGCGTCATTACCTGAGAATATCAGATTTAATGGAAGTAAGAACAAACCACTGCTGCGTAAAACAGCTGAAAAATATCTTCCTGAATCCGTTTTGAATATGCCTAAGAAAGGATTTTCTTTTCCGGTTCATTATTTCATTAAGCATGAAAAAAGAGTAAGAGATTTTATTGTTGAAAATCTTGAAAGTTTAAAAAAGAGAAACTTCTTCAATAGTGCAGTAATTGATGAGTGGTGGAATTATCAGGAACATGAGTATGACTGGGTGAAAATCTGGCAGCTGGTAACTTTTGAACTGTGGTATCAGAAATATTTTGAAAAATAAAGAAGCAGCCTAAAGATTAATATTTTACCTTTGTATTTATGATGAAATATTTTTGGAGCATACTTGTTGCAGTTTTTGCACTTGTAAGTTGTAAAAGTGATGATGATTCTTTGCAGAGAATAGATCAGTTACTTAATATCTATGTGAAAAACAGCACTGGACAGGATCTTCTGAACAGTAAAAAAACCGGATCTTATACTGGATTCTCGGTAAATGATATGTTTGGAACCAAAGATATTGCTCCGGTAAGTGTTTCTTTAAGAATGACAACGGATTCCTTATTCTATATGGAGTATCTGGCAGGAGCCAAAAGAAGAAGGCTGGATTCTATAAGTCCTGATAATCCGGGGACAGGAAATTCTTACTACTCCAGAATGCAGATTACGTATACAAAAAGTACTAATGCAAGTGATAATGTGATTGATACTTTGGAAGTTCAGTATCGTAATACACCAACGGTATTCCAGGTTTCAAAAGTTTTATATAACAAAGTTCCGGTATTTTCTAAGGATGAAAATGCTCCCACTTCGATAAATACTGTCACTATCACAAAATAATTTTTAAATTTGTACAATTGTTAGCTTATTATAAGCTAAACATCTAATATTTAACATCTAAATAAAATGTTACAAGTCAATTTTTTGCGCGACAATAAAGAACGCGTTTTAGAAGGTCTTAAGAAAAGACAATTCAAAAATCTTGAGTTGGTAGACGAGGCTATCGCTGCCGACGACGAAAGAAAAAGAATCCAGTTTGAACTAGATTCCCAGCTATCCGAAATCAACAAAATTTCGAAAGAAATCGGGCTTTTGATGAAAGAAGGGAAAAAAGAAGAAGCGGAATCTGCAAAATCTAAAACAGCACAATACAAAGAGTCGAGCTCAGAATTGAAATCCCAGTTAGAAGTTAAAGAAAATGACTTACTGAATATTCTGTACCAGCTTCCGAACATTCCAAATGAATTGGTAAAAAGCGGAGCTTCTGCTGATGACAACGAAATGATTTTCCAGTCTCATCCGGTAGAAGGTCTTGGTGAAGGAGCTATTCCTCACTGGGAACTGGCCAAAAAATACAATCTTATTGATTTTGAATTAGGGGTTAAAATTGCAGGAGCAGGTTTCCCGGTTTATTTAGGAAAAGGGGCAAGATTGCAGAGAGCTTTGGTTCAGTATTTCTTAGATAAAAACGTAGAAAAAGGATATACAGAAGTAAATCCTCCTCACGTCGTGAATGAAGCATCTGGATTTGGAACCGGGCAGCTGCCGGATAAAGAAGGACAGATGTATTATATCAACGAAGATAAACTATACCTTATTCCTACAGCAGAAGTTCCTGTAACAAACCTTTACCGTGATGTATTGCTTGAGGAGAAAGATCTTCCAATTAAAAATACTGCATTTTCTCAGTGTTATAGAAGAGAAGCGGGAAGCTACGGAGCTCATGTAAGAGGATTAAACCGTCTTCACCAGTTTGAAAAAGTAGAGATTGTAAGAATTGAAAAACCTGAGAACTCTTACGCTGTTTTGGAAGAAATGGTAGAGCACATTAAGGAAATCCTTACAGATCTTGAGCTTCCATTCAGAGTATTAAGACTTTGTGGTGGTGATACTGGTTTTGCATCTGCAATGACTTATGATTTTGAAGTATGGAGTGCCGCGCAGGAAATGTGGTTGGAAGTAAGCTCTGTTTCTAACTTTGAAACTTTCCAAGCGAACAGATTGAAATGCCGTTACAAAGGTGATGGTAAATCTCAATTGGTTCACACTCTGAACGGATCTGCAATGGCACTGCCAAGAATTATGGCGGCATTGCTTGAAAACAATCAAACAGCGGAAGGAATCAAGCTTCCTAAGAAGATTGCAGAATATGCAAGATTTGAGGTAATCAACTAAATTAATCAGTTAATTTAGTATACAATAAAAACCCACCGGATATCGGTGGGTTTTGCTTTATTCTGTAACGATAATTATTTTTTTATCAGCGTTTTTGAATTTTGAATCTTTGTCATATAGGGCTTTCAGGTCATATTCTATTCGTACAGAATAGTCGTCAACCTGTTTTAACCAGTCATGTTTACCTGTGATTGACTTTATTTTATTTTCAAATTTTAATGTTGTTCCTATATTTTTGAAAAACATCATCATCATTCCTTCCATTTGTTGAGTTTCCTCTTTTGAACCTTTAGATTGAAGAACTTCTTCAATGTTTTTAACGTTGAAAAAATCTGTATTAATGGTTAGCGTTTTTCCATCCCAGATATTGAGTAAATTTTGATCAAAGGGTAACTTTTCGTCTTTATTAAAATTTTTAATTAATTCATAATCATTAGGCGTGATATGATCCATTTTAAAGGAATAGCCAACAGGAACAGGTTTGTTGTCTTCTTTTACAGATTTCAAAAAAAACTTTTTCAGGATTTTAATAGTATCCTGATTTTCAGTTTTCAGTTTTCCTTCTTTCTTTAACATATCATACATACTTGTCCAGATGGTTGGAAATCTATCCATATCCTTGAACTTCTCCTCTTGTAATGAATCTGGTGTCATGGCCTGCATCTCAGCCATAAATTCCCTGGTATCAATATCAGTAATCATAGATGAAGCTGCATCTTTATGGTAGATTACTTCAGTATTAATGTTGCAGGATTGCAGCATAAAAAGGCTTATCAGAAATAAGACAATGGTTTTCTTCATGGTGTATTTAAATACGAATTAATGGCAGTTAACAGCTCCGTTTGGATCTTTAGAGATTGTCATGGCTTCTGCTTTTGGAGAAACATAAGGAATTCCCAGTTCAAGACCTCTTAGAATAAATAATCCTCCTAAAATAATCATGATTACAGGAACCGCCTTCAAAACTTTCACTCTGAAAGCCTGATTCATGAGATTTCCAGCCAGAACAATGGCAAACATGAACGGAAGGGTTCCCATACCAAATAAAGCCATATATAAAGCTCCCTGCCATATTCCTCCGCCTGCGAGGCTTGCTGTAAGTGCCATGTAAACCATTCCACAAGGTAAAAAGCCATTAAGAACGCCAGTAGAGAATCTTGAACGGTAATCTGCCTTTTGAAGAAGTTTTCCTAAGTTTAATTTGACAGAGTATAAAAATTTGGAAAGGAAAGGAATTTTTGATGCAAAATCTTTTCCGCCAAACGAAAATACAGCCATAATGATCAGAAGAACTCCTGCTGTTATAGTCAGATATTTCTGGAAACCTGCCATTTCAAATCCCTGCCCGATAATTCCAAGAAGCGCACCCAATAATGAATAGGTGAATATTCTTCCGAATTGATAGGTAAGATTCTGAAGATAGAAGTTGGCAGCCTGTTTTTTGGTTAATCCCATCGATAAAGCAATAGGTCCGCACATTCCGATACAGTGAAATCCGGAAGCAAAGCCTAAAGCAATAGCCGATACAATAAGTCCTATTTCCATATCACATCATAATCCATTCGGTAGTCTGTTTTATCTTTTGTCCAACTTAATCTTAAGGTGTAGTTTCCTACTTTCAATACCTGTGAAGGAATTGTGAAAGATTGGCTGGCATCAAGCTGCACAGATTTTTTGATATCTAAATTCTGGTCGTCGGTTCTGTTTAAAACAAATTTTACCGTAGTATTTGAGTTGTTATATTCTTTTGGAAAAGTAATTTTAATCCCTTTAGGATCCTGGCTGTATACAGGTTTTTCCGGTAATTCATCTGCCTTTTTCTTAGCATCAATGACATCCTGATATTTCAACTCCTCTTCATAATAATTATCCGTTACCATTTCAGAGTTCTTCTGCCCGTTCGGGAAAAGGAACATCATGGATAATATAAAAACTATAAATGCTAATAATGCAATTACAACACCGTGTCCCCAACTAAAGTTCTTCATTTTTATCTAATTAAAATTGCAGTTTGAATGGCCCTTCAAAATAAGTCTGATATGAATCGATCAATTTACCTTTCATATCGTAAACGCCAATGGTAATATTCTGTTTAGAAAGCTTCATTTCATCTTCCGGGAAGCTGATATTAATTGTCCCTTTAGAAATTTTATCCCGGTCTACCTGAATCTTACTGGACGCACTGTAAGTGATTTCACCATGTGCAGGATCAATTACTTTGATGGTAACGATCTTTTTCTCGTTTGTCTTATTCAGGAAAGTATAATTATAAGTATTGGTAATTTTACCTTCTTTTACAAAGAATGTACTTCCTGCCGGTTTAATGAATTTAGCCTCCATTTCACCACGGCTGTAAAGAAGGTATCCTAAGAATCCTACCAGAAGGAATAAGAATACGGTAAATCCTTTCATTCTTCCTGTAAACTTAAATTGAGTTTCTTTTTCAATTTCGTTTTCAGAAGCATATCGGATCAATCCTTTTGGAAGTCCTACTTTTTCCATTACTTCATCACAGGCATCAATACAGGCTGTACAGTTGATACATTCCAATTGTTGTCCGTCTCTGATGTCAATCCCCGTAGGACATACCACTACACACTGGTGGCAGTCGATACAATCTCCTTTGCCTGCAGCCTTACGGTCTTCTCCTTTTCTCCATTTTGATCTGTTTTCTCCTCTTTTGAAGTCATAGAAAACGTTGATTGTATCTTTATCAATTAATACTCCCTGAAGTCTTCCGTACGGGCATACCAATGTACAAACCTGCTCTCTGAACCATGCAAATACAAAGTAAAATGCAGCAGTAAGAAGAATCATTACGATAAAATTGGTAGGGTGTGCAAATGGCCCTTCACCAATGATCTTGAATACTTCTTCATATCCTACGATATACATGAACATGAAGTGGGTGATTATTAATGAAATGATGATGTAAACAGTCCATTTTAAACTTCTTTTCCAGATCTTTTCGCTGTTCCACTCCTGTCTGTCCAGCTTCATTTGCTTGTTTCTGTCACCTTCAATCAGATATTCTATTTTACGGAAGATCGATTCCATAAAAATTGTCTGAGGGCAAATCCACCCGCAGAAAATTCTTCCGAACGCAATCGTAAAAACAATAATAAAGATTAAAGAGGCAATAGCACCTAAAGTTAGGATAAAAAAGTCTTGTGGATAGAAAGGCTGTCCAAAGATGAAAAATTCTCTGTCTATGACATTGAACAATAATAATGGATTACCGTTGATTTTGATGAACGGCAATGTAAAATAAATAATTAATAATAAATAGCTTACAATGTTTCTATAGTTGGTATATTTCCCTTTAGGCTTTCTCGGGAATACCCATCTTCTTTTTCCGGATTGCTCCATTGTCCCTATAGAATCTCTGTAAGTTTCAGGGTCCAGAACCTGTCCCTGTCCGCCGCGTACTTCTATTTCTTCTATGTCTGACATATGTAATAGGTTTTAAAAAAGAAAAAACATAATTCGTTACTATTTTAATCTAATAACAAATTATGTTTTTTTCATATGTTTCTAATTTTTTAAATTATTCTTTTTCCCAATGTGCTTCAGTTCCTTGAGGAGCTGCTCCTCCTTGAGCCTGAGTCACTGGTGGTTGCTCTTGATTGATATGATATACATACGCTGCAATCTTTTCAATTTCTGCACCTGAAACTTCTCCGTTTTTACCGAATGCTCTCATCGCAGGGTTAGTAGGAGAACCATTCCAGTCCATATGGAATACGTTTTTGAATAACGTTTTCTCAGGCTGGTTGATCCAGTAGTTATCAGTAAGGTTTGGTCCGATACCTCCACTACCGTCTTCTTTGTGACAAGATGCACAGTTTGTTTTGAATAATTCTTTACCTTCTGCAATGTTATCAGCTGAATACTTAGCCGTTTCTATTGTTACAGGAGGTTGAGTTTTTTGGTATTCTTCAATACTGGCTAACTGCTCTTTATATTCTTTTTCATATTCGCTTAACGGGTGAGCGAAGTCTGTGAAAGAGTATGCAGCAATATATACAATACAAAAAGCGGTCCCAAAATAGAATAAACCTACCCACCATTTTGGTAATTGGTTATCCAGCTCCATGATTCCGTCGAAACCGTGGTCGATAAGGATATCTTTTTCTTCAGAAGCCGTTTGCTTTTTGAAAGCACTTTGGTACATTCTTTTTAAGAAAGGAACTTTCTTTTCAGCTAAATAAGCTGCTTTCTCCTCCGGAGATAATTTTTTGAATTTGTTGTTTTCAATCAGATCTCCAATGGCGCTATGGATATAGGCAAGGATACCAGCGATCACAACAGTTCCCCAGAAGTAAGGCGAAGCTAGGAACGCGTAGCTCTGTACAAATAAATAATAAAAAACTATTAAAAGCCCGATTATTATTAAGATGTTTACTACAACAGGTGTTCTTTGTTTCATAAAAAATAGTTTAATTTTTTAAATTAAAATCGTCATCCTCATCATCCCCAAGTGGTGCTTCTTCTTCTTCTTTGTAATATTTCTTAGGCCTGCTAAAAACATAGATTACTAAAGCTATGAAGAACAGCATAAAGAAAATCAGAGCCAGCGTCTGGTAGAAACCAGCGTTTTCTGTATTGGATAATATATCTTTAAAGTTCTGAGGAATCATAATATGAACCTTTTAATGTTTTTTAGTTATTACTTGCTGTTTTGATTTCAGTAGTTTTGATATCTGTACCTAGTCTCTGAAGATAAGAAATAAGAGCTACAATTTCTTTTTTCTCTAGTTCTCCCTGAGGTCTCTTAGCATAAGCCTGCTTAAGGTCATTTGCTTCAGAGAAGATATCTTTTACAATTTTTGCTGATTGGTTGTTTGCCCATTTGTCTGCAGAATCGATTTCAGCCTTAGAATAAGGAACATCGAATACATTTTTCATCAGCTTCATTTTGTCTACCATCTTAGTTCTGTCTAAGTCTGTAGCAATTAACCAAGGATAACGAGGCATGATAGAACCTGCAGAAGTTGATCTTGGGTTATACATGTGTTTGTAGTGCCAAGAACTTGGATTTTTACCACCTTCTCTATGTAAATCCGGTCCTGTTCTCTTAGAACCCCATAGGAATGGTCTGTCGTATACAAATTCTCCTGCTTTAGAGTATTGTCCGTTTTTACCGTTGAATCTTGTGATCTCATCTCTGAACGGTCTGATCATCTGAGAGTGACAAGCGTTACATCCTTCACGGATATAGATATCTCTACCTTCAAGTTCAAGTGGTGAATAAGGTTTTACCGCTGAAATCGTAGGTACACTTTTCTTAAGAGATAGTGTAGGAATGATTTCAATTGAACTACCAATAGATATTGTAATGAAAGATAAAATACCTAATAATACCGGAGTTCTTTCCAGCCAAAGGTGAGTACCTTCTCCTTCTTTTCTGTTTTTACTGATGTTTGCTAGTGCAGGAGCTTCAGCAGGAACTTCTTTCTGGAACGATCCTTTTCTTACCGTAGCAATTACGTTGACGATCATTAGGATAGATCCTGAGATATAGAATAAACCTCCTACGAATCTCATTTTGAAGTAAGGGATAATAGCCGTTACTGTATCCAACCAGTTTTTCCATAATAAGGTTCCGTCCGGGTTGAATTGCTTCCACATTAATCCTTGTGTGAATCCTGAAATATACATTGGAACTGCATAGAAAATGATTCCTAAAGTACCTAACCAGAAATGCCAGTTAGCTAATTTTACAGACCAAAGTTTTGTTCTCCACATAATTGGTACCAAATAATAGATAACCCCGAATGCCATGAAACCATTCCATCCAAGAGCTCCTAAGTGTACGTGACCGATAACCCAGTCTGTAAAGTGACCAATTTTGTTGATGTTTTTAGTTGCCAAAAGCGGTCCTTCAAACGTTGCCATACCATAACAGGTAACAGCTACTACGAAGAACTTAAGGATAGGATTTTCTCTTACTTTATCCCAAGCTCCTCTTAATGTAAGAAGACCATTTAACATACCTCCCCAAGATGGTGCAATAAGCATGATAGAGAAACCTGTTCCTACCGCCTGAGCCCAAGCTGGAAGAGCTGTATACTGAAGGTGGTGAGGACCAGCCCAGATATATACGAAAATTAATGACCAGAAGTGAATAATAGACAGTTTATAAGAGAATACCGGTCTGTCTGCAGCCTTCGGAAGGAAGTAATACATTAAACCTAGAACCGGAGTCGTCAATACGAATGCAACCGCATTGTGTCCATACCACCACTGTACAATAGCATCTTTTACTCCTGCATATGCTGAATAAGATTTCCAGCCTGTGAAAGATAAAGGTACTTCAAGGTTGTTGAAGATGTGAAGCATTGCTACTGCAATCCATGTACCGATGTAGAACCAAATTGCTACATAAAGGTGTCTCACTCTTCTCTTTGAAATAGTCAGGAACATATTGATACCAAAAATGATCCATGAGAATGCGATCAATATGTCGATCGGCCACTCGTGTTCAGCATATTCCTTAGAGGTATTGATCCCCATAAAGAACGTAACGAACGTAGCAACGATCATAAACTGCCAAGTCCAGAAATGTAACCAAGACAAAGTGTCACTGTACATTCTTGTTTTTAATAATCTCTGTAATGAGTAATAAATACCCGTGTAAACAATGTTACAAACGAATGCAAAGATTACGGTGTTGGTGTGCAGCATTCTGATTCTACCAAAACCAAATGCACCATGAGTGTTTATTAAACCTTGAATATTTCCTGATGCCAAACTTTTGATGGTTGTGTCATCTGTCCCGAAAAAGAATTCAGGTAATTCAGGGTAGAAAAGCATTAATGCCGCCGTAAGCCCGAACGTAAACCCTATAAGACCGAAAACTAAGGTCGCATAAAGGAACGCACGGACAATACTATTGTCATAACTAAACTTCTGTGTTTCCATATCAACTATTCACTATTTTTCTCAATTTTTATTATTTTCTCCTATTTCTTTCTCGTCTTTATCTTTGTTGCCAGATTCATCATTTTCTTTGACTTTTTCATCATCAAAAAGGATTCTGACAGCCGGAGATTCATCATCTTCAAACTGTCCTTTTCGGGCATACACTATAAATACGACCAAGAAAATCGCAGCCAAAGAAACACTGCAGAGGATCATTAAATATAGAATATCCATTGGACAACAAAATTAACCTATTTTCGGGGTTCAAATTTAGTGAAAAATAATGACTTTCATCACGAAAAGACGATTTCAGCTAATTTAAAATCAGTCTAAATAAGGGCTTTTAAGCCTGTTTTTTGAAATACTTCCGACCTAAAATCCAGGTTGAAAGTGTAGTAAAGGTAACCACGGTGATCGAACTGATTGGCATGATGATTGCAGCGAAGAGCGGATGCATATGCCCTGTGACAGCGTAACTTAAACCAACAATATTGTATAGAAAACTGATTATAAATGTCATTTTCACAATGGTGATAGAGCCCTTACAAACGTTCAGGTAATTGTCTAAGGTGACCACTTTATCACCGTTCATAATCACATCAGAGGATGGTGTAAAACTATTTGTATCGTCAGCAATTGCAATTCCTACATTACTTTGTTTTAAAGCTCCGGCATCATTAAGACCATCTCCAAGCATTGCAACTTTCATGTGTTGATCCTGAAGGTTTTTAATGTAATTCAGCTTGTCTTCCGGGTTTTGGTTAAAGGCCATTCCTTTGTAATTTGGAATAAGCTCTTTAAGCTGGTTTTCTTCTGAGGAATTATCTCCACTCAGGATAAATATTTTGTAGCTGGTTAATTTTGTGAAAAGCTCTTTCAGTTTCGGACGGTATTCATTCTTAAAGATGAATTTACCCAAATACACTCCGTTTTTGCTGATATAAACCGCTGTTTCCAGATTTTTAGGTTCCTGATCATTATAACGGGCAGACCCGATTTTATAAAGGTTTCCTCTTACAATGGCTTCGTATCCTTTTCCTGAAATTTCAACAAAATTTTCTACAGGGAAGTAATCATCATTTACTTCGATGAATTCATATAATGATTTTGAAAGCGGGTGGTTGGAGTTCTTTAATAATGTTTTAATATTCAGGGAATCAAATTCGTTGATCTCTGGTCCTTCATATTTGATATTTGATTTTTTTCTGTGGGTAATCGTTCCGGTTTTATCAAAGACAATCGTATCAAGCTTCGCGATTTTTTCAATCGTTAAAGTATCTTTTACATAAAACTTATTTCGGCCTAAGATTCTCATAATGTGACCGAAAGTGAACGGTGCAGACAGTGCAAGAGCGCAAGGACACGCAATGATCAGAATAGCTGAAATCACCTGGAACATCTTCTCCAGATCAATAAATGCCCAGTAGGTTCCTGCAACAAGAGCAATACCTAATATAATGAATGTGAAATATTTGCTGATGTTGTTTGTCAGTGTGTCAAGCCCTGTTTCGTGTTTCTTAAAGGCTTCTTTGTTCCATAGCTGGGTAAGGTAACTTTGGTCAACATCCTTGATCACTTCCAGTTCCAGAGAAGATCCTATCTGCTTACCTCCGGCAAAAATCTTATCACCAGGTTGCTTACTGATACTTTCACTTTCTCCAGTGATGAAGCTGTTATCGATATTTCCTTCTCCGTTGATCAGAATAGCATCTACCGGAATGATTTCCTGATTTCTAACGAGAATTCTGTCACCCACTTTTATTTCGGAAAGTAAAATATTATCCTGTTTTCCTTCAAAATCAACTTTTGTTACAGCAATCGGGTAGAAGGATTTGTAATCTCTGTCATAGGAAAGTGCATTGTATGTTCTTTTTTGGAAAATTTTTCCGAGAAGCATGAAGAATAAAAGTCCACAAAGAGTATCGAAATATCCTGGGCCATAATCTGTCACGACTTCATAAATACTTCTCCCGTATAGAACGAAAATTCCTAAGACAATCGGAACATCAATGTTGACGATTTTATTTTTTAAACCATACCATGCAGATTTATAATAATCTGAAGCTGAGTAGAAAACAACAGGCGTTGCCAGAAGGAATATCAGAGTTCTGAATAAGTCTTTATAATGGTCCATCCAATAATCTTCACCTCCGATATATTCAGGAAAGGCAAGAAACATTCCGTTACCGAAAGCAAAAGCAGCAATGGCAAATTTTACTAATAAAGATTTGTCAAGATGATCTTCATTTTTGTCAGCGGTTTCAAGGCTGATAACCGGTTTGTATCCTAGGTTAGTTAAAAATTTAGCGAGTTCGCTTAATTTCAGATCGTTATGATTGAATGAAATCTGTAAGGTCTTTCTTGTGAAATTAACCTGCGAATATTTAATATGCTTATTTAATGTATGAAGGCTTTCTAATAGCCAGATACATGAAGAACAATGGATTACAGGGATTTTGAATGTAACGAGACTGGTATTTCCTTCAGAAAAATCAGTCACTTTTTCAAAAATTTCCGGTGTATCTAAGTAGTCAAATTGAGTAGAATTTTCATCATTCGGACGAATTCCTGCCCCTTTATTAAGCTCATAGAAATTGCTTAAATTATTTAAATTTAGAATTTCGTAAACAGACTTACATCCATTACAACAGAAAGTCTTTTCATCAAATAAAATTCTCTCTTTTTCTATCCCTTGACCACAATGAAAACAGTTCTCGCTCACCCCATAAAATATTGAACTACAAAATTATAACAAATTTTTTTGTTTATCGCGTTAAAAAGTTCTATTTTTGTGATAAATATCATATAAAATGCCGCAGGAACAACAGATAGCAATTGAAGAGAGGTTCGCCAGAGTTTTTAATGATAAATCATTTAAAGAAAGACTTTCTAGCGCAGATTTTGAAAAATACATTAATGGCAAAAAGAAACTGAGTTTTCAGAAACATGATACCATTTTCGAGGATGGTGAAACTCCAAAAGGAGTTTTTGTTCTGGAAAAAGGGGCTGCCAAACTTTCGAAATCAGGAGCGTTCGGAAAAGATCAAATTTTAAGATTTATCAAAGAAGGGGATATCATCGGCTATCGTTCTTTGCTTTGCGGGGAAAATTTCCAGGCCAAAGCAGAAGCTATGACAGATATTGAATGTGTTTTCTTACCCGCAGATATTTTCATGTATCTTCTGGAAGTAGATCCGCAACTGTCTTTCGTAATGCTTCAGAAAATCTCATACGAATTAGGAGAATCTTCAAATACCATTACTTTCCTTGCCCAGAAAACAGTAAGAGAAAGACTGGCTGAAATACTGCTGCTTTTGGAACAGAAGCTGGGAGTAGATCCTGAAGGCTTCATCAAGATCTCATTAACGAGAGAAGAAATTGCCAATATCATTGGTACCGCTACAGAAAGTGCCATCCGTCTGATCTCAGAATTCAAACAGGATAGTCTCATTGAAGTAGACGGAAGAAATATCAAGATCTTAAATCACGACAAACTCATGAAACTCGGTCACGTAGTTTTATAAATCATACAAAAACTTAAGTCGGCTGAAGGCCGACTTTTTAACTTTTAAAAATAGATAAATTATGTCTGTTCACTCTGAAATTAAAAAAGTTACGACTGAAACCTTGCGTAAAATGAAATTCGACAAGGAAAAAATAACAATGCTTACAGCTTATGATTTTACCACAGCAAAGATGGTAGATGCAGGTGGAGTAGATGCTATTTTGATTGGAGACTCTGCAGCAAATGTAATGGCTGGTTTTGAAACTACATTGCCTATTACGCTGGATCAAATGATCTATCATGCTCAAAGTGTGGTAAGAGGAACCGACAGGGCTTTGGTGGTAGCAGATTTACCTTTCGGAACTTATCAGAGTAATCCTGAAAAAGCATTGGAATCTGCGGTAAGAATGATGAAGGAAGGTGGAGCACATGCCGTGAAAATTGAAGGCGGAAAGGAAATCTCCAAGTCTATTAAAAAAATCATCAATGCAGGAATTCCGGTAATGGGACACCTGGGATTAACCCCACAGTCTATTTATAAATTCGGAACGTATAAAGTAAGAGCTAAAGAAGAGGCAGAAGCTGAAAAACTGATTGCTGATGCACAGCTTTTGGAAGAACTAGGCTGTTTTTCTGTTGTATTGGAGAAAATACCTGCAGAATTGGCGAAAAAAGTGACTGAAAGCATTTCCATTCCTACTATCGGAATCGGTGCCGGAGCAGATTGTGACGGACAGGTTTTGGTATATCATGATATGGTAGGAATGAACAAGGGTTTCAGTCCGAAATTCTTAAGAAGATATCTTGACCTTTACACAGAAATTACAGGAGCAGTTTCTCAATATGTAAAAGATGTGAAGAATGTAGAGTTTCCAAACGAAAATGAAAGCTATTAATCTATGCAGAATCAACAATCTATCCAGGGAATATTATCTATTGCAGCACTGATTTGTCTTGCTGTAGGATGGTTTAATTTATTTTCCCCGGAAATCAATCATTTACTTTCAAGAAAAGTTTTTTATGTTCTGATAGGTGCGAGCTTCTTTATTCAGGCTCCACTGCTTACCAATAAGAATTTTGTCTATGCTATGTATGCTGCCGCTGTCATTTGTGTATTGGGAGCATTCATTCCGGAAGGTTCAAAACTTTCTGCAGTAAAAACAGTAGGGCTTCTGGCGGGAATCATCCTTTCATTATCCAATAGAAGAAGATAGACGGAAGAAGTATGAAGGAGCAGATTATATATGAAGACAACCATCTTCTGGTGATTAATAAAAAGGTTGGCCAGCTCGTTCAGGGTGATAAAACCGGTGATGAATCACTATTAGAATCCATCAAGAATTTTATAAAAATAAGAGATGCTAAGCCGGGAAATGTTTTTCTCGGCTTGGTTCATCGTATAGACCGTCCAACTTCCGGGCTGGTGATCTATGCCAAGACTTCCAAGGCACTTTCCCGTCTTACGCAGATGGTAAAAAACCGGGAGGTAAAAAAAACATATTGGGCGGTTGTGAGTAAAGAAATGATCCCACAAAGTCAGAGGCTGGTACATTATTTAAAGAAAAACGAAAAGAATAATAAAGCTATTGTTTTTCCTAAAGCTACCGAAGGCGCAAAAGAAGCAATTCTTACCTATAATGTTATCAAGACATTAGACAATTATTTGCTGTTGGAAATTGACCTTGAAACAGGTAGACACCATCAGATCAGAGCACAGTTATCCAAAACAGGAATTCCGATTAAGGGTGATCTGAAATATGGAGCACCACGTTCCAATCCGGATGGAGGAATCAATCTTCATGCAAGAAAACTGGAGTTTATTCATCCCGTAACCAAAGAAAATATTGAAATCATAGCTCCTGTTCCGCAGAATGATGCGATCTGGAGAGCTTGTGAAGAATAAGCATATTATAAAACTATACCATGAAATTCAAATCACTTTTATTAGCCACATTGCTGGTTATGGCATCTTGTTCAGACAATGATGAATTGCCGGTTGATAATTCACAACAGGCGATTACTGAAAATACTAGTAAAATATCGTGGAATTATCCTGTTTTGTCACCTGTCTTTAATGGATCGGAGCAAAATTATATGTTCGAATATGATGCTCAGGGAAGAATTAGTAAAAAAGTAGGAGGAAAGTTGGAACTTTCTAGTAGTACAGGGTTTCCTTATGCTTATTCAAAATCTGTTTATACAGCGGTAACCTATACAGGAAATACAGCAATTATGAAAGATTACAGCTCTGACCCTGGTTTCAATGTTCAGTTGAAGGAAAGAAGATTTGAATTTGATAACCAAGGTAGAGTTAGTAAAGTAGTTATTCCACAGGTTAATAATTCATATATGGATAAGTATTTGTCCTATACTTATGACGCTTCAGGAAAGTTAACTGAGATTTTAACTCAATATCCTAATGTTCCATACGATCCAACTGACTCGCAAGATTATATTTTGACCTACGTAGAAAAGTTTACTTATAATAACTCAGGAAATTTAGAAAAGGCAACTAAAACTGAAAAGCATAATAATGTTGATGCTTACATTACAAATGAAATTACATTTGATAACTTTGATTCTGCACAAAATCCATTTAAGAATTTGGGTATTTTTGAAGATTATTTTTACCTTTCATTATCAAAAAATAATCCTCAAAGAAGATTTTCAAAAGAGTTTAAACCTTATAGCTCCGAATTTTTTCTGAGCCAATCAAACTGGACTAATCAATATAATTCTGATGGAAGCTTGAAGCTTTTTTACTAAAAGAACTATTTAAAATAAAAGTGAAGACTGTCTCAAAATTGAGATGGTCTTTTTTCTTTAAAATCATTTCAGATTTTGCCCATTCTAAAAAAATGTCTAACTTCGTCTCAAACTTTAGGGGTGTCTGTTACCAACAGACTGAGACTTTACCCTTTGAACCTGATCTGGATCATACCAGCGTAGGGAAAAGTAGATGACTTTTGCTGTACATTCTATTGTACAATAATAGCCATTCCTAAAGTATATTTAAAATATTAGGAATGGAACTTATAATCAACCACACCCGAAAAACATTTGATGTACTTCCTGAAAATCTGGAAGCATTACTGGCTATTGAGCTGCCTGGAAAAAAGAAAGGTATTGCTGTAGCCCTCAACAATCGCATTATTCCCCTGACATTCTGGGCGGAAACCATCCTTAGCAACAACGATTCAGTTTTAATCATTACTGCCACTCAGGGCGGTTAATTCTCATATTTAATACCAATACTTATGGCTCACTCCATTACATGTTCGCCATTTCCGAACTCAAAGAAAATCTATGTTGAAGGTACATTACACCCTATCAATGTAGCAATGCGTGAAATACAGCTTAGCCCCACCAAACTTAGCAATGGCGGCTTTGAACATAATGCTCCGGTTACTATTTACGACACTTCAGGTCCTTATACCGATGAAAATGCAGTTATTGATATTCAGAAAGGACTTCCAAGAATCAGGGAACAATGGATTCTGGACAGAAATGATGTGAATATCCTGGAAGGAATCACTTCAGAATACGGAAAAGCCCGTTTGGCAGATCCACGTCTTGATGAATTAAGATTTTCTTACGATCATAAACCTAAAGTAGCACAGGAAGGAAAAGAATTGACCCAGCTTTACTATGCAAAACAGGGAATCATTACTCCGGAAATGGAATATGTGGCGATCCGGGAAAATCAAAGAATAGAACAGCTTGACTCCGTATCCAAAGAAATGTCTTTTCAACATCCCGGACATAGTTTTGGTGCCAATACTCCGAAAAGTAAGATTACTCCGGAATTTGTAAGAGATGAAATTGCAGCCGGAAGAGCTATTATTCCCAATAACATCAACCATCCGGAAAGTGAACCGATGATCATCGGAAGAAATTTTCTTGTGAAAATCAATGCCAATATCGGGAATAGCGCTGTTTCATCCAGTATTGATGAAGAAGTGGAAAAAGCAGTATGGGCTTGCCGATGGGGAGCTGATACCATTATGGATCTTTCAACAGGGAAAAATATTCACGAAACAAGAGAGTGGATCATCAGAAACAGCCCGGTTCCTATCGGTACTGTTCCTATTTATCAGGCTCTGGAAAAAGTAAAAGGAGTTCCGGAAGATCTGACATGGGAAATTTTCAGAGATACCCTTATTGAACAGGCAGAACAGGGAGTTTCCTACTTTACAATCCACGCAGGAGTTTTATTGAGATACATTCATTTAACAGCAAAAAGAGTGACCGGAATTGTTTCCAGAGGAGGATCTATTATGGCAAAATGGTGTTTATTCCATCATAAAGAAAGCTTCCTGTATACTCATTTTGAGGAGATTTGTGAGATCATGAAGAAGTATGACGTGGCTTTCTCTCTGGGAGACGGTCTTCGTCCAGGATCTATTGCAGATGCTAATGATGCCGCTCAGTTTGCCGAACTGGAAACTTTAGGTGAACTGACAAAGATAGCATGGAAACATAATGTACAGGTAATGATTGAAGGCCCGGGACACGTTCCGATGCACATGATTAAAGAAAATATGGAAAAGCAACTGGAAGAATGCCATGAAGCTCCGTTTTATACCTTAGGACCATTAACAACAGACATCGCACCTGGTTATGATCACATCACTTCCGGAATCGGGGCAGCAATGATCGGATGGTTCGGGTGTGCAATGCTTTGTTATGTAACACCAAAGGAACATTTAGGCCTTCCGAATAAAGATGATGTAAAAGTTGGAGTAATAACATATAAACTGGCAGCTCATGCTGCAGATTTAGCAAAAGGTCATCCGGGAGCACAATACAGAGACAATGCATTAAGTAAAGCAAGATTTGAATTCAGATGGGAAGATCAGTTCAACCTTTCATTAGATCCTGAAACTGCAAGAGCTTACCATGATGAAACCTTACCGGCAGAAGGAGCAAAAATTGCGCATTTCTGTTCTATGTGCGGACCAAAATTCTGTTCTATGAAAATTACCCAGGAAATTCGTGAATCTGCAGAACAGGGAATGCTGGATAAATCACAGGAGTTCATTGAGAAAGGTAAAGAAATTTATATATGATCTTTGTTATCACTCCTGATCTGATGGTTCCAAAGGAAACAGATAGTATCAATCAGATGTTTCAGGAAGGTCTTGATCTGCTTCATATCCGAAAACCATGGATCAGCAGAAATGAAATGACTGAATTTATTACTCAGATTGATGAAGCTTTCTATCCACAACTGGTACTGCATACGCATTACGATCTTGGAAAGGAATTTACTATTTCAAGGTTTCATTTCAGAGAGATTGATAGAAAGGAAGATATATACAAGCCTTTTGTGAAAGAGAAGACCATTTCAACATCGGTACACGATATTAAAACATACAATACTTTGGAAAAAGAATGGGAATATGCTTTCATAAGCCCATTCTTTCCAAGTATCTCCAAAAAAGGATATGGAATGGATTCCACCATTAAAGAAGAAATAAATTACAGGAATAATCCGGATGTAAAATTGATTGCCCTTGGAGGAATTAATCAGGATAATATTCATGAAGTTTTCAAATCAGAAGCAGATGGAGCAGCACTATTGGGTACTATCTGGGAAAGTGAAGAGCCTTTAAAAGTATTTAAAAAATGCAGGAACGTCCTTATGTCACAAGTATAGCAGGCTTTGATCCCAGTGGTGGAGCAGGCTTATTATCAGATTGTAAAACCTTTGAACAATCGAAAGTGATTGGGCTGGGAGTATGTACAGCATTGACATTGCAAACAGCTTCCCAATGTCTTAGTCTTGAATGGCGGCCATTGGAGGAAGTGACAAAAGCAATTCAGGTATTGTTGGAAAGCTATCCTGTTTCAGCAGTGAAAATAGGAATTGTGAAAGATGCAGAATTTCTGGATGAAATTATAAAAACCGTAAAGAGTAACGATCCTGAAGTAAAAATAGTTTGGGACCCTGTTCTTAAAAGCACTTCCGAATTCAATTTTTTTGATCTTGAAACACTTCCTCAATTAAAAAATACAGTTAATCAACTCAGTTTAATAACTCCCAATTATAATGAATACAAAGTTTTAAAGGAAAATAATCTTTTACCGGATTCCAATACATGCTCATTGCTGATCAAAGGAGGACATAGAGATGATCATTTAGGAACGGATGTTTTAGTTGAAAACGGAAAAGAAACTCTTTTAGTTGCAACTGAAGATAATACAATATATTTTCCTAAGCATGGTTCAGGCTGTGTTTTATCTTCAGCAATTACAGCAGAACTGGCCAAAGGTGAAAATATGGAAACTGCCTGTCGGAATGGAAAATTATATATCGAAAAATTTTTAAAAAGCAATTCCTCTTTGCTGGGAACGCATTCATAGAAACATGGAAAAATTACAATACATATCACAAGGAAACACAATACAGGAACAGGAATTTCATATCCGAAAAGCCCTTGATAACGGAATCAAATGGGTACAGGTAAGATGGAAAAATGCTCCTGAAAATGAATTGATTCATCTTTGTGAAATATCAAAACAACTTTGTTCAGAATATCAATCGGTTTGTATCATCAATGATCATGTACAAATAGCGAAAGAAATTGACGCGGATGGTGTGCATTTAGGATTGAACGACAGTGCCATCGAAGAAGCAAGATTGATCTTAGGTGAAAATAAAATCATTGGTGGAACAGCGAATACTCTTTCAGATGTCATACAGAGAATCAATGAATCTTGTGATTATATCGGTTTGGGGCCATTGAGATTTACCACAACCAAAGAAAAATTAAGCCCTGTTCTTGGGTTTGAAGGATATCAGAAAATCATAGATGGTTTAAGAGAGCAATCAATTGACATTCCTAAAATATTTGCAATCGGAAGTGTTGGCCTTGAAGATATTTTGCCATTACAAAAAATCGGGATTTATGGTGTCGCCGTTTCCGGGATTATTACCAAGCAGCCAACTATTATTAATGAACTAAAAAAAGTAATGATATGAAAAATCAGAAATTAGAAATAGCAGGAAGAACTTTTGAATCAAGACTGTTTTTAGGAACAGGAAAATTCGGAAGTCTGAGAGATATGGTACAGTCCGTCATCGCATCAGAAACCGATATGGTGACTATGGCATTAAAAAGAATTGATGCCCAATCCAATGAAGAAAATCTGCTTGATTCTTTAAGAGAAACCAATGTTCATCTTCTCCCTAACACTTCCGGAGCCAGAACCGCAAAAGAAGCTGTATTAGCGGCACAATTAGCCAGAGAAGCACTGGAAACAAACTGGGTAAAACTGGAAATTCATCCCGATCCGAAATATTTATTACCAGATCCTATTGAAACGTTATATGCAACCGAAGAACTTGCCAAACTTGGATTTGTTGTCATGCCTTATATTCATGCCGATCCTGTTTTATGCAAACGTCTTGAAGATGCAGGAACAGCTGTTGTAATGCCTTTGGGAGCACCAATTGGAACGAATAAAGGATTAAGAACACAGGATTTCCTTGAAATAATCATCAGCCAGAGTAATGTTCCTGTAGTAGTAGATGCAGGAATTGGTGCACCGTCAGATGCGGCAAAAGCCATGGAAATGGGAGCAGATGCTGTTTTGGTTAATACCGCCATTGCTGTTGCAAGAAATCCATTAAATATGGCTGTGGCTTTTAAAGAAGGAGTTATTGCCGGAAGAAGAGCTTTTGAATCAGGATTGGGGGCAATTGCTAGCCATGCCGAAGCTTCAAGTCCGCTTACTTCGTTTTTGTTTGAATAAATCAAAATTATGAAAACCTTTAAAGATGTTTTTGAACGCTACCAATGGGAGGAGGTAAAGAATAAGCTTGAAAAAGTAACTCTGGCTGATGTAAGATCCAGTCTTCAGAAAAAGAATAAAACCCTTGATGATTTCCTGAATCTTCTGTCACCAGCAGCTTCTCGGGAATTGGAACTGATGGCAGGAATGACGCAGATGCTCACCCAAAAACGATTTGGAAAAACCATTCAGCTCTATGCTCCGCTGTATCTCAGTAATGAGTGTCAGAATATCTGTACCTATTGCGGATTCAGTCTTGATAATCAACTGAAAAGGAAGACACTTTCCGATATGGAACTGATGATTGAAGCATCAGTATTGAAATCTATGGGAGTGAATCATGTACTGCTGGTGAGTGGTGAAGCCAATAAAATAGTTGGAGTTCCTTACTTTCAGAATGCTGTCCGTAAGTTAAAACCTCATTTTTCCAATATCTCCATTGAAGTTCAACCCTTAATGGAAGAAGAATACAGATTGCTGCATGAGGAAGGAGTGCATTCCGTGTTGGTCTATCAGGAAACCTATCATCAGGATGTTTACAGAGAATATCATCCGAAAGGTAAAAAATCAAACTTTCATTTTCGCCTGGAAACTCCGGACAGGATAGGAAGAGCAGGAATTCATAAAATCGGGCTTGGAGTTCTCCTTGGACTTGAAGATTGGAGAGTAGACAGTTTTTTCAACGCATTACACATTGATTATCTTCAGAAACACTACTGGAAAAGTAAGTTTTCTGTTTCCTTTCCAAGGCTCAGGCCAGCAGAAGGAATCATTGAACCTAATTTTATTATGGAAGATAAAGACCTTCTTCAACTCATTTGTGCTTACAGGATCTGGAATGAAGACCTTGAAATTTCCATTTCTACCAGAGAAAATGAAGTATTCAGAAATAATATAGTATCTCTGGGAGCTACAGCGATGAGTGCAGGCTCAAAAACCAATCCGGGTGGCTATGCCGTAGATAAAGAATCTTTGGAACAGTTTGAAACCAGTGACGAACGAAGTATGGATGAGATCAGACTCATGATCAAAAAAGCAGGCTACGATCCTGTCATGAAAGACTGGGATTCTGTTTATAGTGGATTTTAAAATTTTTAAACCATTAAGGACTTTGAAAAAGTAATTAAGAAAAAATCGAAGATTTTTAAGATAACATCTTTTTAAAGCGAAGCTCAGCTTAACTTTTCTTACCAACTTAAAGAATCTTAATGGTTCAATTATCATAAAGTATGAAAAAAGAAGATCAATTTTCACGGTACAGCCGGCAGATATTTATTGAAGAAATAGGATTGGAAGGACAAAAGAAAATATTAGCCTCAAAAGTCCTTGTCATTGGTGCAGGAGGCTTGGGAAGTCCTGTAATTCAATATCTGGCCGCTGCCGGAGTAGGAACTCTGGGAATTGCAGACTTTGATGAGGTAGAACTTCACAATCTGAATCGGCAGATCATTCATACTGAAGAAAAGGTAGGACTCTCAAAAGTAAAGAGTGCTAAGATATTTGTGGAGAACCTTAATCATCAGGTTACATTGAATGGGATTGAGGAAAAAATAAATGAAATAAATGCTCAAGAAATTCTTTCTCAGTACGATGTTATCGTGGACGGATCAGATAACTTTTCCACAAGATATCTGGTGAATGACACCTGTGTACAATTAAAAAAGGCTCTGGTTTACGGAAGCATCTTGGGATTTTCAGGACAAGCTGCTGTATTTAATCATAACGGAAGTAAAAATTTGAGGGATATTTTTCCTGAACCGCCTTTCGATGAAGATGTGCCGGATTGTGACAGTCTTGGTGTATTGGGAGCCCTTCCCGGAATCATAGGCAGTATGATGGCTCTTCAGGCATTAAAAATTATCACAGATCTTCCGGTGAGTGTTAATCAGCTGACATTGGTAGATACGCTGGACTGGAAATTTCAGACGATAGATTTTTGATGTAAATGTAAACACTAATGTCACTAATATTTTCACGAATAACACCATTTTACGATCAATAGGAACGGGCTTTAGCCCGTTTTACTTTTATAAAACCATCCTTCGGCTTTAGCCAAAACTTGCCCAACAAATAAAAAATAGGCGCAAATCATTTTACGCCTATTTTTATTCTATTACAAAAAAAGAATTATTGTGCCTGCTGCATTACGCCTCCGTTATCTTCTTTTTTAGTCTGGTTCAGGATGTTTGGGTCCTCTTTTGCCAGCTTATTTCTTGTCGGAATTTTATAATTGATAGAAAATCCGAAATTTCTCGTGTCATACTTGCTGCTTATCATTACCGGAGTTCCCGATGGCGGATTAGAACGTACCTGCATCATCTGTCCGTTGAAAATATCATTCGCGAAAACAGATAGTGTCAGACGGTTGTTCATAAACTTCTTCGTCAATGTGATATCAAGAGAGTTGTTGAATGGTTTCTCTGCCGTGAAGTAGAAATATCCTGCTTTTGGCGTCAGATAGCTGTAATTGGCTGTCATTTTGATGTCTTTAGGCAAAAGAATCTGAGTCATAATATTGAAAATCCAGAACCCTTTATTGTTCAGATTGTCGATTTCATGTTTCTGATAACCAGCATATAAGTACATGAAGTTGATTTTGTCAGGATTGAAATCAAATTTCATAATCTCACTCAAAGGCTTGCTGAAAATCATAAAAGGGACAGGTAGTCCAACGTTGAAATTGTGAATTTTCATATTTGAAATATTTACCTGCTCATTAAAGAGTTTTCTTCCGTCTTTTCTGATGATTTGTGCCACCTGATTACTTGCCGAACTTACGCTATACCCTATAAACGCATAATCAAAAGCTGATACTTTTATTTCATAATTATCAAAAATTGTGGGCTGTAGATTCGGGTTACCGTTTACTTCCGTGCTTGGTCCGGAGAACGTTACGTTATTCGGGTTAAGTGCGGAAATACTTGGTAAACTGATTTTTCTGTTGTAGTTTGCAGCAATATAAACCTGATTCATCATGTTATACTGCACACTTGCGTTCGGGAAAAATTTAAATTTATTGAAAGGAATAAGGTTAGCTTCTACAAGTTTTGCATCCTTATCAAAATATCTTGTTACCCCGGAAATATCATAGTTTTCAGCACGGGAACCCAATGTGAAGTCAAATTTTTTCAATTTAGCCTGAAATTCTAAATAAGTTGAAGCCGTCTGTCTCTGATATTCAAGATTGGTTAATCCAAAACTTTCTGTATCGTAATCCTGTTTTTCATACAATCCTCCAAAGCTTACCTTTCCTCCATCAAGAAGTTTGATCGGTTGGGCATAATCTACTTTAAAGTTGGCAATATTCATCACAGATTCATTGTTCAGAATATCTTTTAAGCCACTCATAGCACTATTGATAGGAGTGTTTGCAGGTATTACAAATGTACCGTTCTGGAAATAATTGTCCTGAGCAAACTTACTGTTAGACCTTGTATAGCCAAATTGGAAATCCAGCTTTTGAGATTTGTCAGCAAAGCGTTTCTGATATGTTACCACAGCTTCCTGTCTCAAACTATTGGTATGGGCAACATCCGAAGAAGTATAAAAAGCCTCTCTTAAATCCTTTGGATTATTTTCAAAAGGTAAATCCCCATGGCCGTTACTTAAAGTGTAGTTGTCATTATTGTTGTGATAAATATCGTAGTTTAATAACAATCTGTCCTGCCCTAAGTCAAAAGTTAACCCGGATTTTGCAAAATATCCACGTCCGTATCTGTCCGTATGACTCGTTAAAAGCTCATCCTGCTGACCATTCAGCATACTTTCACGATAGTTTTGTCCTACATTCAGCTGCCATCCGAAATATTTATTTCTGGCATTTAAATTAACGGAGTTGGTCGTTCTGCTTCTATACTTGTCGTAATTTGTAAAAGAATAATTCCCTGAATAAGTAGCAGTTAAATATTTATTGGCATTTTTGTTCGTGATGATATTCATGATCGCACCTCCGGAAGTGGCCGGAAATTCAGCGCCGGGTTGGGTAATCACTTCAATTCTTTCCACAGAATTGGCAGGCATTCCTTCCAGGAAGGAGTTCAATTCATTAGAAGTAATGTTTAAAGGTCTTCCGTTAAGATATACTTCCAGCATTTTTCCCTGATACATCATTCCTGCGATGTCGGTAGATACAAGTCCAGGAAGTTTTTTTATTCCTTCCAGAACGTTTCCGTTGTTTAGCTGAGGTTGCTCGGAAAAGTCAAAAATAGTACGGTCTGCCTTTTGTTCAACTGCTTTTTTAGTTTTGGTGATAACTACACCTTCAATTTGCTTTTCCTGAGGTTTATTATTTTTCTCCTGCGAGAAAACAAAAACAGAGCTTAATAAGGATAAAGCGAAAATCGTTTTTTTCATAATGTTTTTACTGATATCCGGTTAGACGCTGAAAAAGATAATTTGTTACGCTAAAATTGTGAAAATCGAAAAATTAAGCTAAAATTTTTTTTATTTCCGAAATAATTATATCTTTGCCAGGTAATTATCAAGAATCTCTAGATGGGATAGCAACCTGCAAAAACAAGCAAGGTGCTGCAATCGATAAGCCGGATCTTCCGGAAAAAATGTTTATCATTCTATCACACTCCCATCTTGAATTTTTGTTTTAAAGTTAAAACCAAATGTTTAAAGACAAGGGAAATCACATTCCATCAGTAATTTTTTATTCTTCGGATCATGAAGTGAATCTTCATTATTCCAATATGTTTTCATGCCATTTCTACATGCGCATGTGTTGTTGCTTCTAGCTATTTCTATTTTTAAAAAATAATATAAACATTTCGAAGACCGATGGTAACCTTAAAATTAAGGCTACAGGATTTGTATTGCTCAAAAACAATTTTTAACAACAAAAGAACACAACAATACTATGCACAATTTCAAAAAAAGAATCTTTGTTCCTTCTATCGCGCTCATTTCTACATTTTATTACGCACAGACGGACACTTTACAATCTAAAAAAATAGAAGATGTAGTCATCCTTGGATCAAGAGGCTCCGGAAGATCATTGACGGAGACCCCTGTTCCGGTAGATATCATTAACATATCAAAAATTTTAAAACAGAGCCCGACTAATAATATCAGCCAGGCTTTAAATTATATTGTACCTTCATTTTCATCCACTTCTCACACCGTTAACGATGGAACTGATTTCGTAGATCCTGCTCTTTTAAGAGGGTTAGGTCCAGATCAGGTTTTAGTTTTGTTAAACGGGAAAAGAAGATACCAGTCTTCATTAATTAATGTTACGCTTACACCGGGAAGAGGTTCTGTAGGAACTGACCTCAACGCCATTCCAGCTTTTGCTTTAGAAAAAATTGAGGTTTTAAGAGACGGTGCTTCTGCTCAATATGGTTCTGATGCCATTGCAGGAGTAGTTAACCTGGGATTGAAAAAAAGATTAGGACTTTCCGGACAGGTATTTCTCGGTGGATACGCTTCACCTGTTGCCAATAATTTCTCCGGAGGAGTGGATGGACAAACCATTTCTGTGGATCTTAATTATGGAGCTAAAATAGGAAAGTCCGGATTTTTTAACGTTACCGGTTCTGCCCAATATCGTGATCCATATTCCAGAGCAGGAGTGAGGGAAGGAGATATCTTTAATGCTTATAATGCAATTAATTACAGAGCATTACAGGATGGAGTGAATATTGACGGTTTGTATAAAAATATTACCAATACTCCCAATACTCAGCAGATTATCAACACGATTAAACAGTATGCAGCCCAAGTAAATTATTTTGGGAATGATTTTCAGTCTCAGATCTCAGGGGCAAACAGTATTTCTGAACTTCAAAAAATATTGGGTAGAGATTTTACCTCCCAGGAGCTTAATTACAGAGGGTTGGAGAGAAAAGATTTCAGTTTGAGAGCCGGACAGTCTAAACTACAGTCAGGGCAGCTCTTTTTCAACTCTGAAATTCCTGTTAATGATGAATGGAAGATTTATTCATTTGGAGGCTACAGCTACCGTCTTGGAAATGCAGGAGGATTTTACCGACTTCCGAATAATGAAAGGAACATCAATGCCGTTACTCCCAATGGATATCTTCCTCAGATTGAAGCAGCGGTAAATGATTATTCTCTTGCTGCCGGAATTAAAGGAAAATGGAAGGGCTGGAATGTAGATTTCAGTAATACGTTCGGGAAAAATGTTTTTGGTTTTGGCGTTGTCAATACTTTTAATGCTTCGCTTACAGACGGTTCACCAAGAACATTTGATGCCGGAGGATCTGAGTTCTCACAAAATACCGTCAATCTGGATTTCTCAAAAAAATACGATGTGCTGAAAGGTTTGAACATAGCATTCGGAGGAGAATACCGACACGAGAATTATAAAGTAAATGCAGGAAAAGAAAATTCTTATGCTTCTTACGACATTTATGGACGTGTGGTAACCGCTAACACTCCTGAAAATGAAAAAGTAACTGATTTCTTTGAAAAAGTAAGACCAGCTGGGGCTCAGGTTTTTCCAGGCTTTAGTCCGGAAAATGCCGTTTCAGGAAACAGAAACAGTGTTGCTGCTTATGCTGATGCAGAACTGGAGGTTACTGACGGATGGCTGTTGGAAGGAGCCTTACGATATGAGAACTATTCAGACTTCGGATCTACATTTAATTATAAGGTGGCAACAAATGTAAAACTGACTCCCAATCTGAACTGGAGAGGAGCAGTTTCTACAGGATTCAGAGCGCCTTCATTGGCTCAGATCTATTACAGTTCCACTTCCACGTTGATTCAGCAGGGAAAAACTACACAGGTGGGTACTTTCAGGAATAATTCTGAAGCAGCACAGGCATTGGGTATTCCGAAATTAAAACAGGAGACTTCACAATCTTACAGCACAGGAATTACCTGGAAGATTCCGGCATTAAGCCTTACTTTCACAGCAGATGCTTATTTAATAAAGATTAAAGATAGAGTAGTGCTTACAGATCTTTTCTACCGTCCTGATGGTAGTTTTACTCCAGGTTCTGATCAGGCTGTTCTGCAGAGTGCTTTTGATTTGGCGAGAGCAAGTGCTGCTAACTTTTTTGCCAATGCTGTAGATTCTCAGACGAAAGGTTTGGATATTACCATTTCTCAGAACTCAAAAATCTCATCGGGAGTTTCTTTGGAGAATAATTTAGGAGTCAATTTTAATCAGACCAAAAGAATCGGGGATATCCATGCATCTCCTAAATTGGTAAGCCAGATCGATAATTATTTCTCAGAACCGAACAGAGTGTATTTTGAAGAAGCTGTTCCACGAGTAAAAGCAACCTTGTCCAATACTTTAAGATTTTCCGGCTTTACTTTCGTACTACGTAATTCTTTCTTTGGTAAAGTGACAGATGCAGATGTAGTGGACGCTAATTTTGATGGGGTAACAGGAAGCACAGAGCATTTCATTCTGAATAGCCGTCTGGTCACAGATTTATCTGTAGGATATGATTTTAATAAAAATATTTCTGCAACCATCGGAAGTAATAATATCTTAAATATACTGCCTTCCAAAAGTCCGAATATAAGTTCTTTAACAGCTGATAATCAGTTTGTCTATTCCAGACAGGTTTCTCAGTATGGTATAGGAGGAAGGTTCTTATTTGCAAGAGTTGAATTCAGATTCTAATCAATAAAGCTTAGAAATTTAATAAAAAAACAGAGAATAAATCTCTGTTTTTTTATATCCTGTTACTCAATAAAAAATGAATTTTTTGTTATCGTCATTGTCGTAATTTATTTATTTTAATGAAGAAAATTCAATAAATTCATATTCTGCTGAAGATGTGAAAAGCTGTCTTAATACTGCCGCATGGCCATTTCCTGCAATCACAAGAATTCTGTCTTCACTGTTGTGTGGTATGTTTTGAATATTGCGGAACATTCTCAGATTTCTGCTGTACCAGTAAAGGGCAAGCATATCGGCACCATCATGTTCTCTTAGTTTAAAATCTCCGCTTAAATAAGCACCATATCCGTATTGATGACTTTCTTTTGAATTCATATAAATAAAAGTGTCTAAGAGCGATTTGAAATTCTTAGGTTCAGAACTCTTGAAGAAACGGTTAAACTGTTGGGAAATCGCATCATCACTACTGAAATCATAATCTTTGCTGAGGTTGTTAAAAAATGTAGAATCAGTTTTTCCAAAATGCTTCTGAAAATCATCCCAAACAGATTCTGCATCAATGCTGAAAAGTTCATTGATTTTAAGTTCATTGGCGATCCTCATAGCAAGCTGATACCGCTCGTCTCTTTTGTCCCGGTGCTTGCCCTCACTGTATTCTTTAAGCTTTTGATTGGCATTCCAGTTTGGCCAGGCTTCAATGGCAATTTTTGTAGGCTTAAATTTTTTGATATAATCCACCAGCTCCGTGACTTCTTTTGAAGTTTTAGGATCCAGTACATCCACCTGGTCTTCTTTATTGGTTTTATTGGCATCCAGATTAGGGTAATCAAAATGAAATGATCCAACAACCAAGACTTTAGTCTTTGGATTTTTAAAATAATCTGAAGGCTTTGTTTGGGCAAAAACAGATGTAGACAGGCATAATAGGAAAATATAAATAATGGTTTTCATAGTATTATTATTTTTTGTTTGTATTAAATTATTGAGCACGGTTTTTCTCTTCAAAATTTACCGTTCTGTTGTTTGATTTTACTTTCTGATTTCCAAAATTGTATGTGATGCTGAGTGTCATTCTTCTGGCATCCCAATAGTTGTTGAATGACTGTGTATTATCAGTAAAATACATATCAGCCTTGAATCCGGACTGCTTGAAAATATCACTCACCGAAAGGTTAACCTGAAGCGCTTTTTCCGCAAAGCTCATCTTTACTCCAGCATCCAGACTAGCTCTGTTCTTCACAGTAAGATAACCATCACGGGAAGGGAGATTATTCCAGTAGTTGATAAATAGCATGAATGTTTTAGCCTTATTCAGCTGGAATGTATTGTTGAAAGAATAATAAAATGACTGCCCGTTTTTAGGAATCAGATTAAACCTTGTAATCTGAGTCTGATTATAGCTGAACGAAGTTGAAATATTACTTTCCCAGATTTTGAAGAATGTATCTGTATAATTCAAATTGATTCCGTAAATATCCTGATTGTAATAGTTTTCAAAAGTGCTGGTAAGATCAATTCCGTTCAGGAAGGAGATCTGATCAAAATTATTCGTTGTTCTCTGGCAATAAAGATTGGCAGAAAATTTATTTTTAAAAATATAATTGAATTCAATATTGTGATTGAAAGAGGGCTGCAGGCTTGGATTTCCTGAATAGTAGGTATTCGGATTAGAATACCATCGGAACGGGTCTAAAGCCCGGAAATAAGGACGGTTGATTCTCCGGGAATAATTAATGCTGAACTGATTATCCTGATTGGCTTTATAAGATACATAAGCTGTCGGGAAAAATTTTCCGTAATTATTCTCAGATTTTATCTGTGTAGTGGGAGAGAAACCGCTGGTTTGTGAATATTCATAACGGAGACCTGCCTTCACAGACCATTTTTCGTTCAAATCTTTACTGGCGCTGATATACGCAGCATAGTTCTTTTCATTATAATCAAAAAGATTGCTTTTTGCAGGATCAATGATATGATTCCCATTGATAACATTAAAATATCCAATCTCTGAATTATTAGAAAACTCGCTGAATTTCGCACCGGTTTCTAACTGAATTTTTTTGAAGTTTAAAGTTAAATCTGCCTGTCCGGAATAGATTTTATAATCTACAGACGAAAGATTTTTGACAACCTGTGTTGAATTGCTGGCAATATTTTTTGTGGTAAAGTTAACTTCAGTATCCGGAAGATTTCCATAGTAATTGGTTCCTAAACTTAGTTTATGTTCTCCAAATTTCTGATCAAAATACAAATTCAGCATTTGTGAAATAAAAGAAGAACGGTGTTTAGAATCCGTATTTGTCTGCAACGTGGGATTGCTTCCGGTGAGGTAATTCTGTTTTGAATTGATGTCCATATTGGAGTGTCCCTTCGAAATATCATATATCAATCCGATATTGGAATTTTTCGTGAGAGAATAATCAAAATTGGCATTCAGGCCTAATCCATCATTCATATCTCTTCTTTCATCTCTGCTTATAGAGGAGTTTTCACCTATTATTTTATAGTTTTCTACCGATCTTTTGTCTCCATCGTATCCCTGAATTTTTACCGAAGCTTTCATCTTTTCATTCTGGTAGTTTACTCCTGCTGCGGTGCTGAATGCAGCGTATGTTTTTTGAGTATAATTCGTAGTCAGATAACCGTTCCACCCGAGATTCTGATTTTTTTTAAGAACAATATTAATAATCCCGCTGTTTCCCTGAGCTTCATATTTGGCAGGCGGTGTGGTGATCACTTCAATTTTAAGGATGTTTTCAGAACGAAGGTTTCTCAGATAATTGATCAGTTCAGATCCGGAAAGATTAAGCATCCGGTCATTCACCATCACAGAAACTCCATTTTTTCCTGCAATGGAAAGAAGACCTTTGTTCTCATCTACCTGTAATAAAGGAGTTCCTGCCAAAACCTCAGTTCCTGAGCTTCCCTGCGAAAGCATAGAATTCTGAACATTATAAACAAGACGATCTACTTTTCGCTCTACCAGAACTTTTTTACCGTTCACCGTTACTGCCTCAATTTTGTTAACGTTTGCAGTATCTTTAGTTTGTGCGGTTACCAAAGAACAAACAAGTGTAGTTATAAATAAAAACTGTTTTTTCATAAGATGTAAATAACAGATTAAATGCTGTTTAGTTTAAATTTCTGTGACAAAAGTATAAGAAGGTCATTTGAAAAGAAATAGCATTTAGATGAAGGCGATGATTTTGGATGTCAAAATAGTTTCGTCGGAAAAAAATAGGTTTTTGTCGAAAAAGGTTGATGAATTGTCCCTGCAGAGATTTATATTTGATTATGAATAAAAAGCAAATTATCTGGCTTCAAATTATTTACTGGGGGTTCAATTTTTTTGGAACCGTCATTACGCCTAATTTTTTTGTTCCGGAGACCAATCGTCTTGAATTACATATTCTGAGAATTACCTATTTTATTGTAAAAATTACCACATTCTATATTTCCTATCTGTTTATATTTCCAAAGGTTTTTAAACTTGAGAAACTGTATTCAGCGGTTTTCGTTTTTATCCTGACATTGTTATGTTTTGCCAGCATGAGATATGCTTTGGAAGAAATGATTCTGCCTTCTACTCTTGGCTTCCGTAATTATGATGAAAGAACAGGGCTTCTCTATTATTTCTTCGATAATATATACAACAGTTCTTTAACTACTTTTATAGCAGGTATTCTATGGATTCTGGAAAAATATGGAGTGGCGGAAAATGATAAGAAGCAGCTTCTGATCGAAAAGAAACAGGCAGAACTGCAGGCACTGAAGACTCAGATCAATCCTCATTTTATTTTTAATTCATTAAATAATATTTATTCCCTGGTCTATCAGAAATCAGATAAAGCACTTCCTGCCATTGAAGAACTTGGGCAATTGCTGAGGTACAGCACAAAAGACCTTGAAAAAGACTCTATTCCTCTGGATAAGGAAGTTGGATATATTGACAGTCTGATTGCGCTGGAGAAACTTAGAATCAGACATCCTGAGTTATTGCTTATCGAAAAAAATATTCAGCATCCTCATCTGAAGATTTCACCGATGTTGTTGGTCCCATTTGTTGAGAATGCTTTTAAACATGGTGATTTCCGGAATAAAGGGTTTGAGATGAAAATTTCAGATCATGACAAGGTGCTGCATTTTTATCTTTTAAACTTTAAGACACAGAAAATGAAAGATACTGTTTCCGGAATAGGAATTCAGAATGTGAAAAAAAGATTGGAAATTTTGTATCCTAAACACCAGCTGGAAATCAAAGATTCAGAAACGGAATTTATTGTAGATTTAAAAATTGATTTGAAGGATGAATAAGATAAAATGCATTATTGTTGATGACGAACCATTGGCAATCTCTCTTCTGGAGCATTATGTGGAGAAAACTCCTTTTCTTGAACTGGTTTTCTCTACAGAAAATCCGATTCTGGCTTTAGAATATCTGCAGAAAAATGATTCTGACCTCATCTTTCTGGATATTCAGATGCCGGAACTTACGGGAATCAATTTTATGAAGATTGTAGGAGCCAATCAAAAATATATTTTAACAACCGCTTATTCGGAATATGCATTGGAAGGCTATGAACATAATGTGGTAGATTATCTTCTAAAACCTATTTCTTTTGAAAGGTTTCAAAAGAGCGTATTAAAAGCTCAGGAACGTTTTTCTTTTCCACAGGAAGAAAATACCCATTTCTTTGTGAAATCTTCGGGGCAAAGGCATCGGATCGGTTTTCAAGAAATTCTTTACGTTGAAAGCATCAAAGACTATGTCAATATCCGAACAGAAAGTAATGAATATATTGTTTTGGATACTCTTAAATCTATGGAAAATCAGCTTTCTGAAAAATTTGTAAGAATTCACAAATCTTTCATTGTCAATTTGGATAAAATCAAAAGTATCGGGGCAAAAAAAGTTATTCTTTCTGAATATGAAATTCCGATTGGTGAAAGCTATAGAGCGGGGCTTTTGGATAGGTTAAAATAAGTATATTGTAAGTTTTGGCTAAAGCCAATTAGAATGGATGCCTAAAAATCTGGTGAACTAAAGTCCACCTCTATTGAATTTCCATAACATCGATATTTCTATGTGGTAAAACAAAAAGACGACTTCAATTGAAGCCGCCTTTATATTAATTAATCTAACAATTAATCTTATTTTTCCTGTTGTTTGATCAGGTTTAGAGCAGAACCAGCCTTAAACCAATCAATCTGCTGATCGTTGTAAGTGTGATTAGCCATGATGATATTTTTAGTTCCGTCAGCGTGAACGAATTCCAAAGTCAGTTGTTTTCCTGGTGCAAACTGATCAAGATCTAAGAAGTTAACCGTATCATCTTCCTGGATTTTGTCATAATCAGCCTCATTGGCGAAAGTGATTCCAAGCATTCCTTGTTTCTTAAGGTTGGTTTCATGGATTCTCGCGAATGACTTTACCAATACAGCTTTCACTCCAAGGTGTCTTGGCTCCATAGCAGCGTGCTCTCTTGAAGAACCTTCACCGTAGTTCTGGTCTCCTACAACAATTGTTGGAACGCCTGCAGCTTTATAAGCTCTTTGTACAGCCGGAACTTCACCGTATTCACCGGTTAATTCGTTTTTAACTTTATTGGTTTCCATGTTGTAAGCATTTACGGCTCCAATCAACATGTTGTTTGAAATATTATCTAAATGACCTCTGTATTTCAACCATGGTCCAGCCATAGAAATGTGGTCAGTAGTACATTTTCCGAAAGCTTTGATCAATACTTTAGCTCCTTCAATGTTTTTACCATCCCAAGCCGGGAATTCTTCCAGTAACTGAAGCCTGTCCGAAGTAGGGCTTACATTCACAACAACGCTTGAACCGTCTTCTGATGGAGCCTGATATCCGTTATCATCTACAGCAAATCCTTTTTCAGGAAGTTCAAACCCTTTAGGCTCATCAAGTTTTACCTGTTCACCAGCCTGGTTGGTTAAAGTATCTGTAATCGGGTTAAAATCTAATCTTCCGGAGATAGCAACAGCAGCTACCATTTCTGGAGAAGCTACAAATGCGTGGGTATTTGGGTTTCCATCCGCTCTTTTTGCAAAGTTTCTGTTGAATGAGTGGATGATAGAGTTTTTCTCTCCTTTTTCAGCACCTTCTCTGTCCCACTGTCCGATACATGGTCCACAAGCATTGGTAAAGATTCTTGCGTTTTCAAATTTTCTGAAAGAATCCAAGAAACCGTCTCTTTCTGCTGTGAATTTCACCTGCTCAGAACCTGGATTGATCCCTAAAATAGCTTTAGGTTTTACTCCTTTTGCTACTGCATCTTCTACAATAGATGCCGCTCTTGATAAATCTTCATAAGAAGAGTTGGTACAAGATCCGATAAGTGCCCATTCCACTTCTAGAGGCCATCCGTTAGCTTCTGCTTTAGCTCTGAATTCAGAAACAGGAGTTGCTAAATCCGGAGTGAAAGGTCCGTTTAAGTGTGGAGCCAGTTCAGAAAGGTTGATTTCAATTAATTGGTCGAAATATTGTTCCGGGTTTGCATATACTTCTGCATCACCTGTTAAATGCTCAGCAATTTTATCGGCAGCATCTACAACATCCTGTCTTCCGGTAGCAGCAAGATATCTTCTCATAGAATCGTCGTATCCGAAAGTAGAAGTTGTAGCTCCGATTTCGGCACCCATGTTACAGATAGTTCCTTTACCGGTTGCCGAAAGAGATTCTGCTCCTTCACCGAAATATTCTACGATGCATCCTGTTCCTCCTTTTACGGTAAGGATTCCGGCTACTTTTAAGATAACGTCTTTTGCGGAAGTCCATCCGTTCATTTTACCGGTTAATTTCACCCCGATAAGTTTTGGCATTTTAAGCTCCCAGGCCATTCCTGCCATTACATCTACTGCATCAGCACCTCCTACACCAATAGCTACCATTCCCAGTCCTCCTGCATTTACGGTGTGTGAATCTGTACCAATCATCATTCCTCCAGGGAACGCATAATTTTCCAGTACAACCTGGTGAATGATACCTGCTCCCGGCTTCCAGAATCCGATTCCGTATTTATCACATACAGAACTCAGAAAGTTGAATACTTCGGAGTTTTTGTTAATACCTTCTTGTAAATCTTTATCAGCACCTACCTTCGCCTGGATCAGGTGATCTGCGTGAGCTGTGGAAGGAACAGCAACTTTAGTTTTTCCTGCCTGCATGAACTGTAAAAGCGCCATCTGTGCAGTGGCATCCTGCATTGCTACTCTGTCTGGTGCGAAGTCTACATAAGAGTTTCCTCTTTCATAAGCCTGTGTAGCATTTCCTTCCCAAAGGTGGGTGTAAAGGATTTTTTCTGAAAGGGTAAGAGGTTTTCCCACGATTTGTCTTGCCGCAGCAATTCTTTCAGGGTAACGCTCGTACACTTTTTTGATCATATCAATATCAAAAGTCATATCGTATTTTAATTTTGTTCTTTTTCCGTTTAATGCTTCTTTCTCTTATGTTTGAAAAAGAAAAATCAATTCTTTATATATCAAAAAACGTTCCTATAATCCACTAACAGGATGATTTTGACGATATATTCAAGAGATTTTATAACTTTCAATTTAAGAAAAAATAGATTCTATTTTCGAGATTTTATCAGAAAAAAAATGTATTTAACTTAAAATAGAAACATTCTAAACAAAAAATTGGAAGATTTTAAATCCTAAAGGACTAAAATCTTCCAATTATATAATTTTCAATAGTCTTACGACTTATTTATGAATTCTATTAGTGAGCGCTTGTACTTGTTAATTCTTTAATAGAAGGTACAAAAGTTGTAAGATCAATGCCTTCAACTGCTGCCTTATACTCATCAATGTTAGGAATTCTTCCAATGATAGCAGATAAAACTACAACCGGAGTTGAAGCAAGTAGAGATTCTCCCTTTTTACGTTCAGAATCTTCAACGACTCTTCCCTGGAAAAGACGTGTAGATGTTGCTAAAACGGTATCTCCTTTAGCTGCTTTTTCCTGGTTACCCATACAAAGGTTACATCCGGGACGCTCAAGATACATTACATTTTTGTATTCAACACGAGCTTCTCCTTTTGGAGCATTATCATCAAATTCAAAGGCTGAATATTTCTCTAATAATTCCCAGTCTCCTTCTGCCTTCAGCTCATCAATGATATTATAAGTAGGTGCTGCTACTACAAGAGGAGCGCTAAATTCTACTTTCCCTTGTTGCTTTTCAATATTTCTAAGCATTTGAGAAACAATCTTAAGGTCTCCTTTGTGAACCATACAAGATCCTACGAAACCAAGGTCTACTTTTTTCTCTCCTCCGTAATAAGAAAGATCTCTGATGGTATCGTGAGTATATCTCTTAGAAACATCATCATTGTTTACATCCGGGTCGGCAATCATTGGTTCAACGATTACGTCAAGATCTACCACTACTTCAGCGTAATATTTAGCATTTGCATCCGGAGTCAAAGCAGGTTTCTCTCCTGATCTGATTTCTGCAATTCTCTTATCAGCTTTGTCAATTAATCCCTGAAGAACTTTATTATGGTTATCCATACCTTTATCAATCATGATTTGGATTCTGCCTTTTGCAATTTCCAGTGACTCAATCAAAGTATTGTCTTCAGAAATGTTGATAGAAGCTTTTGCTTTCATCTCAGCAGTCCAGTCTGTAAAGGTAAATGCCTGGTCAGCAGGAAGTGTTCCGATGTGAACCTCAATGATTCTGCCCTGGAATACGTTTTCTCCTCCAAACTGCTTCAACATCTGAGCCTGAGTTGCATGAACCACATCACGGAAATCCATGTGTTCTTTCATGTTTCCTTTGAAGGTTACTTTCACAGATTCAGGAATCGGCATAGATGCTTCACCGGTAGCTAATGCAAGCGCAACAGTTCCTGAGTCAGCTCCGAAAGCCACTCCTTTAGACATTCTTGTGTGAGAGTCACCACCAATAATGATAGCCCACTCATCTACAGTGATGTCGTTAAGAACTTTGTGGATAACGTCAGTCATTGCGTGGTATTCACCTTTCGGGTCACGGGCTGTAATAAGACCGAACTCGTTCATGAATTTCATAAGTTTAGGAATATTAGCCTGAGCTTTTTTATCCCATACTGAAGCGGTGTGACATCCTGACTGGTAAGCACCGTCTACGATTGGAGAAATTACTGTCGCAGCCATAGATTCCAATTCCTGAGAAGTCATAAGACCTGTCGTATCCTGAGATCCAACGATATTAACTTCTACACGAACATCTGAACCTGCGTGCAATACTTTTCCTGGAGTAGTTCCAACAGCGTTTCTGTTGAATATTTTTTCTACAGCAGTAAGTCCTTGTCCTTCGTGAGAAATTTCTTTTGATGGAGCAAAAACCGCAGGCGCTTCAATTCCTAAAAGCTGGGCTGCAAATGTCTGTAGTTTTTTACCAAATACGATCGCGTAAGATCCACCCGCTTTGATGAATTCCATCTTTTGCGGAGTGAAAGATTTGGTAAGGTCGATCAATTCTTTATCGCCGTTATATAATTTCTTTTCTTTTGTATTGATTGTTAAAACAGTTCCTGTTGCTACTGAATAAGCTTCTTCAAGAACAATGTCTCCATTTTCGTTACGAATTGGGTTTCCGTTTTCGTCAACTTTCTTTACCCAGTTTTTAAGGTCAACACCAATACCTCCGGTAACATCTACAGTTGTAAGGAAAATCGGAGAAATACCGTTTGTTCCTCCTACAATTGGAGCAATGTTTACGAATGGCACATATGGACTGGCTTGTTTTCCTGTCCAAAGAGCAACGTTATTTACTCCGGACATTCTTGATGAACCAACACCCATTGTTCCTTTTTCAGCGATAAGCATAACGCTTGCATCAGGATGTTGTGCCTGTAAAGCTTTGATTTCTTCCTGAGCTTCAGGAGTGATCATACACTTACCATGAAGTTCACGGTCTGATCTTGAGTGGGCCTGGTTACCCGGAGAAAGTAAATCTGTAGAGATATCTCCTTCACCAGCAATGAATGTTACTATTTTGATTTCTTCAGCAACTTCAGGAAGCTTCGTGAAGAATTCAGCTTTTGCATAGCTTTCAAGGATTTCTTTTGCAATTTCGTTACCGCTGTTGAATGCTTCTTTCAGACGGTTTGTATCTGCTTCATAAAGGAAAACCTGTGTTTTAAGAACGGCTGCTGCTTCTTTAGCAATAGCTGCGTCATTACCTAAAGCAAGGTCTAGCAGCACTTCAATAGAAGGACCGCCTTTCATATGAGATAATAATTCAAAGGCAAATGCCGGGGAAATTTCTTCTACTACGGATTCACCCAGAATAATTTCTTTTAAAAATTTTGCTTTCACTCCCGCTGCACTTGTCGTTCCGGGTAGCGTGTTGTAAATGAAAAATTTAAGAGAATCCGATCGGTCAGCATTACCTGAATCTTTAATCTGTGTAATGATTTCGCTTAGTAATTCAGCACCATCAATTGGCTTTGGATGAAGCCCCTGGGTTTTTCTTTCTTCAATCTCTTTGATGTAATCCTTATAAATATTCATAATAGAAGGTCTTTCAACATTAAAGGTAGGCCTGCTTCTTCTTTACCGGTCTGTACAAATACAGTTAATGACATTTTGAGTTCTCACATTTTGATGCAACATTAACCGAATAAAGTCAGCATAATCTACACTTTTTTTTAAAGTTTTTAAAATTATCAAACAATTCAAAATGTTCCCAAAATTACAAATTTTTAATATTTTATAGAAACGAAATTATTTAGATTCTTTATAAATATGAATTTTATAATATCTATTTTTGGTCGTATTTTTGTAGACATATGGCGAATATGAAAAATATCCTTAAAGTTTTATGCATTTTTATTTCGGTTTTCGTTTTTTCACAGACTAAATCTGTGAAGAAAATAACGGTGAAGAAAGGTGTGAAAACTGCGGTTAAGAAAGGGCCTGCAGCCAATAAGCCTAACCCTGATTTAGTAATAATAAATAAAGATCTTCCGGTTTTGATTCCTAAGAAAAAAGGAGATCATTTTGGGTATGTTAACCAGAACGGAAAATTTATTATTCAACCGGAATATCATATTGCCGTATTTTTTTATGAAGATTGTAACCTTCTGAATTCTCCTAATGAAAAAGTCAGAAAATTTGGCACAAAAGAATATGCTACAGTAGAAAAAGATATGATCTCTTACAGGATAGACCAGTCTGGAAAGAGAGTATACCAGTTCAAAGAAGCAGATTTTGGAAAATGTATCTTCGAAGAATATAAACAGCAGCTATTTCAGGCGTATACTATGAATGGCTTTTACGGAATTATTGAAAAATCAAAATTTGTGAATGCTGCAGATTACAGGCAGTTCCAGATTTATCCTCAATATCAGTATCTGTACATTATGGAAGGAGATGATGTGGCCAATCCGATGATTGTTGCTTCCAATAATGATAAATTTGGAGTGATTGATGTTAACAATAAGATCATTATTCCTTTTGAATATTCCAATATTAAAAGAAACTTCAGCTGGAAGCTGGGTAAGATGTTTGAAGTGACCAAAGATGGGTCGAATTACTATTATGTTGACTCAAACAATAAAACCTATTAAAGAATTATAAATGATGAATGATGAATGATGAATGATTCATCCAATAACTCTTATTTTTCATTCTGCTTTTTTCTATCCCGTAACTCAAAACCCTGCACCTCGCACCGCGAATCTCAATTGATATATTTTTTGTAATTTTGCACCTGAAATAAAGGGGTGCTGTAACAGGCTGAGATTATACCCAATGAACCTGGAACAGGTAATGCTGTTTAGGGAACCATTTAAATAATTGATAGATGATTAGCGATAAATGATCGATAAACATCAATGGTCATTTGCTATTTGTCAATTATTTCATAATCACCCCTTTTATTCATTAAATGTCAAGATTTATAGAATGAAAGGATTATTTTTTTTAGGGCTTAGCGTAGGCTCAGTAGCCTTTATGCAGGCTCAGAATAAGGATTCTCTGAAAGTCAGAGAAATTGAGGCGGTCAACTTTACCAAAAGACTGCCGGTTGCAAAGGAAATCATCAACGTACAGAAAGATTTAGACGGTAAAAATTTAGGACAGGATCTTCCTATTCTTTTAAAAAATCAAACCTCCATTATTTCTACTTCAGATGCAGGAAATGGGGTTGGATATACCGGTTTTAGAATTCGTGGAGTTTCAGGAAGCGGGATTAATGTAATGATGAATGGCGTTCCGTATAATGATTCTGAAAGCCAGGGAACTTTTTTTGTGAATGTTCCTGACCTTACAAGTTCTGCTTCACAGATCGTTATTCAAAGAGGGGTGGGAACCTCTAATAATGGCGTTTCTGCTTTCGGTGCAAGTATCAATGTGATTTCTAAAGATCCTGAAGAAAAGTTTTATTTTAAAACAGATGACAGCTACGGCTCATTCAATACCTATAAATATTCAGCTGAGATAGGCTCCGGTAAGTTCTGGAAAAACCGTCTTTCTGTAATGGGAAGATATACCCATATTCACTCTGATGGGTATATAGACAGGGCTTCCTCAAATTTACATTCTTATAATTTTACGGCCTTATTTGAAGAAGGGAATACCAAATTACGTTTAATGGCTTTTGGTGGAAAAGAGAAAACCTACCAGGCATGGAACGGTATTGATAGAAAAACATGGGAAACCGATCCTAAATTTAATGTTTCAGGTGCCATTTATGATGCCAGTTGGGAGAATATTGTAAGCTTCTATGATAACGAAACAGACAATTACAGACAGAACCATTATCAGTTGCTTTGGGAACAGAAATTCAGTGACCGATGGAATATTGAAACTACTTTTCACTATACTAAAGGAAAAGGATATTACGAAAATTACAAGCAGGGAGATCCTTTTTCCAGATATAATTTACCCGATCTGACTGAAGGAGGGCAGACCATAAAATATTCAGACTTTATCAGAAAAAAATGGCTGAATAATGATTTTTATGGAGTTGTTTCAACGCTTTACGGAAAGTTTGAAAACTTAGACCTGAATATGGGAGTTGTAGCCAATCAATATTACGGAAGACACTACGGAAATGTTACGGGAGTATTTTTTCCTCAGATTGATGAAAGTGAGTATTACAGAAGCCGTTCAATAAAAAATGAAGTATCCGGTTTTGCAAAAGCTTTGTTCAGAGTAGATAATTTTGAATTTTTTGGTGATTTACAGCTTAGAAAAATCAACTACAATACTAAGATCCTGATGGCTGGTGATGGTGAAGGAGCTGATTTAAGTAAAAACTGGTTGTTCTTTAATCCTAAAGCCGGGGTAAATTACAGAATTGAAGGAGGTAAAGTTTTCCTTTCCTATGCCCATGCCCACCGTGAACCAAACAGGGATGATCTGATGGCGAATAACGATGTGAAAGCTGAAAAACTTCATGATATTGAAGCCGGTTTTGAAAAACAGTTTGGGATTGTATCATTTACTGCGAATGTGTATTATATGTACTACGTTAACCAATTGGTCTTAAATGGTGTACTTAATAATGTAGGAGCTTTCATCAGAACCAATTCCGGGAAGAGTTACAGAAGAGGAGTGGAGCTTGGTGCATTGGCAAAATTATCTAAACAATGGGAGGTTTCAGGAAATGTAACTTTAAGCCAGAGCAGAAATCAGGATTTCAATATTCAGAATGGAGATGTTCCTGAAAGACTTGGAAATACACAGATTTCTTTCTCTCCGAATGTGATTGCCAATTTAGGTCTGAAATTTAATCCTACAAAGAACTTTCAGTTTGCTTTAATGAATCAGTATGTTGGGAAACAATATCTGGATAATACGGAAGATGCCAATCTGCAGCTTAAAGATTATTTCCTGACCGATTTCAACGCTCAGTACCAGTTTAAAATTGCCAATAATGAAATTGCATTAAAACTATTGGTGAATAACCTGTTCAACAAGAAATATGTCAACAATGGATCTGTGTATGAAGGACAGCCCTATTATTTTTCACAGGCAGGAACCAATTTTATGTTTGGAGTGAGCTGGAAGATTCAGTAATGAGAAATTGGAGAGCAAATAAGTGAATTTGAAAATTTGCCCTTTTACCCGTTTCATTACAATTGTTAAGCTTAAAAAAAGAAGTTTAAATATCTGTATTCCAGTTTTGATACAGAATAATCAAAAGACTGTTTCGACAGTCTTTTTTTATATAGGTTAAATATCTTAAAAAGTCATGAAAAAGTTATAAATTTGCTGCCAAATGAATATTTCAGCATACATTTTAGAATACTTAAAACAATTTGGAACTGCCACGGTTCCAGGCTTTGGGGTGTTTTCACTGAAAAATTCTAAGGCAATTATCAATTCCGAAAACGGGAGCATCTTACCTCCAGCCAGTCAGATTGAATTTACAATAGACTACGAAGTACAGGCTGAAGATCTTACTGCTTTTATTGCAGGACAGAAACAAATGTCTTTAGAAGCTTCAAGAAGTGATCTTAAGATCCAGACAGATTTTTGGAAGAAGAAACTTCAGGCCGAGCAGGTTCTTGAAATTCAAAACCTTGGAACAGTTTTCATTGAAGAAGGACATACTCATTTCAAAGGAAAAAGAATAGAATCAGGGCGTCCGGACTTTTATGGACTGGAAGAGATCAGATTTTCAGATATCAATAACGGAGAAAAGGTAAATCCTTCAGTTAATCGTGAAAAGGATTTTAAATTCAGAAAAACTATTCTCTGGATTTTCCTTTTGGCTATTCCGGTTTTGGGGATTTTATACCTGGCTATTACCCAGCAGGAACTTCTTTTTGGTAAGAAATCTTTCAATAAGGTTTCTGTACAGACCTCTACTCACAGAATTGTAAAAGATACCATTAAAGTGATGGTACATAGCCCGAAAACAACCGTTTCAGATTCTTTGAAAAAAGATTCATTAGCAAAATCTGTCGGAAAAGCTGTAAAACCAGCTCCGGCCGTTCCAAACAACACTAAGACTAGATGGCAAAAATAAAAAAAGCGTCAGAATCTCTGACTATTATGACCAATATCGTTCTTCCGAACGAAACCAATTCTTTAAGAAATCTTTTTGGAGGTGAATTGTTAGCGAAAATGGACCGTTGCGCGTCTATTTCTGCAGCAAGACACTGCGAAAGAAGAGTAGTAACAGCTTCTGTAAACCACGTATCTTTCAATCATCCGATTCCGGAAGGCGGAGTAGTGGTATTGGAATCTAAAGTTTCCAGAGCATTCTCTACTTCTATGGAAGTATATGTAGATGTATGGTTGGATGATCCAATCAATCAGAAGAAAATTCACACCAATGCAGGTATTTATACTTTCGTTGCAGTGGATGAATTCAACCGCCCGATTCCTATTCCGGAAATGATCCCGGAAACAGAGGAAGAGAAAGAAAGATTTGCAGCTGCATTCCGTAGAAAAGAACTTTCATTAATCCTTTCCGGAAGAATGAAGCCTTTGGAATCTGTAGAACTTAAAAAGCTCTTCCAGGAACCGCAGGAATCTAAGAAAGATAAAAAGTAAAAACACAAAAAACACAAATGTCTTACACGAATTTTCACAAATGGTTTGTGTAAGGTTACATGAAAAAAAATATTAAAATGGATATTTCTGAAAACGATATATCAAAAATTGTTTACGAAGCAGGATATACAGTTCACAAGTCATTGGGACCAGGGCTTTTGGAAAGTGCTTATGAAGAATGTCTGTTTTATGAATTAAATAAACATGATATTCTCGTAGAAAGACAAAAACCAATGCCATTAGTTTATGATGAGGTAAAAATGGATGTTGGCTATAGACTTGACTTTTTGATTGAGGAAAAATTTGTGCTGGAAATAAAATCTGTAGAATCTTTGCATAATATTCATCTAGCGCAGATACTCACTTACCTTCGTTTAAGCAATTGTAAGCTTGGGATGTTGATCAACTTTAATACAATCCAGTTTAAAAACGGAGTAAAAAGAGTTATTAACGGTACTTTGTAATTTGTGTTATTTGTGAAATAAATTAGTGTTATTTGTGTTTGAATAAAAATGAAAATACTTCTTTTAGATAAAAACCATCCTCTCATCACTGAACAGCTTTTGGCTCAGAATTTTATATTGGAAGAGGATTTTACGTCGTCTTATGATGAGGTTTGTGATAAAATTGAAAACTATGACGGGATTATCATCAGAAGCCGTATCCCTTTAGATCAGAATTTTCTGGAGAAAGGAAAGAACCTGAAATTTATTGCAAGAGTAGGCGCCGGAATGGAAAATATAGATATTCCCGTTGCTGAAAACCTGGGAATCCAACTGATCAATTCTCCTGAAGGAAACAGGGATTCTGTAGCAGAACATGTGGTAGGAATGCTGCTTGTGATTATGAACAGACTTTTTATTGCTTCTCAGGAGGTGAAAAACGGAATCTGGAAACGTGAAGAGAACAGAGGAGATGAATTGCTGGGAAAAACAGTAGGGCTTATCGGGTATGGAAATATGGGGAAAGCTACCGCTAAAAGACTTTCAGGGTTCGGATGTAAAGTGATCTTCCATGATATCCTTCCTGGTCTTTCGGATGAATATGCAACACAGGTTTCACTGGAAGAGCTGAAACAGTCTGCAGAGGTTTTAAGCTTACATATTCCTTTGACTTCGAAAACTCATTATCTTATTGACGAAAATTTTATTGCTGAGATGCAAAACAACTTCTATTTTATCAATACAGCAAGAGGAAAGAATGTGAAAACTAAAAGTTTAGTAGAAGCATTGAAGTCAGGAAAGGTAAAAGGCACCTGTCTGGATGTATTAGAATACGAAAAGTCTTCATTTGAGCATATTGAAACAGAAAATGAAGATTTAAAATATCTTCTTGAATCTGAAAAAGCAATTGTAACGCCACATATTGCCGGATGGACCCATCAGAGCAAAGAAAAACTGGCCCAGTTTATTGTAGATAAAATTGTAGCATCACATTGTTAAGCTAACAAACGAAGAAAATAAAAGCTAAAGGCGGATTTACAAAAAAGTAAATTCGCTTTTTTCGTATATTTTCAACTTTATATTGATTTTTAAACAAGTAAGAAACTCTGTAATCATGATTTGGACACCAATAACAATTGAAGAAATCTTAGAAATGATTTTCTCAACAGAAAAAAAGTTAAATGGTAATCTTTTAAACTTCTGGGATCTAATCAAAATAGATCCTGAAAAATGGCATGAAGAAGATTATGGACAAGAAGGTGGCGGCTTTTGGGTAGTAGGTTTAATGGGAATAAGAGTCATCTATTATAATGATATTGAAGAAGGATTTAATATTTCAGAGTATACGAAATACGGAACAATTGATCATTATTATTGTAACCAGGATGAACTCCATACTGCAATTTTGAGTCTTTATAGTATTATCTCATTTGGAGGAAGGATTATAGGACAGGCAGGACCCCCTATTTAGAAAACAAATTTACGTTTCTGGTAATTCTGGCTGTTTTGCCTGTTCGCGAATTTTTTTCTCATTTATGTTAAATAATTCATAATGTCCCTCTCTTGGTTATTATTTATTTTTGAGTTTTATTAAATTGCCGCTCATTTTGAATCTCATGACGAAGCGTAATTTTGTACTTATCCTAACTGTTCTTTTATCAATATTTTCCTGTAAAAAAAAGTCTGAAGCCAAAGAAGTTTCAGCTGAAAACACGACTAATCTACCCAACTATGGAAATGTAGACTTCGGAAGTATTTTCGTCAAAGGTGATGGACAGCTTTTGAACAAACAGACAACGGTAAGCTATATAGATCAGTATTACAAAAAAATATGGGAAGAAGGTAACCTTAGCGGTGGAATTCTGGTGGCTAAGGGAGATGAAATTCTTTACGAAAACTACAGAGGCTTCGGAAGAGAAGGCAATCAGATGCCGATTGATAAAAATACACCATTGCACGTAGCTTCGGTTTCAAAAACATTAACGGCGATGGCGATGATGAAACTGATTGAAGCAGGGAAAATAAAATTTACAGATCATCTTACCCAGTTTTTTCCGGGATTCCCATATCCGAATGTTACCGTTCAGACTTTGTTGGATCAAAGAAGCGGTCTTCCGAAATACGAATATTTTATTACCAAAATACAGCCTGCACCGGCAGAACTTTCCAAACAATTTATTACGAACCAGGATGTGTTGAATATGATTATCAAATACAAACCTGATCTGGCAAGAGATACCAATACAGGATTTATGTACTGTAATACCAACTTTGCTTTATTGGCATTATTGATTGAGAAAGTAACAAAAACTCCTTTCCCGCAGGCGATGAAAGAAATGGTTTTCACTCCGCTGAAAATGAACAACACGTATATCTTCCAGGAAAAAGATATTCCTACAGCTTCACAGTCTTTCTATTATGGAGGAAATAAATTGTATCCTTTAGACAGATTGGATCTTATTTATGGTGATAAAAATGTGTACACTACTCCAAGAGATTTGTATAACTTCTCAAAAGCAATGTATTCGAAAAATTTCCTTAAACCAGAACTGATGGAGATGGTTTTTGCTCCTTACAGCAATGAAAAGGCAGGAATGAATAATTATGGATTAGGATTCAGAATGAAAATTTTTGATAATGGTGAAAAGCTGACGTATCACAACGGATGGTGGCATGGTACAAACTCTGTATTTGCCCATCTTTTAAAATCTAAAGTTACCATCGTTGCTATCGGAAACAAGTATTCAAACAAAGTATATACAGCCCTTGCATTATCAGGATTATTTGAGGATTTTCCTTTACAGAAAGAAAAGCTGCACACTGTTATGCATGACAATAAAGATACTTTAAATTCCGGACAGGAAGTTTTTGGAGAATAATGTTTATTTTTGCTTAAACATTTTCATGAAAAGGTTTCTTTTATTATTTGTTATCTGTTTTCTTGTACATTCATGTGCAAGGGTGGGATCTCCTGTTGGAGGGCCTAAAGATACTTTAGCACCGAGGTTTTTAAGTTCAAACATTGATACTACAAGAATTAATGTTAAAAAAGATATTCACGAGCTCCGTCTGGATTTTGATGAATATGTGACATTGAAGGACATCAATAAAAACCTGATTATTTCGCCCCCAATTAAAGGGATAACGAGGATTCTTCCTTCCAATATAGCCAACAAATTTGTGCTGATCCAGTGGACTGACACTCTTCAGGCCAATACAACTTATAATTTCAATTTCGGAAACTCCATTGTAGATAATAACGAGTCGAATATACTGAGGTATTTCAATTTTGCTTTTTCTACAGGAGATAAATTGGACGATCTTTATATCAGTGGTGAAGTAAAAGATGCGCTGGATACCAAAAAGAAGACGGCTGCAACAACGGAAAATAAACTTGTGGTTGGATTGTATCAGGTAAAAGATACCATGGATTATAAGAAAAAACCTTACTATATCACCAAGGTAGATGAAGATGGATACTATGAATTGAATTATCTGACTCCTGGAAAATATAAAATTATTGCTTTTGACGACGAGAACGGAAACTCTATGTATGACCCGGGAAAAGAAAAAGTTGGATTCCAGAAAGATCCTATAGAGGTGGAGAAATCTATTTCAGGATTGAATTTAAAAGTATACCCTTCAAGAAAAGCAGTGAAATATTCGGAGATGAAAGAAATTGCAGGTGGGATTATAATGTCATTTGAAGGAAATCCTGATGACGTGAAAGTTCAGTCTCTGAATGAAAAAATAAAGGATATCAAAATAACACACAACCCAAAATCCGACTCTGTCAGAATCTGGTTTGATGCTGTAAAAGATGATGTGGGACAGACAGCCAATGAAAAACTCACATTTACTCACAATAAAGGTCCGAAAAAAGATAGTGCTTACAGCGTTTCTTTGTTTTACAGATACAATAAGAAGAATGTAATGGATGTTGTTAGCGATAACGACGGAACTTCAATCGCTCCAAAAGCAGATTTAAAGCTTGCATCAAACTATATCATTGATAAAATAGACCCATCCAAATGGACATTAAAAATGAAAGGTGACAGTTTAACAGCTTTACCATTCACCGCTAAAATTTCGGATACAAATCCTTACCAGATCCATGTTCAATCAGATTTTGTGATGGGGAAAAGCTATGAGCTTACTGTTCCTAAGGAAACGGTATCTTCATTCTATGCAAAAAACAGCCAGTCAAAACGTTTTGATTTTGATGTTGCTAAAGCAGATCAGTTTGGAAGCGTTGAGTTTTCCATTGCAAATGCTCCGGAAGCGAATTATTGGATTCAGCTGATAGATTCTTCAGACAAAATCAGCTATCAGAAATATTTAAAAGGAGATAAAGTAAAGTTTGATATACTGAAACCAGGAGAATACATTGTAAGAATATTGGTAGATAATAACGGAAATAAATATTGGGATGAGGCCGATTTCGCCAATGATATTTTTGCCGAAGATGCCTATATCTTCCATAAAAAAGTGATCGTAAGAGGATTGTGGGAAACAAGAGAAGATTGGGATCTGAAGGATACCAGAACACTTGACAGCCCTAAATCAACATCTCCAACTCCAGTCCCAGTACCAACGTCTGCTTCGTCATCAGAAACTTCTCTGCCTGCCGAACCTGCTGCTACGAAACAAGTGCTGAAAAAAGAAATTAAGTCTGGTAACGCCGTATTAACTCCGTCAAAGTAAACAGATGAAAATGGCTAAGAAAATAGTATTCTGGACATTGGTAGCATTTGCCCTGATTCAGTTTTTTCCTATTGACAGGACCAATAAACCTGTTGATTCTGCTGCAAACTTCGTTGATGCAAGGAAAACACCCGAGAAGATCAGAACACTGCTCAAAAATGCATGTTATGACTGCCATTCCAATGAAACGGTTTATCCGAAATATGCTTTTATCGCACCTGTTTCATGGTCTGTAAAAAGCCATATAAATGAAGGGAGAGAGCATCTCAACTTTTCTATCTGGGAAACTTATAATAAGGATCTGAAGGAGAATATGATCACTAAATCTATTCAGACAATCCAAAGCAAAGCAATGCCAATCCCTGGTTACATAGTCTATCATAAAGAAGCTAACCTTTCAGAAGCAGAAAGAGCATTGCTGGTTCAGTATTTTGAAGAAATGCTGAAGACGAAGACCTATTAGGTTCTACAATAAAAAACTCCCGCAGATTTTACACACTAAGCATATTGTTTAAACAATTATCTGCCTGATCTGTAAAATCTACGGGAGAATATTTACAAAAATTATTTCTTTAAATAGCCCTCAAAAAATTTCTTCTGAGAATCAAAAGCAATATCTTCAAGGTCTAGCTCCTGTAAAGGAATCCACACTGCTTCTGAGATCTCTGAGAGTTCAAGATTTACCTCAAACTTTTCTGAAACATGATACTCATAAAAGAGATCGATGGTGTTGTAATCAATTTCTTTATATTGATAGATGTTAGGAAGGCTGGTAAGGTATTTCAGGTTGGAAATATCGATATCAAGCTGAAGTTCTTCAAAAAGTTCTCTTTTACAGGTTTCCTCTGCACTTTCTTTAGGGTCAACGAATCCTCCGGCAAGATCAAGTTTTCCTTTTTTAGGATCTCTGTTTCTTCGGGTAAGGTAAATTTCGTCTCCACATCTGATGACAACTGCTACAGCACCTGCCACATTATTATACAAAGTAAAACCACATTCCGGACAGCTCCATTTTTTTTCGCCATCCCAGTGTAAGGACTCTTTGCCGCAGCTTGGGCAATATTTCAATAGTTTCATTGAGCAATATTAATATTTCTCGGGTGATAACTCAAAATAACATCCCTTAATTCTTCCGTCTTCAGATGCGTATAGATTTCCGTTGTTGTAATACTGGAATGTCCCAGCATTTCCTGAATATAACGAAGATCTGCTCCGTTCTGCAGTAAATGCGTAGCAAATGAATGTCTGAAGGTATGTGGAGATATTTTTTTGTTAACCCCTGCTTTATCTGTAAGTTCTTTAATAATAAGAAATACGATCACTCTGGACATGGATGTCCCACGGCTGTTCAAAAACAGAGTGTCTTCATATTTTTTATTGATTTTACCTTTAGAACGTACCTCTTTGATATAACTTTCCAGCAAATCAGCGGTATAATCAGCCAAAGGAACAAAACGGGTTTTGTTTCCTTTTCCGTGTACCTTGATGTATTGTTCTTTAAAGTTGATATTGGAGATTTTCAGATCAATCAGTTCAGAAACACGGAGTCCGCATCCATATAGTACTTCTATGATGCAGTGGTTTCTTTTGCCAAGATCTGTATTGACTTCAATAGCAGCGATGATTTTGTTGATATCAGGCAGGCTTAGGGTATCAGGTAGGTATAATCCCAGTTTAGGGCCTTCAAGTAACGCAGCAGGGTTGTCTTCACGATATTCATCCTCAAGCAGAAATTTGAAAAAAGCTTTGATGGAAGATATCCATCTTGCCTGTGATCTCTCACTGAATTTCTGTTTAGAAAGATTGAAAATGTATTCCTGCAGGTTTTCGTAACCGATAGAATCTGGACCGACGTTTGCCAGATCTTCTTTTGCATAATCTTTTAATTTCTTAATGTCCCGAACGTAGGCGTCGAGAGTGTTTTCTGAAAAATTCCTTTCGAAACGAAGAAATATTTCAAAATCTTTGATCTTTTCATCCCAAGTCATTTGTGCTTATTTTTTTAGTTCACAGTCCGATATTTGTTCTATTTCAATGTTATGGTTCCTCAGGAACGATATCCCATCGTCATCTGAATACTCATTAATATACACCAGTCTCGTAATTCCTGCCTGTAAAATCAGCTTGCTGCATTCTTTACAGGGAGACAGCGTTAGGTATAACGTTGCCCCTTTCGCAGATTGAGTAGAAGCGGCCAGCTTTAATATAGCGTTGGCTTCAGCATGCAATACGTACCAGTGTGTTTTCCCTTCTCCATCTTCACAGCAGTTTTCGAATCCCGAAGGAGTCCCGTTGTAACCATCTGAAATAATCATCCTATCTTTTACGATAAGAGCTCCCACCTGTTTTCTCTTACAGTAGGAGAGTTTTGCCCATTCTTGGGCCATTTTTAGATAAGCTTTATCAAACTTATTCATACCGCAGCATTGTTTTTTTTCGAAATAATTTGGATTAAAGTCTTTAGAAAGACTAGAAGTTAGGCTTTCTCTTCTCTAGAAACGCATTAACTCCTTCTTTCTTATCTTCCATTTCAAAAAGTTCTCCGAAATATTTGATTTCAGTTTCAAAACCTTTCTCCGTGTCAGATAAATTTACGGCATTTATAGCCTTGGATATTGCCATTGGTGAATTGTAGGCAATAGTATTTGCTAATTCTTTCGTTTTGGTTAATAATTCTTCAATAGGATATACTTCATTGACAAGTCCGATCTCTTTTGCTTTTTGAGCAGGGATCATTTTGGCAGAGAAGATCATTTCGTTGGCAATACCTTTTCCTACAAGCTTTGGAAGCCTTTGAGTTCCGCCGTATCCCGGAATTAATCCAAGAGTTACTTCAGGAAGCCCCAATCTGGCGTTTTCCGATGCATATCTGATGTGGCATGCCATAGCAAGCTCTAAACCTCCGCCCAATGCAAAACCATTTACGGCTGCGATGACAGGTTTAGACATATTTTCAATTTTATTAAACAATGTATTTTGTCCGTTTCTTGCAAGTTCTTCTGCTTTTTCCTGCCCGAATTCGCTGAATTCCTTGATGTCAGCACCTGCTACAAAGGATTTCTCTCCACTTCCGGTAAGGATAATTACCCTGCAGGAATTGTCGGCGTTAAGCTCGTCCAGTGCGGTACTGATTTCCTGAATCGTTTTTGCATTTAAAGCATTTAAACTTTCAGGTCTGTTTATGGTAATGATAGATAATTTATCTTCTTTTTTTAATAATATGTTCTCGTAACTCATTTTTCCACTTTAAAATATCATCCTTTGCAAATTATGAATTTTTTACAAAAAAAAGGAAAAAATATTATTTTTTTTTCCTTTTTTTTAATTTATCATTCAATATGATTATTTGGAATGATTCATCATATTTGCATCAATATTGACGTTTAGCTGAGAAGCTACTTTCATGCCAAGCTCAATGTTGGCTCTGAAAAAGTGACATAATTGTCGGTTAATAATCTCATCTTTTTTCGGCCCGCTGATGCCTTTCATGCTTCCTATAATATTTTGGATCAGCCGATCTCTGTCTTCTGCATTCATTGCTTTTGAATAAAGCAGACCTGGTTGAGTATAATGATCGCTGTCATTATCATTTCTGTTATAGCTGGCAACATGAGCACTGTCTAATTCATACTCAAAACCTTTGTAATCAGAATCTGCTTTGATATCATCGAAACTGTTCGGGTGGTAATTCGGTTTGTCCTGATAGTAGCTTGAATCTGCCATATAACCATCTCTTTGATAGTTGTTGACCGCAAAAGGACATCTGTTTACTTCTAATTGATGAGCGTTGACACCTACTCTGTAACGATGGGCATCAGGATAAGAGAATAATCTTCCCTGCAGCATTTTGTCGGGGGAGAAACTAATTCCATTAATCAGGCTGCTTGGTGAAAATGTAGATTGTTCAACATGGGCAAAGTAATTAACAGGAACTTCATTGAGCTCCATTTCTCCTACCTCAATTAAAGGAAAATCATCATGGAACCATACTTTTGTTACATCGAAAGGATTCCATCTGAAATCTTTTGCCTGTTCCTCGGTCATCACCTGAATGTACATAGTCCATTTCGGGAAATCGCCGTTTTCAATAGCATTACATAGATCTTCCTGAGCAAAGTCAGGATTTTCACCAGCCATTTTTACAGCTTCTTCATCAGTGAAATTTTTCACTCCCTGTTTTGTTTTGAAGTGGAATTTCACCCAGACTCTTTCATTATTATCATTGATCATGGAGAAAGTATGAGACCCGAAACCATGCATATGTCTGTATCCGTAAGGTGTTCCTCTATCTGACATTAATATAAGAACCTGATGAAGCGATTCCGGATTTAAGCTCCAGAAATCCCACATCATTGTAGCACTTTTTAAATTGGTTTTTGGAACTCTTTTTTGGGTATGAATAAAATCCGGGAATTTTTTAGCATCCTTAATAAAGAATACCGGAGTATTATTTCCCACAAGATCCCAGTTTCCGTCTTCAGTGTAAAATTTTAAAGCAAAACCTCTTGGGTCTCTTGCGGTATCTGCACTTCCTTTTTCTCCACCCACAGTAGAGAATCTGGCAAACATCCTGCACGAATTTCCTATTTTTGAAAACAGCTTTGCCTTTGTGTACCGGCTGATATCATGGGTTACGGTAAAGGTTCCGTAGGCTCCGCTTCCTTTGGCGTGCACTATTCTTTCAGGAATTCTTTCCCTAACGAAATGCGCAAGATTTTCCTGAAGAATAAAATCTTGCAGCAATACAGGGCCTCTTGGTCCTACCGTCTGTGAATCCTGATGCTCAAAGTAAGGTGCTCCGTTGCTTAACGTTAATTTTTTAGAATCCATATAATTGAAGATTTGAGTAATTCTTTTTCCTTTTTCTAAATTGAAGTGTAAAGGTAGTGAATATCAAATTTACTTGAATTTTTAATTGCTAATAACAAAAACGTTATATCTTTGTAATAGATAATATTAATCAAATGAACATTCAGCAACTGGAGTATCTTATCGCTGTTGATAAGTATAAACATTTTGGTAAAGCAGCTCAGGCATGTTTTATTACGCAACCTACGTTAAGTGCCATGATACAGAAATTTGAGGATGAACTGGATGTGAAGGTTTTCGACAGAACTACTCACCCGATTCGTACCACAGATGTAGGTCTTCAGATTATTGATCAGGCAAAAGTTATTATAGAGTCTGTCAATGAGCTGAAAAACAAAGCGAACCTTTTGAATAATATTTTAGGAGGAACTCTTAATCTGGGGATTATTCCTACTGTTTCTTCTTTCATTCTGCCTACGGAAATCTTCAAATTCCTTGAAGATAATCCAAAGATTCAGATGAATGTAAAAGAAATGACAACGGATAATATTATTAAAGCTTTAAAAGCCGGAGAATTGGATGCGGGAATTATCTCAACTCCTTATGATACGGCTGACGAGTTTTATCAGGATTTCCTATTCAATGAAGAGCTGATGATTTACAGTTCCAATACAGAAGCCAACAAAAAGAATTCTTACATCATTCCGGAAGACCTGAATGTAGAAAAAGTATGGCTGCTTGAAGAAGGAAACTGTCTTAGAAATCAGTTTGAAAACATCTGTCATCTGAAAGAAAATACATTGAAGCCTAAAAACTTAGATTTCTTAGCTTCCAATATCCAGACTCTGGTACACATGGTAGATAAAGTAGGAGGAATCAGTATTCTGCCGGAACTTGCATTGAGCCAGCTTTCGGAAGAGCAGAAGAAAAATGTTTTCAGATTCAAAAAGCCTTTCCCTTATCGAGAGATCAGTATTATTTATTATAAGCCAACTTTTAAGCAAAAAATTATTGATGAATTGTCACATTCTATCAAAACTTCTTTAGAACTTAAGTTGAATTATCACGAAAGTCCAAAAGAATTTGTAAGCATTAAGCCTCAGTAATGGAAATGCTTTAAAGTGATAGAAATCATCAATTTAAATAAAATTATAATTAATAAACAAAATCTTTGAGTATTACGAAAATAGTGCTTAAATTTGCTGACGTTTATTACGAGGAAAAATTTGACCTGATTGCAACCTCTATAAAAATATGCTAAAACAGTATTCTTTTTTTCTGGGCAATTTCATTCATATTTTTCGTAAATACTATTTTTAAATCTTTAAAAACAAAAGAATTATATGTCTTATTTATTTACATCTGAATCAGTTTCAGAAGGACATCCGGATAAAATTGCCGATCAAATCTCCGATGCATTAATCGACCATTTTTTAGCATATGATAAAGACTCAAAAGTAGCATGTGAAACTCTTGTAACTACCGGACAGGTGGTATTGGCAGGAGAAGTAAAATCTGATGCTTACCTTGATGTACAGACTATTGCCAGAGAAGTAATCAACGGAATTGGGTATACAAAAGGTGAATATATGTTCAATGGAGATTCTTGTGGAGTAATCTCTGCCATCCATGAGCAGTCACCTGATATCAACCAGGGAGTTGACAGAGCTGTAAATGATGAGTCTTTTGAAGCAAAAGCAAATGCACAGGGAGCAGGAGACCAGGGAATGATGTTCGGGTATGCTACCAATGAAACGGCTAACTATATGCCTCTTGCATTGGACCTTGCTCACACTATTCTTAAAGAACTTTCTGCCATCAGAAGAGAAAATAAGGAAATCACTTATCTTCGTCCGGATGCAAAAAGCCAGGTAACTATTGAATATTCTGATGACCACAAGCCAATCAGAATTGATTCTATCGTAGTTTCTACTCAGCATGATGACTTTGCAGCTGAAGAGGAAATGCTGAATAAAATCCGTGAGGATATTAAGAATATTCTGGTTCCAAGAGTTGTAGCACAGCAGACAGAGGAAATCAAAGCTTTATTCAACGATCAGATCAAATATCACATCAATCCTACAGGAAAATTCGTAATCGGGGGACCTCACGGAGATACTGGTCTTACAGGTAGAAAAATCATTGTTGATACTTACGGTGGTAAAGGAGCTCACGGTGGTGGTGCTTTCTCTGGAAAAGATCCTTCTAAAGTAGACAGAAGTGCAGCTTATGCAACAAGATATATTGCTAAAAACTTAGTAGCTGCAGGAATTGCTGATGAAGTTTTGGTACAGGTTTCTTATGCAATCGGAGTAGCTGAGCCTTGTGGACTGTATATCAATACTTACGGAACTGCTAAAGTTGATCTTCACGATGGTGATATCGCTAAAAAAGTTTCTACGATTTTCGATTTGAGACCTTATGCTATTGAACAGAATTTAAAATTAAGAAATCCTATTTATCAGGAAACAGCTTCTTACGGACATATGGGTAAAGAGCATTATGTAGCTGATAAAACGTTCAATAAAGGACATAAAAATGAGCTTACATTAAAAAATCTTGAGTTCTTTACTTGGGAGAAACTAGACAAAGTAGAGGAGATTAAAACCGCTTTTGGAATTTAATTTCTCTTTAAAGAATAATAAATGAGCTGCTTTATCTTTGGATAAGGCAGTTTTTTTTAATTTTACACCTTAATAATATAGAAAGATGATGAATTTTCGAACTGTAGTTGCCGTCCTGTCATTGTTTTTGCTAAGTACATTAGCAAAGGCACAATATACCATGCATAAAATGATTACGGTGGGGTATACTTACCAGAATCAAAGTTTTGGTGAAGTAGGGGGTAAATTACTTTTTCTTAAAAATGATGATGTGATTTACAGGTTGGGTGGATCTGCTTTAATGGGAGCCGTAGATTCTAAGTTTGCTATTATGCCGAAACTGCAGGCGGATGTTCTTCTTAATTTTGAAAAAAATGTAGACTTCTATCACTCGTATTACTTTTTAGCAGGAGTAGAAGGAACCAATAAATATATTGCCCCTAAAATAGGAGTTACCTTATTTGGGATGCTGGATCTTACAGGAGGCTATGCTTTCCCCATCGGAGATACCCGTTTGAACGGAAAAGAGATGAAAGGACTGAATGTTAATTTTACATTAAATATCCCTACCGTGTTCATTCATGACATGTTTAAATGATTTTTTTTAGATTTTTCTCTATAAAATTTAATAATAGGTTAACAGTTATTAAAAAATTATTATATTTACATCATAATAATTGTACTACCGCCTATAGAATAGACTCTACTCTAGAACTGTTTTGTTTATACAGCAAAAGCCAGATGAAATATCTGGTAGAATGCCTGTCTACAAATATTTATATTGAGAAGAGTTATGAAATCAAAATCGGATAGTTTACTAATTTCCCTTTACCAGAAAGGAGACGAGGGCGCATTGTCAACCCTTATTCACCGACATCAGAGAGAACTGTTTACATTCATTTTTTACAAAATTAATGATGAAGATTTAGCTAATGATATCTTTCAGGATACATTCATGAAAATTATTGTTATGCTTAAAGAAGGGCGTTATAACGAAGAAGGTAAATTTATTCTTTGGGCAAAAAGAATTTCCCACAATTTAATCATCGATCATTTCAGATCAAAAGCAAAGAATATAAAAGTTTCAGAAACTACTTTTGAAACTGATGAATATTCTATTTTTGATTTGATCAGAGAGCCTTCTGAGAATATTGAAGATCAGCTTGTAACGAATCAGATACAGGAAGATCTTTTAAGGATGCTGCAGTTTTTACCGCAAAATCAGCAAGAAGTAATCAAACTTAGATTTTTTGACGGCCTGAGTTTCAAGGAAATTGCAGATCATACGGATATGAGCATTAATACGACCCTTGGAAGAGTACGGTATGCACTGATCAACCTGAGAAAAATCATGGATGAAAATAATATAATATTAACCAGATAAATAATATTTCAGGAAATTTCACGTTTTAAGGAAAACATACTTCGCTTATGAAAAAAAATGACTCCTTAAAAGTGAAAACTTTGAAACCTAAGAAACAAACAATTGATTTTTTGCTGAATTTTTCTAAAAGCCTTGAGATTGTGAAAAGCAAGAGCAAAAATTATCCTATTACAAAAAATTAAAATGATTAACTTTGTGCTGTATGAAAATGCAGCATGTTTTTTTTGACCTGGATAATACACTCTGGGATCACCGTAGAAATGCCTATCTTACCATCAGGGAACTTTTTGAACAACAGGAAATAACTTCAAAGTACAATATTGACTTTGAAGAATTTCACTCTGTTTACCATGATATCAACGAAGATTTGTGGGAAAAGATCAGAGATGGGATTATTGGCAAAGAGTACTTGAGAGAACACCGTTTTTATGATTCTTTTAAACATTTTGGAGTAGATAATAAAGAATTGGCTCTTTATTTTGAAGAAAACTTCCTTGATAATATTGTGAGTCATAATGAATTGGTAGAAGGAGCTGAAGATGTCTTGGAATATCTGAAAGCTAAGAATTATACATTACACATTATCTCCAATGGATTTCAGGAAGTAACGGAAAGGAAATGTAGCCTGTCTGGAATCGCACCTTATTTTAAGACCATTACCAGTGCAGATGCTGTGGGGGTAAGAAAGCCCAATCCCAGGATTTTTGAATACTCCTTAGGACTTTCCGAAGCCAGAAAAGAAGAAAGTATCCTGATAGGAGATGACTGGATTGCTGATGCAATGGGAGCAACAGACTTTGGAATGGATGCCATTTTCTTTGATGTTTATAAGGAAGATAAACAGAGAGAAGGATTAAAAGCCATTACTCATCTTCAGCAGATTAAAGAATACTTATAAAATGTAAGACCGTAAAGTTTACAGTATAAATATAAGCCACTAAGATCATCTTAGTGGCTTTTCTGTTTTTATAGACTTGGGGAAATCAACCTAAATTTGATTTAATTTTTTTACCGGATGAGTATTCCCAATTCTTTCCCAAATTGATTTGGAACTTTGCTCCATAATAATGACAGAAAAATTAAATATTATGAAAAATGTAAAGAAAATCGCAGGAGTATTGATGATCATGTTTTTATTGATGGGAAGTTTTGTTTCTGCACAGGATAGAGCGATCAATGCTAATCAGCTACCCAAAACAGCCAAAAACTTTCTAGCGGCCCATTTTAAAGGAATACCTGTAAACTCGGCTATAGAATACAGAGAAATCTATGGAGTAGATGAATACAAAGTATATCTGACTAACGGAATGAAAATGGAGTTTGACAGCAATGGAAACTGGAAAGAAGTGGATGGGAAACATCAGAAACTACCCTATGGTTTTATCCCGGTATCAATCAGAAACTATAGTACAAAGAATTTTCCCAACACTTACATCATCAAAATCGAAAAGAAAAGATGGTCTTATAAAGCAGAACTTTCCAACGGATTGGAGCTTGAATTCGACAGAAACGGAAATTTTAAAAGAATTGATGATTAACACTTAACTACAGACACTAAATTTTATTATTATGGTCAACTGGAATTTAATAAACAGCAACGGAAGAAAAATTTCTTCTGCTCAGATTAGAAAGAATATAGTTTCGTTTATGACAAGAAACCACCCTTGCAGCGTAATTGAATCTATTGAAAAAAAATACAATGCTTACAAAATTCATTTGATGAACGGTCTATGTCTTGTTTTTGATGCAGACGGTCGTAATGTGAAATCAAATTAGATTATTCATGAAAAAGTGCCTGAGGGAAGAAGGTAGGGAGTATTTCCATTTTGTAGACATCTTATCGGTAATTTATCATATAACCCTTATACTGATCATATTCTCGTAGACTTTTGGATGTGTATCCCTATCTCCGGCTTCCCTCCTTATAATTTCCTATATTTGATATAAGTTAATCGCGCAGCAGAGCATATAGATCCAGAGGTATGAAGATTTTAATAGTAGAAGATGAGCCCGAACTGAAAGATACGGTACAGAAATTTCTGGAGGCAGAACATTTCATTGTGGAGTATGCAGAAAATTACAGTAACGGACTGGAGAAAATTATTTCTTATGAATATGACTGTATTTTGCTGGATATTATGCTGCCTGACGGAAATGGAATAGATCTGCTGAAAGAGATAAAAAAAATGCACAAGAAAGATCCCGTAATCATCCTTTCTGCCAAAGATTCAGTGGATGATAAGGTAACCGGGCTGGAAATTGGAGCTGATGATTATCTTGCAAAACCTTTCCATCTTGCAGAACTAATGGCGAGAATCAAGTCTGTGATCAGAAGAAAGAATCAGGATGGTGAAAATATCATCCGATATAAAAATATAAGTATTGATCCGGAGAACAGAACGGTGAAAGTAGGAAATAAGGAATTGGTCCTTAACCGCAAAGAATATGATCTATTGTATTATTTTGTGATCCATCCCGAAAAAACTTTGCAGAAAACGACATTGGCGGAAGCTATCTGGGGAGATTATATTGATCAGGCAGACAGTCTGGACTTTATTTATTCACAGATTAAAAATCTTCGTAAAAAATTAAAAACACTCAATGCCGAAGCTGATTTTCAGGCGGTGTACGGGATAGGATATAAATTCATCTGATGAAAGTTTCTTTAAAATATTATACCATAAAATACCTGATTATCATCCTGCTGTTCATTATTGCAGTTTGGGCAGGGCTGTTTTATGCTTATATCCTGGATGAAGTGCATGATAATGTGGATGACGGATTAAAAGATCGGAAAATACAGATTATCAAAGCCGTTTACCTGAATCCTCAGCTGTTGAAGAATAATGATTTTGGATTTAATGAATTTAAAATCAATCCCATTAAAGCTGAAGAATATCAGAATAAAAGCAGACTGTACAATAAGATGTATTATATGGAATATGATGATAAGGACCAGCCTTACAGAGTTCTGGAGGCAGACTTTATCGATCAGTTTAAAAATCAGCAGAGGCTTGTTATAAGAACTTCTACCGTTGAAGAGGACGAATTGATCTACGACCTTACGACTGCTTTAATTGTGCTTTATATTCTTTTGGTAATAAGTATTGTTGTAATCAACGGATATCTGTTGAATAAGGCAATGAGGCCATTCTATCTGATTTTGGATAAACTTAAAAAATATCAGTTCGGAATTCCTTTTTCACAGGAAAAACAGACTTATAAAATCACTGAGTTTGAAGAATTGAATGTGGAAATCAATGAAATGATTGAACGTAACGAGCTTGTTTTTTATCAGCAGAAACAGTTTATTGAAAATGCGTCCCACGAACTTCAGACTCCTTTGGCTATTGTTATTAATAAGATTGATCTTCTGATTCAGAATGATGACCTTGATAAAAAGAGTCTGACCTTCCTTACCGAAGTTAAAAATGATTTGCGAAGAATGGTAGGCTTAAACAAATCATTATTAATGCTTTCCAAAATTGAAAACAGTCAGTTTAATAAAACGTCAGACGTTGATTTTAACGGAATGATTGCTCAGTTGGTTCAGAATTATGAAGATTTCATCACATTTAAAAAAGTTGAGGTTAATATTATAGAGAAAGGAAAGTTTGTTGCAGATTTTAATCAGGATCTTGCAGATATTCTACTGTCCAATCTTCTGAAAAATGCCATTAAATATAATAACGAAGAGGGAACGTTAAATATTATTGTTGAAAATAACCGGATTACATTCCAGAATAGTGGTGCGTCCGTTCCTTTGGATAAATCCAAAATATTTAATCGTTTCTATAAACAAGGATCAGATCATACCTCTACCGGATTAGGATTGTCTATCATTAAAACCATAATAAAACAATATCCGGGATGGGATATTGTCTATGAATTCGGAGACCAGATGCATTACTTTATCCTGACAAAGAATAATGCATATTAAAGAAGTATACTTTATATCAATAGAAAAAGCCTTTCAAACGAAAGGCTTTCTTATGTTTAAAACTCAGAATTAAAATCCTAAGCTTGTTCTTACTCTTTTAAGAGTTTCCAGTGCAATAGGTCTGGTTTTTTCTGCTCCTTGCTGTAGTTTTGCTTCCAGCTCGTCAAGATTATTCATATAATAAGTGAACGTTTCTCTTTCTTTCTCAAAACGTACCAGAATAAGATCCAATAACTCTTTCTTAGCATGGCCATATCCGAAGTTTCCGGCAAGATACTTGGCTCTTAACTCTTCAGTCTGTTCAGGAGTTGCAATAAGCTCATAGATCTGGAATGTTTTATCCGTTTCAGGATCTTTTGGTTCCTCCAGAGATTTGGAATCAGATTCAATGCTCATTACCTGTTTTTTCAGTTCCTTTTCAGGTAAGAAAATATTGATAATATTTCCCATTGATTTAGACATTTTACGTCCATCAGTTCCGGGAACATATTTCGTGTCCTGCTGAAGTTCTGCCTGTGGTAATACAAGCACTTCCCCCATTTGATTGTTAAATCTGGAAGCTACATCTCTTGCAATTTCCAGGTGCTGAAGCTGATCTTTTCCTACAGGTACAATTTCTGCATCATACAGTAAAATATCTGCAGCCATCAGAATAGGGTAGGTAAACAATCCTGCATTCACATCCTGAAGCCTGTCAGCCTTATCCTTAAATGAATGGGCTAATGTTAATCTTTGATAAGGAAAAAAACATGATAAATGCCAAGAAAGTTCACAGGTTTCAGCGATATCACTTTGTCTGTAGAAAAATGTTTTTTCAGTATCTAGTCCACAAGCAAGCCAAGCCGCAGCAATCTCGTAGGTATTTTGTCTTAAAGTCTGCGCATCTTTAATCTGTGTAAGCGTATGAAGATTCGCAATAAATAAAAATGATTCATTTCCTTCCTGCTTGGATAGTTCGATAGCAGGAATAATGGCCCCTAATAAATTTCCAAGATGGGGTGTTCCGGTGGCTTGAATGCCGGTAAGAATTCTTGACATTTGTTTAAAATTTATATTTAAAAATTAATGAATAGCAAATTTACGAGGTTTGCCGGGAATAACGAAAGATAAAAGATAAAAGATAAAAGATAAAAGATGTTGCTATTAAAATTCAATAGGGGTAGGCTTTAGCCCAGCCAGATTAAAAAAGCATCTCTATTGGCTTTAGCCAAAACCTATTAATCAGCAAAATCTCAATATCCTTCTAAACAATCATCTGTGACAATCCGTGCTTAAAAAAACTAAGGAATCACAATCTTCTCTCCTCCAAATTTCGGTTCTACCCCAAAAAGAAGATCCCAGTATGCTTTAGCTTTGGCCGCATACTCTCTGATATTAGTCTTTAACCCTGCATATTTATTCACATCAGCAGCATTATATCCAAAGGCTTCCATTCCATTTTTTCTGGCCAGGAAAACAGCTCTTTCATTATGGAACTTCTGAGAGATAATAATCACTTTTGTCTGGCTGAAAATATCTTTTGCCCTCACAACAGAATCCAATGTTCGGAATCCGGCGTGATCCATAATAATTTTATCCTGTGGAACTCCGCTCTGCATCAATGCCAGCTGCATGTCTTCAGGTTCATTATAGTCTTTGGTACTGTTATCTCCGCTAACGATGATGTATTGTATTTTTCCGCTTTTGAATAAATCAGCAGCGGCTTTAATTCTGTTATAGAAATAAGCATTCGGAGTTCCGTTACTTAATGTTTTTCCGGTACCTAATAGCAGACCTGTTTTTGCTTCCGGTATATCAGCAATATTGTAGGAAACAAAAGGTTCACTATCTTTTTTGATGCTGTAATTTGCCCAGGCAATAAAAATAATTCCTGCAACCAGAAGAAGCAGGAAAATTTTAAAAATATTTTTGATTATTTTTTTCATCCGAAATAGATCATTTAAAACTCCAGTCCGTTAGGGAAAGCTTTTTTTCTGAATATTAATAAGAATGCGGCACCAACAGTAATGGCAGAATCGGCAACATTAAAAATATACTTGAAGAACTCAAGGTGTTTTCCTCCTATTAAAGGCCAGCTTTCAGGAACATTCCAGTCTACCAATGGGAAGTGAAGCATATCTACTACACATCCTTTCATAAAAGTAGAATATCCGTGTCCGAAAGGAGCGATTTTTGAGATTCCGCCGTAGCCGATCCATCGGTCAATGCTAGGATCATATACCGTCCCGCTGTCGAAAATCATTCCATAGAACATTCCGTCAATAAGGTTTCCGATAGCACCGGCAAAGATGATCGCCATTGGAATCAAAAGATAATTGGAAGCTCCTTCTTTTAACCATTTTTTGAACATGTATACCATTCCTCCGATCAGGAAGATTCTTAGGATCACCAGAAAATATTTTCCAATAATTCCTCCGAAGTGGAATCCGTAAGCCATTCCCGGGTTTTCCACAAAGGTTAGTTTAAATCCAGGCAGAACAGTTACGCTGTCATCCAGATTAAAATGAGTTTTGATATAAATTTTTGAAGCCTGGTCAATTAATAACACCAAAAATGTTATCGCTAAGATCTTTTTCATTATTGCCCTTTAGGTTTTGAAGGCTTTGCAGCCGGCTTATTATCGCTTGCTTTCTTGACTACTTTCTGTCCGTTATACGAACTTTTAACATGAGCTTTTTCAAATTTAATGCCCATTTCCTTCAAAACACTTTTCAGTGCACTCAACTCCATAGAATTTTTAGGATGTACTATGATAGATTCCATTTCTTATATTTAAATATTTACATTTTGGACAGCTCATCAAGTCTCTTTCTCTCTTTTTCAGACAGATCATTGACTCCATTTTTGCCCATCTTACTCAAAAGTCTGTCGATCTCTTTCTCCCGGTCACGTTTATCAGAATTGAACTTGTCATCAATAGTATAGTTTTTCTGCTGATCAGGAAAGAATCTGTTTTTGATCCATTCTCTGTTGAAAAACAGTAATACTATTGCGATAATAAATCCCAAAATTAATAATTCGCTCATGGGTATACATTAAAAATTAGGTTTATAAAGTATTCGTGAATACGTTATAAACCCAATATTATTTTTACAAACCTTGCGGTTATTTTTGCATATTTTTCGCTTCGATGCTCAGCGTAGCGTGAGGAACGGCTAGAAGTCTTTCCTTAGGAATCAGTTTTCCTGTTACTCTGCAAACACCATACGTTTTATTTTCGATTCTGATCAAAGCATTTTTAAGGTCACGCACGAATTTCTCCTGTCTACCTGCCAAAATAGAGTTCTGCTCTTTGCTCAGAGTTTCTGCTCCTTCCTCAAAAGCTTTAAAGGTAGGTGAAGTATCATCGGTTCCATTATTCTGGTCGTTGATAAAACTTTCTCTGATAAGCTGAAGATCTTTTTCTGCTTTTTCTATTTTTTCTTTAATGATCGCTTTAAATTCCTGTAAATCAGCATCGCTGTATCTAACTCTTTCGTCTGACATATTCTTTCTCTTTTTTAATAAAATTATGAAATGGAATTTGAAATATAATAACTACATGTTAATTTTTTTCAACATTTATCTTAAAATTAACCTCATCTATTTCGATTTCGTTAAAATTTGAAAGTGAAGATACAATTTCTATTTTATTTGACAAGACTTCAGAAGAAATATATTCTTCATTTTTCTTAATCTCATTCAAGAAAGGAGAACTTTCTTCTAATGTGATTGAAATTCTGTCTGTCAGTTCAAAGTCTTTATCTTTTCGCAGGTTTTGAATTCTGTTGATGAATTCTCTTGCGATACCTTCAGATTTTAGCTCATCGGTTAACGTCAAATCTAATGCCACAGTTGTTTTTCCATCAGAAGTTACAGTCCATCCTGGGATATCTTTTGTAGAAATTTCCACATCATCAAGGGTGATTTCATATCCCTGAACATCTAGTTTTCCTTCTTTTTCAAGAGCGGAAATCTGTTCTGCAGCAAGATTGCTAATCTCGGCACCTACTACCTTCATATCTTTTCCTAATTTAGGACCAAGAGCTTTGAAGTTAGGCTTTATCTGTTTTACAATTAAGTGAGATGCTTCTTCAGCATTAATTAACTGTAATTCTTTCACGTTCACTTCCTGCTTGATAAGATCAGCAACAGCAAGAATCTGCTCTTCTGTTTTAGAATCCAGTACAGGAACCAATACTTTTTGTAGCGGCTGGCGAACTTTTACATTTTCTTTCTTTCTTAGAGAGAACACCATACTTGTAATGTTCTGAGCCAGATGTGTTTTTTCAACCAGATCCTGATCAATTAAGCTTTCATCGGCTACCGGGAAGTCTGTAAGGTGTACAGATTCACATTTTTCTTTACCTGTTACTTTATTTAAATCCTGATACAACTGATCCATAAAGAACGGAGCAATTGGAGCTGACAATTTAGCAACTACCTCAAGACAAGTATATAAAGTCTGGTAAGCTGAGATCTTGTCATCAGAGTAATCTCCTTTCCAGAAACGTCTTCTGCATAATCTTACATACCAGTTACTCAGGTTGTCGTTCACAAAATTACTGATGGCTCTTGCTACTCTTGTTGGCTCATAGTCTTCGTAGAAAGCTTTTACTTCTTTGATCAGAAGATTCAGTTCAGAAAGAACCCATCTGTCAATTTCAGGACGGTTTTCTACTTCTTTTTCGGAATAGTTGAAGCCATCCACATTTGCATATAAAGCAAAGAATGAATAGGTATTATAAAGTGTTCCGAAGAACTTTCTTCTTACTTCGTCTATTCCTTCAATGTCAAACTTCAGGTTTTCCCATGGGTTGGCATTGGAGATCATGTACCATCGGGTAGCATCCGGTCCGTATACAGCAAGTGTTTCGAACGGATCTACTGCATTTCCTAAACGTTTTGACATCTTCTGTCCATTCTTATCCAGAACAAGACCGTTACTCATTACATTTTTATAAGCAACAGAATCAAACACAGCGGTTCCGATGGCATGAAGGGTATAGAACCATCCACGCGTCTGGTCTACACCTTCTGCGATGAAATCAGCCGGGAATGCTTTATTATTGTCTATTAATTCTTTGTTTTCAAAAGGATAATGCAACTGTGCATACGGCATAGAACCTGAATCGAACCAAACGTCGATCAAGTCGCTTTCACGTCTCATTGCTTTTCCTGAATCAGAAACCAATACTACTTTGTCTACTACATTTTTGTGAAGATCCACAAGCTCATAGTTAGACTCAGACATATTTCCGATGATGAAACCTTTGAACGGGTTTTCAGTCATCAGTCCGGCTGCAATTGATTTCTCGATTTCGTTGTATAATTCCTCTACAGAACCTATGATTTTTTCTTCTTTCAAATCATCTGTTCTCCAGATCGGTAATGGGATACCCCAATATCTTGAACGGGAAAGATTCCAGTCATTTACATTTTCCAGCCAGTTGGCAAAACGTCCTTCTCCGGTAGCTTTTGGCTTCCAGTTGATTTCTTTGTTCAGATTAACCAGTCTGTCTTTTACAGCAGTCATTTTTACAAACCATGAATCCAACGGATAATACAATACCGGTTTGTCAGTTCTCCAGCAATGTGGATAGGAGTGAACATATTTTTCTACTTTGAAAGCCTTGTTTTCCGTTTTCAACAGGATGGCAAGTTCTACATCCCATGATTTCTCAGGAGCAGTTCCTTCATCATAATATTCATTTTTGATATAAGTTCCGGAGAATACCTCAGGCACATTGTCTCCTTTGATGAATCTACCTTGTAAGTCAACCAATGGTACAAGATTGTCATTTTCATCTTTTACCAACATTGGCGGGATCTCAGGCTGAGCCATTTTCGCCACTCTCGCATCATCCGCACCAAAAGTAGGTGCCGTATGAACGATACCTGTACCGTCTTCAGTGGTTACAAAATCTCCTAAGATTACTCTGAATGCGTTCTCAGCATTATCGTTTGGCGTAAACCAAGGAACTAATTGCTCATATCTTGTATCAACAAGTTTTTCTCCTGTAAACTCTTTTAAAACCTTGAAAGGAATTACTTTAGTTTCCGGAGTATAGTTGGCAAAATCCTCATCTGTACCTTCTGCATATTTTTTACCGAAAACCTTAGGTAAAAGAACTCTTGATAAAACAACAGTTACAGGTTCAAATGTATATTGATTGAAAGTTTTAACTACAACATACTCAATATCTCTTCCTACGGTAAGAGCAGTATTGGATGGAAGCGTCCATGGAGTTGTCGTCCATGCAAGGATATGAACATCTCCGTCAACATCATTGAATAACGCTGAAGAGCCTTTCTTTACCTTAAACTGAGCAACCACCGTTGTATCTGAAACATCACGATACGTCCCGGGCTGATTCAGCTCGTGAGAAGAAAGTCCAGTTCCTGCTTTTGGTGAGTAAGGCTGGATGGTGTAACCTTTGTACAATAAGCTTTTATCATACAACTGCTTCAACAACCACCAAACGGTTTCCATATATTTTGACTTATACGTGATATACGGATCATCAAGGTCTACCCAATATCCGATTTTTTCTGTAAGATTATTCCAAACATCGGTATAACGCATTACTGCTTCACGACAAGCTTTGTTGTAGTCTTCAATAGAGATTTTTTTGCCAATATCTTCTTTCGTAATTCCTAATTCTTTTTCTACACCCAGTTCCACAGGAAGACCATGCGTATCCCAGCCTGCTTTACGGAAAACCTGTTTCCCATTTTGAGTCTGGTAACGGCAGAAAATATCTTTCAATGCTCTTGCCATTACGTGGTGAATTCCAGGCATACCGTTTGCTGAAGGCGGACCTTCATAAAAAACAAACTCAGGATTTCCCTGACGAATCTCAACACTCTTATTGAAAGTTTTATTTTGTTTCCAAAATTCCGCTACATTCTCTGCTACGTCAATAAGGTTGAGGTTTTTGTATTCTTTAAATTGGCTCATTGTAAATATCTCAATATCGTTGATTAATTAAGTCTGCAAATTTACTAAAATTTGTCGGTTTATAATATATGTTTTATTTTGATATCATCTATTAAAAAGTTCAATTTCAGAAATATAATAAAGAAAGTGGGAGAAAGTGAATAGTGAATGGTGAATAAGTGAATTTTCCTGACTGTATTTCATATAAAATTTAATGCGATTTATTCAATAGGAGTGGGCTTTAGTCCGCTTAAATAATAAAAACATATCCAATGGCTTTAGCCAAAACCTAATGATTACGCAAAGTTCACAAAGATCTTATGAATGGGTTAAAATTGTTTGCAAAGGCGTTTCACTCAGCAAAGGAAAGCTGTGGTTAAGAAAACAAAGGTGATTCTAAAAAATGAATATCCCAACAACCGCTTATTGGCCGGAATTTTGTACATTTAAATAGATCTATAAACTCAAATGCTGTATGAAAACCTTTTATCAACTGATGCTTTTTGTCTGTTTTATCAACACAAGCATTATTGTACAGGCTCAAAATAATTACCCTCAGAATTATTTCCGAAATCCATTAAACATTCCTATGCAACTTGCAGCCAATTTTGGTGCGATCCGTACGAATCATTTTCACATGGGACTGGATCTAAGAACCAATAGTCAGGAGAATTTGCCGGTTTTAGCAGCTGCAGAAGGGTATGTCAGCAGGATAAAAGTAGAGCGTTACGGATTTGGAAATGCCATATATGTTACTCATCCCAATGGTTATACTACCGTGTATGCCCATCTGAACAAATACTTCAATAAGCTTGACGAATATGTAAAAGAAAGACAATATAAAGATGAAAAGTGGGAGCAGGATATAAGTTTTCAGCCAGGACAGTTTCCGGTAGAGAAAGGACAGCAAATTGCATCGAGTGGAAATACGGGAGGCTCCGCTGGTCCACATTTACATTTTGAAATAAGAGATACCAAAACAGAAGAATGTCTTAATCCATTGCTTTTCGGTTTTGCTATTCCTGATAATATAGCTCCAATTATCAGTGGATTGTATTGGTATGACAGACGTTTCAGTACCTACGAACCTGGTGCAAACATAATTGCAGTGAAAAAAGCAGGAAATGTTTATACTTCTAACCTTGTTAAGGTGAACTCTCCTGAAATAAGTTTCGCCATTAAGGCAGTAGATAAGGCCAATCAAGGGTTTAATCTTGGAATTTATAATGCAGAACTATTGATGGATGGCAAGCTTATTTACAGTTTTAAAATTGATAAAATACACTATGATGATACCCGTTATATCAACGGCTGTATAGATTATACTAAATTCATCAGGGATAAAATGGGAATCCAGCATTTGTCTGACTTACCGGGAATGAAACTGAAGAATTATAGTCTTTCAAATGCAGCAGGAATTATCAAACTGCAGGATGAAAATGTTCATACCATTGAAATTGTCCTGAGAGATGTAAAAGGAAACACGAGCCGCTTAACAACAAAGCTTCAGCTCAATACAACTTCAGAAAAAGTATCTTCTACAGGGAAAACCGTAATGCCAAATGAAGGAAAAATGATTGCTACCGAAAATGCAGAGATTAGCTTCAGTAAAAATGCAGTCTACGATGCTGTAAATTTCAATGCCTATGAAAAACCGGATACAGATCCAAATGCTGTTTCAAATACCATTGTTTTGCATAGCTCATATATTCCGGTTCAGGATGAATATACTTTGAAAATAAAACCCAATAGAAAATTAAGCAACACGGAAAAAGATAAGGCGGTTATTCTTTTTGATTATGGCAGTGATAATGACGTTGTCAAGGTAAAATGGAATAGCGATTGGGCAGAAGGGAAATTTAACAGGTTGGGAACCGCAAAATTATTGATCGACAATAATCTGCCATCTGTTTCATCGGGCTGGACTGAAGGAGCAATGATTAATAGCAATTCTTTACTGTTAAAAGGAACAGCAAAAGTGGGAGATATTATTTTATTCCGGGCTGAGCTGGATGGAAAGTGGCTTCGCTTTGCCCGCGTAAAAGATAATTTTGTCTACATTTTTGATGAAAAATGCCCGAAAGGATCAGGATCTCATACTTTAAAAGTTACCACCATCAATACTGCCGGAAATACCAATACACAAACTTTTGCCTTCCAGAGATAAAAATTGTGGTAGAAATCATGAATACATTTTACATGAATACATCTTACAATCATGTAATTTTAAATAAATTTGCTCTTTAAAAATTAAAATCATTGGAATTTCATCCGTCAATCGAGAAAGCAGGCATTCAGGAAATCAAAATATTTCAGGAAGAAAAACTTCATGGACTTTTGACTTATCTTGAGGCTCATTCACCCTTTTATCAGAAACTGTTTAAAGAAAATAATATTCATATTGCTGACATTCGTACTTTGGAGGATCTTCAGATGATTCCTACCACAACGAAGAATGATCTTCAGCAATGCAACCACGATTTTTTCTGTATAACGCCAGATAAGATTGTTGATTACAGTACCACTTCCGGAACGTTGGGAGATCCGGTTACTTTTGGACTTTCGGATAATGATCTTGAAAGGCTGGCTTATAATGAAGCAATATCATTTGCCTGTGCAGGAATTCAGAAAGGAGATGTTGTTCAGATGATTACTACCATAGACAAAAGGTTTATGGCGGGACTCGCTTACTTTCTTGGCTTAAGAAAAATGGGCGCAAGTGTAGTGAGAATGGGACCTGGAATTCCCGAACTGCAATGGGATTCTATTTTCAGATACAAACCAAAATACCTGATTACCGTTCCTTCTTTTCTGTTGAAAATGATTGATTATGCTGAAAAACATGGATTGGATTATAAAAACTCAAGTGTCTATGGAGCTGTATGTATCGGAGAAAGTATCAAAAGTCAGGATTTTACAGATAATATTCTTTCGCAGAAGATCAAAGAAAAATGGGATATAAAACTTTTTTCCACTTACGCTTCTACCGAAATGAGTACTGCTTTCACAGAATGCGAATTCCAGATCGGAGGACATCACCACCCGGAATTAATTATTACCGAAATTCTGGACGATAACGGAAATCCGGTTAAAGAAGGAGAAAGTGGAGAACTTACGATCACAACTTTAGGGGTTGAAGCCATCCCTTTGCTAAGATTTAAAACCGGAGATATTGTAAAAGCACACTATGAGCCATGCCAGTGTGGAAGAAATACGATGAGGTTAGGACCTGTGGTAGGAAGGAAACAGCAGATGATCAAATATAAAGGAACAACACTGTATCCTCCTGCCATGAATGATATTTTGAATGATTTTAACAACATTTTATGTTATCAAATCGTTATTCAGGCCAACGAAATAGGTCTTGACGAAATTATCATTAAACTAAGTACAGAAGAAGAACATGACAGCTTTGTGAATGAAGTGAGGGACCACTTCCGTGCAAAATTGAGAGTAAGTCCGAAGATTGAAATCATTGATTTTGATATTCTGTCCAAAACGGTTTTCAATCCAAACAGCAGAAAACCAATCACTTTTATTGATTTGAGATAAAATTAAAAATAAAGAGTGGAAGATTTCTTTTTTATAATATCTTTGAACCCTTAAATATATAAAGCTAATAAAAAAACATGAAAAAATTATTATTCTTACTCTTTGCAGTAATTGGTGTAGTGACATTTGGACAAAATCAAATTAATGTTGAATCCGGGAATTTTGACTTTCTGAAAGACCAGACAGAAGTAAATGTTCAGGTGAAATTTGAAAATGTTGCTTTTCAGGTAGAGAATTATACTGAAGCTCAATATCTGGAAAAAAGAAAAACAGAAACTGTAGCTAAAAAAGGTGAAGAAGCTTGGGGGAAATGGATAGGAGCATGGGAAACGTTTAAAAACACGGAATATTTGGATTATTTCCTGAAAGGAATCAACAGAAAGTCTAAAAAAATTGCCTTCAAAAAAGATACTCATGCTAAGTATACGCTAATTGTTGATGCAAAATGGATTTATGCGGGATGGCATGGTGGATTGATAGGACAGGAAGCTAAATTAACCTCGGATCTGATTTTCGTAGAAACAGATAATCCGTCAAATGTAGTGATGAAACTAAAAGGAGACAAAATTCTTGGAAAACCACAAAATAAAGAATTTGTAATGGAATATGGAAGAATTGCAGGGGCATATGAACAAACAGGAAAAGATTTAGGAAAAAAAATCAAAGAAGTTATAAAATAATAAAAAACGGTCTGAAAATTCAGACCGTTTTTTTATGCTTGGTTTTGCTGTTCCTGTTTTTCTAGCTTAATCAGGTTTGCAAGATTTTTAATCACTGTATCGTGCTTTTTCACAAAAGGATTGTCTTTGTTCCAGACATAACCTGCTAAAACAGCACAGATCTTTTTCTTTACGTCCGGATTTTCCGGCTGGTGGAAAAATAGCTCCTGAAGATTTCCGGTATACCATTCTTTTACATATGTGGTGAAAACATCCACGCCATATAAAATATAATCAGTGTATTCTGTCTGCCAGTTGATTGTTTCTCCGTTTAATTGTCTTAACGCCAGTTTTGCTGCCAGCATTCCGGATTCTGTGGCAAAAGCCATTCCTGAAGAGAATACCGGATCAAGAAATTCTGATGCATTTCCCGTTAAAGCAAATCCATCTCCGAATAAACTTTTTACCGAGCAAGAATAGTCTTTCAGATGTCTTGGCTCAAAAAGGAATTCCACATCCCCAAAACGTTTTACATAATAATCAGAAAGAGAAATAGCTTTTCTTAAAGCTTCAGCTGTATCTCCGTTTTCAGATAATTTGTCAATATATTCGGTAGGGCCTACAATTCCTAAACTTGTATTTCCATTAGAAAAAGGAATTACCCAAAGCCATACTTCTGTTTCAATGATGTCAAAAGAAATTAAAGTCCCTTCTTCTCCCGGCGCTCTGTTAATATCATTTACATGAGAGAAAATCGCAGAGTGAGGAGACAGTTTTGATGGTTTTTCAAGATCTAATAGACGAGGCAATACCCTTCCGTAACCGCTGGAGTCAATCACAAACTTAGCATGGATCTCTTTCGTTGCTCCATCTTTATTTTTTACCGTAGTTACAGAATCTGTTCCGTTAAACTTGATGTCAATAACTTCAGTCTCAAATTCAAGATCAACTCCTTTATTAATGACTTCCTGAGCAAGAGTATTATCAAAATCAGCTCTCGGAACCTGCCAGGTCCAGTCCCAGCCTTCCCCGAATTTGTTGCTGAAATCAAAAATGCAGACCTCGTCACCACGAAGGAAACGTGCCCCAAGCTTTTTTTCAAAGCCCATTTTGTCTAATGCAGGGAAAAGCCCAGCCTCTTCAAAGTGATCCATTACCCTCGGAATTAAGCTTTCACCTACTACCAGTCTGGGGAATTTTGTCTTTTCGACTACTTTCACGCTGACGTTATTGTTCTTCAGGTATGAAGAAGACACGCATCCGGAAGGTCCGGCTCCGATTACAAGAACGTCAACAAATTCTTTGCTCATCTTTGATTTTTTATTTTAATAATAACTTTTATCTTTGCCGCAAAATTAGTGACAAATAATTAATATTTTACAAAATTATCAACTATTACTTTTAATTGATGAAAATAAATAACTTTTTAGAACTGAAAGACTTTCAAAAAATTATCATTGAGAATGAAAAAATAGAACTGGATGAATCACTTTTATCAAGAGTGGATAAGAGTTTTCAGTTTTTAAAGGAGTTTTCAAAAAATAAAGTAATATATGGTGTGAACACCGGTTTTGGACCGATGGCTCAGTTCAAAATCAGTGATGAAGATACACACCAGCTTCAGTATAACCTGATCAGAAGCCATTCTTCAGGAATCGGAAACCCTTTGCCTGCAGATGAGGTAAAAGCATGTATGCTGGCAAGACTGAATACCTTATCATTAGGAAATTCAGGAGTGCATCAGTCTGTTATCTATCTTCTTCAGGAACTGATCAACAGAGATATTACTCCATTGATCTTTGAGCATGGAGGAGTAGGAGCAAGCGGAGACCTTGTTCAGCTGGCTCATCTGGCTTTGGTGCTGATCGGTGAAGGAGAAGTATTTTATAAAGGAGAAAGAAAATCTACCAAAGACGTTTTTGAAACAGAAGGATTAGAGCCGATAAAAGTAGAGATCCGTGAAGGGCTTGCTTTGATGAACGGAACTTCTGTGATGTCAGGAATCGGTATTGTGAATGCTTATAAAGCCAATCAGCTTACAGATATTTCCCTTAGACTTTCTTGTGCCATTAATGAGATTGTACAGGCTTACGATGACCATTTATCAGCAGCACTGAACGGAACGAAAAAACATTACGGCCAGCAGAAAGTGGCAGAAAGAATGCGTGCTCATCTGGCAGACAGTAAACTGATCAGAAAAAGAGAAGATCATCTTTATACTCACTTTGAAGAGCAGGAGAAAGTATTCAAGGAAAAAGTTCAGGAATACTATTCTTTAAGATGTGTTCCGCAGATTTTGGGTCCGGTATTAGATACGCTGGAATATACAGAGAAAGTTCTTGAAAACGAGATCAATTCCGCGAATGATAACCCGATTATCAATGTTGAAGACCAGCATGTTTACCACGGAGGAAACTTCCACGGTGATTACATCTCTCTGGAAATGGACAAGCTGAAAATTGTGGTAACCAAACTGACAATGCTTGCAGAAAGACAGCTAAACTATCTTCTGAATGCTAAAATTAATGAGATCTTGCCTCCTTTTGTAAATTTAGGTAAATTAGGTTTCAATTTCGGGATGCAGGGAGTACAGTTTACGGCAACTTCTACCACGGCAGAAAGCCAGATGCTGTCGAATTCTATGTATGTTCACAGTATTCCAAACAATAATGACAATCAGGACATCGTTAGTATGGGAACCAATGCTGCGGTGATCTGCAGAAAAGTGATTGAAAATGCTTTTGAAGTATTGGCGATAGAAGCCATTACCATTATTCAGGCTGTTGAATATCTTGGATTCCAGGATAAGATTTCATCTTCTACAAAGGAATTGTATGATGAAATCAGAAAAATTATTCCTGCTTTCTCAGATGATATGGTGATGTATCCGTATCTGGAGAAAGTGAAGAAATATCTGAAAGGAATGTAACTATTAGCTGTCATAGATTGTCTATTCAATTAAAGACACTCTCTCAACTTAAAAAAACTAAAAACGATATAAACACTAACGCATGAAATGTGCAATTGTAACAGGAGGCTCCAGAGGAATCGGGAGGGCAATCTGTATAAAACTGGCTGAAGAGAAAAACTATCACATCCTTATCAACTACGCTTCAAACGAAACCGCAGCAAACGAAACGTTGGCTAAAGTGGAGGAATTGGGTGCTACCGGAGAAATCCTTAAATTTGATGTAGGGAATACCGAAGAGACAAAGACTGTTTTAACGGACTGGCAGGAGAAGAATCCTGATGCAGTAGTAGAAGTGATCGTCAATAATGCCGGAATCACAAGAGACGGTCTTTTTATGTGGATGCAGAAAGAAGACTGGAACAGTGTGATCAATACAAGTCTGGACGGGTTTTTCAATGTAACCAATTTCTTTATCCAAAAGCTGCTTCGTAACAAGTACGGAAGAATCATCAATATGGTTTCGGTATCCGGAGTAAAAGGAACAGCCGGCCAAACAAATTATTCTGCGGCAAAAGGCGCTGTAGTAGGGGCTACAAAAGCTTTGGCTCAGGAAGTTGCCAAAAGAAATGTTACGGTAAATGCAGTAGCTCCGGGCTTTATCAAAACAGATATGACTCAGGAGTTCAATGAAGAAGAATTGAAAGCCATGATTCCTGCCAACAGATTCGGAGAAGCAGAAGAAGTGGCAGATCTTGTCGCATTTTTAGCATCTAAAAAATCTTCTTACATTACAGGAGAAGTGATTAATATTAACGGAGGAATTTATTCATAACATGGAAAATAGGGTTGTAATTACCGGAATGGGAATTTATTCCTGCATCGGGACATCTTTAGAAGAGGTCAGGGAATCCCTATATCAAGGTAAATCCGGTATTGTTTTAGATCCGGACAGAAAAGAATTTGGTTTCAGGTCCGGCCTTACAGGAGTTGTTCCAAAACCCGATCTGAAAAACCTCTTAAACAGACGCCAGCGTATCAGTATGGGAGAAGAAAGCGAATATGCTTATCTGGCGACCATGGATGCATTGAAGCAGGCAAATCTGGATGAAGCGTTCCTGGATTCTCATGAAGTGGGAATTTTGTACGGAAATGACAGTGTTTCTCAGGCAGTCGTAGAATCTATTGACATTGCAAGAGAAAAGAAAGATACTACATTGATGGGATCGGGAGCGATCTTCAAATCAATGAATTCAACGGTGACGATGAACCTTTCTACCATCTTTAAACTGAAAGGAATCAATCTTACCATAAGTGCAGCATGCGCAAGCGGTTCTCATTCATTGGGACTGGCTTATATGATGATTAAGAATGGTTTTCAGAATATGATCATCTGCGGAGGAGCTCAGGAAACCAATAAATATTCCATGGCTAGCTTTGACGGATTGGGAGTTTTCTCAGTGAGAGAAAATGAGCCTACCAAAGCATCCAGACCTTTCGATGCAGAAAGAGACGGATTGATCCCAAGCGGAGGAGCCGCCAGTCTGATTGTTGAAAGTTTAGAATCTGCCCAAAGAAGAGGAGCTCCAATCATTGCAGAAATTATTGGATACGGTTTTTCTTCAAACGGAGGACATATTTCAACACCCAATGTGGATGGGCCTGCTTTGGCAATGGACAGAGCGCTTAAACAATCAGGATTAAAAGCTTCAGACATCGATTATATCAATGCTCATGCAACTTCTACTCCGATTGGTGATGCCAACGAGGCAAAAGCAATCTATGAGATTTTCGGAAGTGAAGTTCCGGTAAGTTCTACCAAATCTATGACCGGACATGAGTGCTGGATGGCAGGTGCAAGTGAAGTGATCTACTCAATTCTGATGATGCAGAACGATTTTGTAGCGCCAAATATTAACCTGGAAAACCCTGATAATGAGGCGCAAAAGATAAATTTAGTCGCAAAAACAAAAAATCAAAAAATTGATGTATTTTTGTCGAATTCTTTTGGGTTTGGGGGAACCAATTCTGCACTAATAGTTAAAAAATTTGATTAAAAACATGGAAAGGGAAAAAATTATTGCTATTGTTAATGATTTTCTTGTCAACGAATTTGAAGTTGATGGAGACGAAATCAGTAATGATGCCAACCTTAAAAATACACTGGGCTTGGACAGCCTGGACTATATCGACATGGTAGTCGTGATCGAATCCAATTTCGGGGTGAAATTAGGAGAAGCAGATTTCAAGAAAATGGTAACATTTGATGATTTCTATACAACGATTGAAAACAAGATTGCTGAAAAAAACGCGTAGTTATTGAGTAAATCTTTATTCTATAAAAATGAGCCAATGTAATAATATCACGGTGATCCGGTAATGGACACACTTAAAAAGGTATTATTACATTGGTTCTCTGCTATATTAAATTCTATATATGAACAAGTGGAAAGGTAAATCTAAAGGAACAGTACTCGGATACAGAATATTCGTCTGGTGTATTAGAAATATCGGGATCAGAAGTTCATATGGGGTGCTTTATTTTGTTGCGGCATATTACTCATTATTTCAGAAAAAGAGTAATCAATACATATGGTATTACTTTCAGAAAAGGCTGAACTACGGATATTGGAAATCCAAAACTTCTATATTTAAAAGCTACTTTACTTTCGGAAAAGTTCTGATCGACAAAACTGCTATTTCCGCGGGACTCAGAGAAAAATATACCTATGAATTTGATGGTATTGAAAATCTCAGAGATCTTTTGGCGGCTAAAAAAGGAGGTGTTCTCATCAGTGCTCATATCGGTAATTTTGAAATTGCTGAACATTTTTTCGCAGATATCGATTTTGACTGCCAGATCAATCTCGTAACCACAGACCAGGAAGTAACCGTTATTAAGGAATATTTGGAGAGTGTTGCTGTAAAAGAAAGTAATATCAAGTTCATCTATGTAAAAGAAGATATGTCGCATATCTTTGAAATTAACAAAGCTTTATCAGAAAACGAGTTGATCTGCTTCACCGGAGACCGTTATTTTGAAGGATCCAAATATCTGGAAGCAGAATTACTGGGAAAGAGCGCAAAGTTTCCGGCGGGTCCGTTTTTGATCGCTTCAAGATTAGGAGTGCCTGTAGTATATGTCTATGTGATGAAAGAGAATAATCTTCATTACCACCTATACGCGAGAGTGGCTCAGAATATCAAAAATCGTGATTCACAGGGGCTTTTACAGTCATATGTTCAGAATCTTGAAACCATGGTCAAAAAATATCCGCTTCAGTGGTTTAATTATTTTGATTTTTGGGATGATGTTGATTAATTTTTCTATTTTTATCCCATAAAACAAACGAAAAACTAAAAACCATTAAGATGTACTAAGAATTAAGATCATTAAATAGTATTTTCCAAATAAAATTTCTTGGTTTACTATACCAAAGTAAACTTTAAATATCTTAAATTCCCTGTTTCTTAATTATTAAAAGCACATTCTCTTTTGAAGAAAGCATATGACATACTTGTAATCGGCAGCGGATTGGGAGGTCTTGTTTCGGCTCTTATTTTGGCGAAAGAAGGTATGAAAGTATGCGTTCTTGAAAAAAATAATCAATACGGAGGAAATCTGCAGACCTTTTCACGTGACAAACTGATTTTTGATACAGGAGTTCATTATCTTGGAGGCTTATCCAAAGGCCAGAATCTGAACCAGTTCTTTTCCTATCTGGAAATTATGAATGATCTCGAGCTTCAGCAGATGGATGAAGATGGATATGACAAAATCAGTTTCGGAGAAGAAGAAATAGAATATCCGCATGCACAGGGTTATCAGAATTTTGTTGAACAGCTTTCCAAATATTTTCCCGAAGAGAAAGGAAACCTTGAAAACTACTGTGAAGAGATTCAGTATGTCTGCAGCCAGTTTCCAAGATACCATGTAGTAGGAAAAGACAATTACAACGAGGAAATACTGCATCTAAATACCAAAAGATTTATAGAATCCGTTACCCAGAACAAAAGGCTTCAGGCTGTTTTACTGGGTTCTAATTTTTTATACGCCGGAGACTCTGAAGATGTACCTTTCTACGTACATGCTTTAACAGTAAACTCTTATATCCAGAGCGCCTATAAATGTGTAAAAGGAGGCAGTCAGATCTCTAAACTTCTGATCAGAAAACTTCGGGAGTATGGAGCAGAAGTTCACAAGCATTCGGAAGTTTCTGAATTTGTTTTTAATCAAAATAACGTATTGCAATCCGTTAAAACGAAAACAGGGAAAGAATATTCCGCGAAACAGTTTATTTCAAATATAGAGATTCGCTCCACTATTAAACTAATCGGAGAGGATAGACTTAAAAAATCATTTCTGAACAGGGTTTTGAGCTGGAAACCGGTTTCATCATGCTTTAGTATTTATTTGGTTTTAAGACCTCATAGTCTTCCGAATTTCAATTACAACAGATACCACTATTCATCAGAAGAACAGGTCTGGAATGCATTCCGTTACCGGAAAGAAGTCTGGCCGGAAACCTATATGCTATCATCTACCCCTTCAAAACATCATCCTGAATTTGCAGAAAGTCTTACCGCAATTTCCTATATGGATTTTGATGAGGTGAGAGAATGGGAAAATACATTCAATACTGTAGCAGATGAGCATGAAAGAGGAGAGGCGTATGAAAGATTTAAGCTTGAAAAGACCGAGAGAATGCTGGATGCACTGGAAAAGAAAATTCCTAATCTAAGGCATGCCATCAAAACCATATATACTTCTTCTCCCTTGTCTTACCGGGACTATATAGGGAATTTTGAAGGAAATATGTACGGATACATGAAAAGTTCGGAGAATCCGCTTAAAACAATGGTTTCTCCCCGCACGAAAATTGACAATCTTTTTCTGACAGGACAATCTGTGAATATGCATGGAATTTTAGGAGTAACCATCGGTGCTTTTAATACCTGCGCAGAGATTCTGGGAAAAGAAATGATTGACATGCGGTTGACACAAATGATTAATAAAAACTAAAGTGAAAAAAACGAAAACCATTTATTCATCCTATAAAAGAACTCTTCTTTACCTTACTTTTTGTTTTTTCCTCACTGCCTGCGGAATATCAAAATCTATCCATCATATTCCTGATGTAAAACACTATTCACTCGAGGTTCCGGAAGTAACCCGTATCAATGACAGCACTTTCAGTTATAAACAGAATTATCTTACGAAAAATAAACAGCAGCTCTGGGAACTTTATATCAAAGGAAACCCATTGCAGTTGGGATATAATAATGGAGCACTCACCCAAAGTTTAATGCAGAAGCAGGAAAGTATTTTCTTTTCAAAAGTAGAGGGATTTGTACCGTCAAAATTTAAACAGAGGCTGCTGAGGGGCTTTTTAAAATGGTACAACAGAAAAATGTATCTCAATGTAAGAGAAGACTATCAGGCAGAATTATACGGTTTATCACAATATTCATCTGATCAGTATGATTTTATTGCTCCCAAATATTTAAGAAACCTTTATCTGCACGGAGCTCATGATATCGGGCATGCCATGCAGGATCTCGCTATGGTAGGCTGTACTTCCCTTGCGGTATGGAATGAGAATACCGAAGACGGTGATCTGTTGATCGGAAGAAATTTCGATTTTTATGTAGGTGACGATTTTGCAAAAAATAAACTGGTAGAGTTTGTTCAGCCGGAAGAAGGAATTCCCTATATGTCGGTAAGCTGGCCGGGAATGATTGGTGTTGTATCCGGAATGAATAAAGAAGGAATTACAGTAACCATTAATGCTGGAAAATCAAAAATTCCTTTGACTGCAAAAACACCTATTTCCCTTGTTACAAGAGAAATTTTGCAATACGCTAAAAATATTGATGAAGCCATTGCCATTGCTAAAAAAAGGAAAGTTTTTGTATCTGAATCTATCCTCGTAGGAAGTGCTAATGATAAAAATGCTGTAATTATTGAAGTTTCACCTAAAAACTTCGGTGTTTACAGAGTGCAGAATTCCAGCCGGGTTCTTTGTACTAACCATTTCCAGTCAGAGGTCTATAAAGATGACAAAAGAAATCAGAAGCATATAGAAGAAAGCCATTCGGAATACCGATATGAAAAACTTCAGGAGCTCTTGCAGGAAGAAAAAAAGATCACTCCGGAAAAGATGGCATCCATTTTAAGAAACAGATCCGGTTTAAAAGATGAATCTATTGGTTATGGCAATGAAAAAGCACTCAATCAGCTTCTGGCGCACCATTCCGTTATATTTTCGCCTCAGAAAAAACTGGTTTGGGTGTCTTCCAATCCTTATCAGCTGGGAGAATTTGTTTGCTATGATCTGAATAAAATCTTTTCAGATAATAGGCTACAGCCTGATGACTTTTCAAAATCAAGTTTGAATATTCCACGTGATTTCTTTGCAGACTCTGAAGAATTTAAAAACTACGAATTGTCCAAAATGTACGGAAAAGAGATCAATGAGGCAGCCGATGATAAAAATACACTGTTGACAGATGGAGTTATTCCTTCCTATCAATCTATGAATCCGGATTTCTGGCTGGTTTACTATCAGTCAGGAAAATATTATTTTAACAAAAAAGAATATTCAAAGGCAAAAACTGAATTTGAAAAAGCTTTGACGAAAGAGATTACAACGGTTCCGGACAGACAAAATGTAGAAAAATACCTGAAGAAAACTTTAAACAAACTGAAATGATTCCTAAATATATAAAACTGCTGTTTTGCATTCCCTTTATTATCATTATTTGCTATTCGGTTTATTTGTGTACCGTTTACAGCTCAATACCTGAAACCATAACCATTCATGGGTACGGAAATATGAAGGACAATTACGGAAGCAAACTATTTCTTGTGATGCCGGTACTTATGAATCTGGTGATTCTCCTGTTTATCTGGTTGATTATCAGAAGACCTGATAAAATAAAATTTACTTTTGATATTGACGAAAGCGAAAGAGAAAAAATTTATCATATAACGCAGTTAGCTCTGGTAATTATTGCGATATTTGTCACCATCATGATGACTCCGTTAGCATTTTCTGATGTGGTTTATAAATAATTGATCTATGAAAAAACTTTTGACCCTATGCTTTACCGTATGTTTTCTATTATCCTTTTCTCAGGACAGAAAAGAGATCGGAAATACTTTCATCAAAACGTTATTGGTAGATAAAAATATTGAAAAGGCACATTCTTATTTTGATCCTTCCATAGCAGGGCAGATTCCTGTAGATCAGCTTAAGGCCGTTACAGAACAGCTTCAGGGACAGATTGGAAGTTTAAAAACAGTTCTTGAAGTGAATAATGAGGGAAATATCTACTATTACTATTCAGAATTTGAAAAGGCCAAACTGGATATTCAGATCAGCTTTGGAGAAAATAATAAAATGGTTGGCTTCTTTTTGGTTCCCCATAAACCATTTGAAAAGCGGGATGAGAAGACCACATTAAAAATAAAAAGCGATGCCATAGAATTGAATGGGACATTATTGATTTCTCCTTCCAACGATAAAAAGAGGTTAGTCATTTTTGTCCATGGCTCAGGAGCGCATGACAGAGACGAAACTGTTGGAGAAAATAAACCATTTAAAGATATTGCAGAATACCTTTTAAACAATGGAATTGCTTCCTACCGATATGATAAAAGAACATATACTTATCCTGAAACATTCAACGAAAAATCTACTGTAGAGGAGGAAACAATTAATGATGCGGTAAATGTGACCCAATATTTTAAAAACAATGAAGATTATAAAGGATATCAGATCATTATCCTGGGACATAGCCAGGGAGCTTATATGATGCCTGAAATTGCAGAGAAAGCTCAGGCTTCAAAATATGTTTTCATGGCGGGTAATGCCAGACCGCTGCAGAATTTGTTGGTAGAACAGTATGTTTATCTTCATTCCATAGATCCGGCTAAAGTTCCTGCTGAAGCTGTTCAGGAAGTAAAAAAACAGGTTGCCTATTTAAATTCACCCCAATTCAGTTTAAATTCACCGACATCAGAACTTCCATTGGGACAATCTGCTGCGTATTGGAAATATTTAAAAGACTACAACCAGCTTAATGAGGTTAAAAAAGTAAAAGCTCCCATGTTTTTTGCACAAGGCGGAAGAGATTACCAGGTCACCGAGAAAGACTTCAACCTCTGGAAAGAAACATTGAAAAACGATAAAACAGCAGTATTTAAATTATACCCAACTTTAAGCCACTTATTCATAGCAGGTTCCGGAAAACCCTCTCCAAAAGATTATGAAACAAAAGGGAAAGTTGATGAACAGTTTTTGAAAGATCTTGTACAGTTTATTCTGAAATAATGTATTCAGCGAAAAAAAAATATTAACTACTTGTGATGGCCTGGAATTTTATTCCGGGCTTTTTAATTATTTTCCGGGCTCACTTTATTCAAAAATAAAAATGATGTTACTCCGGTAAGAGCAGAAAGTGAAGTGCTTAAGATAAAACTGCCGATGATATATTGAACCAAATTATTCTTTATCAGTTCAAAATTTAAATCCTGACTTAAAATATCACTGTCACCACTTACAAATGGCGCTCCCAGAAACAGAGATGCGGCAATAATAAAAGGAATAAAAGGAGGAAGACTCACATTGGAGGCTACAAATGCAAGTACTTTGTTGAGTTTAAAAAGTACAGATAAACTGATGACCAAAAGCGTCTGAAATCCCCAGAAAGGCGAAAGACCTATAAAGACTCCCAGCGCAATAGAAAATGCCTTTGTACGGTTGCTTCCGTCACTTTCTAAGACATCTTCCTGTATGAATTTTTTAAAGCTTTTTTTTTTGAAATTATTCAGAAAATTTCTCGGAATAATATAAAATAGGGTGATGGTTACCAGAATCGTATTCAAAATACTGATTCTCGTAAAATCTTTAAAAGGTCTGAAATGTGAAACCCGTTCTGCCGGATCATACAAAACTTTGATCGGCACATTCTTTACGGGAACATGTCTCCATGCGGTTCTTACAATGATTTCGATCTCAAATTCAAACTTAGGCGTAAAATATTTCTTTGGAATTTTATGTAAAGGATAAAGTCTGTAACCGGACTGTGTATCTTCCAGCTTTATTCCGGTTTCAAACCAAAACCAGAAATTGGAAAAACGGTTTCCGAAACTGCTCTTCTTGGGAATACCATCCTGAGACATATTTCTGTTTCCGATCAGAAGAACCTCTTCTTTTTCCTGAAGAAGCGCTTCTACAAATACAGGAATATCATCCGGATAATGCTGCCCGTCCGAATCAATGGTGATAGCATAATCATGCCCTGCTTTCTTTGCCGCTCTGAAACCTGTTTTAAGGGCATTTCCTTTTCCTTTGTTCTCCGGCAATGAGATAATAGTAATCTGAGGATATTGAGTAAGAATTTCAGGCGTAGAATCTGTAGAGCCATCATTGACCACAATAATACTTCCGGTGTAGTTGAGAACACCGTCAATAACCCTGTTCAGGGTCTTTTCATTATTGTAGGTAGGTATTAAAACGCATATCTTCTTTTCAGAAATTGCATTTTGTACTTCAGCAAGGGACATTTTTTTATTTTAAAGTGGCTCTTTCCGCCTCTGTAATAGTTTTTGACTGCATTGCAAACCTTTTGATATAGCCTTTTAGCGCTGTATTCTGTTTGCTGTAATTATTCAGAAGGAATGCTTTATCATCCTTCAGACTTCCGCGGTATCCCACAATTTTCGGGATATTTTCCTGAACACTCATTCTGATCAGACGAAGCTCTGCATTGTTGGGGTTACTTTTGATAACAGTTTCAAGACTTGTAGCTCCTGTTTTTACCAGGGACTTTCTGTTACTTTTGACAATTTTTGCTTCCATAATTTTTGCTGCAGCTTTATATCCAACAGTTACGGCATCAGAACCGGATTGTTTTTCCGCAGTTTCGATGAAGCTGGCGGTATTGGTATTGGATTCATTGGCTTTAGCATAGCTGTTTCTCAGCGTTTCAAGATCAGACTGAAAGAAAAAAACAAATGCTGCTATGAATGATAAGATAAGTTTCATGATGGTATTTTTTTATAGCTTACAGACAGTTTTAATGCAATAGTCTCGCCAAAAGAAGTAGTGTTTTTTACTTTAACATCATCTTCATTTTCGTTAATATCCAGTTGAAGTTGTAAGTCAGGAGTCTCAAAAGGATTGATGATCGCCATGAACTTTACATTGGATGCGGTTTTTAAAAACAATTTTGAACCTGTAAATTCCTCAGTCAGTTCTTTGATGATCTGCATCATGCAAACACCGGGAGTTACCGGGTTTCCAGGAAAATGACCTTTGAAAATATCGTGGTCTTTATTAAGATGGATGTGAGCAGTAAACTTTCCGTCTTCTGCTTTCTCATAAGAGGTTAAAGTATAAAAGTCTGTAAGAATGGTTTGCATGATCTTATTTTTAAGATTAAACGTACAATACAGTCCGGTCTGAAAAACGACGTTCATTTATTGTACAGTTTTCCTGTTGGAAATTATTCTGTTTCGGTTATTTGAAATAGTTTTATATTGATCTTAAAATCTTTGTGCTGTAAGTTTAAGCTATCCGCGAAGATAGGTTTTTTTGCATCAAAAGTAAAATCGATTTTTTCCTTATTATTTTTCGTATAAATGATCTGTTTCAGTAAACTATTTTCCTTATTGAAGAATAAATAATAGCTTTTATTCTCAATTTTTGAAAGAAAAATTTTAGCATTGTCATTCTCAAAACTTTCACTTACCGGGTACTGTTTTTTCAAAAGCTGCTGGAAGTCATTTTTGAGGAAATTGATGACTATCTTTTTATCCAGGTCAGGAAGTACATAATTCAGCTTGAAATTATTGTCAGAAACCTCAAAATCAATCAGTTTATTCCCAAAATCTGATGTTAATGCTACACGATGCGTTGTTTCGTTCAGTTTTTTGATGATCAGAATACCGCTTACATGGTTTTTATAAATATCCATCTGGCATTTGTACACATAATCTTCACCGGAAGAGAAATATAAATTTTCAACCGTCTTTTCAGAGGTAGGAACTGGTTTAGCATCAGTTAGCTGATACGTTTTACAGGAAACAGCCAGACTCAGGATCAGGCTATAAAGAAAACTCTGACGCAGGAATGGAAGCATTGATCTTGGTATTTTTGAAAACAATATTCGTAGTATCTCCGGAAGCCTCAGTCATATTCACCTGTGAAACCGTTGATTGGTTCTTTGGGAAAAACAGCTCAATCTGTTTGATGTATTTCAGCAGCTGTGATGTTTTAGGAATAAACTTCGCCACATTATAATTACCATTCTTAAAATACGTTACCGTAAATTCAGGATCATTGAACATCGTTCCGTTTGAACTCCCTACAATCAGTTTGTTGATCTTCTCAAATGTTTTGCTTTTGGCATCTACAGATGATTTCTTCCCCTGGTCATTGATGAAGATTTTATTGCTTTTAAAAACAATGCTATACTGATAAGGCTTGGTATATTTCCAGCTCAGCATATTGGGTGTTTGCAGTGACATTCTCCCATAAGTAACAATGCTTTTATCCAGAAAGTCCATTTTTTTGGTCTGGGTAAAATCACTCTGTAAAGTTTTGATCTCTTTAGTTTCCGAAGATACTTTCGACACAAATGCTTTGGCTTCAGCTCCTGACATGGCCGTGTTTTGTGCAAAAAAGAAACCGGAAACCAGTAAGAATGCTCCGAAAGCAATATTTTTAATCATTTCTATTTGAATTTATAATTGTATCAACAGTAAATGTTGAATATTTTTTGTCCTTCAAAAATACTAATAAATTGGCCAGCACGCGACAGGTCTTTTCCGAAGTATCATGAAGCAGGATTATACTGCCTTTTTTCAAGCCTTTAGTCACTCTGCGGTAGATTTTCTTTTCATCATCAATGATGGTATCTAAAGAGCGGACATTCCATCCGATGCTTATTTTATGCGTTCTTTTGATGGCTTTTGCAATATTGGGATTCGTTACTCCAAAAGGTGGTCGGTAGAGTTTAGTGCTGATATTTCCCGTATTTTTCATGACTTCATCACATTTTTCAATCTCTGTAATCATTTTTGAGGTTGATAAAAATCCTGTAGAATTGGAATGTGATAACGTATGATTTCCGATTGTATGACCTTCTGCAATAATTCTCTGAAAAGTTTCAGGATATTTTTCAATCTGTTTTCCGATACAGAAGAAAGTGGCTTTTACCTGATGTTCTTTAAGTAAATCTAAAAACTTTGGGGTAAATTCAGTAGGGCCATCATCAAAAGTAAGAGCTACTTCTTTGATCTTTGTACGTTTATGGGTGATGCTGTTAACAAAATATCCCAGTTCAATATCAAAAGAACCCCAGACTACAACTGCAGAAAAAGCAAAAAAACAAAACAGATACACCCAAAAGCTTCCATGAAACGCATAAATAAAAACGTTACAGAAAAGATAGAACAGGATGAATGGATAATGTTTCATTGCTGGTTGGTTTATATGGTTTAACTTTCTTGATTTATACACATTTTGTCATTCTGAGTGTAGCGGAGCGAAATGAAGAATCTATAATGTAAAAGTAGAGATTCTTCCTTCGTCAGAATGACAACTGTACTGCTTTAATTGTAAACACTATTGTTTTTCTTCAACTAAACCTTTTCCAATAATACCAGACTGTGATCATCACCTGCCAGATGATTATAAAGAAGTACATTCTTTATACTTTCTTTTTTTTCTGCATTGATCATCATTACTTCCGGGATCTGTTGTTCCTTAAGGATATGACAGGCAATAAATGTTGAAAAACCACTGGCTGTATTAAATTCTCCACTCAAATGCTTGTAATAAAGCAAAGATGAGTCAGGAAACAGATCCATTGCTTTGGTATAGTAAGCGTCAGAATCTGCATCTCCACTGAATCCTAAAATAACAGCATCAATATCTCCGTTTGAAAGATTATTCTGAGCTACGAAGTTCTGGATAAAGTCTTGTACTTCATCTAACTCAATTTTATTACTGATACTAATATTCTTAAGTTTTGCGTAAGAACTTTCAGTCTTATCTTTTCCTACAACAAAGAAGCTGGCACCTTCACCCCAAACCACTCCATTGGTATTGGAATGCAAATAATCAGCAGGAAGATCTGCTTCTTTTTTTATCGTATTATTTAAACAGTAAAGCTCCATTGTCCTGACAGTCTGTTCATCTGTAGAACCTACCAAAACATTTTCTGCTTCTCCGTCATTGATCTGAAGCTGAGCATCCAGTAATGAAAACTCCAGTGAAGAAGAGGTGTTCACATAGGTGAAATTATAAGCATGACATTGTAGTCCCAGAGCAATTTGCCCTGCTACCGTATTGTGGGTAGATTGGATGAAAAAGGTGGGGGTAAGGAACTCTTCATGATTATCAATCACATTTTTCAGGAACTTTTCAGAATCCTGTGAGCATCCCATTCCTGTTCCTACGATGATAGCATCCGGCTGTTCAATACCTGCTTCTTTTAAAGCATAATGTGAGGCTACAGAACTCATTTTTACCGTTTTGGACATTCTTCTGATCATGGCTGGCGGAATGAACTCTTTATAATTGGGTTCTATTGCTTTGATGATATTGGAAGAATTCTCAGGAGTAAGGTTCTGAAGAATATTTTCGTTTAAAGTGTCCTGAACTGAGATACAGGATGCACTGTTGATGTATACTGCACTCATGATTTTGAAAGAATTAAGGTTGAACAGTTTCCTCCAAACCCAAATGAATTGGATAGTACATGATTGATATTTTTCTCTTTCAGTTCGGTAACAGGAGTAAGATCAAATTCTTCCATTTTTGTTTTGAAATTCAGGTTCGGGAAGATAACACTGTTTTGCATGGCTAATATTGAAAATACGGCTTCAATTCCTGCTGCAGCGGCCAAAGTGTGTCCTGTAAATGCTTTTGTAGAGCTGAATTCAGGAACCTGGTTTTCACCAAAGATTCTGATCATAGCGATTCCTTCTGATAAATCATTATTAGGAGTAGCCGTTCCGTGAACGTTAATATAATCTATATTTTCTTTTTCTAATCCAGAGATTCTAAGGGCTTGCTGCATCGCTAAAAATGCTCCCTGCCCGTTTTCAGAAGAAGCTGTTTGATGGTGTGCATCGTTGGCATTTCCGTATCCGGAAAGATAAGCAAGAACCTTTTTATTTTCTTTTTTGACTACCTCTTCAGATTCAAGAACTAAGAAAGCAGCTGCTTCTCCAAGGTTCAGTCCTTTTCTGTTGTTGTCAAAGGGAGTATTGTAAGAATCCGTAAGGATCATCAGGGTATTGAATCCATTCAGGGTAAACTTTGAAAGAGAATCTGTTCCTCCTACAATAACACGGTCCAAAACTCCGTTTTTGATCAGTTTAGCACCCATCATAATGGCATTAGCTGCTGAGGAGCAGGCTGTACTGATGGTAGATACCATTCCTTTTAATCCCAGATAATCGGCAATTGCCAATGAAGAATTTCCGGCATCGTGGGCGTCAATATATTTTTGCTCTTCAGGAAAGTCTTCGTAAGAGTAGAAATATTTTTCAGTAATATCCATTCCTCCTACACTGGTAGAAGAGATTAATCCGGTTTTGTATCCGTTGATATCTGAAATTCCTGCACTTTCTACAGCTTCTTTAGCAGCAACCATTCCCAATAAAGAAGTTCTTGTCACATTGTTGTCTTCATCAAGTTGAAGCTGCTGTACAAGTTCTTCGTTGGATAATTTTATTTCACCTGTTTTAATAATTCCGGCATGTCGGGTTTCAAACATTTCAATGTCTGAAATTCCATGTTTTCCGGATTGTAATGAAATAAAATTTTCCTCCACATTGTTTCCGATGGAGGAAATGATGCCCATTCCCGTTATGGCAATTTTTTGACTCATGGTATTAAATAATGTAACAGTGCAGCGATCTAACAATTGATTAATAATTGCTACATGGCTACACTGTTAGATTGTTATATTAATTTATTTCGTTCTGTTGTCTTCGATGAATTTTGCCATCGTGTCAATAGATTGAAAGATTTCCTTTCCTTTTTTAGGATCAGCTAATTTTATTCCGTAGTCTTTATCAAGAAGAACGATCAGTTCCAAAGCGTCAATAGAATCAAGTCCTAATCCTCCTCCGAATAATGGATCAGTATCTTTGATTTCCTCTACAGATACGTCTTCAAGATTAAGAACTTCAATAATTTTGTGTTTCAATTCTGTTTTTAAGTTTTCCATAATTAAGTTGGTTTATCAGTGCTTCAGTATGTCATTAAGATCATTATATCATCACACTGTTATATTGTTACATTTTTATAAGGTTAGCAAATATACAAAAGCTTTGTAATTTTCCTGATACAATTCCACCCAGCCGCACAATACTTTGTCAGCCTTCCCGGACAGCAGGATTTGTTCTGAATAATCGTTTAAAAAATTTTCATCAAATTCCTCCAAAACAAAAAAAGCATTTTCTGTCTGCATTTTGTGTTTAATGCTGATTTCACCTACACAGATATTAGGAAGAGTGTAGACAAAAACGGCCGGACTCGGGTAAAAGTTATCCTGATCATTGATACTTTCCTGATATTTGAAATCTGTATCCAGGCTGGAAGATCTGTTGGCAAAAACGATGGCGGTTCTGCTGTGATCTTCATCTTTTAAAATGGTTTCAGCAGAAAGAAAGGCAAGTTTACTCAACTGATCCATTTTATGAAACTTGGGATAGCTTAGGTCTAAACTTTTATAGGCTTCTTTGGCAAATTCCTGAAATGTTTTGCCAGGGCTTTCAAAAATAAGATTTCCGTCAACGGTTATTTTTGAATGTTCTATGGTGCAGATGTTTGTTTTCTTCATGATGCTCATTTTAACATTTTTCCAGCACAACAGCTGCATTGCAGCCACCAAAACCTGAAGCCGTCTTCAGAATGTATCTTACAGCTGCAGATTGGTTTTCTCTGATGATATTCAAAGGCTGGGTTACTCCTGTTTCTTCAAAATTCTTTGAGGGAAGCAGTGTGCCGTGAAGGGCGCTTTCCATAGAAATAATACTTTCAAGAAGTCCTGACGCTCCCAGACAATGTCCGTAATAGCCTTTCATACTGTTGAGTGGGACGTTTTGGAGTTCCATTCTGTTGAAGGCAATGGCTTCCATTTCGTCGTTATATAAAGTCGCTGTTCCATGGGCAGAAATAAAATCGATCTGTTTTGAAGAAACATTGGCTTCTGTCATCGCATTTTTAATACTGGCATACAAACCGTCACCGGTTCTTGAAGGTCCGGAGATGTGGTTGGCATCATTCACTGCAGAATCTCCCAGGACTTTAAATCTAAGTTTTTCGTTTTGTGAGATTCTTCCTTCGTCAGAATGACAGCTGGTTACATAAGCAGCAGCTGCTGCTTCACCGATATTAATCCCGTCTCTGTTTTTATCATAAGGCTTGCATGGCCCTGATCCTATCGCCTGAAATGAATTGAATCCTGAAATAACAAATTCAGAAAGCTCATCCCCCGCAATAACAAAAGCATCTTTATATTTTCCCGCCTGAATCATATTCTTCGCCACTGCAATCGCCATTACTCCTGAAACACAGGCATTGGAAACAACAATAGGCTTTGTTGTGAATCCAAAGAAATCTGCTATTTTCTGTGCTAATTTCGATAAATAAACGCCTTCCGGTAATTCAGGTTGGTTTTTTAACAGGCTGATGTTTCCTTTTGTTGTTGAAAGGATAAAAGCGGTGTTATCTGATGGGGCATGTTTTTCAATAAGAGGCCTTAAACTTAAAAGAAGCATTTTTTCAAGCCTTGTGAAATTGATCATATCATTCTGAGCACTGTCGAAGAATCTATTAAATTCATCATTCAGTTTATCAGAATCAATCATGGAAGCATAAAAAGCATCCTGATTGTCTATGATTTTATGTAAAGCAACTCCGGATTTTCCTTCCAAAAGTGCCTTCCAGTTTGCATCTGCTGTGAATCCCAGCGGAGTTACACAATTGTAATCTGTGATATAGACTTCTTTCCTCATGATAACCCCATTTTATCTTTCCAGTTTTGAAAAAATTCCGGATTGTACAGACATAGGCTTCCGTTACTGTCCAGAAATACCTGGATGGTTTCTCCGCTGCATACCAATTGATCTTCCTTGTTGAAGATTTCATATCTGTATATCAGCTTGGCAGATATTGAATTTACATAAGTGGTTACAATCCTGAAAGTTTCTCCATATTTTAAAGGAAGAAAATGCTCACAGGTACTTTTTACAATAGGTGTTACAAATCCTGCATTCTGGATATCAAGATAGGTTAAGCCGTGCTGACGGCCAAAAGCTTCTCTTCCGTCTTCAAAATAAACGATATAATGCCCATGCCAGACAATTCCCAGCGGATCTGTCTCATTGAATCGTACTCTTACTTCTTCAGTACAGGTTAATATATTTTCTTTAGACTGCATTTTGTTTTCTTTCATAAAATATAGAAATAGCTACAGTGGCAATATAGAATAAGAAAAGGAAAACCAGTTCTTTGGCAATCCCGCCAATTCCGCTGTTTCTTAAAATAATATCATAATAGGCATTCAGTCCCCAGTTCATAGGAGAGAATTTCGCTACGGTCTGCATGAATTCCGGCATTAAAAATACAGGAACCCAGATTCCACCGATAGCTGCCAAAACCACTACAGAAGTTGCACCAAATGGAGCAGACTGTTCCTGAGTATCGGCAATAGTTCCCAATAAAACTCCAAATCCAATGGCTGCCAATCCTGCAAATAATGTTACAGTAACAAGCTGGAACATTTTTCCGGATACATCAAATGCCGGAAGATCCATATATGGGAAAAGATAAATTCCGACCGCAACCATCAGTAGAAACTGAATAATACAGATGATAAGATAAGTAAATGTTTTTCCTAAAATATGAACAAAGTAGGGAGTAGGGCTTATTCTTGCTCTTACACTTGTTCCCTGGCTTTTTTCCTTCACCAGGTTAATGGATAAAGGGACTACAATAAAGAAGATTGCAAAAAGAGTCCAGGCGGGAACGTTGTGCTGAACAGAATTCGGCATGACGTCCATTGCACCTTTCTTTGGTGTGATTTCTTTAAAGCTGATCAGGTTTTTATTTTCATCAAGATTTTCCGTTGTTCCCAGCTGTTCCTGGAATGCTTTGTAAATCTTTTTATTTTCAATCTCAAAAACCATTTTGTTGACGGAATTCATCACTGAGTTTTTGAATCCGGCATTGGTCGCAGGGTCAAAGTACAAATGAATTTCTTTGGCCTTTGGAGCGGCTGTTTTTACTTTTGCCGAATCTCCTTCCAGTCCGAATGAACTTACAATGGTCTGAACTTTAGAATCAATATTGGAATTTAAATCTTTCGTTAAATTATCGGGAATAACAATGGCCATCTGATAATCTCCGGAAAAAACAGCATCCTGAGCAGATTTTTCATTGAAATTAGTGAGCAGTTGGAATGTTTTGCTGTTTTCCAGTTCTGCTTTTATATTCTTTGAAACTTCAGACTTGTCATTGTCAATGAATATAATCGGAATCTTTGATCCTTCAAGATTTTTAAAGGTAGAATCCTGAATAAGGGTAATAGTAACAATCAAAAGGAGCGGCATCACAAAGATGATGACAATACCCCCGATATCTCTTTTCAGCAGAAGAATTTCTTTAATAAAGCTTCTCCACAGTTTATACAACAACATCTCTTAATTCTTTTCCGGTTAATGAAATGAAAACATCTTCAAGGTTTTCAGCGCTTGCTACTCTGTTCACCAATTCCTCAGGTGTTCCTACTGCATGGATCTTTCCATGGTCTATAATGGCAATTTTAGTACAGAATTCTTCTGCTTCCGAAAGGTGATGGGAAGTATAAATAATGCAGGTACCTTGTTTATTTAAATCTAAAAGATAGTCAATAATTGCTTTTTTAGACTGAACATCAACTCCTACGGTTGGTTCATCTAAGAATAGAACTTTAGGATTGTGAAGCGTTCCGGCGATGAGGTTGCATCGACGTTTCATTCCTCCTGAAAATTGTCCTACCTGTTTGTTGGCAAATTTTGAAAGCCCCATGATTTCCAGAGATTCATCAATTACCTTTTTAAGCTGGTTATGCTTTAAGCCATACAGACTTCCGAAAAACATCAGGTTTTCTTTGGCTGTAAGCGTTGGGTATAATGCATATTCCTGTGGAACAATACCGATAATCTGTCTTATTTTAAATCCATCCTTCTGTGGAGATAATCCATTGATGGTAAATTGTCCTGAAGTAGGTTTTATCAGCCCCGAAAGCATAGAAATCAAAGTTGTTTTTCCTGCTCCGTTGGGTCCGAGAATTCCGTAAATTTCATTTTTGCTGATATTCAAAGAGATATCATTTACAGAAAACTCATCAGAATTTTTGTACTTCTTATATAGGCTTTTAATCTCGATCATATTTTCTGCCATATCAGATCGCTTTTCTCAGTTTTTTATAGAAAGCTTCTTCCAGATCTGCAATATGCAGCATCGTTTTTGAAAGTTCATTGTAGATATTACTTTTTGAGTTTCTGTTTTTGTACACTCTGGCAATATCCACGGCAAAGTCTCTCCAAAGATCACCAATAGAAGTAATTTCTTTTGATAATTTTTTTAGTTCATCATTTTTAAGAATAACTGATGCTTCCTGAAGAAATGCTCCGTAGATAAATCTGAATCCGCCGCCTCCGGTTCCAATTTCTTCCTGCATTCTGATAAGCTGTCCCAAATAATGGTTGGTTACTTTGGTTCCTTTCTTTTCTGCCCATTTCGGGATGCTTTTTGCGACCCATCTCATGGCTTTTACCCCAATAAGCGGTACCGGAGCCAGCATGTTTTTGCAGGTGTCTTTAATTCCTTTTTTTATGGCTTCTTCAAGGTTTACATTTTCCGGAACATAAATAGGGTAATACATATGCCCTTTTGGAGGCAGTGCTCCTTTGGCGTATCTTACTTTTTCCAATTCGGCTTCGGAAAGAGAAGTGGTATAATCCATCACAGGATCACTGATAAGGAATTTTCCATCTTCTTTTCCATACACCACAAGGTTGTGGGCATTGAAGTGGAACTTATATTCTTCAGGGAAGTAAGTAAGGTTAAAAACACCTACCTGAAGTCCTGTAGGGATATTTTGTTCCAGATTTCTTTCAAGGGCCTTTTGGGCATCTTTAGGATTCGAGAATTTTTCTCTTTTGATTTTAATTCCTAATCTTTTCGCTGCTTTGCTGAAAATAGCACCCGGCATCGGACGATAGCTGAAGCCCGGAGCAAAATTCACCTTTAAAAAAGGAAGATAGACAAAAAACAACCCGGAACCGATCCCGAAGATCATGGGCTCACTTAGTTTCAGGCCTTTATTAAGCAGTAGATTAGAAGCAACACCGTTTTCGCAATGCGCAGTCTGATGGTGTTCAAAGTTTAATTTCATTTGCTGATTGTATCTTTTCATGGGTCAAATGGATCAGGCACTATATATCGCCTTATTTCATTTATTTCCCGTTGAATTTTTTTAATTCATCCACTGAAATCCCGAATGCTTCGGCATATTTTTTCAGTGCAGTTTCGCTTAGTGTGTTAAATACTTTGGGCTTAAAATGTCTCTTTACCCTCCATTGCCACATACCTACATAAGAAGCAAGGACACCCAGATCCATTTTATTCAGTTCCATAAAATAAACAATGGGGCTTACTTTATGATGGGCAACATTTTGTTTTGCTTCCTCAATTCTTTCATAAATAAGTTCCATCGATTCATCCAGAGCAGCTTTCTTGGCATCCCAGCCGGTACTGTTCGCTGTCGTGTAGTTGTCATTCTCATCCGTCACATACAGAACTTCAGTCATGTTGGCGGATTTCAGGTTACTTTCGTCTTGAGGCAGATCTTGTTTTTTCATCTAAATAATGTCAATTTTTTTAGATTCCAGATGAAAAATCTTCACCTGTTTTCTGATTCTTATAATCAGGTGGCTAAAATAGTGAAAATACATTATATGTAAATCATATTAAATCTAAGGGAGCTTTTGCTTGATACATAGGCTGTACCAAAAGTATTCCATAGGTACTGATGACCCAATCTAATTATGTTAAATAGCAGATTTATAAAGTTTTGTTAATTATTAAGGATATATTTTTTATTTGATTGTTTTATCTATATTTGTTTGTGTTAAACAACAAAAACTAATAATCAACAACAAATTAAATTTCATGAAAAATTTAAAGTTACTTACAAAGAATGAGTTAAAAGAAGTGAAAGGAGGACTAACTGCTTACATTTCATGTGCTAATGGAACCAATGGCCAAATCCGTAATGTGAATGTCAATACTGATATTGCTTCTTCTGCAGAGCAGATTTGCGGTGGAAATGATTATGAGGTGATTATCTAAGGAGATATTCAATATCTCAGATAAAATCTGATCGTAATTTATTGTTTTATAAAAAATAAAACCTTTAAGTAGAAATCATAGGCGGAACAGAAATGTTCCGCTTTTTTCTTGTTTTAAACTGTTTCTCCCTGATGATCAGAGTTTCACGGATTTTTATAATGTTTCACGTGAAATAATTCCTCTTACGATGAAGTTTTTTATTTGTATTGCATTGGTTTTCAGTTGGGTTGATTAGCTTTAAATATATGAAAATGAATGTTTTTTTATTGTAAAACAGTTGTAATCAATTCAATAGGAGGGAGCTTTAGCCCACTTGCAAAAAATGTAAAAAATCAACTTTTAACCAAAACCTATATTTTAAACACAAATGGCACCAATGAATTGCACAAATGTTCACATCAAAAATAAAAAAGCTGCACGTTTCTGTACAGCTTTTATATCTATGTTGAATTGATCTTTACGATTTGACTTCCTGAATAAACAGGTTAATTTCCGCTCTGATCAATAATTCATCGTTATGAAATGTTTCACAGAAGATGTGGCAAATGTTCTCAAACTGTGAAATAAGAGATGCCTTGGAAATAATTTTGTCATTCACTTTTGGAAGGGCAAAAATCTCAATTTTCTTAATGTTGGTAATAAACCCGATCACTTTTGTATCTGCTTCAGGATTTTCAAAGAAGCTTTGTCCAAGGATAGATGAGCAGGTCTGCGCCAGATTTTCAATTAATCCGGCTTCAGCAAACTCATTGTTGTGAACAAATATATTATCTTCTTTTATTTCAAAGGAAGTCACTACTTTTTCTTTGGTCAGCTCCAGGATATAGTCTGCCATTAGCATCGGTTCGCGATGCGGTAAAAAGTTGTGTATATTGATGATATTCTCTTCCTTTATTTCCATTTACAGTTTATTTTACAGCGGTTTTCATTTGAGATTTTGCAATCACTTCACCGTTCAGTTTCGTAACAATATCTACCAGAGTTACTCCCATTACTTCATTAAGGATTGTTACTTCAGATGTCAGATGATCTCCTGTTTTGGGCAATATTTCAGCTTCAAAAGATTTAATGGCTCCAATATATCCGGTAGGAGCATCTTTTCCCAGCAGATAATATTTATATCCGGTATGCAGCGCAACACTCTGTGCCTGATGCTCAATCAGTCCTGAAGCCTGAAAAAAACCGTCCTGAATAAAAAGATTATCTTCTTTGATTTCAAAACCGGATAAAAGGTGGTTTTCAGAATATTCTGACAATTCATGCACCATCACAAAAGGAAACCGTTGCGGAATAAGGCTTTCTACAAAATCTTTATCGGAGGTCGGCAGTCTGTTTTCCATTAGCAAACGGTTAATAGAGCACAAGAATAAGCGAATCTTCCACTTTCAGGAACACAAAGAAGTACTTTTTCTCCTTTTTTCAATGTTCCGGAGTTCATCAATTCTTCAAGGGCAATAAATATAGACCCTGCTCCGATGTTTCCAACTTCAGAAAGATTATAGAACCATTTTTCTGCAGGGAAATCCATTCCTTTTTTAGCAAATTCTTCTTTCAGCCCATCTTTGAAATAGCCTGAAGAAATGTGAGCCAATACATGGTCGATTTTCTCCGGATCCAGATTATGTTTGTCGAAAGAAGATCTTAAACTTTCCGCTCCTTTTACAAGGATATATTTATCAAGGATTTTAGTATCCTGTTTGATGGCAAAAATAGATTGCTTCAACCAGTCATCAGAAGGGTAATCTGCCCATGATTTCAGGCTTCCGTCTTCCAGTTTATCACATCCGGCATACATACATGCTTCAATTTCGTGCGCATAAGAATAGAAATCAATGAATTCTACTTTTAAGGAAGTACTGTTTTCCCTCGGTTTATTTTCTAATAAGAAAGCACCTGCTCCGTCAGAAAGCATCCATCTAAGGAATTCTCTTTTGAAAGCAATAATAGGTCTTTCTTCCAGTAATTTTAAATTTTCAGCCTCGTGGTTGAATTTATCAGCAGTCATCCATGCAGACATTCTTTCGGAACCAGCACATACAGCATTTTCCTGTACACCGGCTTTTACAGAAAGGAATCCATAGTTCAGAGCATTCATCCCTGAGTTACAAAGACCTGTTGAAGTATTAATCTCAATAGATTTTCCGATGTTCAGTTCACCATGTACCATAGAAGCATGAGAAGGCTGGATCTGGTCTGGCGAAGTAGTTCCTACGGATAATAATTTCATATCTTCCTTTTTGAAATTTTCGTCAAAAAGTCCTTCAATTGCTTTTGCAGTAAGCTGCGCATTAGAGTGTGTAGGATTTCCCTCTTTGTCTAAAGCGTAGTATCTTGTTGTGATTTTATTATTTCTTAGGATAAGTGATTTTGCTTTAGATGGCGCATCATTGATAAGCCCAAGATAAGTCTCCATTTCATCATTCGCTACCGGCTCATTGGGTAAGTATTTTGATGCTTTTGTTATAAATACGTCGTACATTCTATTTTAAATTAATTCCTTGTAAATATCTTTTTTGTTTTTGTCTTTTAAACCAAAATATAGGGGTTGTAAGCAGGTGTAAAACCAAAACGACAGGTGAGATAATCCATATCGCTGCCATCAAATATACCTTAAAGAATTTTATCAGCAATGGGCGTTTCTCTTTTTTCTTAATAATCAGATTAGACCATACTGTGAAAATTTTGTTTCCTACCTTTTCTACCCGTACTAAAAACGCACGAATTTCAATGGCTCCGTTTTTTACGAGATCCGGCTGTAGATTATTAAGGTCATTATTATTAAAATGTCTTTCAATAATCTCGCCATACTTTACCGAGCCTGTGATTTCTTCATCGGAAACCCCTGCAGCGGGAAGCATTCCGGATTTTTCTTTCTGCCCTGTTGTAAGCCATCGAAGGATAGTTAATACACTTGTATAATTGTCATGTCTGTCTACCAGTGCAATATTCCCGACAAGTTTAGCTTGTAAATCTCTTAAGTATACCTTTAATTTCTCCTGGGAAAGCATCCACATATTTCTGGTTCCGGAGATAGTGACTACAGGTGTATCTTTAAGAATACGTTCTGCATAACCACTCTTTAAAAATGAAATGATAGGAATGGATGGTGTGAGATACCATACCTGATACCCGAAAAGAATAAGGTCGTACTTTTTGTTCAGAATTTCTTCCGATGGAGGCAGAATTTCTTTTGGAATCTGTAAATAAGACTCTGGAAAGGTATTGAAAAAAACATCACCAGGCCAGGGAAAAGGAAAATCATCCTTTAGCTGAATATTATAATAGGTTACATCGTATTTTTCCTTCTGGGCTTCAAAAGGTTTTGCAATGTTCCTCACAATATCTTCGAGTTGTCCGGTTTGTGAATAATATATGACAAGTATATTTTTCTTCATTAGTTTTCTTTAGCGTTTACAAAAGTATGTTTTTCATATTTATTTTTTAGTTTTAAATACTTTTAATGATTCAGAACTAAATTCTAGTATATAATTATCATTTTCAAACGAAGCATTATTTGTGTTGACAAAAATGATGGTCTCAGGAAGAACCTGAATCTCATTGAAGCTGAAATCATCATGTGAGATCAAAAGAACATCAATCTTTTTACTCACTTCCGAAAGGTCTTTTATATACTGTATCTTTCTTCTTTTTACCAGATAGCTGTGCGTGGCTATTGCTCTTTTTTCATCACTTTTTATCAGAGAAAAAATTCTTCGGCTGGCCTGATATAAAGTCAATAATGCATCTTTTTGTCCGAAGTCATCAGCCATGTGGAGGATGTTGGCTTCATTGGAAATATGCTTATTAAGTTCGAAATATACTGATTTTTTGGTGTTGAAGTCTTCTTTTACTTCATTTACCACTTCACTGTCTTTATAAAGATAGCTCAGAAACAGTTTCTTTTTAAAATAATTCTCATCCTCGATCTCTTCTCTCAGTTTTGCAAATTCTTCCCTGAAATAAGCATTGATCTTCTTTGTTCTTTCGGAATAAGTCTTGCCGAAGCTCATATCGTCTTTGCTTATTCTGTTGCCTACCTTTACGGTAATACTTCCGTTATAGATGATGAAGTCTCCTTTTGGTAATACTTCAGAGTTTCCATGAATGTAAAGCGGAAGAACGTCCAGTTCAAATTGCTCAGCAAGATAGAAGGCTCCTTTATGGAATCTTTTAACATCATTGGTATACGAACGCTCTGCCTCAGGGAAAACAACAAGAGAATATCCTTGTGCAATTTTTTCCTTCAGTTTATCCATTCCGTTCTCAATTCCCTGGGAAACCGGATAGAAGCCCAGTGCTTTTACCAGTTTTCCGAAAACAGGAGAATCATATACCCAGTCATTCACCAGATAGATGATTTTATGAGTAGCCATGGCAATCGCCAGAGTATCTAAGAAAGACGTATGGTTGGCAATAATAACGGCCGGTTTACTGAAATCTTCAGCTGTGTTTTTAATGACCCTTTTCTTTACAAAAGGAGTTAAGTAAAGTACCGATGTTAAAAATTTAGCCAGAATCAGTTTGATGATGTCTAATGTTTTTCCTTTCGCATTTTTAATAAATAAACTTCCGAAAGCTGAAAATATCAATCCACCTAATCCGTAATATAAAAACGAAAATACAGCCCTTAAAAATAACCTGAGGGTAATGGGTGATAAACCTTTTTTCGCCCGGTTGATAATGAATAATCGGAACCAGAAAGGATATAGGGTAGAAGTAATAATAATCACGGAAAACATTCCGATCAGGGCTACTAATGCCAAAGAATGCAGCGCAGGATGCTTGGCAAAGATCAGTGATCCAATGGAAAGAATAGTGGTGAAAACCGCAAGAATAATGGATGTTCTGTAAGTTGGCAATTCATTTTTTCCTGTTGTGTGCTCTTTTTGCATAGCCTGTGTCAGGAAGATACTGAAATCATCTCCCACTCCAAAGACCAGGGTACATACTACGGTACTGAAAATATTGAGTTCCAATCCTAAGAAATAAAGGATTCCTGCTGTTACAATTCCCGTTAAAACAATCGGGAACATGGTAAGAATGGTGAGTTCAAGATTTCTAAAAAATACAATAATGGTGAGAACAATTGCTAAAAGAGAATAATTGATCAGCGTATTGAAATCTCTTTTCAGCAAACCGAGGAAATTCTCGTTCATCTGCTGGCGGTCAATGGCAAGAGCATCATGCTTCTTTTCAATATCTTTAATGAAAGCATCTCTTTTGTTTTCATCCACTTTTACTACATTGGAAACGGTGTAAAAACCGTTTTCGCTGCTCATGAATTCTGAGATCTGAAGAGCTTTTATTTTTTCATAGTCTTTAAGGCTTAACGCAGTATAGTTTTTATGCAAAGCTTCATTGAAGGTGTCAAAAGCTGAACCGTTGAATCCAAATTTATTTCCATTACGGGTCAATTCAGAAATAGTCTGATTCTTTTTAGAGTCATTCCAGAAGCTGTTCCATTTCTCAATCTTTTTTTGCTGGTCCTTTTCCGAAAGAACAATACTTCCGATAGAGTTGTAGCTTAATATTTTACCCTCTTTTTTCTCTTTCTCAAGGAAACTGTTTAATTCGGAATTACGGGTTAGTGCCTGTTCTTCAGAATTTCCATAAGAGATTGTATAAATCGATTTTGAGGTAATATCAGAAAGCTTCTGCAGTTTGGCTTCACTGATTTTGAGATCTTTTGGAATATAATTAAGATCGCCAATGTCTTCATTGAAACCTACATGCCTGAATCCGAACAGGCAGGCAAGAATGATAATAGAGCATCCTATAATCAAAGGTTTGTTTTTCTCATAAGGATAAGATCCTATCTTGTCGATGAAATTAGTGTTGAGGTGTTCTCCTTTTTCTTTGGGTTTATACAGCTGGGGAACAATAATCAATGCTGAAACTGAAGAAAGAATAACGGTGATAGCAGCAAAAAGCCCAAGATCTTTCAATGCTTCAGAACGTACAAAAACCAGACACAGGAATGAAACAGCTGTCGTTGCACTACTCAGGATAATAGGCTGGGTGATTTCTTTGTAAAGCTCTTCAATATTGTTGTTGTGCTTGTAATGGGTAAGGATATGGAGGGCATAATCTATCGTAATTCCAATCAGGATAGCTCCTACACTTAATGAGATTGCTGAAATTTTATCTTTAATAAAATAAAGAATCAATAAAGCAAGAAGTACAGAGAATACTGTTGGTAAAAAGACAATGATGGGAGTAAAGAAATTCCTGAAATAATAGATCAGAAGGATCAAAAGAACCGTCATAGAAATTACTACCGTATTCTGAATGTCTTTTTTGATCTGTTTGGCATTGGCCACGGCAATCACCGGAGAACCGAAATAACTGATTTCTGTTTTTCCCTTGAACTGTTTATTAATGCCATCTTTTATTGAGTTGAGCTGGTCTACAAAAGTTTCATTGGCTTTCGTATCATTACTTTTATTTTTAGGATCAATAAATAGTAACAGGTTTTTTCCGTCTTTGGTTACAATATAGCTGTCTTCAAGTTTGAAATCCTTACTGATGTTTAAGGCATTTAATTTTTTGATTCCTAAAAAAGTAAGTCCCAAAGGGTCTTTTTTAATAAATTCTTTGGTTACAAGACTTGTTGGAGAAACCAAAGAGATGTAATTATTCTCTACTTGTTTGGCAATGCTGTCTTTCTGAAGTTTGCGGTCTATTTCCTTGTAATCATTTTCATTAAGGAATAATGGTAAGTTTTGGCTTACAAAATCAAATGTTTCCGAGATTTCATTATCATTTACTTTGCCCTGAACAGAACCTATATACTTTTGCAAAGGTTCTATTTTCTGCAAAAAAGTATCTGCCGTTTCGGAAAGCTGGAAGCTGTCTTCGCCGGATTTATTCTCTATAATAACGATGATCTTATCCGAAAAATTAAGCTGCTTAAGAACCTTCGCCGTAAGATCAGATTTTTCATTTTTAGGAATGATTTGATTGATATCTTCCTCAAAATTGATCTTTGATGCAAAAAACAAGCATAAAACAGCAATTCCTAAGGCTGTAAGTACAGATAGGATTTTATTTCTGGAAATCAGATAATATAAAAATATAAAAAAACGATGCATTGCATGTAAATCAAGTCTGCAAATTTAATTTTTTAAGCATTAGTTCAAAATAGTTGGAGAGAAGTTTTGACTGAAAATCAATAAAATATTCTAGGAAGAATGAAAAAATATTCTACTTTTGCAAAAGTTCCCCTTTAAAAAAATGTATTTTAAATCACAATTATTATTAAAAAATAAGAATCTGTTTTAGATATGTTGAAAAGAAATGATGAAAAAATAAACGGATTTCTATTTGTAATAGTACTTCCGCTTCTGCTGTTTGCTATGTCTTATTATGGATTTGAATCTTCCTATACAAGACTGAAAACATCAGAAACAACTCCCGACTTCTTATTTTCCTCGGTATACGCCTACAGGGTGATTCCCAATTACCTGAGTGTGCAGATGACAGATCTGATGTATAACCTGATCAATGGTCCTCTTTCTTTCTTCAAAGATTTTTTGACAAAAAACGGAACGCCTTTTTACCATGGACTTTTCCTGATGAATAGCGTGTTTTTTATTGGATGCTCCCTGATCTTAGATGCTGTATTTAAACTGAAGTCTACAGGTCTTCTGCTCAATCTTAATGCAAGAAGAATTATCCATCTTTTATCTGTTTTTTTTATCGTAATTACTCAGTATGCACCGACAAATTGTGATACGATTGCACTTTTCTGTTATCTGGCCGGTGTATTTTTAACACTGAAATACTTAGATACCAGAAGAAATATCTTCTTTTTTATTCTCATAGGTCTTATCGCAATCTCTACATTGGTAAGAGAGACAGCCTGTCTGAATATTGCTTTTTTTGCTGCCGTGTTTTTCAATATTGATGAATTGAAAAAAGGAAATTATCAGGTGATCTGGAAAATACTACCTCTGGTTGTTGCTTTTCTTGTTCCTTATCTGGGATTGAGAGCTTTTCTTGTTCAGGATGAAACTACATTCGTAGAAGGTTTTTATATCAACAGAAACTTTTCAAGTCCTTTCAATCTTGCGGGATTGATCTTTGCCATCATTGTGATTTACTTTATATACAGACTTTGTACTGATGAAGAAAACAGGACTGTTTTTGGGAAATATTTTTTCTTTTCAATTCCTTACCTTATCATGATTACTTTAGTAGGGTTATTTTGGGAGGTGAGACTTTTTCTGCCTTTAATTTTGACAGGAATTATCACTGTCTATCATCAGTTTAAAAAAACATCAGAGATTTAACATGAGTTTATTACACCCATATTATATTATTGCAATCCTCTATATGCTGTTCTTCAGTATTCAGGAGGTGTATGGAAAGAAGGTTGATAAAAAATGGTTCTGGTTCCTTGCTGTTTATTTCATTATTATTGTCGGGTTAAGAAATGAAGTAGGTCCTGACTACGGAAGTTACAAAGGGATTTATATTTACTCTGACACCAAAAGCTACTACAGTATCTTTATGAAGATGCTTCATATGGAAGGGTCTGAAAACCTGGATGTAGAGTGGCTGTATACACTGATTAACAAAATACTCCTCAATTTTTTTAATGCACCTTTTTATATGCTGACCTTAGTCATTGCTATTTTTGCGATGATCTTTAAAGTAGAATATACAGAAGACAATACATTTTATCCGTTTACTTTTACCCTTTTTATGTTTATTCCCAACTTTTTTATCGGAGAAAGCGGGCAGATCAGACAAAACCTGGGGACTTTTATCGTTTACTTTGCGATACGGTATATCAAAGAACGGAAATTCTGGCATTACTTATTTTTCATATTCATAGGATCAGGTATACACAGTGTTTGTTATTTATTCCTGCCTATGTATTGGCTGGCTCGTGTTCCACTAAATAAAACGATGATGCTGATTATGATCATAGGTTCCGTGTTTTTGTCTCCGTTTGAAATATACAGGAGTTTTGGAGGTTTCCTGGATGGGATGGCGTCGAACAGCGCTCTTGTAGAAGGTTTTAACGGGTATATGGATGTAACAGCACAACGATTGAATGGTAGTATAGGAATTCCGGAGGTGATGATGGCGATCCTGACCTTCTTCCTTTTTGTTTTTGATACTAAGATGAAAGAGCTTTACCCTTATTATGAATACCATAGAAACTATGCTGTGATTGGGATTTGCCTGTACTTTATCTTTAGAAATAACCCTATTTTCTCATCGAGGCTTGCAGGAACATTTATCGGATTCTCGTATATTATCATTCCGAATGCGATGTATGTTGTTTCGGCGAGGACCAAGAACATGATTTATACATTTATTATTTCACTCGTTGTCTTCAATTTTGTAGTCTTCTCACTCTTTAATAATATCAAGGCGGGACGATTTTCGATAGACCGTTACAAAAACCACATTCTTCCATAATATTTATAAGATAAAATATAAAGACAGCTTCCTAGCTGTCTTTTTTTTTGTGAAAAGGTTGTTCATGTTTGTACTGTTTATTAGTTTTGTTTTGAATTATTAATATCATAATTCAAATATGTTATTGATATTTATAAAATAAATCTCTTTTTATTGAAATAGGCTTAAAAATTGTATTTGGATAATGACACTAAATTATAAGGTATGAAAAGGTTAGCTGGAAAATTAGCGGCAGTCTTCTGTCTGATATCACTCAGTATCTGTTTGAAAGGTAATATCAGAGGAAGTCTTTCTTCAGTTGAGTATATAAAAGCAATTTCGGTTGCTAAAAACGTGGATTCACTGGTCAGGCCGGCACATGAATTGAAAAAAATATTTCTTCCGGATTGGAAAAAAGCACCTAACAGCTACATTTTTGATCCCGGTCAGAATAGTGAAGGCTTGCTGGTTCCTGTAAAGAAAGCATATGCGATGTGGGAAGGAGGCGGATATCTCAACGGAAATGGGATTCCGGCAGGAACAGTGACTGCAGATGTACTCTGGGAAGATGTTCATGGTCTCATAAAATCCGGAGTAAATTATGCTCTCGAAATAATAGGGACAGGACAGGATGCTAAGATCAAAGTTCCCATTAATAAAACAAAAGAAGGAAATGCTGTGGTTGCCTTCAAGGTGAATGGAGAAATCTATTGGAGTTGGCATATATGGGTTACTGATGATCCTACAAATGGAGTAACCTACCGAAGTTTTAATGCTGTTAAAAGAATGAAATCAGACGGTACAACAGAAGTAATTCCGGATGCTGATTGGAAATGGATGGACAGGAATCTGGGTGCACTTACAAGCTCTATCACCGTATCAGACTGGAACAAAAGTATAGGACTTCTTTATCAATGGGGACGAAAAGACCCAATTCCACCATTGGTTACCAGAGGAAACGATTTCTATGAAGCTTCAGGATCTATAGGAAGAGTCAGACATAGAGGAGCGAAAAATATGAGTAATGCTGTAAGTATTGATGATCTTAGAAAATTTGTTTTGCTTTCCGGGGCAGAGGTTACCAATAACTTAAGACTTTCTGTAAAAAATCCGTTGAGCCTTATCTATGTCAATAAAGAAGATAATTCTGGTCAGGCTTATTACAATAATAATTTAAATCTTCCTGTCAATTGGTTTGGGAAGTCTACAACTTTGCCCACCAACCGGCTTTCTGAGCTTAACCTTTGGTCTGATAATGCACAGGGAAAAATAGAAGCTGTTTACAATACCGATGAAAAAGCAAAACCTTACCGGGATAAATCTTCTTATGACCCATGTCCCAACGGATGGCGTATACCCTCTATGCTGGTTGCGAATCTTGCCTCCGGATCCTATATTGATGATATCAGAATAGACTTTTCACCTTTCGGAGTAAAAACCAATATGGCGAAAAATGTTTTTGAGACCAATAAATACCATATTATAAAACCAACTAATGCAGGAATTCCTGCATTCATAACAGGGTTTAAGGTGTATCCTAATCTTGGTTTTGATCTTTCTGCAGTTGGAGGATATAATATGGGAATCTTTCCAGGAAATGGACAGCTTATCAGAGGGGCTCATTCGGGGCAGTATACAGATCAGCATCATATTGCCTTGTGGACGGCTACCATGGCAAGGCAGTTCGATGCTTCCCCCGCTGTTACCGTTAGAGGGCTTTCTATGATTCCGGATAAAACGCAGCCTGATATTCCGGATGCCAATTATCCTAATATCAAAGGACGTTATTATTACTTTCCTATGTCGGTAATGTATACCTCAGATGCGAACGGGTGCAGATGTATAAAAGATCCTTTATACCTTGTTAATGATTATGATTTTCCTACAGAATATCTACCCGCAGCAACAGAATTTAAAGAAGGAATCAATAATCCTAACACCTACCAGATTGTTAAAAGCGGAGCCACTGCCGTCATTGAAATTCCGGTGAGTAAGGCATTTTCAGTCCAAAGTCAATTGTTGAATAATTCAGAGATACTAAACTCTTCCAATTTTAATAATTTAAAAGGAAATGTTCTCTGGACCACAAATAGCGGTCTTATCAGTAGCATTTCGGTAGTCAATCCGTCACCTTCTTCGCTGCAGAGTCTTACTAATTCAAAAATAGCGGTAGAAATAGCTCCTGATCAGAGTGGAAATGCTGTGGTAACCCTACATAACGGAAGTATATCAGCTCCGGTATATTGGAGCTGGCATATCTGGGTTACAGATTCCCCAATACAATCTTACACTTATACAACAGAGTCTCCGGAAGTCGTTACAAATTATGTAAATTATGTGAACAAAGCAGATGTTATATTGCAGACCACTTTCATGGATCGTAATCTTGGGGCAGCAGATGCTTTTCCTAATGTAGCAAATCCCCTTGCACCCACCGCCGAAGAGCTGATGAAGATCCGTGCTTCTACAGGATTGCATTATCAATGGGGACGAAAAGACCCTATTCCTGCTTTTCAAAATGCGGATAACAGAAGTTTCTACAATATTTCTTTAGGAACTGCCGCTGCCAACGGAACGATTTCCTATGCTGCACTTACTCCGGCTGATTATAACAATCTTTCAGGTAGCTATATAGTTCCTTACAATACTTACGCTGCTGCATCAAATGTGCAGGCTACAGACAAGCCGGAAGATAAGATTTCCAAGATACTGTCTTATTCCGTTAAAAACCCTTTGGTATATATGATCCCAAGTACGTTTGCTCCTTATAACAGCGCGACACCCAATTATACTAACGGAACAGACTGGCTGGCAACAGAACCCAACCTGGCACCTGACAGATGGGGAAGAGGAGGGGAGAAATCTCCTTTTGATCCTTGTCCGGAAGGCTGGCGAATTCCCGATCTCATGAATGTTGCTTTGGTTTCAGGAAGTGATTTTGGGCAGACTCCCTGGTATAAAAAAGATAAAAATATAGCCACGTCATATAGTATAGCTACTGATTACTTAGGAACCAGAGTGAGAAATTCAACCAATGCTACGGTAGGATATCTCTTTAATAATTCTGCATATCCTTTAGGAAACTACCCAGATTCCGGATCAAGAGGCTTCAGAAGTGTAATTGCCAATCAGACGGCTCAGGGAACTTTTAATGTTCTTAATTTTCAGTATCCGGCTGTGTGGACATCAGCTTTAAATTCAAATTATTTGGGAAGACCGGTTAATGTACTTTTTGATGCTGCTTCTACTACCAACAGGATAATGGTCTTTCATGATAATAATGATCCGTATTTTGGTGCGGGATGCCGATGTGTAAAAATAGAATATGATGCAAATGGCAATGAAGAAGGGCCTGCTTCCAGAATCACAGTAATTCCTAGTGGCTCAACATTAAGTACTGCTAATGTAGAATTTAGAATCACGGAAAATAAAATTTCTTTATATCCAAGCCCGGTTTCTAATATTCTATACATCAAGGCTGCCGAAAATAAAGAATATCATTATCAGATTTTTAATGCTTTGGGGCAGCTTGTGAAATCCGGTCAGTTTATAAATAATCAGACGGATGTGTCATCCTTGAATGCAGGCGTATATTTGATAAGGATAAATAATTCAGAAACAGTTGTCAAAATTATAAAACGATAAATTCTGAAAATAGGATTTTAAAAAGCAGAATGAGGTCTCTTGTTCTGCTTTTTTATATATAAGCATATCTCTTACGTCTATGATGGCTGATGAAAAATTCTATATCATAAAATGTTGATAACTATATAACGCTCTAAAACCTATACTACAAAGGACTTGATTCTTTAAAAAATGGTTGCTGAAAAGGGGTATAAACCAGCTGGATTGTTAAATTAAACCCGTTTTACAAAAAGTATATAATAAAAAAGCTTTACTTTTGCAAAAATTTTTAGTTAGAATGTCGAAAAATTTAGTAATCGTAGAGTCCCCGGCAAAAGCAAAAACTATTCAGAAATATTTAGGAAAGGATTTTGAAGTGAAATCCAGTTTCGGGCATATCCGGGACCTTCCTAAAAAAGGAATGGGGATAGACCTTACTACATTCAGTCCTGATTACGAAGTTTCCGCAGACAAGAAGAAATTGGTAACCGAATTAAAGGCTGCAGTAAAGAAAGCCGATATGGTATGGCTCGCTTCCGATGAGGACCGCGAAGGAGAGGCTATTGCATGGCACCTGGCGGATGAATTGAAGTTGAAGCCTGAAAACAGAAAAAGAATTGTTTTCCATGAGATTACCAAAAATGCCATTCTAAAAGCAATCGACAATCCTAGAGATATAGATCAGAACTTAGTAAATGCCCAGCAGGCAAGAAGAGTGCTGGACAGAATTGTAGGTTTTGAAATGTCACCCGTTTTATGGAAGAAAGTAAAACCGGGATTATCTGCCGGAAGAGTACAATCTGTAGCAGTACGATTAATTGTTGAAAGAGAAAAAGAGATTCGTGAGTTTAAACCAAAAGCAAGTTTTAAACTTGATGGAATCTTTTTAAATAAAACAGAACAGGAAATAGCTGCCAAACTTAAAAAAGACTTCGAAAAAGAAGAAGAAGCAGAAAAATTCCTTGAGCAGGCAAAAACTACAGAATTTAAAGTTCTGAATGTTGAAACCAAACCGGGTACACGTTCCGCTTCAGCTCCGTTTACAACTTCCACATTACAGCAGGAGGCTTCTTCAAGACTTGGATATAATGTAACCAATACCATGCGTCTGGCACAAAGGCTGTATGAAGAAGGATACATTACCTATATGAGAACAGACTCCGTAAACCTTTCTCAGGAAGCTATCGAAGGAGCTAAAAAACAAATTACATCAGAATATGGAGCAGAATATTCTTCTCCAAGAAATTATACTACAAAATCTGCTTCTGCACAAGAAGCTCACGAAGCAATCCGTCCAACAGATTTTGGAGTGAAAAGCATAGGAGATGTACAACTGAATAAATTATACCAACTAATATACAGAAGAACGCTTGCTTCTCAGATGGCTAATGCCAAAATTGAAAAGACGGTGATTGAAATCGGAAATGCATCATTACCCCATCATTTTGAAGCACAGGGAGAAGTAATCATATTTGATGGTTTCCTGAAAGCTTACGGCATTGTGAAGACAGAAGATGAAGATGAGGAGAACAATGATAAATTACTTCCAAAAGTAACTGTAGGAGAAGTATTGAACTATAAAACCATTACTGCTACTGAAAAATTCACAAGACCAAGTGCAAGATATACAGAAGCCGGATTGGTGAGAAAGCTTGAAGAATTAGGGATTGGTAGACCATCTACTTATGCTCCGACGATTCAGACGATTCAGAACAGAGAATATGTGGATAAGAGAGAAATTGAACCACATACCCGTGAAGTGATCAAAATGTCTTTAACAAAAGATAAGATCAAAAAAGTAGTTCTTGAAGAAAAATTCGGAGGCGATAAAAATAAGTTCATTCCTACAGATATAGGTGAAGTGGTAAATGATTTCCTGACGGATAACTTCAGAGAAATCCTTGACTACGGTTTCACAGCAAGAGTAGAAGAAAGTTTTGACGAAATTGCAAGTGGCGATCAGAAATGGAAGGAGATGATGACGAATTTCTACTCAAAATTCCACCCGAGAATTGAAGATGTAGAAGAAAATGCTGACCGTGCAACAGGAGATAGGCTTTTAGGAGTAGATCCGAAGACTGGTAAAAATGTTCACGCAAGAATCGGAAGATTTGGAGCGATGATCCAGATTGGAGAAACTGATGATGAAGAAAAACCAATTTTTGCTTCATTAATGACGGGTCAGAATATTGCAACCATTACTTTTGAAGAGGCTTTAGAACTGTTCAAACTTCCTTTTGATTTAAGTGAAGTTGATGGACAATCCGTTTCTGTAGGAGTCGGTAGATTTGGACCTTATGTAAAATGGGGAGAAACTTATATCAGCATTCCAAAAGGAGAAGACCCTCTTTCTGTAGATCAGAAACGTGCGGAGGAAATTATCAACGAAAAGAAAATTGCTGATGCTCCTATCGCAACTTATAAAGGAGAACCGGTTACGAAAGGAACAGGAAGATTCGGACCATTTATCAAATACAAAGCTATTTTCGTAAATGTTCCAAAGAAATATGACTTTGAAAATCTTTCTCAGAGCGATATCAATGAATTAATTGATGCGAAGCTTGAAAAAGAAGCCAACCGATATATTCAGCAGTGGGAAAAAGAAAAAATTTCCATTGAAAACGGAAGATGGGGGCCTTTCATCAAATTTGGAAAAGCAATGTTCAAAATTCCGAAGAAAGCAGACGATACAAAATACGAAGCTGATGAATTGAAAGAACTTTCTTTAGATGAGGTTAAAAAATGGATTACAGATCAGGATCCCAAAGCTTTTGCAGAAAAGAAAAAACCTGCCGCTAAAAAAGCAGCCACAACTAAAAAAGCTACTACAACAGCGAAAAAGCCTGCGGCTAAGAAACCGGCAGCTAAAAAATAAATAATTTTTAATAAAAATAGGAAAGCACAGATTTAGGTCTGTGCTTTTTTTGTTTTGGAAAGTAAGTACAACATCATGACACAGATTTATGGATTTTGATTTTCATTGAAATCATTAAAAAAAATAAAATTGCATAGGATAATATGTTAAATAAATTTCCCAATATCGGGAAATAACTTTGCGAATGACCATGATTACTTAGCTCTAAGTATAAATACGCAAATGGAAAATTCAGTACTAAGACTATGATATTCAGTGTTTTAATTCTTTAGTTTTACATCGTAATATTACAAGCGGTGGAGCTCAGAAACCACTTTAAAAAACGAGGCGGATTCTGAAAAGCCAAACGAGTAAGAAAACAAAACTATAAAATCATGCCAGAATTTAAATTTAGCGAAGAAGCTATTTCGCACGCATTAGAAGCAGCAAAAAGATCACACGAAGACAGTCAGGTAAGTCGCCGCTCATCTGGAGCAGACTCAGACTTAAGCCTTGCCAACGCAAGCGCAGGGTATCTTCTTGTAACAGCAGAGTGTATATCAATTACTGTTGAGAACAACAAAGTTTGTATCAACCTACCATTAGGTTTCGGGAAATATTGTTTTAGTATACCATTAAGTATTCCTAATGGGACAGCTGGCCAGGCTTGCTTATCTATATGTACTACCTGGGGAATTCCAACAGGAATCAGAGTTACCATTATTATAGGTGGAATAACGATTATCAGTCAGTCATTCGGGAAATGCTAATCAGTTAACAACCGAATTAGAATAAAAGTCCGTCTCATGCAATGTATGAGGCGGATTTGTTTTTGCAAAACCTTGTCAAAGTTTTAAACTTTGACAAGGTTGATAAAAAATAAGGTCGTAAAAATACAAAGCTGTAAAAAAATGTTGATGCCTTTTTTGTGAACAAAATGAATACACCCTATTCAGTTCCTATGTTTTTTGTATGTTTGTTATATCAAGCAATTAATAAATTATTATATTCAAATATGGATTTCGAAGACTTTATCATTTCACCAAGAAATTTTAAAACAGAAAGCTGGCAGATAGGAAATCGGATTACAAAAGATATTAAAGAAGACAGTATTGTTCTTTTATTTGTATCTGATTACAGAGGGGTGGGCGGAGATGCAGAAGTACAGGATTTTACAGCGGTGAGGAACGAGTTTTATAAACTTTCGCAGATGGATTTTGAAATTCCTGTTGTAGATCTTGGAGATCTGGTGTCCGGGAAATCTGTTCAGGATACCCACTATATTTTGCAGGAAGTCTTGTCGGCATGTCATTACAAAAGAGCGATTCCTGTTATTGTAGGTGGATCCAATGATTTTGCCTTCTCATTATTTTCTGCTTTGAATTTTCATCAGAAAAATATCAATTACACCCAGATCAGTAATATTATTTCTCTTCAACAGGGTGAAACGATCAATGAACATACTTTCTTGGGTAAAATTTTCGGAGCCAAGAATTTCTCTATTAAAAATTATCATCATTTAGGGTACCAGAAGCATTTGAATGAAATGGATTCCGTAAGATTGATCAAAGAAGTGGAGTTTGACATCATCCGTCTTGCTGAAATGATGAATTCTACAGAAAAAACAGAACCTTTCTTCAGAAAAGCTGATCTGGTAACCGTAAATTGTGATGCTGTGGAAAGTTTCAGCGAACCTTTTTCCATGAATCCACAGGTAAATGGATTAAACAGAAGAGAGATTTGTGCCTACATGAAAGAAATCGGATTGAGTGAAAACCTGAAATCTGTAGGGATTTTTAATTATAATATTTATTCAGAAAACCAGTTGAACCACCAGCTTTTAGCGCAAATGTTATGGTATCTGATTGAAGGAATCAATATACAGCATTCCCATCCAAAAGAAAGACATTATGAGCTGTTTTATGTTTTGATAGATGACAGACAATATGCTTTCAAGCGTGATACTTTCAGTAATTTGTGGTATTTTGGTGATGATGAAAATATAGAGAACTGCATTCCATGTTCCAGAAAGGATTTTGATGAAGCTAAAAAAGGCTGGTTGAACGCAAGGCTGACGAAAATTTAATGTATGACAAATGTTCCCCCAAAAGTATCCATTATTGTTCCTGTTTATAATGTCGAAAACTATCTGACAAAATGCCTTGACTCTTTGGTAAACCAGAGTCTTACCGGTATTGAGATTCTTGTAGTAAACGATGGAAGTAAAGATAATTCAGGAAAAATAATTGAAGAATATGCACAAAGATATCCGGAAAAAATAAAAGCTTTTACCAAAGAAAACGGTGGTTTAAGCGATGCCCGAAATTTTGGACTTGACAGAGCTGCCGGAGATTATATAGGTTTTGTAGACAGTGATGACTATGTTTCCGAAAAAATGTTTGAAGAAATGTTTCTGTTAGGAGAGAAGCATCAGGCAAAAATGGTGATCTGCAATATTCAGAAAGTTGACGAAACTGGGAAAGTTACCCAAAAACTCACTCAGCTTCCTGATATGTCCGAGAAAATAGTTCTTGAAAATAATTTTTCAGTGTTCTCGGATATCAGCTATTTTGCATGCAATAAACTGTTCAAAAAAGAACTTTTTAATCAGAGAAGATTTAAAAAAGGAGTTCATTTTGAAGATATTCAGTTGATTCCACAACTTTTACTGGAGTGTGATACCATTGCTCAGACCCAAAATTTCTATTATCAATATCTTGAACGTACCGATTCTATTACGAAAACTCATACGGAAAAAGGACTTGATATGCTGAAAGCAGTGGCAGATGTGGAAAATGTATTCAATGAATCTAAGTATTCTCACAAAAAAGAAGAATTAAAAAATTTCCAGATTTTTGAAGGAGTTTATTCATTCCTGGCTTACCTGGCCTTTGTGAAAAAAGAGGAAATGTTTTATAATATGTCTGATCAGTTGGCCCTTTTTATGAAGGAAAGACAAATAAAAATTCAAGATATATTGAACTATAGTCGTTTTGGTAAGAATTATCTTTTATCTTTGCCTTTGAAGAAAAAAATTTTTTATCTGTTGTTTTTTGGAGGACAGAAAAGATTGATAAGAAAGTTGATTTAATAAACACAAATGTACGTACTATTGTTTCGAGCAATAGAAAATGATGATGAAGTTCTTTAGAAGTCCTGCATTATGAGTTTTTATTGAGAAATACAAGTGCTGAATAAGAAAGAATGAAAAATTTTGAATTGTTCTTAAGCGGATCGGGAATACCTATTTTCTATATAAAAATAGGACTTGGTTTCGTATTCGCCTTTTTAATTACCTTTTTCTCTATTCCTACCATCGTCAAGATCTCGAGAAGGAAGAATCTGATGGATGAGCCTGGGATAAGAAGTTCGCATCTTAGAGAAATTCCTAACCTTGGTGGGATTGCCATTTTCTATTCAATAGGAATCTGTGCTTCTATTTTTGCCTATGAGCTGTTTGACCTTTACAAATTTTTATTTGCCTCATTGATTATCCTGCTGTATGTAGGGGTAATGGATGATATTGTTGTGATGAGGGCTTATAAGAAACTTGTTGCACAAATTGTCGTGTCTTCACTGGTGGTTATTGGTTCAGATATTAGAATAAGAAGTTTATTTGGAATATTTGGTGTGTATGAGCTGGAGTATTTCATAAGTGTCCTGTTCAGTATCATCACCTTTATCATTCTGATCAATGCTTTCAACCTGATCGATGGGATAGACGGATTGGCAGGTGGTTATTCTGTAATCTGCAGTGCCTTATTTGGAATAAGCTATTACCGATTAGGAGAATATAATTATCCGCTGGTCGTATTATCTGTTATTATTATTGGGACTGTATTGGCTTTCCTGTACTATAATTTGTCCAACTATCGTACCCGTAAAATATTTATGGGAGATACAGGATCCATGCTGCTGGGCTTTTTGCTGGCCTTCACTTCCATTTGCTTCATAGATATTTTTATTGATAAAAACCTTGCAGATGTACCAAGATATCACCTTCAGTCTGCTCCTGTAGTAGCTGTAGCGATCCTGATTCTTCCGATCGTAGATACCTTAAATGTAATATTCATAAGGCTTTATAATAAGAAATCACCATTCGATGCAGATAAAAATCACATTCACCACAAGCTGTTGAAGCTAAATCTTACCCACAGGAGATCTACTTTTTATATCATTCTTTACTATTTAATGATTGTGGGAGTTGCTTATTATTTAAGACATATTGATGTCAATCTGTTATTATTGGTGATTATTTCATTAGGCTTTTTCGGAGCTTATCTGCCAGATTTGCTATATCGATTAAGAAATAACAAAAATTAACAATTAAATATTACTTTTGTAAACAATATTCAAATATGATGAAGAATTTTAAGTATTTATTTTTAATATTCCCTTTTTTAGTTACCTCATGTATCACAACAAAAGATGTGAGGTACTTGCAACCAAGCGAAAGCCTTGTCATTAACGAAGAAGGTCTTATCCCGTACAATATTCCCGTGTACAGGATTACCAAAAATGACATCCTTAATCTTAATATCGTAACGACTCCCAAAGGTGATGCCGCACAGTTTTATTCCTCTTACAATGTTTCAGGCGGAGTTTCAGGCGGAGGTGCAACAAGTTCCGCAATGTCAGGCGGAGGAGCTGTAGGAGCCACAATTGGTGGAAACAGAGGCGGAAATATGAACTTTTATTTTAACGGACTCAAGGTTGACTCTAATGGTGATATCAATGTATTCGGAATCGGATATATAAAAGCGGAAGGAAGAACTCTTGATGATATTACAAAAGAAATACAGGATAAAGTAAATGAAAATTTCCAGGAAGGTAAATCTGAAGTAAGACTGAATACAGATGGTATTACCTATTATATTCTTGGTGACGTGGAAACTACAGGACTTTCAGGCGAAAAAGTAGCCCACAAAAATACCCTTACCATTACTGAGGCATTGGCCATTAATGGTGGATTGAACAGAACTATTGATAAAAAAGAAGTTGTTATCCACAGAAAACTTCCGGAAGGAATCAAAATTGCCAAAATAGATCTTACCCGTGAAGACCTTATGAACTCTCCTTATTATTATGTGCAGAACGGAGATGAAATCTATCTGAATACAAGAGCGAAAAGCTTGAATGGATTCGGAAAAGATCCTATCCAGACTTTGACTACAGGAGTTTCTGTAATTACTACTGCATTATCTATCTATTTACTCCTTAAAAATCTTTAGCCATGATTCCAGAAAGAGTAAACACTGCAGAGAAGAATAATTCTCAGAAAGATAAATCCGGGACATTTGCATTATTTGATTTAGAACACTTTTTAAGAAGGATTCTTAAAAACTGGTACTGGTTTGTATTGATGTTTATCATTGGATATGCCATGGCCTGGGTGTACAGTAAATATTATGCACAAAATATTTTTGCATCAGACTTATCATTAAGTACCTCAAGTAAAGCTTCCGAATTTCTGCCAACTCAATCTAACCAGTCTATTAACTTTATCTGGGGAGATACAGGAAATCAGGACGGGCTTTATTTGAAAAAAATGCTTTTATCCAGATCTCACAACGAATTTTTGGTGAAAGAATTAGATCTTTTTGTGAACTATTCTACCAAAGGTCTTATAAAATCTACTTATCTGGACAAAGATGACTCACCCGTTTTTCTTCAGATCGATAAAAAGCACCTTCAGCAGATTAATTATCCTATTACGCTGATACCAAAAGGAAATGGTTCTTATGAAGTCGTTTTGCCTGAAGAAGGAGAGTCTACGAACTTATATAACTATGAAGTAGAAGGATTCCAGGATATCAACTCTTATGGAAGGCCAGCGGATAAAACTATTAAAATTAATGAATGGTATACTTCTCCTAACCTGAGATTCAGACTGCTTCAAAACCCTGTTCCTACCAAAATTAAGCTGGATAATATTATCATTAACCTGAACTCTGTCAACCAGAGTGTAAATGAAATTGTTTCTACCACAGGAGTAGACTTTGATAAAGAAATCAGGTCTATTATGATTATTACTAAAACAGGATATAACCTTAATAGTACAGTTAATTTCCTGAATAAATCCGTTGCAGAACTACAGAAAAAGAGACTTGCTGATAAAAACATTGTTAATAAGAATACAGATATTTTCTTAAAAGACAACCTTGCGAACATCCGTAAAAAACTTGATTCAAGCGCAAATGTGCTCAATTATTTAAAGACTTCTGAAAAACTTTATAATATTAAAGACAGAGACGAAAAATCTCTTGAAAAAATAAAAGAACTTGAAGCTAAAAAAGCTGATATCATCAGTAAAATCAGTTCTTTGAACAATATCAAGAATACACTTCAGTCTCAGAATTTCGATAAAATGATTGGAACTAATGCGGCAGGTTTTGAAGATGGTGTTTTCTCAGCAACGGTTTCCGAACTTAAAGCTTTATACACCAAAAAAGCAGAAATGGCTACTATTTATAAGCCGTCATCAGAACCAATGAGAGAAATCAACAGGCTTATTGATGAAGCAAGAATGGGGTCGTCCAATAGCTTGAGAAACTATTATAACAGATATTACGAAGAAATCAATAAAATAGATCGTGAAATGGCTGGAGCCAATTCTGATTTAGCGACTTATCCTGAAAAAGAAAGGAGATATCTGGATGCAGAGAGGGGTTATAATATGATTGAAGCTACTTATAACAGTCTTTTGGGCAGACAAAGTGATACTCAAATGAGAATGGCTACCAATCAGTCTGATATAACGGTTATTGACCCGGCTAAAAATTTAGGACAAAGACCAATTGGACCTAATGTGAAATTGGCAAAAACAGCTATTATTTCAGGAATGTTATTGCTTCCACTGTTATTTATCCTTGTCGGTCAGGTGTTTGACAACAAGATCAGAAATATCAAAGAACTTTTAAGTGCTACAAAAATTCCACTTCTTGGGGTTATCGGAAATAACAACAATGAAAATATGCTTACCGTTCTTGAACAGCCAAAATCATCTGTATCAGAAGCTTTCAGGGGAATAAGAGCTAATATGAGATTTTTGATGGATAATGAGGACCAAAAAGGTAAGGTCATACTAATCACATCATCCATCGGAGGAGAAGGGAAGACTTATATTTCCATTAATCTGGCATCAGTAATAGGATTAAGTGATAAAAAAACCATCTTATTGGGAATGGATCTTAGGAAACCAAAAATCTTCGGTGACTTCAAGATTGATAATAAATATGGTATTTCCAATTATCTGACCGGAGAGGTAGGAATTGATCAGATTGTCAACAAAACAAAAATTCCAAATCTTGATGTTGCCACTTCAGGGCCAATCCCACCAAACCCTTCTGAGCTTTTAATGAGCCAGAGAAATATCAAATTTATAGAAGAGCTTAAAGAAAAATATGATTTCATTATCATAGATTCACCACCGGTAGGATTAGTAGCGGATTCGTACGAGCTGATGAAACATTCTGATGCCAATATTTATGTTGTGCGTCATGAATACACAGAAAAGTACATGCTGAAAATGATTACGGAAAAGTATCATAATGATGAAATTGATAATTTAGGCCTTGTTTATAATGATTATAATACGAAACAGGGCTACGGTTACGGTTATGGCTACGGATATGGCTATGGTTACGGATATTTTGATGAAGATAAAAATTATAAAGAGCCATTATTGATTAGGATCAGAAATAAAGTACAGGTATTATTTAATAAAAAATAAAGCATTAAACCCTCATTTAATGGGGGTTTTTTCATATTTAATGTATTTTCATTCTATGAAAAAAAGAATATTTTTGCCACTTTGCCGTTTACTTTATAACAAATTATGTTTTTTTGTTTATTTTTAACTAAACATTAAGATTATCATTAATATAAAAATGTTTTATATTTGCAAAAATTAAATTTTAAAATAACCATAAATCCATATTCTTTTATGAATAAAAAATTATTGTTTAGCTTCCTTGCCTTCCTTGGAGTGGTAAGTGTTAAAGCACAAAGAAACGAATTGGGAGTTCGTCTAGGTATGAGTAACCTAGTGGGAGATGTAGGAAGGACAAATTATATTTTACAGAAGCCGTTGGATTTAAACAGAGTGTCAGATTGGGGCATCCCATTTTATGGAGGTTTGTTATATAGATTTAATTTTAACCCGCATCAGACCGTTAGATTGGATTTAGGATACAACCAGGTTCAGTTTAGTGATAAAGCTGCGAAAGAAGATTATAGAAGAAATAGAAACTCATACGGAAAAAACAATGTGTATGAGGCGAGTTTAATGTTTGAATATAACTTTTTCCCGGTAAATAATGAGCAGATCAGCATGCTAAGCCCTTATATCTTCGGAGGTGTTGGTGCTTTGATGTTTGATGCTCCTAAAGCTACTCTTATGAATGATTTCAGAAGAGATGCGGATGGTGTGGCGCAGGCTCCAATCAATGAATTGGATTTCACTACGAAAACAGACTATTCATTAGGGAAAAAAGTAACAATGCATATTCCTTTTGGAGTAGGTTTGAAGTATAAATTCAACCATTCCTGGGCAATTTTTGCAGAAGCTACGTTCAGATATACATTGACAGATCAGTTGGATCATAGTAAGATCCTTGACAAAGATGTAAAAACTTCTTTTAATACAGATATTTTGGACCCGGCAACAGGAGGTTCATTATTGCAGTCAGGAAATTATTATGCAGTTTCTAAGGAAAGAGAAGCAGAGTTTATTAAAAAGAGAAATATTGGAGATAGTAGATCGAAGGACTGGATGAATACTTTCAGTTTAGGACTTACGTATTCGTTCGGAAGACCTCCATGTTATTGTGAATAATATGTCGTTGATTAAAGATAAAATAAATTCTGAGAATTTACCAAAACACGTAGCCATCATTATGGATGGTAATGGAAGATGGGCAAAATCTCGTGGCGAAGAAAGAACTTTCGGTCACAAAAATGCCATTAATGCAGTAAGAAATGCTATTAATGCCTGTAATGAGATTAATATCCCTTACCTAACACTTTATACATTCTCTTCAGAAAATTGGAGCCGTCCTACTGAAGAAGTGAATACTCTTATGAACCTGTTGGTAGAGACCTTACTGCTTGAGGCAGAAGAAATCTTCAGCAAAGGATTAAGAATGCACGTGATAGGGAACCTGGAAAAACTGCCTGTTTTAGTAAAAGAGCAGTTGGAGCGTGTGGTAGAACTCACAAAAGAAAACACAAAAGGAAACCTTGTATTGGCTATAAGCTATGGCTCTCAAAATGAAATATTGGAGGCCGTTAAAAATATAAGTTCTGATGTAAAAGAAGGAAAAGTAGAGATAGAAAATATTAACGAAAATTTATTTGAAAGCTATCTTTATACAAAAGATTTTCCTCCTGTAGATTTACTGATCAGAACCAGCGGTGAAATAAGAATAAGTAATTTCCTGCTTTGGCAGATCGCTTATGCAGAACTGCAGTTTTTAAATGTTCTGTGGCCGGATTTTACCAAAGATATTTTCTTTCAATGTATTGTTGATTATCAAAACAAAGAAAGAAGATACGGTTTAACCGGTGAGCAAGTAAAAGGCCAATAAAATTTTAAGAAAAGAAAGACTCGATAAAATGAAGTTTAGACTATTACCCATCATTATGTTTGCTGCTTCTGCACATTTTTATGGACAAGTAACTCCACAAGACAGCACAAAAGTAAATAATGCTGTTCACGCAGAAAATGAGGCAGGCACTTATACACTTAAAGACATCGTTGTAGATGGGGTAAAAAAATATACACCAGCTCAGATCTTAAGATTTACAGGTCTTACCAAGGGAGAAAGCGTAGACATTCCAGGACAGAAAATCAGTAATGCTGTTAAAAAACTTTGGGATACCCAATCTTTTTCTGAAGTGGAAGTTTATGTTCAAAGCATTGAAGGACAGACAATCGTTCTGAAATTTCACTTACAGGATCTGAAAGAACTTGGAGAAGTGAAATTTGCAGGAAAAGGAATTGGTAAATCTAAAAGTGAAAAACTGGCAAAGGATAACAACCTTAAACCAGGAACTAAGATTACTCAAAACTTAGTTTCTAGTCTTAAAACAAATGTCCCTAAAGATTATATTAAAAAAGGTTTTGCAGATGCCAAAATCAGCATCCAGGATAAAGTAAACGCGGGAGACCCTGCTTTAGTAGACTGGACCATCAATGTAGAAAAGGGAAAAAGAATTAAGATTGATCATATTGAATTTGAAGGAAACGAAAATGTAACCGATAGCAAGCTTAGAAACAAAGCTTTCAAAGAAACAAAACAAAAACGTTTCGGTATCGGTGGTATTTTGAAATCCTCAAAATTCATTGAAGATAAATATCAGGAAGATAAACAAAGTCTTATCAGTTATTATAACTCTCTGGGATATAGAGACGCAAAAATCGTTTCCGATTCAGTTTGGAGAAACAAAAGAAATAACTACGAAATCAATGTAAAACTTAACGAGGGTAAAAAATATTACATCGGGGACGTTACGTTCACAGGTAATACGGTTTACGCTACAGAATACTTACAAAGATTATTAGGATACAAGAAAGGAGATATTTACGATGCTGTAGGATTCAACAAAAAAGTAGGAGAAGACGGTGGTAAAGAAGATGACTCAGATATCAAATCTGTTTACATGAACAATGGTTACCTTTTCTCCAATGTTACACCTGTTGAAAAATCAGTATCAGGAGATGCTGTAAATCTTGAAGTTAGAATTAATGAAGGAGAACAGGCTACCTGGAATAAAGTAACATGGCAGGGGAATACTACAACCCATGACCACGTAATTCTTAGAGCACTGAGAACAAAACCGGGAGAGCTATTCAAGAAAACAGAAATTAAAAGAACATATTTCGATCTTGCAGGGATGTCATTCTTTGACCCTCAGCAGATCGGACAGGATATTCAGCCAAATCAGGTAGATAATACCGTGGATATTAACTGGAAACTGGTAGAGAAAGGTTCTTCTCAGGTACAGTTGCAGGCGGGTTATGGTGGTAACAGCTTCATCGGTACTTTAGGATTAACATTTAATAACTTCTCATTAAAGAACTTCCTTAAGTTTAAAGATTTCAAACCAGTACCTCAGGGAGACGGGCAAACCTTCTCAATTCAGGTTCAGGCAGGACAGTACTTCCAGAACTATGGAGTATCATTCACAGAACCTTGGTTATTTGGTACAAGAGCAACAGCCCTTTCTGTAAGTTTGAACAACTCCAGAGTGAGATATACAGACCAATACGGAGCTGCTCAGAAATTGAATATTTTCTCCGCTTCAGCAGGTTTGAACAGACTATTGAACTGGCCGGATGATTATTTCTCACTTTATACAGGATTACAGTTCCAGAAGTATGACTTCAATAACTATCCTTTCCAGTTTGGAAATACAACAGAAAATAATGGTACAGCCAATAACTTCAGTATCAACTTAGGGTTGAGCAGAAACTCGGCAGGTATCGATCCAATCTTCCCGACAATGGGATCCAATATTGAGCTTTCAGCAAAACTGACACCTCCATACTCATTGTTTAAAAAGAAAGACTACTCAACAATGTCAGCTATTGACAAATATAAGTGGATGGAATTCTATAAGATTAAATTCAAGGCAGATGTATACAATGAAATCATTGGAAAGCTTGTCTTAAGATCTTCTGCAGAAATGGGATTCATGGACGGATATAACAGTAAATTGGGAGCTCCGCCATTTGAAAGATTCTATATGGGAGGTACAGGACTTTTCGGAGGTAGATATGACGGTAGAGAATTGATTCCTTTAAGAGGATATGAAAATGCCAGTACAGAAGGAGGTCAGGCAGATGATATTACCCAGACAGGTGGTGGTACAATCTATAACAGATTTACTTTAGAATTGAGATACCCGATCTCAATGAGCCAGACTGCAAAAATCTATGCATTGACATTTGCTGAAGGAGGGAACGTATGGAACTCATGGAGTTCTTACAGTCCATTCCAATTGAAAAGGTCAGTCGGAATTGGTGTAAGAGTATATATGGGAGCATTTGGATTAATCGGATTTGACTTTGCACTTGGTCTTGATAAGACATTGTCAGGTGATAAATCAGGATGGCGTAACCACTTCTTGATGAACCAAACATTATAATTACAAATATGAAGCACTTTAAAATAACTTTTACATTCGCATTACTTTTGCTTTTTGGATTCAGCAATGCCCAGAAAATCGGAGTGGTGGATACTAATGAAATTTTAAATAAATTACCTCAGTATAAAGAAGCTGAAGCAAGACTGAATTCTCAGATCGATACCTGGGAGTCGGAACTTCAAAATCTTCAATCTGAATATGAAAGAAAAAAAGCTGCTTTCGAAAGTGAAAAAGTATTATTGATAGGAGACCAGCTTAAACTGAGAGAAAAAGAAGTTGTAGACCTTGATAAAAATATTAAAACAACTACTAGCTTACGTTTTGGAGCTAACGGTGAGATTACAAAACTGAGAACAAACCTTGTTTTGCCTTTTCAGGATCAGATCTGGGGAGCCATCAAAACAATGTCCGAAAAAAATGGCTTGGGCATAGTTCTTGATAAAAGCAATAACATTAGTGTTATCTTCCTTCAGTCTAAATATGATTACACCGAGAAAGTATTGTCTGTTTTGCTGAAAGGAACAGATAAGAAAGAAAAAACAAATAGCAAAGGCAAAAAATAAGTTTAAAAAATTAACTTTTGCTATATTTTAAAATCTAAAAACAAATTAAATTATTTATTTACCAATTATGAAAAAATTAAGTGTATTATTTGCAGCAGTAATGATGGTTGTATCTGTAGGTATGGCAAAAGCTCAAAAAATTGCTACTTTAGATGTAATGGGAGTTCTTAACGCTATGCCGGAGAAAAAGAAAGCAGATGCTGATCTTAAAACATTCTTAGATACAAAACAGGCTGAGATTAAGAAAAAAGCAGACGCAGCTCAAACTAAATATCAGCAATATCAGACAGAAGCTCCGAAAAAAACAGCTGATGAAAACGCAGCAAGAGAAGCTGAAATGAAAAAATTAGCTGAAGAAATCCAGCAAATGCAGGACAAAGCTCAAAAAGATCTACAAGCTAAGCAAGACGTAGCTTTCGGACCGGTTGAGAAAAAACTGAATGATGCAGTAGAGAAAGTAGCTAAAGCTAGTGGATATGACTACATTATGGATGCAAACTCACCAGCATTCCTTTATAAGGCAGGAGCAGATGCTACTGCAGCTGTAAAGAAAGAATTAGGAATTCAATAATTTCAGCAAATTAACAAAGATTTATAAAACTAACCACCTCTTTTAGAGGTGGTTTTTTTATTTTTGCGGAATGGAAAAAGAAGTATCAACTACGGTAAAAGTCAGGTTTAGTGACTGCGATCCGATCGGACATTTGAATAATGTAAAATATCTTGATTATATGTTCAATGCAAGAGAAGATCATGTAGAAACATTTTATGGATTTACATACGAAGAATATACCAAGAAAACCGGCTGTACCTGGATTGCCATTCAAAATGAAATAGCATATTTAAAAGAAGTAAGATATAACACCCAGGTCGTAATCAGCAGCAAAACCATCGATGTACAGGATAGAACTGCAAAAGTGGAAATCCTGATGAAAAGTTTAGATAAAAAAACAATTCATGCCGTACTCTGGGTAACTGTTATTTATTTCAATGTCAAAACAAGAAAATCTGAAGTTCATCCTGAAGATGTCAAAGAAATTTTCGATAAGTTTTATGTAGATTTGATCCAGAAAGACTTCCAGTCAAGAGTGAAGTTTTTAAGAAGTCAAAATGCTAAAAATTCTTAATCAGCAACTCTTATTGAAAATTCCAACTTAAAAATTAATAATATATAAATGAAAAAAATAGCAGTAATAGGAAGCAACGGACAATTAGGAAACTGCATTAGAAAAATAGCTCCGGACTTTGAACATCAATATGAATTCTTATTTACAGACTCATCCACTCTTGATGTTACCAATGAAGACCAGGTAAATGACTTCTTTTATGATAACAAACCTGATTACTGCATCAATGCTTCAGCATATACAGCGGTAGACCTGGCTGAAACAGAAAAAGAAAAAGCTTTTGCAGTAAATGCCGACGGTGTAGCTCATCTTGCGCAGGCGTGTGCAGATTATAAAACTATCCTGATTCATGTTTCTACCGACTACGTTTTTGATGGAACTACAAACCTTCCATACTCCGAAGACGATTTTACCAATCCAATAGGAGTATATGGAGAATCAAAAAGAAAAGGAGAAGAGCTTGCTCTGGAAATTAATCCTAAAACAATTATTCTGAGAACCTCATGGCTATACTCAGAGTTCAATAAGAATTTTGTGAAAACAATGCTGAACCTGTTCTCTCAGAAAAAAGAATTGGGAATAGTTGCTGATCAGTTTGGGCAGCCAACCAATGCAAATGATCTGGCAGAAGCTATCATGGACATTATCGAAGCTCACCATAAAACCTACGGAGTTTTCCACTTCTCAAACTATCCGGAGACTACATGGTTTGAATTTGCCAAAAAAATTGCTGAATTTTCAAAATCTTCAATAAAATTGAATCCATTAACAACCGAACAGTATCCAACACCTGCCAAAAGACCTGTAAGAAGTACAATGTCTTTAGATAAAATAGAAGAAACTTACAAAATAGAGCCCAAACATTGGGAAAACAGTCTTGAAGAATGTGTTGATACACTTTCACAACAATAATATATATATGAAGAATATTGTAATCATCTTTTCAGTATTGTGTATCCAGCTGTGGAATGCACAAAATGTTTATCTGACTAAGGTTGAAAAAACAAATGATAATCAGGATAAATTCTTTTATAAAAAAGAAGCAGCCGCTGCAGATGCCGTTTATTTAGGAGAAGTAGAAGTTCAGGGTTTTTCAAAAGATGATGCGCTTATATTTTCCTTAGTCTATAAAAAAGCAAAAGAAATCGGTGCTAATACTTTTGAATTAAAACCTTTCGAAAATGTAGATGGGACAGCTCAGTCATTCAATGCTGCCAATTATAAGATTGCTTTATATTATACACCTAAAGAAAAGTTAGCAACACAGCATGGCGAGATGTACATATTTGCTTCCTCTGAAAAAGATCAGAAAATAAGCATCAATCGCAAAGACTATACCATCTCTCCAAGATCATTTTTAAAATTAAAAGTTGTTCCAGAAGAAATCTATACAATTTCTACCAAGAGACTTTTAGGTTCTACTATCAAAGTTCAGCCAAAAGCGAATGATGATAACCTATATTTTCAGGTTTCCTCTTTAAAAGTAAAGCCGGATAACTCAGGAGTAGGTGGTTTGAATCTTAAATCCGGCGATATTATTGGTCTGGAAAAGTCTTATGCCGAATTTTTGAGCGCAATTTACAAAGAAAACAATCCTTAAGAAGTAGTCTGTAACAGCATTATTGCTGATTTTACTTTATATAGATTAATACTGAGGAAAATTGTTTAAAATTTTTCTTCCTTTGTTTCAGTTGTTTAGGGTTAAATATTACGAAACGGTAAAATTTATGTTAAATAAAGTTGTGTAGTGTGTAGTAAGTTTCTATCTTTGCCCCACTGAAAACGAGAGTAAGACAGTAGCGCAGAAGAGCTTTTAGATAAGCTAGAAACATT
>NZ_JBLGCX010000030.1:0-278 GCF_047444895.1 Chryseobacterium sp. S90 | reverse complement strand
GGTGGAAACACAATTGTAAAAACAAGAGCAGCTCAATAATCAGCTTCCAAAATCACATTAAAATAAACAATAACAATCTAAAAATCAACTATCATGCACAAAATTAAATTAACAAAAGGATTACAGATCAACAAAGAGCAAATCAGCAAATTACAGGAAGAGCAAATGAACAGCCTTAAAGGTGGTGTTAACAGCCTTCAGGCAGCGGCGCAGTCTTGCGGACAGTGTTCTTGCGGTGGAAACACAATTGTAAAAACAAGAGCAGCTCAATAATCAGC
>NZ_JBLGCX010000006.1:0-396860 GCF_047444895.1 Chryseobacterium sp. S90 | reverse complement strand
AAAGCGGGAGAGTAGGCCGCCGCCAGTTTTTATTTTATTTTTAAAAATCCTTTATCTTATGATAAAGGATTTTTTTTGCTTTATACACAACTCAAATCCAAAGCAAACCCAGTACAACTCCAAACATAAGGAATCGTACTGAGTAATCAGTATGAACAATCAATAATGATTAATGGTTCCTGTTTCCATCCAATACCAGAGATCATTCATCATTGATTATTTATCACTTATCATTGATAGCACTCCCTTGTCACTCCGTAGGAGTCCAAACAATACATTTTAAATTCTATCATCAGTATAGCTTAGATTATCAGATCACTTAAATATTAAAAACTCTGTGCTACTCCTTTGAATCCTTTAGGCTCTAATAGTGTGGCTGGATTACTACGGAATGACATAATTGGGATATTAGATTTTAGAATGTAAAATTGACTACTCCTTGACCAGCTCAGGTTCTACAATTCATAACTCATAATTGATAATTCGTCTTCTCTAGCCCCGATAGTAATGGTTACCCCGGAGCAGGCGCGGAACGCTTCGGCTAAGGTCAGGGAAAGAGCGGGTGTGAGGAGTATGAATGGATAGCGGGAGAATGCTCCTGAAATATTGTTAAACTACTTACTTTTACTTTTGGATTATTACATATATAAATCCTAATGATGCATTCTTAAAAGTTTAATAGTTAAAATTTTATTTAAATTTCACTAGGTGTAGAAAAAATAGTATTTTAGAGGAAGCGGAATCCGAAAAGCTACAAGAGAGTAGGAATTATCAAAAACTAAATAACTATGAAAAATCTAGTAAAGATTTCAAGAGAGAGTTTAAAATCACTTAAAGGAAGCGGAGGGCCTGGATGCCCGGATGATCCGGCTTTTGGAATGTGCTATCCTCCAGGATGGCCTAATGGAATTTGTTTGAGCAAATATCAATGCTGTATGAAGCTTGGCGGACCTATAGAATTTTGTAAAGAAGAATATGGAAATTAGTTTCCTATAATTTAAAGGCATATATAAAAACACGGCTATCTCAAACTGAAATAGCCGTGTTTGTTTTTTATAAATATACTGATCAGACTTGAATTACTCCCAAGTTGAATTTCTCGGTAATAGGAGCGTTATTAGCAGCTTCAATTCCCATAGAAATCCATTTTCTTGTATCAGCTGGATTGATGATGGCATCTGTCCATAATCTTGCAGCGGCGTAAGTAGATTCTGTTTGTTTCTGATATTTTTTTGAAATTGTATCCAGAATTTCGTTGTGTTCTTCTTCAGTAATTTCTTTTCCTTGCTTTTTTAACGTAGACTCCTGGATCTGAGCAAGTACTTTTGCGGCTTGTGCTCCTCCCATTACAGCCAGATCAGCCCAAGGCCATGCAACAATTAATCTGGGATCATAAGCTTTTCCACACATCGCATAGTTTCCTGCTCCGTAAGAATTCCCAGTAATAATAGTAAATTTAGGAACTACAGAATTGGAAACTGCATTTACCATTTTAGCTCCATCTTTAATGATACCTCCATGTTCTGATTTGGAACCTACCATGAATCCGGTAACGTCCTGTAAGAAGATTAAAGGTATTTTTCTTTGATTACAGTTGGCTATAAATCTGGTTGCTTTATCTGCAGAATCTGAGTAAATAACTCCACCAAACTGCATTTCTCCTTTACCACTTTTTACAAGCTTTCTCTGATTGGCTACAATACCTACAGACCAGCCATCAACTCTGGCCGTGGCACAGATAATACTTTTACCATAATCAGGTTTATATTCTTCGTATTCAGAGTTGTCTACAATACATTTGATAATTTCGTAAGTATCATATTGCTCAGCTCTGGAAACCGGCATAATTCCGAAAATATTTTCAGGGTTTTCTTTTGGCGGGAAACTTTCAATTCTGTCAAAGCCGGCTTTTTCAGTACTTCCAAGAGATTTCATGATGTTTTTGATCCTATTCAAAGCATCTTTATCATCTTTAGCCTTATAATCTGTTACTCCAGAAATAGAGCAGTGGGTGGTAGCGCCTCCCAATGTTTCATTATCAATACTTTCACCGATAGCAGCTTTTACAAGATAGCTTCCGGCAAGGAAAATAGAACCTGTTTTATCCACAATCATCGCTTCATCACTCATGATTGGTAAATAAGCTCCTCCGGCTACACAGCTCCCCATAACGGCAGAAATCTGGATGATCCCCATAGAGCTCATTTTAGCATTATTTCTGAAAATTCTTCCAAAATGTTCTTTATCTGGAAAGATCTCATCCTGCATTGGAAGATAAACACCCGCAGAATCTACCAGATAAATGATTGGAAGCTTGTTTTCCATGGCAATTTCCTGTGCTCTCAGGTTTTTCTTTCCTGTGATAGGAAACCATGCACCAGCTTTTACAGAAGCGTCATTCGCAACGATGATACATTGTCTTCCGGAAACGTAGCCAATAACTACTACAACTCCTCCGCTGGGACATCCTCCATGTTCCTTATACATTTCATATCCTGCAAATGCTCCTACTTCTATGGAATCTGAATCTTTATCGAGAAGATAATCTACTCTTTCTCTTGCTGTCATTTTTCCTTCATCACGAAGCTTTTGAAGCCTCTTCTCACCACCTCCTTTTTTGATCTCAGTGAGTAAGCGATTTATTTCAGATAATTTTAGTCTGTTCTGATCTTCTCGTTTATTGAATTCGATGTCCATAAAATTTTCAATTTTTTACGCTTAAAGATACTATTTTTATGAGGAATACAAATAGGAAGTAAAACAGGTGTTTAATAGTTTGGTTTCTAGTAAATTGTGAAATTTTTAACTAAAAAATATTTTTAAATAATTTATATTTTTTCTAACTTTACACTAGAGTAACAGAGGTGATATTCTCTGCAAAATACTCTAAGTTCCTAGTTTATTTTTTTAATAGTTTATTATTTGAAGGCCCTGAAAGTTTAACAAATTTTCAGGGTTTTTTATTGGTTGATCTTTATTTTAATTTTTATTAACTTTTTTTATATTAAACGTGTTTTTTTATCAATTTTTGTGATTGGGATTTGTAAATTTGCACGTTAAAAATCAAAAGGAGATAGGTTATGCATAAATTGGCACTTTTCAGGTTGCATTTAATAGTGTTTTTGTGGGGGTTCACTGCAATTTTGGGAAAATTAATTCATGCCAATGCTCAGATCCTTGTGTTTTACAGAATGTTGTTTGCTTCTATCTTTCTTTTTGTATTCATCAGGGGCTTTAAGAAAGAAAGTATAAAAGTTTCAAAAAAAATATTTTTTCAGCTGGCGGCAATAGGTTTTGCAATGGCGCTTCACTGGTACTGCTTTTTCTATTCCATTAAAGTTTCCAATGTTTCCATTGCGTTAAGCTGTCTTTCTTTATCTACACTTTTTGCCTCGATTCTGGAGCCTATTATTTTCAAAAGAAAGATCGATATATCTGAAGTTATAATGGGAACGGTCATCGTTGCCTGTATATTATTAATCTTCAAAACAGAGTTTCATTTTAAAGAAGGTATTATTTATGGAATCCTTTGTGCTGTATTTGGAACTATCTTTTCTGTTTTTAATGGTAAAATGTTTGGCAAAACGAGTTCTGGAAACATCATTTTTTATGAAATTTTCTGTGGATGGTTTATTTTAATGATATTTTATTTGCTTTCGGGGCAAATTTTTCAAATGAACGAAATAAACTATCGGGATTTGGCGTTAATATGCTTGTTAGCCAGTGTTTTTACCGCTTTCCCCATGTTAGAATCGGTGAAATTAATGAAGTATATATCACCTTTTACTTTAATTTTAACAGTTAATTTAGAACCTGTCTACGGAATTATACTAGCTTTTTTTATCTTTGGGGAATCAGAACATATGAGCCCTATATTTTATATTGCTTCAGGAGTTATGATACTGGCAATCATAGTCAATGGATTAATTAAAGCCAGAAAAACTAAAAACTTAAACTAAGCATCAAATTTATATGATGAAAAAATATCTTTTACTTGCATTTTCACTGCTGTTTGGGCTGTCTCAATCTCAGATTATCAGGAAATATTCCAATGAATTCTTAAATATCGGAGCCGGAGCAAGAGGTCTTGCAATGGGTGGGGCAGTAATTACCAATCAGGATGATGTATATTCTCCTATGTGGAACCCTGCAGGTTTGATGTCAGTTGAAAGAGACTGGCAAGGTGCAGCAATGCACGCAGAATACTTTGAGTCTATTGCAAAATACGACTATCTGGCGTATGCGAAAGTACTTGAAGAAGGTGTTTTTGGGGTTTCAGTGGTGAGACTTGGTGTAGACAATATTTTGAATACTACCCAGATGATTGACTCTGAAGGAAATATTGATTATGATAAAATTACTAAATTTTCTCAATCCGATTACGCGGCTATCCTTTCTTATGCTTTCAGGCCAGGAGGAAATCCAAAATTGGATGTTGGGGTAAATGCTAAAATTGTCTACAGAAACGTAGGTAAATTTGCAAATGGTTATGGTTTTGGTTTTGATGTGGGGGCGATTTATAAAGCAGATAACGGATGGAAGTTTGGAGGTATGGTAAGAGATATCACTACTACCGTCAATTTTTGGAGTATCAATCAGAAAGAACTTTCAACTGTTGTCAATGGAGAAGAATTCAACCCCGCACCGAAAGATAAACTGGAACTTACAATGCCTAAGTTGAATGTAGGTGCCAGTAAATTATTTGAAATCAACAGTAGTGTTTATGTACTGCCGGAAGCAGGAATTAATGTAGATTTCGCTAAAACTGCTTCATTGATTTCAACAGATTTTGCAAGTATCAGTCCCTATGCAGGAGCTGAACTGGGATATCAGAAAATGATTTTTGTGAGACTGGGGATCAACAGATTCCAGTCAATTACAGATATAGAAGACCTTAAAAGAAAAGTTTCTTTCCAGCCAAGTGCAGGTCTTGGGATCAGATACAGAGGACTTACACTGGATTATGCGATTACGAATTCAGGGATAGGCGGATCTAATTTCTATTCCAATTTCTTCTCATTGAAACTGGATATGGGAGCATTCAGAAACGATTAAAATTATAGAAATGAAAAAGTTATCAATGTTGATGTTGACAGTTTGTTCAACAATTATTTTTGCACAAAAGGTTTCAGATTATAAATATGTTACAGTTCCTGAAAAATTTGAGACGTTTAAGGAAGATTATGGTTTAAAAAACTTTTTCACCAAAGCTTTAACCGGTAAGAAGTATATAGTACTTCCTGTTATTAAAGACCAATGGCCTTATGAAGCTAAAAGCAATTATTGCAATGTAGTTACAGCAGAAATTATGAGTGATAAAAGTTTATTTAAAAATAAACTGATTATTCAGTTTAAGGATTGTAATAATAAACTGATTTTGGAAGCTAAAGGAAGTTCGAGCATTAAAGATTTTGAAGAAGGTTTTCAGGATGCTTTGAAAGAGGCATTAATAAATATCCCTGTTTCTAATCCTGTTGATCTACTACCAGCATCTTCTAATAGTGCTCAGCGTTCATCTCCAGAAGTTGTGGTATCTACAACTTCTGCAGCAAGAGCTGTAATTCCGGATTCAAATAATTTTTCAAATGGGAAGTTTACCCTTCAGAGAATACAGATTGATCCTACTCAATTTATCTTAGCAAAATCTGGAAGTTCTGTACCATTTGCAACATTTAAATCAACTTCGAAAGATGCTGTTTTCTTAGTGAAATTGGCTGACGGAAGTACTACCATAGGATATTTTGAAAACGGAAGCATTGTGATAGATATGCCACAGGCTGATGGAAAATTTTCCAAAGAAGTTTTTGTGGCAAAATAATTTGGAAATTACAAAATAATAAACATAAAAGGCTCTTTTTCAAGAGCCTTTTATAATATATATGTTGATGTGTTTTTCATTTTTTCAGAAAGTTAGAAGATGTTTTGATCAGACTTTCTACATGAAACAGACATAAGAGGTAAGTCACCATTTATAGTGATAAATGAAAATATAGAAAGATTTATAAAATGAGAAAAATTTTCATAGTATTATTGTTATTAGTTGATATTACTAATTTATGAAAAAATTATAAATAATACTATTATTTAGTAAAATATTTATTTATTTGTGTTTTTCTTTAGTAAATTATCCTTATGGTTAAAGGAATGTTGGTTTTTGTCACTTGTTGATGAAATAGAAAATAGATGTGAAATTTTATAAAGAAGGACTATTTTGGTAGTGTAACATAACTGTTAAACTGCGCCAGATTATCAATTGGCATTAAAAAACTCCCAAATCACTTTAGCCTTACTTTTCCCTAAAATTTCTTCCAGCGTTTCCATATTGGCTTCTTTGATACGTTTTACAGACTTCAGTTTAGACAGAAGCAACTCAATAGTTTTTTCTCCAACACCAGGAATTTCTTCCAGTTCAGATTTTATTGTAGAATTTTTTCTTCTCGTTCTATGATGCTTTACCCCAAATCGGTGAGCCTCGTCACGTACACGCTGAAGGATTTTCAATGTTTCAGATTTTTTATCCAGATATAAAGGAATAGGATCTTCAGGGAAGAAAATCTCCTCCAGTCTTTTGGCGATACCTACAATGGTAATTTTTCCGTAAAGTCCCAATAATCTAAGGCTCTTTACAGCAGAAGACAATTGTCCCTTTCCTCCGTCAATCAGAATAAGCTGGGGGAGATCTTCACCTTCATCAAGCATCCTTTTGTAACGACGGTAGATCACTTCTTCCATCGTAGCAAAATCGTTAGGCCCTTCCACTGTTTTAGGATGGAAAATTCTGTAATCTGCTTTACTTGGTCTGCCATCTTTGAAAACAACGCATGCTGAGACAGGATTGGTTCCCTGAATATTTGAGTTATCAAAACCTTCAATATGTCTGGGCTCAACCGGCATTCTGAGAAGTTTCTGCATTTCCGCCATGATTCTGTTGGTATGCCTTTCAGGATCTACAATCTGAACCTGTTTCAGTTTTTCCAGACGATATTCTTTAGCGTTTTTTTCGGAAAGCTCTACAATTCTTTTTTTATCTCCAACCTTAGGAACAATCAGTTTTACATTAGGAATTTCTACAGACAAATGAAATGGTAACAGTACTTCTTTGGAATCAGAAGAAAATTTCTGGCGGATCTCAATCAATGCTTCTTCCATAATGTCTTCATCTGTTTCTTCAAGAATTTTTTTTATCTCGGTCGTAAAACTCTGGATGATATTTCCATTTCTGATTTTAAAAAAATTGACATATGCTGCCGTTTCATCGCTGGTCATTCCGAAGACATCCACATCGTCAATATTAGGGTTGACTACAGTATTCTTAGCCTGGTAATCTTCCAGAATGTCGAGTCTTTCTTTAATAATCTGAGCTTGTTCAAACTGAAGATTGGAAGCAAGTTTCATCATCTGATTGACCAGATAATCCTTAGCTTTTCGGAAATCCCCTTTGATAATTCCGCGGATGGCATCTATCTTTTCATCATACTCTTCCTTGCTTTCAAGGTCTTCACAGGGGCCTTCACAGTTTTTGATATGATATTCCAGGCAGACTTTATATTTCCCTTCAGCAATTTTGGCCGGAGAAAGATTCAGATTACAGGTTCTAAGTTTGTAAATATGTTTGATGGTATCCAGTAAAATCTTTGCAGGACGCACTTTTGCATAAGGACCATAATATTCGGATCCATCTTTAATTACATTCCTGGTCAGAAAGATTCGTGGAAAATCTTCATTTTTGATACAGATCCACGGATAGGTTTTGTCATCTTTCAACATGACATTGTAAAACGGCTGATGTTCCTTAATCAGATTATTTTCCAATAAAAGTGCATCATACTCACTGTTTACAATTGTCGTTTCCAATCGCTGGATTTTCCCGACCATTATTTTGATCCTGTATCCGGAAAGGTTTTTGTTGAAATAGGAGAGAACCCTTTTTTTCAGATTTTTAGCTTTCCCAACATACAAAAGCTGTTCGTTTTTATCATAATAACGATAAACGCCGGGTTCGGATGGTAAGGTTTTGAGCTGTAGTTCTAAAGAAGGATTCATATAACAAAATTAAGGAAACTTTCCCTATTTAAAAAAGAAACCTGCAGACTGATCTGCAGGTTTTAATTTATTCCTGGAGTATTTTATCCGTGATTCATTTCTGTATATTGATAGATCAGAAAGCTTAAATAATCCCATTCTACAGAGTTTTTAGGATATTTTTTCATAAACTCTGCATTGTCTCCGAATAGAAAATCGTAGTTATCTTCAAAATCATCTTTATGAAGCCACATCACTTTGTCACCCTTTTTTACATAATAAGATTTTATGACACCGCCACCAAATGCAGGAGCACCACCAAAACCTGTTGACATGGTTTCTGAAGCGAACGGATCATGATAAACCGTAATAAGTTCATTAAATTCAGGATTGATAACCTGCATTAAAAAAGCTTTGGGCTCTTTCTTGTTTTTTAAAGAAACAACCTGGTTTTCATATGGGATTGCATCGTTGGTTACAGATTTACTGTATTTTTTGGTGCTGTAATTCCTCATATTTGAAATAAACTTTCCTGCTTTCATAGATTTTTCCCTCTCTGTTGCATACAAATACATTTCAGCAATATCTGCCGCTGTAAATTTCATGGGCTTTTTCGTATCAACATCTTCAATGGTAATGGAAAGAATTTGTCCTCTCTGTTTTTCCCATGATTTACTGTAACCCTGGTATTCAGTATTGTCTTTTAATATGATTGTAGAGACCTTTTTATCAGATGCAGTATCGAAACCTTCGTTAAACAGATAACGGTTCATTTCTTTTCTTTCTTCTTTGGAATATTTTACTTTCTGGGCGAAAGCTGTTGTGCTTGCTACACATAAAGCAAGGAGTAGAGTTTTCAGTCTCATGTATTATTGTTTTTAATTTCGGGGCTAAAAATAGTAAAATAATTTCCTTGTTTATATAAAAATATAGAAGATTGAAATTTAGCTTTTCCAATTATTGTTAAATGCGTAATTTTAAGAAAATTTTTTAGAAATGATATACGGGGTAGATGTTTTTACTTTCCATGATGTTCTGGAAATCTGTAAAAAGCCAAATAAAGCCAAGCTTAATAAAGCCGCAAAAGAACAAATCTTAAAATCTCAGAAAAACGTACAGAAAATAGTAGAGTCTGACAGATGTGTGTATGGAATCAATACCGGGTTCGGACCTTTATGTGATACTAAAATATCGGCAGACGAAACAGCTCAGTTACAATATAACCTGATTATCTCTCATGCAGTAGGAGTAGGAAAACCGATTGATAAAGAACTTTCCAAGATTATGATGATTGCTAAAGTTCATGCACTTTCAAAAGGATTTTCCGGAGTTTCTCTGGAAGTTATTGAAAGAATGATTCTGATGCTGGAAAAAGATATTATTCCGGTGGTTCCTGAACAAGGATCTGTAGGGGCTTCGGGAGACCTTGCTCCTTTGGCACATCTGGTGTTGCCTTTACTTGGTTTAGGACAGGTTTGGGAAGGGAATCAGGTTTCTGATACCATGGAAGTTCTGAAGAAACACGACCTTGAAGCATTGGCTCTAGGACCAAAAGAAGGATTAGGATTGATCAATGGAACCCAGTTTATCCTTGCTCATGCAATCAAAGGGCTCGAAAAATTTGAATATTTATTAGATCTTGCGGATATGACTGCTGCAATGAGTATCGAAGCATACAGAGGTTCTGCGAGCCCGTTCAAAAAAGAGCTTCATGAGATCAGACCTTTTGAGGGCAGTAAAAAAGTAGCGGCAAGAATGCTTAAATTCTTAAAAGGATCAGAAAATATGCAAGCTCACGAAGATTGTGAGAGAGTTCAGGATCCTTATTCCATGAGATGTGTACCACAGGTTCACGGAGCCAGCAGAAACGCTTTTGAACACCTTAGAATTATGGCGGAAACAGAACTGAACTCCGTAACAGACAACCCGATTGTATTAAGTGCTGAAGAATCTATTTCAGGGGGTAACTTCCACGGACAGCTGATGGCTCTGCCTTTAGACTATGCTACGCTGGCAGCTGCAGAATTAGGAAATATTTCTGACAGAAGAAGTTACTTATTGTTAGAAGGAAAGTACGGATTACCAAGATTATTAACGGAAAGCTCAGGATTAAATTCAGGATTTATGATCCCTCAATATACTTCAGCTGCTTTGGTTACAGAAAATAAAACATTATGTTTTCCGGCGTCAGCAGACTCTATTCCTACAAGTTTAGGACAGGAAGATCATGTTTCCATGGGAAGTATTTCAGGAAGAAAATTCAATCAGGTTCTTGGTAACCTTGTGAATATTTTATCCGTTGAGCTGATGTTTGCTGCTCAGGGACTGGAATTCAGAAGACCCGCAAAATGCTCTAAAGTAATTGAAGAAAACTTTACAGTTCTTCGTTCCAAAGTTGCTAAGCTTGAAGATGACCGACTGATCGGTAAAGACATGCTGGCAATTGCAGAGCTGATCAATGAAAGAAAATTTGTTGTCAACTAAACTTTGAATAAATAAAAGCTTCCGAAAGGGAGCTTTTTTGCTTTCACAAATCTTTTAATCTTTAAATCCTTCAATTTTTAAATCAAATAAACATGAATGTACTTAGAACAGATTCTACGAATCCAGACTTTCAAAAATTAGTAAAATATCTTGACGCTACTTTAGCAGAACATAATGGAGAGGAAGATGATTTTTTTGCTCAGTTTAATAAAATTGATACCATTAAAAACTGTATTGTAGTTTATATTGATGCTATTCCGGCAGCTTGCGGAGCATTCAAACCTTTTTCCGAAGATACAGTAGAAATAAAAAGAATGTTTACCAATCCGGATTTCAGAAAAAAAGGACTGGGTTCAACGATTGTAAAGGAACTGGAAAACTGGGCCGCAGAATTGAATTTTAAAAAGGCGGTTTTAGAAACTTCTCAGGATCTGAAAAATGCTATTTCCGTGTATGAGAAAAGTGGATTTTACAGAATACCCAATTATGGACAATACATTGGAATAGAGCAAAGTGTCTGCTACGAGAAGATATTGTAATTTAATATTCATGTAATGCTAAATTCATTTTTTAAAAGTTTTTAATTCTCATGAAAGTGTTATATTGTGGCTCCAACCAAAATTATAACATATGAAAAAAACTGTATTCCTACTGGCAATATTTTTTGCCTTAAATTCGTGTTCCAGAGAAGAACTTCAGAACGAAAATGTAAAAATAGAAATGGCACAGAAAGATCCACTGACAGCAAAGCAAATCAATGAAAGGATCAATCAGGCTATTAAAACGGACGGAACCTTTAACTGGAAGAATGAATCTGATCATTTCGTCTGGAGTGCTATTTTCCGCGGAAACAAAATGGTATCTATCGGTTTCGGAGCTTCTAAAGACGATTTTGACAGAAGTAAATCTCCAAACAGTAACGATATGGAAAAAGAAGTTCTTTCTGTAATCAAAAAATATGAAGGAAAAGAGGAGAGAAATTTTCTTCTTCTTTCAGATCAGTATCTTAACCAAATGGATGTTGTTATTGAAAATGAAGAAACCATTGCTGCTCTTCGACAAATGAAAAATATCCGATATGTAGAGCCGGCCGACTATCATTATTTTGAATTTGAAGCTCAATATAACGCAGCAGCAAAATCTTCCGGAAGCGGTTCGTCAGGATGTGGTTTTTCATCATCAACATTAAGTACGGCAGATTACACCTCTACAACACCAAGTGCAAAAATCCCTTGGGCTTTCACCAAGCACAGCATTCCTGAAGCATGGAGCTACAGTACAGGAGCTGGCGTTACCATTGGACTTATTGACACAGGAGTTTCTCCGGAGCAGACTTTATTGGGAGGAAGTTTCAATAATGGCGCTTCTTCAGGGAGAACAATCAGTAAATTAGGAGTATATAACTCAGACGGATCCGGAGATCAGTGTGGGCACGGAACAAAAATGGCTTCCGTAATGACAGCTCCGAGAAATAATGCAGGACTGCCTGTAGGAGTTGCGTATAATGCCAATCTGATCGCCTACAGAGCTGCAGAAAACGTTGTTCTGGAAACATCCAGCGAGCAGACTGCTGTAAAAACGGCTTTTACAGAATTAGGAAACAATACCAGTGTGAAGATCATTTCAATGTCAATGGGACATATATTCTCCGTTGGAAAAATTGAAGATGGTGTTAAATATGCTTATTCTAAAGGAAAACTGATTTTCTGTGCAGGAGGAACTTCTACCAGCTTTACCAGTTTTGTGGGGGTGATTTTCCCTGCATCAATGTCGGAAACACAGGCGATAACAGGTGTAAAAGAGAATACATCCAATCAGAAATGTGATGTTTGCCACTCCGGAAGTCAGATTGATTTTACCTTCCAGATGGAGAGAGCTTCAGGAAATACAGTTCCGGTTTTGAGCTATTACAACGGACAGGCAGATTATGTGGGTGGTTCTTCAGTAGCTACAGCGGCTACGGCAGGAATCGCGGCTTTAGTTTGGGCTAAAAATCCATCATGGACAAGAGATCAGGTGCTTAATAAAATGAGACAGTCTGCAACCTACTATCCAAATGTTAATTCAAGCTACGGCTACGGAAACATCAATGTGTTAAAAGCAGTACAGTAAATAATATTACCACTATAAAAAGAAAAGGAAATATCCCAACTGAGGTATTTCCTTTTTTATTGCAATATCAGATTATCCAATTCTTACACTCGTCATACTCAGTGAGCCTCCGATAAGTTCATCATTGAACAAAGTAAGCTCTTCAGACTGATCTTTCAGCCCTAAAGTATACAATAAAGGAAGATAATGATCAGGTGTAGGAACTGCATATTGTAAGAAAGTTCCCTGTTTCTGGTAATCAATAATATTCTGGAAATTTCCGTCCAGAAGCCAGTTGTTGGTTTTTTCTCGGGCCTCTATCGCCCAGTCCCAGCCGGCTCCAACTGTATTGATATTTTTCCAGTCGATGAGGCGCAGATTGTGAACAATATTTCCACTTCCGATAATCAGAATTCCCTTTTCCCTAAGCTTATTCAGTCTTTTTGCCAGATCATAATGATACTGGGCTGGTTTTGTATGGTCAATGCTCAATTGAATCACAGGAATATCAGCATCAGGATACATATGTTTTATCACAGACCATGCACCATGATCCAGTCCCCAGCTGTGGTCTTCTTCTACATCAACGGGGAGCAAAAGTTCTGCCGTTTCTTTTGCCAGTTCCGGGCTTCCGGGAGCAGGATACTGTACATCAAAAAGGGCTTTTGGAAAACCATAAAAATCGTGGATTGTTTTAGGCATGTCCATAGCCGTTACAAAAGTTCCGTCTGTATACCAGTGGGCAGAAATACAAAGAATTGCATTAGGTTTAGGAATCTCAGAGGCTGCTTTTCGGAAACCCTGTACAAATTGATTTTCTTCAATGGCGTTCATAGGTGAACCATGTCCAAGAAATAAAACGGGCATTCTCTGTGTGCTTTTAAAACTATTGCTTATGTTTTGAAGATCGTTGAGGTTCATAAATTAAATATTGAAGAGTATAAAAAAATAAAAGGTTCAAGGCTTTTAGACAAATCCCTGAACCTTTTATAATATGTGTTATAAATTATGCTTGTTTTACAAACTGTAATTCACCAGCTATCTTTACATCATCACTTACCATTACACCTCCTGCTTCAAGAGCTGCATTCCAGTTTAATCCAAAATCTTTTCTGCTGATTTTTCCTTCAAAAGAGAAACCTGCTTTTGTATTTCCCCATGGGTCTACATTGATTCCTCCGAAGTCTACATCAAGAGTGATAGGTTTTGTAACTCCGTTAACAGTAAGATTTCCAACAATTGAATTATTTAATGCCTGAGATTCAAAAGTGATCGTAGGGTGTGCTTCAGCGTTGAAAAATTCTGCAGACTTCAAGTGATTGTCTCTGTCTGTATTATTTGTGAATACAGAATCTGTTTGAATAGTAGCTGTAGTTTTTGCGTTTGCAAAAAACTCGTCTTCAGATTCAATTTCAGCAGTGAAAGTTCTGAAGCTTCCTTTTACGTTAGAGATCATCATGTGTTTTACTTTGAAAGTAATTTCACTATGCGTTAGGTCTAAGATCCATTTTGTTGCCATTGTATTTTGTATTTTTTGTTTGTTATTAATGATGCAAATTTAGGATAGAGTACCTATACAAGTCATTGATATAGGATAAGAAATTCATTTTTTTACATCAATAGTCAATTTTGCTTCGCAAGTGAACGGTGAATGACTGTGGCTGTTCAAAATGAAAATTGACAAGCAAAGCGAATTGACAATTCACAATTGACTCATTTAATAATCAATGGTCAATTTTGCCTCATAAGTGAATGGTGAATGATTAAAGCTGTTCAAAAATTTAAAAATTGACAAGCGGAGCGGATTGACCATTCACGATTGACTTATTCTAATCCCTATAAAAATCCAACTATTAAGTTAAGAAATAATTTCTTTGAAAGCATGAATTCCATTTTATGAATGTTTTAATTTAACATTTCTTAACGGATGGTTTTTATTTCTTATTTTTGAAGGATTCAATTTTATACAATGAAATTACATAAATTTTCTTTATTGATGCTGGTTTTAGGCAGTTCAGCATTTGCCCAGACCCAGAAGTTTACCATGGCGGAGGCTGTAAATGGAATGAGAACCAACCTTGCCGTAAAAAATATTTCCCAGTTTTCATGGGCTGCAGACGGAAAATCGTATATCCAGGCTGTGAAAGGCGGTTATCTGATTACAGATTTGAAAACCAATAAACAGGATACCCTGATCTCGTTAAGCCAACTGAATAGAAACTTATCCAATGATAAGCTGAAGGCTGTTCCTGCTATCAAATTTACAGGGAATTCCAATGGATATTTTACTACAGGTGGTAAAATGTCGTGGATTGAAAAATCAGGAAATGACTGGAAAGTAAAAAATACAGCTGTTGTAGATCAGGATGCTGCAAATGTGAAAATGTTTGGTGACGGCCAGACTTTTGCGTTTACAGCAAAGAATAATTTATTTGTAAATAGGAGTGGGAAGACCATTGCGGTAACGAATGAGTCTAATGAAAATATCATCAGTGGACAGGCTGTTCACAGAAATGAATTCGGAATTGATACGGGAATTTTCCCTGCACCCAACTCCGAGAGTGTAGCTTTCTATAAAATGGATCAGAGTATGGTAGCGGATTACCCAATCATTGACTGGTCTGTAACGCCTGCTGTAAATCATAATATCAAATATCCGATGGCTGGTCAGACTTCTCACCAGGTAACATTAGGGGTTTTCAATATTAAAACTCAGGCTACAACTTTCTTAAAAGTTGAAGGAGAAAAAGATCAATATTTAACAGCCGTTACATGGAGCCCGGATTCCAAGTACATCTTTGTAGGAGTTCTGAACAGAGGTCAGAATCATATGAAAATGAATCAGTATGATGCTGCTACCGGAGAGCTGGTAAAAACATTATTTGAAGAGACAGACAGTAAATATGTTGAGCCACAGCATCCACTTACTTTCTTCCCGAATTCCAATACAGACTTTATCTGGCAGAGTCAGAGAACAGGATACAATCACCTGTTTCATTATAGTTTAGAAAAAGGACTAGTGGCACAAATCACAAAAGGAGACTGGCTGGTAACAGATATTTTAGGATTCAATGAAAAGAAAAAGGAAATCTATTTCACTTCAACAAAAGAAACTCCTTTAGAAAGACATTTATATAGAATCAACTGGACCAATTTCAAAATGCAGAGACTGGACAGTGCAGAAGGGATGCATGCCGGAACTTTGAGCAGTGATGGAAACTATCTTTATGATGCATACAGCAATGCCAATTCACCTAGAGTTGCTAATATTATTAATACAGCCAATTTAAAATCTACAAATATTCTTACTTCTGAAAATCCATTAAAGAATTATCAGAGACCGGAAATTAAAAACGTAGAACTAAAGGCAGATGACGGTACTCCTTTGTATGGAAAAATTATCCTTCCAACAAATTTTGATCCGAATAAAAAATATCCAACTATTGTTTATCTGTATAACGGACCGCACTTACAGCTAATCACAAACAGCTTCCCGGCTTCCGGAAACCTTTGGTATGAATATATGGCTCAGAACGGGTACATCATCTTCACAATGGATGGAAGAGGTTCTTCTAACCGTGGAATGAAATTCGAGCAGGCTGTATTCAGAAATCTGGGAACAACAGAAATGAACGACCAGATGAAAGGGGTAGAGTACTTAAAATCTCTTCCTTATGTAAACGGAGACAAAATGGGAATCCATGGATGGAGCTTCGGAGGATTTATGACGACAAGCTTCATGCTTCGTAAACCAGATGTATTCAAAGTAGGAGTAGCAGGAGGACCGGTAATCGACTGGAGTATGTATGAAATCATGTATGGAGAAAGATATATGGATACTCCACAGGAAAATCCACAAGGATATGCCGCTGCTAATCTTTTGGATAAAGTTCAGAATCTGAAAGGAAAATTACTGATGATTCACGGGGCGCAGGATGATGTAGTAGTATGGCAGCATTCTATAAAATTCATCAAATCCGCTGTGGATAACGGAGTTCAGTTGGATTACTTTACGTATCCGGGACATCCGCATAACGTGATAGGGAAAGACAGAGTTCACCTGATGCAGAAAATTACAGATTATTTTGATTTATATCTGAAGAAATAATAATAGAATCCAGCCTAAAACCAGGCTGGATTTTTTCTTGAATATTCCTTTAATATTATTTATATAACTGTATTGAGATTGCTTCGCTTTGCTCGCAATGACACTTCGTGTTATTAGTGATAAATTAGTGTTATTAGTGTTTAAAAAAATACCTGTCGATCTTACCAAACATCAATGTTTTTGATTTTTCGTAGTGGTAAATTTGTATCACTAAAATCGACAATATGGAATTAGGAATAGGTATGTTCGGTGATTTGGCTTTTGACCAGTCAACCGGAAAATATAGAGATGCAGGAATTAAGATCCGTGAAATACTGGATCAGGTAAAATTGATGGATGAGGTAGGGATTGATGTCTTTGCTATGGGAGAGCATCATCGTCCGGATTATGCTGTTTCCTCTCCGGAAATAGTATTGGCTGCGGCTGCAAGCATTACAAAAAATATAAAACTGGCCAGTGGAGTTACTGTTTTAAGTTCCTCGGAGCCTGTAAAAGTATATGAAGATTTTTCAACACTGGATCTGATTTCAGACGGAAGAGCAGAAATATTCGTGGGCCGTGGAAGCTTCATTGAATCATTTCCGTTATATGGTTATTCATTGAATGATTATGAACAGTTATTTGATGAAAAATTAGAATTACTATTGAAAATTAATTCTGAGGAAAATGTAAGCTGGTCAGGAAAACTTCGTGCCCCGATGCAGAATCAAACGGTATATCCAAGAGCAAAAAATGACGGAAAACTTTCCATCTGGAGAGCTGTTGGAGGGACTCCGCAGTCTGTTTTAAGCGCAGCACAATTGGGAATGCCTTTAGTGGTAGCCATCATTGGAGGAATGCCAATTCAGTTTAGAAATCTGATCGAATTCTATAAACAGGAATACCAAAAAGCAGGACATGATGTGTCGAAGATGCAGATTGCCGTTCATTCGCATACTTTTGTGAGTGACGATCAAAAATCAGTAGATGGGTATTTCCATAATTATAAATCCCAGATGGATAGGATTGGGGCTTCCAGAGGATGGGCTCCTTACACAAAAGCGCAGTATGATGGTGGAAGAAGCAAAGACGGTGCTTTATTTATCGGAAATCCGGCAGAAGTAGCAGACAAAATTGCTTATATGAAAGAGATTTTCGGAATTACCAGATTTATCGGGCATATGGATGTGGGAGATCCTGCTCATGAAGTGATGATGAAGTCTATTGAGCTATTTGGAAAAGAAGTGAAACCAGTCATTAAAGACTTATAAAAACAAAAACCGCTGTCGAAATTTCAACAGCGGTTTTTTATGGTTGTCACAAAAATTATATTTTCTGATAATAAGCTATTGCAACCTGTGGATGAAATGGAAGCATGAATGTTTCCCATCCATTTTCCTGATTCACTTCTTTGCTGAGTAAATATTTGTTATCTATAATATCAAGCAGCAACAATTCAGGTGAAAAAAAGGTAAGTCCTATTTTATGTTTGGAAGAATCTTCCAGATGGGAAGAAATAAGATCCAGCTTAAAATTGTCAAAGGGGAAGAATGTATTTCCCAAGACATCAGGTAAGCTTCTGATCACTCCACCCAGCTGTGAAACATAATTACTGGCCGCACCACCCAATAAAAAAGGAATTTGTTTCGCATTTGGATTTCTCTGAAGGAGCTCCCAATAATTCTTTACTGGATTTTCTTTCTCATCAAAAGCCTGATGCTGAATTTTATATTCGAAATAGGTATCATCAAAAACATACCGATCCCAAATCATTTCAGAACTTTGATCAATAACAATACGAAAAGCAAGTTTTATTTTTTTCATCGGTCATCGTTTGAGGTATAAAAGATGTTTAAATTTCCATAAAAAGGATCAACGCATTTTCACTTAATGCTTCAAACTCCAATTCTTCAAGATTCCAGAGAAGGATCGCATCCCGGCTTTCCATCAACCTGTTTTGAAACTCAAATGCACCATTGATAACCATTCCGAAAATAGATTTATTAGACTCTTTCAATGCATAATATCCTTCAGCACGGCCATTGTAAAGACCAATGAAATTGGGGTGTTGTACTGTTTTTGAAATTTGAAAAATATTGTTTTTAAGAGTGAAATCCAATTCGTTTTTAGAAAACTGCTGAGTATATTCATCTTTTTTAAATTCAAAAATTAAAAAGTCTGATCTGTCATGATGCACCAGATTTTTGATGACAATATCTTTTCCTGATGGAGTATTGAGGGTAAGAGACATTCCTGCTGAAACAGGTTCATAAAAATCAGAGATGATAATTTCCCCATACAAAGGAAGAATGAGAAGAGTTCTTTCATCATCAAAATTGAATCTCACTTCTCCTTCAATGTCCAGAACCACTTCCTTTAGACTAAGTAAAGTATGGGTCTGCTCTTCATCTTTCAGAATTTCCGTCATTGTACTTTTCTCGTTTTCCTGCCAGATTCTGAAATCATTTTTGAAAATTTTTGATGGGGTCTGAACTAACATATCTGTATGATTTAATATTTCCACTCTGCACAGACTGATGCATTGCTTTTGAGGATAGGTAACACTAGAATAATTCACATCTTTACCAGGCCTGTGCTTTGTGGAAATGGGGTAATAACTAATATTAAAGAACTTTTCGGAATTTATGCCGAAACTTTTATGGTATGAGTCAGTGCAAAACCTCCACTGACACTTCCGGAAATACTGGACATCTCGTTAGACGTCCCGTCACCAAATACATTATCATTGGCATTATAGGTATATCCGCTCATTCCTTTATAGCCGGTACTTGCTGCTACCTGTACTACTGCGCTGTCGCTTCCTTCAGGAAATGCAATCTGAGTAACCAATAGGGATTGTCCGGCAGAATTATAAACATGAACATGGATATGGGTAGCTCTTCCGTTGTACCAGCCAGGGAAAATAGAAGTAAAGCTGACCTGTCCATTGGCGTCCGTAGTCTGCCTTCCTCTTAAAAAATGAACAGAAGTATAATTGGCAGACTGCATTCCTGTTCCTCCATATTCAGAATAATTTCCATCTTTATCACAATGCCAGATATCTACAAGAGCACCTTGAAGAATTGCACAGCTGGCATTTACGTTCTGAACAGTAATGGCAATGGTAAAAGGAACTCCTGTTCTGTCGCTTACAATATTATTTTGAACTAGAGTAGATGGAGATTTTGTAGGAAACGGACCTTCTGTTTCTGTGTTTGTGACAGAGCATCCTGTAGAACCGGATTCAGTAGAAGTACCGGATGAGGAACTTATTACATCATCGTCACTTCCGCAGTGGATTAAAAGGGGAGCGGCAACGGCTGTTACTCCTGCTAAGCCCAGACTTTTCAGAAAGCCTTTTCTATTCATTGTTTTCATAATACAGGTTTTTTTAAGATTATACTTTAAGGCTGGAAGAAGGAGGCTGGGAGTGGGAAGTTATTAAGAACTATAAAACATATATAGTTCGAGTTTAAACTATCTGAAGAACAAAATCATTAATCATTTGCTCAATAGTAACTTCTATCTTCTTTCTCACAACTTTTAACCTTTTCTTATTCCAAAAGTATTTTCAAAAAACAATGCAGGAAAATTTATGAGGTAAACAAATAAAATGTGTCGGTAAATCTGTGTTTTTTAAGAATTATTAAGAATTTTGATGAGAGTTGGAGGATGAAACTTGAAATAGAGCAAAGTATGGTAAAGATATTCATTACTTCCATCTCCATCTTCCTGCCTCCATCAGAATTTACCCAATTACTTATTCACAATCTTCATGACAAGATCTTTATATGTTTCACCAATAGGAATGATGAATTCTCCGATATGGATGCTGCGATTGACAATCGTTTTAATGTTTTGTACAGGAACAATATAGGAGCGGTGAACTCTCACAAAATCCTTTTCTGATAGTTTTTCCAGAATGTTTTTCATGGAGGAGCGTGCAGTAATGGTAGAATGATCGGTTAAATGAATCTGGATATAATCATCCAGCCCTTCAATCAGAAGAATATCGTTAAAGTTGATTTTATGAAGTTTGTAATCGGCGCGTATGGAAAGGTATTTTATTTCATCGGTATCAGCATTGGTTTTTACTTTTTCAACAGCTGCTTTGAATCTTTCGAAAGAAAATGGCTTTAACAGGTAATCTACAGCATTAATACTGAACGCGTCTACGGCGTATTCTGAATAAGCTGTGGTAAAAATAACTTTGGTGTTCTGGGAGATGTTTTTATAAAAATCCATGCCATTTTTGGAAGGCATTTCTATATCCAGAAAGATGAGGTCAACAGGGAATTTGTTGAGGTACTTTTGTGCATTACTTTGAGTATTGAAGATCTTTTCCAGAGACAGATTTTCAATTTTTCCGGCGTAATTCTCAATGATTTTCAAGGCGAGAATTTCATCGTCAAGGGCGATGGCTTTTATCATAGTTTACAGTAAATTAATTTTTAAATCAACTTTATAGGTCCTTCCGTCATTCATCGTATTTAAAGTATGTTTTCCCGGATAAACCTGTTGTAAATGCTCAAGGGTATTTTTCAATCCGACTTTTAAGCTTTCTTCATCCGTAATAGCATGGTTTACAATATTATTAAAAACATTCAAATGCACAGATTCTTCCTGGATAATTATTGTGACAGATATTTTTGAATTTTCCTCTGCATTAAAACCATATTTAAAGGCATTTTCAATAAAGTTAACCAAAATAAACGGAGCTATCTGAAGGCTTTTTGTTTCTCCTGTTTCAGTATAGGAAAAATCAAGGCTGCTGTCTGTTCGGAGCAATTGTAAAGCTATATAATCCTTTATATATTCAATTTCTTTGCTGAGCGTTACCAGATCTTTGCTGCTTTCCTGTACCACATAACGCATGACATTGGAAAGTTTCAGAATTCCATTGGGAGTATCATCAGATTTAAGCAAGGCCAATGAGTAAATAGAATTTAAAATATTGAATAAAAAGTGGGGCTGCAGCTGGTATTTTAAGCTTAATAATTCAGCCTTGGCTTTGGAGCGTTCCAGTTCTTTTTTCTCAATATTTTTAAAGATAAAAAGAGAAGACAGGAATGAAAAAAGGAAAGGGAGAAGAGATGAAAAGATCATCTGTCCATATGAAGCCTTATTTCTTTGCTGAAAATTTTCATGAGAAAATCTTCCTTCCATTGGCGGCGGCGGTATATTTCCGTTTGGGCTTACGGGAGGTGGAAGCATCTGCGAGGGAAAACCTGGGGTAGAAATATTATTTTCTGCCGTAAGGTAATTCGGAACAAAAACCATGAGTCCGAAACATAGCAAGAGACAGATTGTAAACAGAGCATACTTCTTCTTGCTGTAAAGCTTTGGGAGAAACAGGTTGAGATTGACATAGAAAAAAATCACCACCAGCACAAAACGGATGAACTCTCTCTGGAATGGAGAAACCTTAAATACAGATAATGTCCCGTCAAAATCCGGTGAAGAAACGATCGGAATTGTTAAGAGTAGCAGGATAAGGATAATATGTTGACCAATTTTTTTCACGTAGTATAATGAATTAAAATGCAGTTCTTTTCTGAATTCAAATGTAATGAAATGACCTATATAAAAATAGACCTGAGATCAAAATGAAAATCTCAGGTGTACTTTTTATAAGATGAAACTTACAGTTTTAGAACTTAAAATGTAGTTGTAATGGTATGTTTACACTATCTCAATCAGGCTTCCTCTTTCTTCGTCCTTGATAATATTCAGAGCTGTAGGAATCTTTTCCTTCAGTTCTTCAACGTGCGAAATAATCCCCACAATCCTGTTTTCTTTCATCAGATTGGTGAGCGTTTCAAATACAATGTTTACAGATTCCGTATCCTGAGTTCCAAAACCTTCATCAATAAAGAAAAAGTTTTTATCTGCCTGTGCATTGGCCTGAACGCTTTCCGCAAGTGCCAGAGCAAGACTTAAAGATACCTGGAATGCCTGTCCTCCGGAAAGGGTTTTTACACTTCTGCTTTTTCCTTCGTTGAGGTAATCGATGATCTCGAAATCATTATTTTCATTAAGCTGCAGACTCAGCTGATTTCTGGTCATACGGTGAAAACGCACATTGGCATGATCGCAAAGCTGTCTCAGATAAATCGAAGAAACATATTGTACAAAACCTGCTCCTTTAAACAGATTCATCATTACCTTTAAATTCTCAGAACGTTTCTGAAGCTTTGCCAGCTCTTTCAGAAGATCTCCTTTTTTTACGAATTCTTTTTCCAGACGATCTATTTCAGCCGTTTTTGTTACGACAGAATCACTGATTTTTTTCTGCTCAATTTGGGCTTCATTGAACTGTTGCTCAGCCAGAGAAAACTGTTCATTATCGAATGAAAGTCCCTTCAGCTTTAATTCCAACTCGCCGATGAATTTCTTCAACGCTTCAAATTCAACTTTGAAATTCTGGATTTTAGTTCTTACAAGTTGAATATTGATATCCTGAAGTAAGATATTTTCAACCTCTTTGAACTCAATGAAATTCTGATCTGCCAAAGCTTTCGTAATAGCTTCTTTATTACCGGAAATTTCCTTCTCAAACTCTGCGATCTGTTTTTCAGATTGGCTGACAATAGCTTTTTGCTCTGCCAGTTTTGGAGAAAGAATTTTTTCCTGTTGTAATGCCTTTTGATAGTTTTCCTCAGTTTCTTTATTAGATCTTACCAGCTTTTGATACGCATCATCAACCTCTGTTATTTCCTTTTGAGCATACAGATTCCACTCCAGAATTTTAAGTCCTGAACGACTGATATTGATCTGTTCCTGCTTTGAAACTTCTTCCATCCGGAAAGCTTCCAAAGCACTTTTATATTTTTCCAGTGTTTTGCTTTCTTTTTCTAAATATTCTCTTTCCAAAGCAATGTTTCGCTCCAGTTCTTCAATCTTTTTTTCTAAAGCAAATGAGTCGGAACGTTTTTTCTCAAATTCCTCTTCCTGATCCGGAGAGAATGGTTTCCATGTGAAATTCAGAAGATGATTTTCAAGATCCTTCTGAATCTGAAGAATAATTTTCTGTTCCGAAAGAAGCTGTTCCTCAAAGATTTTTTTGCGGTCCAGAATTTTATCAATTTCAGTTTCCTTCTTTTGAAGGTTATTTACTTCCTGCTCAATAGTTGTAATGTTCTCCTGAATTTCCTGCAGTTCAGTATTGACGTCATGAAATTCCACAATATTCGGATGTTCCTTAGAACCGCAAAGAGGGCAGTTTTCTCCGTCATGAAGTCCGCTGGCAAAACGGGATAGTTCTTTTTGTATTTTAAGATGATCCAGTTTCTGGGAAAGCTCTTTTTTCTTTACTTCTAATGTTTCTTTTCTGTTTTTGAAATCTTCTTTATAATTTTCATTAAAAGCAAAAGGTTTTAATTCCTTAGCAATTTCTTCAATCTGTTTTTGATGTTTCTCTATCTTTTCAGCCTGTTCCTGCTGTAACTTTTTTAAATTCTTTTGTTGAATAAACCATTTTCCCACCTCAGAAAGTAAAGCGGAATCCAGTTTTTGTTCTTTCAATATTTTAACCTGTGAAGAAAGTTCATCAATCTTCTTTTGAATCTTCTCTTTATTGAGATCTACCTCCTTTACCTTTTCGGAACCTTTCTGAGTTCTTTCATTCAGGGTTTTGATCTCTTCAGAAAACTTCAGGATCTGAATAATAAGATTCATATCATTTTCCTGAATTCTAGAATGGTCTAAAGCATTAAATTGTGGTTCAAGTGCAGAGAGCTGTTCTTTTATGATATTAAACGCTTTTTCAGTTTCCTGCCATGCTTTCACTTGTTCTTCTCTCTCGTTCCGCTTCTCTGCAATTTCCTTTGAAAGCTTATTTTTCTCAATAATCAGTGGATTGAAGAGCCTGAAAACGCGGTCATATAATTCTGTCTGTACTTCCAACGCATCCATCTGAGGTTTCTCTTCAGAAAGCTTACTGAATTTTTCCTTATTCTGCTGTAAACTGTCAAAATCACTTTTTAAGTTTTTCAGCTGTTGATAAGTATTGGAAATCCTTTCCAGTTTTGCATTCGATTCTGAGAGAATTTTCTGTTCTTCGGACAACTGCTCTTTCTGCATTAGGATTTTCTCCTCATTGATTTCTTCAAATCCTTTTAGCTGGCCTTCAAGCTGATCCAGTTCAGATCTGTTTTTTACATTGAGTACAGAAACATTGTTCTGAAGATCAAATTTCTGAAGATTAAAGATTTCCTTCATCATATTCGTTCGTTCTGCAGCACCCAATTCAAGGAATTCTTTGAACTGACCTTGGGGAATGATGATGGTTCTTTTAAAATTGGAATAGCTTAAACCGATGATAAGCTCTGCATTAGAGTGGTCCAAAGGAACCCATTTGTCATTGATATTTTCATAGAAAGTAACCGCATTGGGCTTTACCTCCTCAAATTTTTTTGAATTTCTTTTAAAGTCGCGGGTAGCACGGAAGAGTTTATTCTCATAATTCACAAAATCAAATTCAATATAAGAACTGTTTGATTTTAAATTCATCATGTTATAAGCCCTTTTGTCACGCATGTTCAGACGTTCCGTTTCTCCATATAGAGCAAACGAAATGGCTTCCAGCACTGATGATTTTCCGGAACCTACCGTACCGAAAATACCGAACAATCCGGCTTCGGTAAGGTTTCTGAAATCAATGGTCTGGCGTTCCTGATAAGAGTAAAGTCCTTCGATAGTTAATTGAACAGGAATCATGGCTTATGCATTTAAAATTTCGTTAAACAAATTCATCAGTTCTTCATTGGCTTCCTGTCCGCCGTTTTTAGATTTAAAATAATCTTTAAATAAGATATCAATATTCTGATTTAAATTGATTTCATGGCCTTGCTCTTCAGCAAGCTCCCGGTTTTTGACTTTTGGAATAAGGTGAACAATTCCGTTATGAGATTGATAAATTAACCTTCTTTCATCAGCTGTTAAAAAAGTCTCACTTTCCAGTGTAAGTTCTATAAATGTGTTGGGATTTTCGCCTAACCATTGAATTGTATCTTCTACACAGGAGAATGTTTTTCTTACTAAATTTCGTCCCTTTTTCAATGCTTTTTTTTCGTAGGTAACTGCCTTTCCCGGTTCCGCATCAATAATCGAAACGTACTTTGTCTGCCCTGCCTCACTGAAACTGTAGCAAAGGGGAGAAGATGAGTAAACAACGGGCTTTTCTTTCGTTCCGATATTCTGAAAGCTATGAAGGTGACCCAATGCCGTATATTGAATCTGTCCAGGAATAGTGTCGGAAAATATCAAATCTGCATTCCCGATTTTAATGGGTTTTTCTCCTTCAGGTTCTTCCAGAATTTCTGCACCCCTCTTATTCATATACAAATGGGCAGTCAGAAGATTAACTCCGGAATCATCGCAAAACTGATCGGCGAGGTTTTTCCATGTCTCTGAAAGCACTTTATTGATTTCTTCCTCTTTATTTTCGCCAAAATATTCCTTTAAACGGATTTCATTTGCGAAAGGGGTATGAAGGATTCTTACTGGAAAATTTATACCCTCAATTTTTAGTTCTATAAAACCTGCTTTTGAGTTTGAAATGTTGAAATATTCTGTTCCGAAAGGCTTGATCTCTGCTTTGGGATGGCCAATTAAAATAATTCCGCATTCCCGGGCCAGTGGATCAGGAGCGTTGATTAAGCTTGGAGAATCATGATTCCCGGAAATAGCAATCACAGGACGTTTCCCATTCAGGGATAAACGTTTCAGGGTTTTATAAAAAAGCTCAACGGCTTCTACTCCCGGATTAAAATTATCAAAAAGATCACCGGCAACAAGAATAAGATCTGCATGTTCCTCATCGGCAATGCCTATGATCTCTTCCATTACCAGAATTTGCTCTTCCATACGTGAAAAGCGGTCCAGTCTTTTTCCCAAATGCCAGTCGGCAGTATGCAGAATTTTCATAAAATTTATTATTGTTTAAAGTAAATAAGTTGAATAATGAACGGATTTATGGTTGATTATCTGTTTCTTCTTTTACTTTGAAATCTTCCAGAATTTGTTTTAAACGAGCTTTCCTTTCTGCTTCTGCATTCTGTATTTTTCGTTTTTTCTGATCAATTTGCTTTTTATTTTTCTTTCTGTTTGCTTCGTTGTTTTTACTCATATTGGTTGATAACGAATAATTTTTACAGCTACAAAATAGCTTCATCAAAAATAAGAAACAAAAAGGGAAGAAGGGGTGTGGATTTCCGTATAAACTTATAATAAATTAATTTTGCAAAAAAAAAGATGGAACAACAGTCCAAAGATCCTCTACACGGAAAAAGGCTTGATGCTATCCTTGAAGAATTGGTAGAATACTATCAGGGCTTTGAAGAGTTAGGTGAGCAGATCAATATAAAATGCTTTACAGATAATCCGAGCATCAGTTCTTCTCTGAAATTTTTGCGAAAAACACCTTGGGCAAGAACAAAAGTAGAAAGTTTGTATCTCTTTGTCCTGAGACAGAAAAAAAGAGAGGAGGGCAGAAAAAAATAAAAGCTGTAAAAAGAAGATCTATTTTTCTTTATGCCATTCATAGTTCCTTCTTCCATCTCCTAATTTCCAAGCTTACCGAATCATTTCAAAAATAGTATATTTGTAACATTAATCGTGAAACGCAATCACGAAAAAAAGAAAAAATATGACAATCGAAAACAATCACGTTGTAGCTGTACGTTACATTCTTCACACTATCGAAGCGGACGGAACTAAAGTTCTTGTAGAAGAAACAACAGCAGAAAATCCACTTACATTTTTGTATGGTGTAGGAATGATGATTCCAAAGTTTGAACAAAATATCTTAGGTTTAAAAGCTGGTGATAAAGCTGCTTTTGTAATTCAGCCTGAAGAAGCTTATGGTGAAAGACAGCCTGACGCTATCGCTCAATTGCCAATTGAGATGTTTAAAGAATCAGGAACTCCACCTATCGGAGCTATCTTACCTTTATCTGATAACCAGGGGAACAATTTCCAGGCATTTGTGGTAGAAGTAACACCAGAAGTTGTAGTTGCGGATCTTAACCACCCAATGGCAGGAAAAGTGTTAGATTTCGATGTGGAAGTTTTAAGCACTCGTCCGGCAACTGAGGAAGAATTGGCTCACGGTCACGCTCACGGAATTGACGGGACAGATGCTCACTAAAAATATTAATCCAATCATTTTTGGATAAAAGATAAAAAATCCCCACAGACAGTTCTGTGGGGATTTTTATGTATCAATGTACAATATTTACTGAGGCATTCCCCTCTTCCGGAGGGGTGGCGAAAATTCAAAGAATTTTTGACGGGGTGGTTTATAACAGAAAAGTATAAAGTTCTTTGTCGTCGTATTAATCCAAAAACTCCCCTGAAACATAATACCAGCGCTCATGCATTTTCTGAAAAAAGGAAAACTCATGATGAAGCTGCGGATGACCGTCCTGATCTGTATAATAAGCTTTAAACTCTACCTGATTTAAAGCAGGAGTCCTGATAATTTCCAGCTTTGTCCATTGGTTGATTTCTCCCCATTCCTGAAGATCTCTTTTATTGTGGTATTTTCTTTTTCCCGGAAGGGTAGTTTCCATCAGATATTCGCCATTCGGAATGGCAAAAGCAGAGAATCTTGAACGCATCAGTGCTTCAGCAGTAGGAGCATGCTTTTCTCCGGTATGATAAGGCTTGCAGCATTCTTCGTATGATTTTCCTGAACAGCAGGGGCAATCCATATATTGTATTTTAAATGTTGAATTGCAAAAATAATAAATATCAATAGAACAGGGTTTTGATTCACGAGTTTTATCATTTTAATGCTTTGCCCAAATATTATCATAAAGTATTTCAAATTCAATAGAAACGGGCTTTAGCCCGTTAAAAAATAGACAAACAAAATCCAACGGCTTTAGCCAAAACTTGAGACATGAAAATTTCTATTGAATAAATTCTATACTTTTCTCGGATTTAAAAGGTCATGTCAATTTAAATCTAAAAAAAGAAGCACTCTATTTAAAGAATGCTTCCCGTTATTTTTTACTGATTGTCTTCATCAATTTTAGTATCAATAAAGCTATAATTAGCATTTGCCATATCCAACGCCTGTTCTTTTGAATTGAATTTGACATGTGATGGATCTATAACCGTATAAGTATAGATGTCTGTTTTTCCTGAATTAAAGTGGAGTTCATGAAATTCTCCTTTCTCAATCCACCATTGACCTCTCTCGATGACCTGATCGATGTTGCAATCCTGGATAGCTGTGAAAATAAGCATAAAAGTACCGTCTGCTTTTCTTTCCATTACCCAACGTTTTTCCATACCAACAATCTGCTGATCTTTTTCACTTCCTTTCCATAGACCTACAAGCTTGTTGTCTATTTTGTTGGCCTGTGGTTTTGCTTGCCCTTTTTGTGCATATATTGCTCCAAAGGCTAATAATAATGTTGCTGTAATAATTTTTTTCATGGTTATTTAAAAAATAATGTGAGAGGAACCCTGCTGTTTACTGTTATTCCCATAGTCTTGGCTGGGACCCATTTTGTTTTTTTTATAAAATTTTTAGTTTCGTTGATAAAGTAGGATGAGTACTTATAATTTTTTTTATTCTGGAAGGTAAGATTAATATCTATGTCTGAGACTTTCCCATCTTTATGCAGCGTAAATTTTGCAGAAATGGAAGAGTAAAAATCTTTGTCTTTCCGGTATTCAAATTCATCCGGATATTTTATGTTTTTCCAAAAGTTTTTTTCATAATCTTTAAAAAAACTTCCGTAGGATTTGCTTCCCGGATACCTTGAAATGGTGTCGCATTCTTCAAAATCATAGATTTTGTTAAGATTTTTTTTTACGTATTGTATATCTGCGATGTGTCTCAAAGAGTCAATAAACTTTGGCCCAAACTTTCTGTCGATTTCCTTTGACATTACTCCTTCATAACAATTTTGCAGTTCCAGTGGAACCGTGCAGTAATAAAGTGCAGTTCCTGTTTCGATATTATTTTGTTTCAAAAGAACATCCATTTCATCATTGCTTCTGTAACTTTCTACCATTCCAAAGTAATGAAAATAGACAAGCTTGCCTTTTTTTATATCTGCTTCGGCTCTTGCCGTTTCAGCAACACATTGGGAATCCAAATGTTTTCTCTCTTCTTTAATATATTCTTCTAATTCCTTATTGGCAATTGTATCAGTATGTTTTTTTAATAAAGATTCTGACCTGTTTTCCAATCTTTTATTTTTAATTGAAAAGCAAGTCAGAATGATTAATGAGGACAATACTTTTATACCTGTATTGATGATCATATGATTATTTAATAAAACCTCGGTTTCTCAATAAAGGTTTGATATCCGGATCATGTCCTGTAAAGTCCCTGAATGCCTGGTTAAGATCTACAGAATTTCCTACAGAAAGAATGTATTTTCTGAAACGGTCACCATTTTCTCTGGTTAATCCACCGTTTTTACTGATCCATTCCCATGCATCATTATCTAAAGTTTCAGACCATAAATAAGCATAGTATCCTGCAGAATATCCACCTCCCCAAATGTGTGCAAAATAAGGAGTGTGATATCTTGGCGGAACCGTTGCCAAATTGAATCCATGGCTTGCTAAAGACTGCTTTTCAAAATCTAGAACAGGAATAAACTGGCTGTCATTGCTTACGGTGTGCCAATCCATATCAAGTTCAGCAGCAGAAACCAATTCGGTAGTCATATAACCCTGATTGAAAGTAGATGCTTTTTTGATTTTTTCTACCAAAGCCTGAGGAATAGGCTGTTTTGTTTCATAGTGTACAGCATAATTCTTCAGAACTACAGGATCTAAAGCCCAGTGCTCATTGATCTGAGACGGGAATTCTACAAAGTCTCTCGGTACATTTGTTCCTGAAAGAGAAGGATACTTCTGGCTGGCAAACATTCCGTGAATAGAGTGACCAAATTCATGGAAAATAGTAGAAACATCATCGTAGCTGATTAATGAAGGTTTTCCTGGAGCAGGCTTTTGATAGTTATAACAGTTAACGATTACAGGTTTTGTTCCTAATAAATAAGACTGCTCAACGAAATTGCTCATCCATGCTCCTCCGTTTTTAGAATCTCTTGTATAGAAATCCAGATAGTAGATAGCGATAGATTTTCCATCATGATCGAAAACTTCATAGGTTACTACATCGGGGTGGTAAACCGGAAGATCTGTTCTCTTTTTGAAAGTCAGTCCATAGAATTTTTCAGCAGCGAAGAAAACACCTTTTTCAAGAACTGTTGTAATTTCAAAGTAAGGCTTTATTTCACTTTCATCAAGATCAAATTTAGCTTTTCTTACCTGTTCAGCATAGAAATTCCAGTCCCAAGGCTCTACTTTGAAACCACCTTTTTGCTGATCAATAAGATCCTGAATATCTTTTGCCTCACGTCTGGCTGTTTCCACTGCCGGAGTTGCAATTTGGTTCATCAGATTAGTAGCCGCTTCAGGTGTTTTTGCCATCTGGTCCTGAAGTTTCCATTCAGCAAAGTTTTTCTTTCCTAAAATCTGAGCTTTTTTCAATCTCAGTTTAGCCAGTTTTTCAATAGTTGATCTCGTATCGTTAGCATCTCCTTTTTCGGCTCTTGTCCATGAAGCTTTGAATAGCTTTTCTCTGGTAGCTCTGTTTTTCAAATTTTGTAAAAGAGGCTGCTGTGTTGTATTTTGTAAAGCCAGAAGATATTTTCCAGGTTGACCTGCTGTTTTAGCATCAGCTGCTGCTGCTGCAATTTCATCAGCAGAAAGTCCGTCCAGTTCTTTTGCATCAGCAAAAAATACACCTCCCTGCTTTCTTGCTTCCAATAATTTATTAGAATATTGTGTAGAAAGAGAAGCCAGTTCCTGATTGATCTGTTTTAATTTTTCTTTATCAGCTGCGGAAAGATTAGCTCCTGCAATTTCAAAATTCTGCTTATAATATTGTACAAGTCTTTTGCTTTCTGAATCCAGACCATCTTCTTTGATAGACTGTATTCTTTTATAAAGATTTTCATTCAGGTACAGTTTGTCAGAATGGGCTGCAAAAATAGGTGCATATTCTTCGTCTAATGCCTGCAATGTAGGGTTTGTATTTGCACTTGTAAGATTAGAGAATACAATTTGTGCTCTTCTCAAGACTTCACCACTTTTTTCCAATGCAACAATTGTATTTTCAAAAGTAGGGGCAGCCGGATTGTTGGCAATTTTTACAATTTCGGCTTCATGCTGCTTCAAACCATATTCAAAAGCAGGTTTGAAGTGCTCATTTTTGATTTTGTCAAACTCCGGAGCTTCGTATTGAAGCTTGCTCTTCTTCATAAAAGGATTTGAAGATAAAGAGGGATCAGGTGCAGGTAGCTCCTGTTGAATATCGGTCTGTTTCATTGTAGTACAAGATTGATTGAACGCCAAGGCAGAAATTAATAATACCGATGAAATATTCTTCATAAATATAGTTGTTATTAAAGCATAAAGATATTAAAAACTTGTCTCATAGAATCTATTTTGACAGACGTATTTACTCAAACCGTTTTGTGAGTGGTTTTAAAATGAATAAGTTAGGTATTACAGAGTACATCAGTTTCATTCTGAAAAAACTGTATTGCAGACAATTGCAGTATTTTCATAGGTAATGTAATATTTTTTATAAATTAGTTGTTATTTAATTAAAGAAATCAACAAAAATAATTAACAAAAGAAATAAGCATGAAAACAAGGACTTTATTTATTTTTTCAGCCTTAGCGGCATTAGCTTCATGTAATGATAAACATGAGAACAGAAACAGAGATAGAGACGGAGACAAGAGTAACTGGGTAGAAAAAGTAGTGAGCAAAGAAAGCGGCCCGATACAGCATAAAGAATTTAACGGAGATTTTGATGAAATTCAGGTTTCCCAGGCAATAGAAGCTGAAATCATAAAATCTGAAACAGAAAAGGTAGAAATCTCAGCACCTCAGAATATTATCGATGAAATTCTTGTAGATAATGATGGCGGAAAACTGCATATTCATTATAAACCAGGCATCAGAGTGATGAACATCAGCAAAGTGACGGCTAAAATTTATACCAAAGATTTTAATAAACTTCTGGCCGATTCTGCCGCGAGAATTATCATAAAAGATAAATTTACTCAGGAAAAAACAGATGTAGAAGCATCAAGTGCAGGAAGTATTTCCGGAGATCTGGAAGCTAATGATATGGATATCAATATAAGCAGCAGTAGTAGCTTCGATGGTAAAATATGGGCAGTAAACCTTGATATTGAATCTTCATCAGGTTCTACTCTTGATATTTCCGGAAAAGCGAAAAAAGCAGATATCAGTGCATCTTCAGGCAGTAGTGTTTCTGCTAAAGGGGTTATCGCTGATAATGTAGAAGCAGATGCTTCCAGTGGTGCAAGTATCCATATCAGTGCTGTTTCCAGTGTGAAAGCAGGTGCTTCATCCGGCGGAAGCGTAGATATCTCGAAAAAAGGAGATCTGAAGAATGTGATCAAAGATGAAAGCAGCGGCGGAAGCGTAAGCATTCAATAAACTAATCCTGGGATTCATCCTCATCTTCTTCATCAGCGGATGAGGATCCCTCCCAATTTTTATTATCAAAATTAAGATTATCGTAAGCTAATAATTCCTCCTCACGCTGGAGGATTTCTTTTGTGGTAAACAACGTAATATCATCATCATTTTCCTTCATTTTTGCCAGCTTTCTGATAGAGGCTTTATCAATAGCCATAAACCTTTGCCCGAGACGTCTCGCTGCATATTTTCTCATTCCTGTTTCATGAAGTACATCCACAGCCATATCTACAGCTGTTCCTAATGTCTCACGGTAGATATGATTGACGCCGCTGTTCAGATAATCATAAGCATCAATCCTGTTTTTGGCTCTCACAAAAATTTTCACCTCAGGGTAATGTTCACGCACAAGTTCTGCAATGAACTTATTATCATCCGGATCATCCAGACACAAAACCAAAATTTCAGCATCTTCAATTCCGGCAGCCCTTAAAATAGGAATTCTGGTAGCATCACCGTAATATACTTTAAATCCATAGCTTCTTAGCAGTTTTACCCGGTCAGAATCACGATCCAGAACTGTTGCTGGTATTTTATTGGCTTTTAAAAGACGTCCTACGGTACTTCCGAAATGCCCAAAACCTACAATAATAATTTTCTTTTGACTGACATCACTTCCGAGAATATTAAAATCATGCTCTTCTTCCGGAATTTCTTTAATGAATTTCGGAGTAATAAACTTCTCATTAATGATCAGAAGAATTGGAGTGATACACATCGTAATTGCAGTGACTGCCATCATCTGTGCATTCATTTCAGGACCTAAAAGATAAAGATCCGATGCATAATTGAGCAGTACAAATGCAAATTCTCCTACCTGAGAAAGCGCAAACGCATAAAAAAGACTTTGCGGAGTATCTATCCTGAAAAACTTTCCGATGGTATATAAAACAACGAATTTTACGGCCAGCACAGCAAAAACGGTACTGAAGATAAACAATGGATCTTTCTGAATAATATTAAAATTGATAGTTGATCCCACGCTAACGAAGAAAACGGCTAACAACAGTCCTTTAAAAGGATCGATCTGTGCTTCCAGTTCATGACGGAACTCACTGTTGGCAAGCATTACCCCGGCAAGGAAAGCTCCCAATGCAGGTGAAAGGCCGATAACAACCATAAGCTCTGAAACACCTATGACCAGGAATAGGGAAGAAGCGGTCAACAGCTCAGTCATTCCTGATTTTGAAACATAGCGCAGAAATGGAACAAAGACATATCTTCCCAATAAAATAAGCAACGCTACTCCGAAAATTACCGTTCCTGCCTGAAGCCATTCCGGCAGCTTTTGGATGAGAATCTGAATATCATTATCATGATGCTTGGCTTTATAGTTTGCTACAATAGGCAGTATTGCCAAAATAGGAATCACAGAAATATCCTGAAACAGCAAGGTAGAGAACGAAGCTTCTCCTGCTGTGGTTTTGAGATTATTCTTTTCCTGTAATGTCTGCAGAACAATTGCTGTGGAAGATAAGGCAAAACACATGGCAACAGCAATTGCTTTGTCTACTCTCCAGCCGACACTGATGAATACTAAGAAAAGTAAGAGAATAGTGAGTGCCATCTGAGAAAGTCCCAGACCCATTATTTTCTTTCGCATTTCCCAGAATTTCCGGGGTTCAAGTTCCAGTCCTACAAGAAATAAAAGCATGATAACCCCAAATTCACTGGCATGCATGATGTCATTCACATTGTTTCCCGTAAGTTTAAGGGCATAAGGACCTATAATGATTCCTCCTAAAATATAGCCGATTACAGAACTCAACCCGAATTTTCTGGCTAATGGAACCATAATAATGGCTACACCCAGGAAAATTAATGTGTTCATCGCTAAGCTGGATTCCATATGCTATTGATTGAGAAGTTCTGTAAATTCTTTTTTATGCAGGATAATTTCTTTTTTAGACAGCTTATTAGCTTCGTATACGATCTTGATGTGCCTGATATCTGCTTTGAAAACTTTTAAAGAAACAATCAGCCCGCTGATCAGCTCATCGATTGTATATTGATAAGTGCCGGTTTTACTGAAAGATCTTTCTTTTCCGCCGGTGGTTACCAGAATATAGACTTCTTTTCCTTCCAGAGGATTATGCTCATTTTCTTTCAGCCAGTCTCTGTCGAAAACTTCATCAATCCATAGTCTGAGAAGAGGTGGCATTCCAAACCATATCAGAGGAAACTGAAAGACAAAGCGTTCATAATTTTTAAGACGTTTTCTTTCTCTGAAGGCTGCAATATGAAAATCAGGGTATTCTTCGTAAAGATCTCTTAGGGTATAATGCTGGTGGCGAACGTAGAAATTGATGAGCTCTACATTCGAATTGGAGTGCTCCAGATAAGGGTGTGCAAATACTACCAGCGTCTTCTTCATAATCCTGTTTTCAGTAAATTTAAGAAAAAAATATTGAATAAAAGATGGTTTTTATGGGTTTTTATTAATTTTTAATATGAAAAAATCAATTTAACATTAAGAAAAGTTAAAAAATCTATGTTATTTTAGGTTTTTAAATAAAAAATCAGGTCCTGGTGACCTGATCTGTTGATATATTTTGAAAATGATTGACTGATTTTACCATCCGCCGGATGCACCACCGCCTCCGAAACTTCCGCCTCCGCCGAAACCTCCGAATCCGCCGCCGCCTCCGCCGGAACTTCCACCTCCAAAGCCACCGCCAAAACTGCCAGGGAATGGGAAGAAACCTCCGGGATAATTTCTGCGTCCTTTTCTTGTAATGATTACATCATCATCGTCGTCATTATTTCCACCGCGTCCACCCCCTCTGTTACCGAAAAGTATGGCTATAATGATGAAAATAACGAAAGCAATAATCAGAACCTTAAAAGCGCTTCCATTACCGGAAGGAGCCGTTGTTGCCACAGGTTTGAATTTCCCCTGAACAGCTTCCATAATGGCTGAGGTTCCACCATTGATCCCATCATACCAAAGTCCCTTCTTGAAGTTGGGGGTTACAATATAATCTAAGATCTGTCCTGCTACTGAAGCAGTAAGATATTGTTCTACGGCGCGTCCCTGCTGGATAGACATTGTTCTGTCCTCTGTCGCGATAAGGAAAACAACACCGTTATCTACTCCTTTTTTTCCGATTTTCCATTTTTGCCCGAACATGGTCGCCAGAAAGTTGGCATCCTCTCCTTTGGTAGAACGGATAATCACTACTTCAATTTCCGTTGAGGTAGTATCTGCAAATTTGATCAGTTTACTATTCAGGGCATCTTTTTCCTGCTGAGAAAGCAGATTGGCTTCATCAAAAACAGGATAAAGAACGGCCGGTTTTTCAGGAATAGTATATTGTGCTGATACAAAAGTGTAAAAGCAAAGCAATAAAAATGAAAATACTATTTTAAGAGAACGTAATTTCATTTGAGAGTTGGTTTGGATTTTCTCCTTCTACAGGAAAATGTTTTTTGAGTTCAAGTCCTGTTTCCAGGATGGCACTTTTCAGAGCCTGGTAATAATGTCCTTTGGCAAATTCAGCAGTAATATAGTCATGAAGATGATCCCAGTAAATCTGTTTTACCTTTTCATGGATTCCGATATCTCCAATGATAGTCAGATATTTTTGTTCAAAATTAACATGGAAAAGAACAGCATTCCTTTCAGCGGTTTTGTCCATATTGAGCTTTTTGAAAACCTCAAATGCTGTCTTTGCATCACGGCTATCCGTATTGGAATCAATATGTACCCTGATCTCTCCCGTAGAATGATCTTCCGCAGACTGAATCGCTTCCACAAGGGAAGCGATCTGTTGATTTGTAAGGAAATTACCCATTATTATTTGAATGCTTCAGGGGCTTTTTCAGCACCTGCCTCAGCTTTGAAATAAGGCTTTTCTTTAAAGTTGGTGAAATTCGCCAGAATATTATTCGGGAAAGTCTTGATAGAAGTGTTGTAATCTTGTGCAGCTTCGTTGTAATAAACAGTTTCTGTTCTGATGCTGTTTTCGATAGCGGTATATTCTCTCTGGAAGTTGATATACTGCTGGTCTGCTTTTAAGTTTGGATAAGACTCCACTACAGCCATCAATCGGCTCAATGCTCCGGATAGTTCACCCTGTGCTGCCTGGAATTTAGCAATATCAGCGTCCGTCATATTCGTAGGATCGATATTGATAGAAGTAGCTTTAGAACGTGCTTCTACAACCTTCGTTAAAGTTTCCTGCTCAAATTTTGAATACGATTTTACAGTTCTTTCCAGGTTAGGAATAAGGTTCGCTCTTTTCTGATACACCGTTTCTACGTTTGACCATTTTGTGTTGACCGTCTGTTCTTTGGTTACGAAATTATTATATCCGCTTTTTCCCCAGAAGAATAGAACAGCAACAATGATAAGCAGGGCAATACCAATTGTTCCGGCGCCCAAACATCCTTTATTTTTCATAGTTTATTTTTTTAAATTTTTTGTGCTAACCAAATATACAAATTATGTGCTAATTTTGTAAAAAATTATTTGAATGACAACAATAGTGGTGGCAATGGGAGAGAAAAATGAGATTGGTTTTGATAATCAGTTGCTTTGGCATCTTCCTAAAGATTTAAAACATTTTAAAGATATTACTTCAGGGCATCCGATTATCATGGGAAGAAAAACATATGAAAGTATTGGGAAACCTCTTCCGAACCGTACCAATATTGTTGTGTCAAGAAAGAAAGACTGGTTTGAAGAAGGAATCCTTATTGTAGGAAGTATCAAGGAAGCATTGAAGTTTGCTAAAAAGATAGATGAAGAAGTTTTCGTTATCGGCGGAGGAAATATCTACGAACAGACTATGGAGGTTGTAGATAAGCTTGAAGTTACTTTGGTGAAGGCAGACCTTGAAGCTGATACATTCTTTCCGAAAATAGATCCGAAAATCTGGAAAAAAACAAACGAAATCTGCCACGAGAAAGATGAAAAGAATGGGTATGATTTCTGTTTCCAGACGTTTGAAAAAATAAAAAAAGAAGCATAGAGATCAATAGTGAATTTTTGCTTCGCAAAGTGAATCGTGATTTCTTACAGGTACAAAACTAACAAGCGCAGCGAATTGACCATTCACAATTGACTTTTTGAACTTTAAGCCTTAAATTTATTATCTTTGCACTTCTAAAATTTAATAATGAATAAATACATAAAAATTGCAATAGCAGCAGTTCTTATCCTTGCAGGACTTTATCTGATGATTTTCACAAGAAATCTTGGATGGGGTATTGTTGTTTTTCTTTTAGCTTCATCCCCGATCTTACTATTCTTTAAAAATGAATATATCCTGTTGGCATTCTGGCAACTGAGAAAACAGAATATGGAAAAAGCCGGCGAATGGTTGTCAAAAATAACTGACTATAAAGGACAGCTTCATAAAACTCAATATGGATATTTTCACTATTTATTAGGGTTGACACAAGCTCAGGACCATCCTGCAAAAGTAGAACCTTTCATGAAGAAAGCTTTGGAATATGGTTTGAATATGAAACATGACAGAGCGATGGCTACTTTAAATCTTGCAGCAGCGGCTATTTCTAAAGGAAGAAAACAGGAAGGGCAGAAATTACTGGAAGAAGCGAAAAGATTAGACAGCGCAGGAATGATGACGGATCAAATCAAAATGATGAAAGATCAGTTGAAAATGCCGACCATGCAGAAGCATATGCACAATCCTAATATGAGAAATAGAGGAAAATTCTTCTAATCAACATATACATACAATATAAAAGTCCTGATTTTTCAGGACTTTTTGTTTTTTATTATTGAATGTGTTGGGATTTAAAAAATGTCTTTTTGGGAAAAACTTTTATTAAGTTACATTTCCGAATTATTATGATCATACCCATAAAATTTAGGCATCTGCCAATGGTATTTTACAGCAAGCGTTCGTATAGCAACAATAAGAAGGATGGTAAGAATCTGTACAAATGTGTAGGAAAGAAGAGAGTATTTTGTCATCAATAAGAATACTGCTCCTCCCACGATACATGCTGTGGCATAAATTTCCTTTCTGAAAATCAAAGGAATTCTATTGAGCAATATATCCCGGATAATTCCTCCGAAACAGCCGGTTATGGTTCCCAATGCAATACAGATCATAGGATGTATACCTGCATTTAAGCCTTTCTGAACTCCGATAATGGTAAATAATCCAAGACCAAAGCTGTCGAAGATAAATAAAGTTACTTTAAAGTTCTTCTCAAGAGATTTGAATATCATTGAAAAAATACTGGTCACCAGAATCAGGGTACACATCAGAATATCATGCATCCAGAATACGGGAATATCAAGCAGCAGGTCTCTTACAGTTCCGCCTCCCACAGAGGTTACAAATGCAATAATAAGCACTCCGAACGGATCAAGCCGTTTCTGCATAGCCGCAAAACTTCCCGACATGGAAAAGGCAATGGTCCCCAGGACTTCTATGGCAAAATTGAACTGTTCGTGCATATCTGTTATAAATGGTAAATGATAATTGATGAATGATTTTTTGCTTAAGCAAATTCTTGGCCATTGTATCAATTATCATTTATCGCTTATCAAATATTGTTTTGTCTATCTCTCGACTCTCACCGAATCAGGAACCATCAGTTCATATTCGCCGCCGTGGGTGATGATTTCCCTTACGATGCTGCTGCTGATGAAAGATTTTCCAGAAGAGGTCAGTAAGAATACGGTTTCCAGTTTTTTGTGGGCTAACGTTCTGTTGGTGTGGGCAATTGCTTTTTCAAATTCAAAATCGGCCGGATTTCTTAATCCTCTGATAATGTATTGAGCGTTTTTTTCAAAACAGTAGTCTACTGTTAAGCCTTCAAACGAATCTACTTCCACATTGGGAAATTCTGCTACGGAATTCTGGATAAATTCCATTCTTTTCTCCAAAGGGAACATGTATTTCTTCTGAGAATTCTGTCCGATAGCGATGATTAACTTATCAAATAGCGGTGCCGCTCTTTCTATAATGTCGTAATGTCCTAGTGTAATCGGGTCAAATGACCCAGGGAAAACAGCAATTTTCATGTTGTACGAGTTATGATTTTGGTTAGTGAATTATCTATTATCAATTTTGAATCAATTTCTAACAGATATTTCTAACTTCTATATTATTTATTTAAAGCTTTTTCAACCTCATTTCCACAAAGATCCATAATGGAAATTCCATAGTGTCTTGCCTGTTGTGGAAGAATACTTGCAGGAGAGAATCCCGGATTGGTATTCATTTCAAGCATATAGGGAATTCCGTCCATCAGAATGAATTCACTTCTTGAAAAGCCACTCATTCCTAGTGAATTGTACGCTCTTTTAGCGATTTCTTCCACTCTTTTTGTAGTTGCTTCATCAATTCTTGCTGGCGTAATTTCTTCAGAAGCCCCTTCATATTTTGCTTCATAATCAAAAAACTCATTGGTAGGAACAATTTCTGTAATTCCCAGAACGATGGTTTCTCCTTTAAAATCGATAACTCCCACAGAAACTTCCATTCCATCTAAGAAACTTTCAATCAGGATTTCATTATCTTCTTTGAATGCAATTTCAGTAGCGGCAATCAGTTCAGATTTTTCTTTTACTTTAGAGATTCCCAGAGAAGATCCGGATTGGTTGGGTTTTACAAATAGCGGAAGATTTAATTCTGATACAATCTCATCTACATTGATGTCTTCGCCTTTTCTTAAATAGATGCTTTTTGCGGAAGGAATCCCATATTTTGATAGTACGGCAAGAGTATCTTTCTTATTGAATGTAAGAGCGCTCTGGTAAAAATCACATCCTGTATATTTTTGACCTATTGCATCCCAGTATGCCTGAAGAATTCCGTTTTCTCCCGGAGTTCCATGGATAATATTGAAGCAGGCGTCAAATTTTAAGGTTTCTCCATTATCTAAAGTTACAGAAAAATCACCTCTGTTGATCTCGTATTTTTTATCATTTTCCCCTAAAAAATACCACTCATCTTTAAGGACTACTACTTTATATACATCATAGAGATTTCTGTCTAAAGAATCATAAATCAATTGTCCGCTTTTTAAGGAAACGACATATTCATCAGAATAGCCTCCCATTACTACGGCAACACTTTTTTTGTTCATAACCATATAGTATCAATTAAGGCAAATTTAAACATTTTATGTAATGCAATATGGGAAATCAGCAAATTTTAAGATCAAAAATGAATTGTGTTAAATAAAAAGACCATTCTAAAATTATTAGCTATATTTGCGGTTATAATTAAAGTATTTTTAAGTATGCTTAAATCACTTTTCAATTGGAAAGTTTTACTGAATTTAGTAATAGCCATCGGTGTTTTTGCAGGGTTGGTATGGCTCACATTTCGCTGGTTGGAACACCATACAAATCATGGTCAGGAAATACCTGTTCCTAATATTGTTAATAAATCTATACATGACGCTGTTAAAATTTTAGATGATACAGGACTGGAATATGAAGTAGACAGTGCCAACTATAATCCTAAGTTCAGACCATTTCAGGTTCTTCAGGTTTATCCTGCACCGGGTTCCCGTGTAAAGGACGGAAGAACAGTACACCTTACAGTAAACCCGAGAACATGGGCACCAATTGCCGTTCCGGATGTTATCAATAAATATTCAGGACTGGCATTCCAGAGACTGGATCAGGTGGGTCTTAAAATTGGAGATACTATTTATGAACCGAGTATTCAGAAGGATGCCCTTTTAAGAATTTTATATAAAGGAAATGCAGTAAATCCGGGAGCTCGTCTACCTAGATTCTCAGTAATCGATGTAGTTGTAGGATCTGGTCCTATGAGAAATATTTCGATTCCAAATGTAGTAGGGCTTACGGTAAAAGAAGCAAGAGCTGTTATTACCAAAAGTATGTTTGAAGTTGGGTTGGTAGAACATGAAGATGGAAGCAAAGACGAATCCGATATTATTTATTATCAGGATCCTGCTTCTGGAGATGTTCGTGATCAGGGAATGCAGATTGACCTTTGGGCCAGTAAGAAAACTCCGGCAGAGCTAAGAGCGAAAATAGAGCAGCTGAATTCTATCTACCGTATGAAAGTAGATACTTCACTCCCTCCGGTACGATATGAAGAAGTACAGCATAACGAACCAAGTTATAGCGCTCCTGTAGTACCTGCTCCGGTACCTAGAAGAGAAACTCCAAAGCCTGAAGTGCCAAAAACTGAGACCCCTAAGACTCAGACAACGACTTCTAAACCTGCAGCTTCAGCAACAGATAAGCCTAAAACTTCTAATGCTGCTCCTGCTACAGCTAAACCAGCTGCTTCAACAACGACACAACAACCTGCTCAAAAGCCAAAAGCTAAGAAGGTAGTCGTAGAATAAGATCAGATTAATATCAAAAATACAGGCTTCAACTGCAAAATGTTGAGGCCTTTTGTGTAAAAAATATAAAACAATGTCAGAAGATAACGAAGATTTTTTAGATGAAGAATTATTAGATTCCAACAGTATTGAAAACATCGATATTGACGAGGAAAATAAGGGATTGTATGAACATCTTAATATCACTGTTGACAGTAAACAGGAGCCATTAAGAATTGATAAGTTCCTTTTGATCTACAGACAGAATTCTTCAAGGAATAAAATTTCACAGACCTGCAGAGCCGGAAACGTTGTAGTTAACGGAACTCCGGTAAAGCAAAATTATCGTGTGAAGCCGGGAGATCAGATTTCGGTACTGCTTACCCATCCTCCAAGAGAGAATGTCATTATTCCGCAGGATATCCCTGTAAATATCATTTATGAAGATGATGACCTTGTAGTGGTAGATAAGGAAGCCGGAATGGTAGTACACCCGGGATTCGGGAACTGGGACGGTACATTGGTGAATGCATTGGCTTTCCATTTTGAAAAGAATGGAGCAAAGTCTGATCTTGACAGGGTAGGGCTTGTTCACAGGATTGATAAAGATACATCCGGCCTATTGGTGATCGCCAAAAATGAATATGCATTAAGCTTTCTGGCGAAACAATTCTTCAACAGAACAACCAAGAGGCTGTACTGGGCTTTTGTATGGGGGAACCCTCAAGAAGATGAAGGTACAATCAGAGGTCATATCGGAAGACATCCTAAAAACAGAATGCAGATGTCTGTTTATGAAGACGGCAGCCAGGGAAAACATGCAGTAACCCATTATAAAGTCTTAGAAAGATTCAAATATATGACATGGGTAGAATGTAAACTTGAGACGGGAAGAACCCATCAGATCAGGGCGCATTTCAGACATATCGGCCACACTTTGTTTAATGATGAAAGATATGAGGGACATACTCCTTTAAGAGGGGTAAATCTTCCGAAATACAAACAATTTATTAAAAATGTTTTCGAAATTTTACCAAGACATGCCCTTCATGCCCATACCCTCGGATTTATACACCCAACGACAAAAAAGGAATTATATTTTGAGAGCCCAATGCCCAAAGATATGGCGGATGCCGTAAAAAAATGGAGAAATTATTTAGAAAACTAAAAATATATTGAGAATTTTTTTATATTTGTTGAATTGAAATCAAGATTTGTTATGAGAAAACTATATGCTATCGTATGTTTAGCTCTTTTGTCAAATGCATACAAAGCACAAGAATCACTACCATACTATCAGCAATATCTTTTGGATGGTGAGTTCCTGTTCAACCCAGCTCAATACGGAAAAACAGATTACGTACAGCTCAACGCCAATTATCAACAACAATTTTCAAAGTTCAACAATTCTCCGAATGTTCAGTCAATCGGGATTAATGCGAATATCTTTGATAGAGTAGGTGCTGGTATTTCCGTGTTCAGAGACAGTAACGGACCTATCTCTGCGGGCGGTATCACGGCTGGTGCTTCATATTTTATTCCTCTAAGTAGTGAAGGAGATAGAAAAGACCAGTTCTCTTTCGGTACAAGTGTTAACTTCTATAACATGAACTTTGATTATTCTAAAATTAATACTGAAGAAGGAGGTGACCCGTTATTGAGAGGTGAAGAAAGTAACATCTTCATGGTGTATGCTAACTTCGGTTTGGCTGCTACTTATAGAGGGTTATTCGGGGGTGTTTCCGTAAATGATATCGCATTAAGTAATGATGCTTCTATCGTAAACAACTACGAGCCTTCTCCAATTAAATTCTTCTTAAACTTAGGATATAACTGGAACATTGCTGATAATATTACAATTGCACCTTCAGCATTGATTAATCTTAATACAAACTCAACGAGAATGATCGACTGGAACTTAATGGCGACTTTCTCTAACGATATCAATGCATTCTCTTTCGGGGTAAGCTACAGAACGGTTCAGAACAGATTTGATAATCAGAACCTGAGTATCTCTCCAATTGTAAAAGTGAGATTCAACAAATTCATGATCGGAGCAACTTATAACCTTGGAATATCTGATATCCAGAGCTATGGTGGAAACAGCTTCATGATTGGTCTTGGTTATAACTTTGACAACTTTATTAATGCTAGAGGATTTAGATACTAATTAATTTAATTTAAATAAATTTGAGCTCTGAAAAATTTCAGAGCTTTTTTTATGATATATATTCACATTCCGTTCTGTAAACAAAAATGCAGTTATTGTAACTTTCATTTTTCAACATCCCTGAATTTCAAGGATGAGATGCTTCGTGCAATGAAAACTGAACTGTTGCTCAGAAAAGATGAATTACAGAACAGAACTCTGAAATCCCTGTATTTTGGAGGAGGAACACCTTCTATTCTTTCTGTGGATGAAATCAATTCCTTAATTGATGAAACATTACGGTACTTCAGTTTTGAAAAAGATATTGAAATCACACTTGAAGCTAATCCGGATGACCTGGACAAAAGTTTTTTAAAGCAGCTAGCCGGAACACCAGTGAACAGACTGTCTATTGGCACCCAAAGTTTTTTTGAAGAAGATTTAAAATTAATGAACAGAGCCCACACTGCTTCCGAAGCAGAAGGTTCTATCAAACGGGCACAGGATTTTGGTTTTGAAAATCTTAGTATTGATCTGATCTATGGGGCACCAACCTCTAATCTTGAGATCTGGAAAGAAAACCTGAATAAAACAATAGCATTGGAAGTTCCTCATATTTCATCCTATGCTCTGACTGTAGAACCCAAAACAGCTTTGGAAAACTGGATTTCAAAAGGAAAAGTGAAAAGTCCGAAAGAAGAAGAACAGAACAGAGAATTCTATTACCTGTCTGACTTTTTAAAAGATAATGGCTTTGAACATTATGAAGTTTCCAATTTTGCCAAACCGGGATTCTACTCCCGCCATAATTCTTCCTATTGGAAATACCAGGAATATCTGGGAATAGGACCTTCAGCACATTCTTATAACGGCTTTGATGTCAGAAGCTGGAATGTGGCTAATAATCAGCAATACATTAAAAAGCTTAATGATAAATTGCTGGCCAAAGAAGAAGAAATTCTTTCTAAGGAAGATCAGTTCAATGAAATGATAATGATTGGCTTGCGTACCATATGGGGCGTGGATCTTATGAGCTTAAAAAATAAATTTTCGGATAGATTACTGGAACATTTTCAGACAGAAATCAAAACAAAGCTGGAAGAAGGTATTTTAATCATTGAAAATGACCATTTAAAAATTCCTGAAAAGCATTGGTTTATGGCAGACGGAATTGCTTCAGATTTGTTTATCGTATAATGTTTGCATGTATATAGATATGCCATAAAATTCACTATTTTTGTATAAAATTTCAGTTCATTTGAAAACTAAAAAACAAGATTATTCACATCTTTCACCAAGCCAGCCTATCGGAATTTTCGACAGTGGGGTGGGAGGCCTTACCGTTGCCAAAGAAATTAAAAGACTTCTTCCTCACGAAGATCTTATTTACTTTGGGGATACAAAACATCTTCCTTACGGAGAAAAGTCCAAGGAAGCCATCATTGAATATTCTACAAAGATCACCAATTTTCTGCTTGAGCAGAATTGTAAAGCGATTGTAATTGCCTGTAATACGGCAACAGCTAATGCTTTGAACGAAGTGATGCAGTCTGTTGCAGGAAAAGTTCCGGTCATAGACGTTATTAATCCTGTAGCTGAAAAAGTATCTTATGAAATCCACAATAATGTAGGAGTTATTGCGACCAAAGCTACTGTAAATTCCGGGCTCTATAAAAAGAGTATCCGAAAGCATAATAAATGGATCAAAGTGGATGAATTGGCAACGCCATTGCTGGTTCCTGCCATTGAAGAAGGATTTAAAAACCATCCGATTACCCATGCCATTATTTATAATTATTTAAGTAATAGTAAATTAAAGAATATCGAAACTCTCATTTTGGGCTGTACCCATTATCCTCTTTTAATAGATGAAATCAAGCAGTATTACGGAAACAGAGTTCGTGTCATTGACTCTCCGAATATTGTAGCCAACCATCTGAAGATTATTCTGGATAAGTACAACCTTTTAAATGATAACAATCCCAAACCGAATTATCATTTCTACCTTTCTGATCTTACCAAGAATTTTGAAAAGATCTCTAAGAAGTTCTTCGGAAAAACAATTGATTTAGAATTAAAAGTATTATAAATAAAAAGTCTGCCTCATAGTGAAGCAGACTTTTTTATTTGTTACATGTTGTCGTTACAAAATCATGTTTTTAAGGCACAAAGATTTATTTTTGATAAAGTTTTATGCTTCATTGAGTTCCCACGGATTTCACAAATCCCACAGATGATAACGCTTTTAGAATTAAGGTGTACCTAGAAATCTGTGTCCTCTGTGAAATTCGTGGGAAATAATATTCACTTTCATTTGTGTTTTTTGTGAAATAATTGGTGAAATTCGTGTTTAAATTACGCTTCCACAATTACTTTTTCAGCTTTCAGTCTCGTCTTTGGATTAAATTTCGGCTGATTCGTATCTGCTTCATCTCTTTCCCCGATTGCTACTGCAAATAAGGTCTCATATTTTTCATTATTCAGAACAGCATCATATCCTTCAGGTTCAATTCCTTCCATCGGAGTGGAATCTATTCCCATAGCTGCACAGGCAGAAAGCAGTACACCTAATGATAAGTAAACCTGATGTCCAAGCCATGATTTTATTTCAGTTTCTCCTTTAGGTTTTACCATAGTCCGATAATAATTGACAGATCCTTCTGGAAGGTTTTCTTCAATCTGCTTCTCAAAGTTTTCTATGTTTTTGATCACCTGAAAGACAATGACATGGCTGCTGTCCAAAACTTTTGCTTTATTAAAATAAGATTTGTCACCCAATTGTTTTTTCAGTTCCGGATCATTAACAAAGATAAAGTTCCATGGCTGGCTGTTGATGGATGATGGACTCAGATTCAGGATCTCTTTAAGTTCTTCAATCTGTTCTTCACTGATTTTTCCCTGTGGGTTATACTTTTTTACAGTATACCTGTTTTTCATTTTGTTTAAAAAGTTCATAATTTTATACTATCATTTTTATAGTTACAAAATTAATTTAAGTTTCCTAACTTTGCAATAACGGTAAAAAATGATAGTATAAAAATGTATACAATAGATAATAAATCTTATCCCTGCTGTACCAGCGTTACTATGAAATTTATAGGCGGTAAATGGAAAGCAGTTATTTTGCACCACCTTATTGATGGAGCTAAAAGATATAATGAATTAAGAAAATCAATTCCTACTATTACAGAAAGAACATTAAGCTTGCAGCTAAAACAGCTGGAAGAAGATGGAATCGTTAATCGAAAAGTTTTTACGGAAAAACCTCCCTTAGTGGTTGAATATGAATTGACAGACTTTGGAAGAACTTTATTGCCTGTTTTGGAAGCGATAACAAAATGGGGTAAAGAAGCACCTGTAATCTCAAAAAAAATAATCAGGAATTAAAGTTCCTGATTATCTTCTTTATTTGGTTCAAAAAAACTGAAACTCACGTTTCCGTATTTTCGGGTATCTATTAGGTTAGGATGTTCCAGCTTCATACGGCTTTGGTGTTCCACGATAAGAGCTCCGTTTTCTTTCAGATATTTATTATTTAATACCAGAGAGATCAGCTCGTAATACTTTTTCTCTTCCATTTCAAAAGGAGCATCAGAGAAAACAATCTCAAATGACTTTTTATTTCTGAATTTTTTAAGCCAGTCAAATACATCACCTCTCTGCACGTTGATCTGAAGTGCCATATCAAGCTCAGAAGCGGTAGAGTTGATAAACGCGGTATGCTTTGGATTCATTTCCACAGAAGTCACATTCTGACATCCTCTGGAAGCAAATTCAAAGGTAATAGAGCCAATTCCTGCAAAAAGATCAAGCACGGAGATCGATTGCATATCGTATTTGTTTTCCAGAATGCTGAATAAAGCCTCTTTCGCAAAATCGGTGGTAGGCCTTACATCAAAGTTTTTAGGGGCGGCAATTTTCTTAGCTTTCCATTTGCCTGATATTATTCTGAACATATTTTTCTTAGGGTTTAGAATAGATTATAGGTGGTGGGTAATTATCCGGGATTTAATCCCTATTACCTGCGGCCTTCAACCTAATTAAGTATAAAATTCTTGTTTGGAATATTGTCAAAAACGATTTTCAGATTTTTAACAAATTTCTGAAGTTCGGAAATGAATGTTTCATTTTCCGTAGTTTCTCCATAAGCATAAAAGCTGGTTTCATTGATTCCAAAGCCTATCTTGCTCAATGTAAACATAATGAAGTAAAGGAAATCTACTTCTGAGTTGACATCAAGGTTATTATAAAGGATGATTTTTTTATTGTCAATCGCAAAGAACTCACATTGATTATGATAAAGATTGATGTGAATTTCCTTGTTGGTTTTATTATTAATTGAACTTAAAAACTTTTCTCCGGAGAAATTAAAATGAACCGGTATTGCCAGCTCCTTTATTTTCTTATAATAGTTCTTCGGGAAAGTATAATAAAACTGAATATTGAATTTTTTGTTGATAGAAAGCATCAGTTCTTCCTTCTCTCTATCGGTAGGTGCATTAAAGGCGATCAGATCAAATCCTGCTTCATGCTCAGAAAAACCTTCAGGCATCAGGGTAAAATGATTAAATGCTGAAATCACCTGGATCTCATCATAGCGCTGCTTAATAAGAACTTCATCCAGCTTTTGCTCAATAAGATTGGCCGGGGTTTCTTCAGTAACGAAATAAGATTTTTCCTCCAGAATGTTTTTGTTCTTAACAATCTGGTAGATCAATCCGTCTTTGGTAAAAAGTAAATTAAGTACGTTCATATTTCAATTGCTGCAAATTTAGTGAAATTCTACCATTACCGCACCCGATTGATGGTGAAGTATTTCCTTATTATAAAAATCAATATTAACCTGGCTTTCCAATACATCCCGAACCATCCTCTGCAGAGTACCATCACCAATACCATGAACAATTTCCAGTCTTTTCAGATTATTTTTCCTGCAAAACTCAATCACTTCAATGAGTTTCTCCTTTTGAATAAATAATCTTTCAAAGCTGTCATAGTCATTGGGATTCTTCACCAAATTATGAAAATGCAGGTCTAAAACCAAATGATTTTTCTGATGTTTCTTAGAAATAATCTTTTTAGGCTCCGCTTTCCTTACCACTCTGATATTTTCATAAAGATCCGAATCCTTAGGAACCAGTTTTTCTTTTGCATATTGGTGAGTAAAGCCATATTCATCTTTAAAAACGACAATATTTCCCTTTACGGAAGTTACTACTCCGCTTAAATCTTCATCTACTACCGAAACCTTATCGCCGATTTTCATATTTTTTAGACTTGTCTGAACCCATTATTGGTGCAAAGGTAGAAAGTAAAACGTATTGAAGGCAAACTCCTTTACTCCCAAACTCTAAAACCCTCCAACACTCAAATCCTCATGCTCTCACTCATCAAACTCTTGGTCCCAGTTCAATTACCTCCAGATCTTTAATTTCCTCACCATCTACCACAAAGCGCATCATTGTTCTTACTTTGTGCCAGCCCTGTCTTCCACAGGCACCGGGATTGAGATGCAGCAGATTATTTTTCTCGTCATACATTGCTTTCAAAATATGAGAGTGTCCTGAAATAAACAATTTCGGAGCTTTTTCTGTAATTTCTTTTTTAGCGAGTGGAGTATATTTTCCGGGATAGCCTCCAATGTGAATCATCAAAACCTCCAGCTTTTCACAAAAGAAACGGTTGACTTCCGGAAACTCAGCCTGGATTTTAGCATCATCAATGTTTCCATATACTCCTTTCAGAGGTTTTATCTTTTCCAGTTGTTCAATGACGTCAAGATTTCCAAAATCTCCACAATGCCATACTTCGTCAGCCTGAGAAGCATATTCCAGGATCCGGTCATCAATATAAGAATGAGAGTCGGAAAGGAGAAGAATCTTTGTCATTATCTAAGGGTTCTTTCTGTAATATTTTCGTGGTATTTATCTTTGAATATCACTACACGGTCAGGATTCAGTTCTCCGTCATGATTGATTACTCTTTCTTTTAATAACCACTTTACCAGTTTTTCCATTCCTTTTTTAGAATTCATGAAATTGGCAATTTTGGCTATATCGGTTGATTCTACTTTTGTTTTTTCAGGCAGAAAATTCAGGATAAAATAATCATCACTTACATAGCTTGGAGTTTCATTGTCCATATATCGGTAAAGAAGAATTTCCTCATCATCCTTCATAGAGAAAAATGAATACTGGGCTACATTGATTTTTTCAGTCTTCAGGATTTGCTTTCCATCCAATAAAACTTTATCGTCTTTGATGGTAACGTTCTGGGAAAAATATAAATTACAGCTTATCATCAGTAAGAAGAAGGCCAATAATCTGTTTACTGCCATTTTTGATTTTTTTTGAGATTGCAAATATAAGAAGCTTTAATCAACTTATCAGATCGGTTTACTTTCAGAGAATAATTTAAGAATATCAGTCTGTAATATTTTTTGTTTTCCTGATAGAATCCAGCTTCTTTTCTATATCAGCACTGAAAACTTTTTTTAGTTTCAGTTGATTCTCTGTAAGCTTTGAAATAACAAAAGTACCGGTCATATTCGTATTGGAAGGAAATATTAAAGTCACTGTAGAATCTGAAGCTTTTTTCCAGTTCCCGATATAGCGGTCTGGTTTTTCACTTTTAGTAACCGGTTCTTCCAAAGTATCATATCTTAATGTAGATTTAATCAGGTTTCCTGTGATTTTCCCATTTTTCTGAAATCTGATTCCTTCTCTTCTTGCCTCAAAACCATCCTTCTTTTCGTAGGTATAAATATAAGTATCCATTTTACTGAGATTCCAGGTTTGTAAAAGTAAAGGATTGGCAGTTCTGTCCTGGGCTTTGATACCACTGGCAGCGAAAAGAGAGAAAATACAGATACAAATAGGCTTTTTCATGAATACAACGGGTTTATCAGTAAAATAAATAAACTTTTAATCATGCTAAAATTAGCATCACTTAATATTTAGTAAATTTGGGAAAATTAAAATAAACAATGAAACAGAAACTTTCTTTTTTCATTTTTCTTTTGACCGTAGGATTAGCCAATGCACAGGTTGAAGAAAAAAAGCTGGATGAACTGATCCAAAATACTCTGAAAACTTTTGATGTACCGGGAATGTCCGTAGGAATTGTAAAAGATGGGAAAATGATTTATTCCAAAGGTTTTGGAGTACGTTCTCTTACAACCAAGCAGCCTATGGATGATAATACATTGGTGGGGATTGCTTCCAACTCTAAAGGTTTCACATGTACAGCGTTAGCAATTTTAGCAGATGAAGGAAAACTGAACTGGGATGATAAAGTTTCAAAATATATTCCTGAGTTTCAAATGTACGATCCGTATGTTTCACAAAATGTAACAATAAAAGATCTTATCACTCACAGAGCCGGATTAGGACTTGGACAGGGAGATCTTATGTTTTTTCCGGAAGGGGGTAACTTAACGGTGAATGACATTGTTCATAATGTGAGATATCTGAAACCTGAAAATCCTTTCAGAACAAAATTAGATTACAATAACATCATGTTTATTGTTGCCGGGGAAGTGATTCACAGAGTTTCCGGATTAAGCTGGGCAGACTTTATTGAACAGAGAATCATGAAGCCTGTAGGAATGACTTCTAGCTTTGGAAGCTATAACAGAGCAAAAGCAACGGCTAACAAAATTGATGCACATGCTCCTGTAGACGGAAAAGCAATTGCTGTTCCTCACGACTGGAACGAAACAGCCAATGCTGCAGGGGGAATTATGAGTAACATCAAAGACATGACAATATGGGCGGAATGTCTGCTAAATAATTTCACCACTAAAGACGGGAAAAAATTAGTTTCAGATAAAAATGTTCAACAGCTTTGGAATCTTCAGATCCCAGACAGAGTAGCGGCAAAGAATCCATATGATACAAGCTTCTACGGATATGGTTTAGGCTGGTTCCTGAGCGATGTTAAAGGACATAAGCAGGTGCAGCATACAGGCGGATTAATTGGAACGGTTACTCAGTTTACTTTAATTCCGGATATGAAGCTGGGAATTGTCGTATTGACCAACCAACAGTCTGGAGCTGCTTTCAATACCATTACCAATACGGTGAAGGATTCTTATCTTGGCGTAGCAGACAGAAACTGGCTGAAAACATATGGCGACAGAATGTCTAAAATGGAAGCAGATTTTAATAAACAAAAGAAAGATGCTTTTGCAAAATCTGAAGCATTTAAAAAAGAAAAATCTCTTCAGCCAAAAGCAGAACAGTTTACAGGAACATATAATGATGCATGGTTTGGTGATGTAGAAATTTCTCAGCAGGGAAATACTTACAGAATTTCATGCAAAAACTCTCCAAGATTAAAAGGGGAATTACTTCCTTATTCCAATAGTTCTTTCATTATCAAATGGGATGACAGAAGCTATGACGCGGATGCCTATATTATTTTCAGCTATGACGAAAACGGAAAGGCAGAATCTGCAAAATTGAAGGCGATTTCCGATGTAACAGATTTCAGTTTTGATTTTGATGATCTGGATTTGAAGAAGAAATAAAAAGTGAAGCGTAAAAATATTCTTTGAAGAACGGGCATTGGTCCGTTCTTTTTTGTTTCTATGAAAAAATTACTTCCTCGTAGAATTACAAATAATGACTTTTGATATTCAATAGGAACGGGCTTTAGCCCGTTTTTTTTATTTTTACAACGATAATGGCTTTAGCCGAAACTTAACCACCCCGTCAAAAAATAAATTTTTTGCCACCCCTCCGGAGGAGGGGAATGTGTAGTCGGTAAAAGAAATATTGTTTATTGCAGCTGGTTTAGGTCTTGTTCTGCTAAAGAGAGCTCTGTATTGAGATGCTGTTTTTCAAAGAAATTTTTTAATTCAAGAAGTCTTTTCTTATTATTATAATGTATACTGGCATTCAGCTTTCTCTGGCATAGTGAACATGCTCTTGCGAGGTGATAATCTGTTTCTGAAAGTGAATTGGTTCCATTCATCACGCAGTTGGCATTCAGACAATGGCTGATTCCGAACATATGTCCGATCTCGTGAGAACTGATCTTTATTAATCTCAGAAAGCTCTCATTGAAATTGGAATCCGTTAAATGACCATTGGCAAATCTGTATATAGATGTTACCCCTACACCTTCTTCATAAGAAGCCAATCCGAAAATGTAGTTCCATTCTGGTTGAGGGAAAAGATCTTTTTCTGTAATTCCCATCAATACTACAGCATCTTTAGGCTTTCTTTTGATCAGAATGCTGTCCAGAACATAACTTGCCAGAATTTGCTCCTGTCCTTCCTTTGAAATTCTTTTGATTTTTTCAGGAAAGATTGTGTTGGGTAAAGCGGGAAGAACCTTTGTTTCCAGCTGGAAATATATTTTTAAATATTCTTTGGTGAGTACTATTTGTCTTTTCTGAAGTTCATCAAATTTTCCGATCGGCTGGAGGTAAATAATGTTTTTTCCGGTTTTGGGCTTTATCTTTTTTGATTGCTGAAAATCTTCAAACTGCTGAAATTTTTCATCATGATTGTACCGCCAGCTTCCGTGCTTGGGGGAAGAAAGCTTTATATCATTCAGCGCAATCGATTCAAAATAGGTTTTCTTCTGTTTCTGACATGAAAAAAGAAGGATGAATAGGGCTGCATAAGAAAAGAGAAAAGTAATGTTATATTTTCCCCGGTTCATAAAAGAATAGTAATTTCTTTTTAGCACCATCAAATTCGGACCATGATTCACAGTCTACTTCAAAACCCGCGACTCCGCATGTGGGAAAATGAAAAATATCTTCAGAAATAGAATTGGCAAAATTGGAAATTCCATTATTATGAGAGAAAAAAGCAACCGAATTCAAGTTGTCATCCAGGTTATAAATTACAGATTCAAAGCTTCTTTCCGAAGGATTATATAATTTTTCATCTGTAGCACAGTTAAGCTGATACGCCTGATTAAAAATTTTACACGTATTCAGTGCACGCACCGCAGGGCTTGATACAAAGTGATCGATGGAAATATTATTACTTTTAAGGAATCTGGACATGTGCATAGCGTCTGTCAAACCCTTGTCTGCCAATGGTCTGTCAAAGTCCTCCGTTTCCTCCGGCCAGTCGCTTTTTGCATGTCTTACGAGGATGAGTTTCTTCATATAATTGTTTTTTGGAAGATTAAAATTATAAAAAAAATAATGGAATAAAACATGATTTATATAAAAAAACTGCGTTATGAATAAAATCAGTAAATTTTACTAAATTTGCAGACTTATGGGACAAATCCTTGCAATAGACTACGGAAAGGCTCGTTGTGGTATCGCTGCAACAGATGATATGCAGATTATAGCCAGTGGGCTGGAGACTGTGGAGAACCGTTTTTTACTGGAATTTTTGAAAAAATATTTCAATGAAAATAAAGTAGATGAGGTAGTAATTGGGCTTCCCATAGATTTGAAGGGAAATGTTTCGGAAGTGGAAACCGATATTTTAAAATTCATTGAAGAATTTAAAAAAGAATTTTCGGATATTGCGGTTCATCGTTTTGATGAAAGATTTACTTCCAAAATGGCTTCATTTTTTATTTCCCAAAGTGGAAAAAACAAAAAAAAGAGGCAGGAGAAAGGATTAATAGATAAAGTAAGTGCAACCATCATATTGCAGAATTTTTTAGAACAAAGATTAAGATGATATTACCGATAAGAGCTTTTGGGGATCCTGTTTTGAGAAAAGTGGGAAAAGATATAGACAAAGATTATCCCGAATTACAGGAACTGATAGATAATATGTTCGAAACCATGTACAGCGCTAATGGCATAGGTCTTGCTGCGCCACAGATTGGTTTGGATATCCGTCTGTTTGTAATAGATGTGACACCTCTTGCAGAAGATGAGGATTATGAAGATATTAAGGATGAGTTGGCAGAGTTTAAAAAAGTTTTCATCAATGCTCAGATTCTTGAGGAATCAGGTGAAGAATGGAAGTTCAATGAAGGCTGTCTTTCTATTCCGGATGTAAGAGAAGATGTAAAAAGAAAAGGAACAATCGTTATTGAATATTATGACGAAAATTTTGTGAAACATACAGAAACTTTTTCCGATATTAGAGCCCGCGTAATTCAGCATGAATATGACCACATTGAAGGGGTACTGTTTACTGACCACCTGAGTGCTCTGAAAAAGAAACTGGTAAAAGGTAAGCTGACAAAAATCTCTCAGGGTGACGTAAACATTGGTTACAAAATGAGATTTCCAAAATAAATTAAACAAGGATAAAAGAAATAATATAAAGCAAAAAGCTTAAGGCTGATTGCAGAATTTACAAAAAATAAAATTATGCTGTTAGAAAAAATAATTTCAATTTCTGGAAAACCAGGACTTTACAAATTAGTTTCTCAATTAAGAAACGGATTCATCATTGAAGATGTTACCAGTAAGAAAAAAGTAAGTATTGGAAACTCAAGCCAGGTAAGTTTGTTGGATAATATTGCCATGTTTACATTTGAAAAAGAAGTTCCTTTGTTTGAAGTATTTGAAAATATTGCTAAAAACAACGACTATAAGGAAACTATTTCTCACAAATCTTCTGATGCAGATCTGAAAGATTTTATGTTGGCATCTCTTCCTAACTATGATACAGAAAGAGTATATTCTTCTGATATCAAGAAATTGGCTCAGTGGTACAATGTTCTTCACAAAGCAGGATATATTACTCCTGAAAGTTTTGTAAAGGCAGAACCTGAAACTTTGGATGGAGAGCCTGCAGAGGAACTAAACATTGAAAAAGAAGCTAAAAAAGCTCCAAAAGCAGAGAAACCAGCTGCTCCAAAAGTAAAAGCTACTTCAGCTGCAAAATCAGCTCCGAAAAGTACGCACAGAAAACAAGGATAATTCAGTTCTGAATTAAAAATACAAAGCCTTGTCGGGAATTTCCTGACAAGGCTTTTGGTTTTAGCAGGTGGCAGATGATAGGTAGCAGGGATTAGGGAAATTTTCTGCTGAGTTCAAATTTCGTCTTTATCTTTAAACATTAAACATTAAACATTAAACGCGAATCCCGTATCCCATACCTCGCACCCAAATCTATAAACTCTCAACTTTCAACGCTAACCTCTACCATAGACCCAAAATATCCCTTACATTTGTATAAGATTGAATTTCCCAATACTTATGAATACGAAACAGGAGAAACTGGAAGCCTTTGGAAAATTACTGGATATCATGGATGATCTTCGTGAAAAATGTCCGTGGGACCAGAAACAGACTTTAGAGTCGCTTCGCCATCTTACCCTTGAAGAAACTTATGAGCTTTCCGATGCTATTTTACAGAATGATCTGCAGGAGATAAAAAAAGAACTGGGTGATGTTTTACTTCACTTGGTTTTTTATGCTAAAATTGGTTCGGAAAAAGAAAGTTTTGATATCGCAGATGTGATCAATTCCCTTAATGAAAAGCTGATCTTCCGCCATCCTCATATCTATGGAGATGTTGAGGTGAAAGATGAAGAAGAGGTGAAGCAAAACTGGGAAAAATTAAAATTAAAGGAAGGAAATAAATCCATTTTAGGAGGCGTTCCGAAAAGCTTGCCGAGTCTGGTAAAAGCCTATAGAATACAGGATAAGGTAAAAGGAATCGGTTTTGAATTTCATGATGCCGAAGATGCCTGGAAAAAAGTAGATGAAGAGATTCAGGAGTTTCATGCTGAAACCGATCTTGATAAGAAAGAACAGGAACTGGGTGATGTGTTTTTCTCTTTGATTAATTATGCAAGAATTTCAGGTATTAATCCGGATTCGGCTTTAGAAAGAACTAATCTTAAGTTTATTTCAAGATTCCAAAAAATGGAAGGACTTGCTGAGGAACAGGATTTAAAATTGGCAGATATGTCTCTGGAAGAAATGGATGTTCTTTGGGAAAAGGCAAAAAAACTTTCATAGCTCTTTATTGGAACAATTAATGCTTCTTACATTCAATTAAAAAAATAAAAAATAAATATGTTACGTTTTCTTATTTTACCTGCTTTGCTTTTATTGAGCTGCAATCCAAAAGCTCAGAATTCTTCGTCTAATGAGGATGAATTGAAAGTCCAGTTTTCCCTGCCTAAAAAGTTGAAGGAAGTTTCCGGAATTACTTTGTCAAAAGATAAGAAAACAATCTGGGTAATAGAAGACAGAGGGAATAAAAATGCAATATATGGTTTGAGTGATAAAGGTGATATGCTGGCAAAAATACCGGTAGAAAATGTTGAAAATACTGATTGGGAAGATATCATATCAGATTCTCAGGGGAATATTTATATTGGAGATTTTGGTAATAATGATAATAACCGTACCGATCTTGCGATTTTAAAAACTGATCTTACCAGCAGTACGCAGACAACAACAAAAGTTGTTCAGACTACAAAATTCCATTATCAGGGTCAAACGGAATTTCCACCAAAAAAATCAAACCTGTTGTACGATTGTGAAGCTTTTGTAGAAATGGATGGAAATTTTTATTTATTCACGAAAAACAGAAGCAAAGGTTTTGACGGGACTTTCCTGGTATTTCAGGTGCCTAATAAAGAGGGTGATTTTGAAGCCAAGCTAATAGGAACATTGAAACTTCAGGGTGGTTATAATGATGCTGCTATTACTTCAGCTACCATCAACAGTACGAAAGATAAAATTGTATTGCTGACGCATAAAAATGTTCATGTTCTTACAGGTTTTACTGCCAACGATTTCAGTTCTGCTAAAATTCAGAAAATTTCATTGAATCATAACTCGCAGAAGGAAGCTATTGTTTTTCTTAATGATAAAACACTAATGATTGCAGATGAGAAAGGGAAGGATGAAGGTGGAAATGTGTATACTTTTTCGTTAAACTAAACTTTTATCCAATACATAAATGATAAATAAACCCCTACAGAGAAATCTGTGGGGGTTTTGAATATATGAATGTATTGAAGTGATTGACGTTTTATAGGCTACGGAGTAAGATATGAGATATGAATATTACCACTTGACAACCGGAAATCCTGAGTATATCGGCAACGTATCCTGAAGGTTTCTCCCGTATTAAAAAAATTAATAGATGAAAGATTATGATTCAATCCTGTAGTACGTTCTCCATGTCCGGTGGATATTCCTGCAAGTGTTGTAAGGGTAGGCGATACTTTCTGGATATAAGAATTGGCTGTTCCTGCAGTTTGTCCTGACGGATTTAAATTAAGGTCATAGGTTGCATAAGGAACAATATTATAGAACCCAGGTTTTACTACTGTAAAAAGTCCTGTTGTTGAATTATAGGTTAGATAAGCTGTATCAATCTTATTACTCACATTAAAAACATAGGTTTGTGAATAACTTTCATGAGTGTTGACCGGAGTAGAGTGTGTTCCTGTATAGCTGCCACTGGATGGGCTGATATCAGTTTTATTTCCCACATACACTACTTTTAAGAAGTTTTCAGATTCAATTGTTTTCCAAACCGGAGTATTTCCGGCTCCGTTTGACATGAGGACTTCACCTTTGTTTCCTGAATTTCCCTTTGTTCTGTCATCGCCACCTACATTCAGGTCTTTAACAACCTGTAGAGAACCGTTGACGTGTAATGTATGTTGTGGCGTTGGTGTTTTAATACCTACCTGTGCATTTATATGAATAAACATAACAAATAATGCCATATACAATAGCTTTTTTTTCATCATCTGTTGATTTTTTGTTGCAACAAATATAAAATGTTTTTAAAATGTCCTTTTTTTAAAGAATTGATAAACATATAGTGCTATGTATTGCATTGACCTATGTAGCTAAAAATATGGCTTTTATTTAAAAGCCATATTTGTTTTATTAATGAAAAATGTAAGCTGAAAATTAGAATTATTAAATTTAATTAAAATTGAATTTTTTTAGATATTCAATAATAATTAATTCTAATGTTTTGTTAAACAGTATTTTGTATCTGTCTCAAAATTATAATACTTAAAACTTCATTCCTATCCCTGCAGAAAGTCTTCCACCATCTGAGCCATAGAAATAATTCAGTCTCGCAGACATCATTTCTACAATACTTAACCAAACACCGGCTCCGGCAGATTGGTGCCATTTTCTGGAATTTTCATTGTCATTCCATACACGGCCAATATCATATCCGATAAGAATTCCCATATTCGCAGGAACAATATTGTTTCTTATTCTCCCGAAATCCCATCGTATTTCAGAATTATTGGTAAAATAAGATCTACCTGAGAACCTTTCGTTTCTAAAGGCTCTCATTCCGTTGTTACCTCCAATAGTCGCTGCCTGATAGAATTCAAAATTATTGTTATTCATCCACATGACATTACTGGCATTGGCAAAAACAAATTTTCCCTTTTTATCAATTCTGTGATCAATGGCAAGCTTTCCTTTTAAAGTCAGGAAATTTTTATTAAAGTCAGAAAGAGTTGCTTTCCAGTCGGCATTAAGCATAAACTCAAGCCCAAGAGTAGGGAAAGCTGTATTATCTGCATTTTTATAACCAAATGTATAATTGGCTCCTACAAACTGCTGGCTGTTAAATACACCTGGTCTTACGTCCGGTGACTGATTAATGAAGCGGTCAGCTTTTCTCTGTACTTTATTATCTTCAAAAGTCAATTGAAACTGATGACTCAGATTCATCCAGCTCTTCTGAGAAATGGAAGGAGCAAAGTTGAATTTAGAAATTCTTGCTCTGTTATATTCTCTTTCTGTATCTTCCTTATCATACTCACTTTCATTAGACAGTCCAAAGAAGTTTTGAGAAAACCTTGGAGTTGTATAAAATGCATCCAGATTGAAATCCCAACCTGAGATTGCCTTTTTAAATACTCCTTTATATGTAAGACTGAATCCTGCAGTGGCAGTATAAAAATTAGCTTTTAAGCTGTGTCTTTGGGTATAAGGATCACGGATAAAATTATTAACCGTATAATTAGCCAGAACCCCTACAATGACACCATCATCCGGGTTATAATCCAGATTTGGATATCCGGCAACGGAATTGTATTTCGGGTGCTTGTAATTATAGCTGTTGATGTCATAATCATCAGTAATATTTTTGGTTGCATTACCGGCGTTATAAGTATTCTTTTGAGATTTAAAATCATAGATCTTTATTTTTCTCCCATCAGCAACATTATAAGTATCATGATTATATCCACCAATCAGTCTGATGTTCATTTTAGGATTTCCGGTTCCTGTCACTTCATAGATATCATCATCTTCCAATCCATAGATCCAAAGTTCTTTTGTTTTTGAATCATTGTATGTCTTTTCAAAAACCAGTTCATTTTGATCTTTATTCTTGCCCAGTTTATATTGCTGTACAAGTACCGAATGCCCGTTTTTGGTGATGACAAACTTATCAGGATTCACAGTTCCTGCCAGAGGTACTTTTTTCTGTAATACATCATAGTACTGAGCGGCATAGCTTTGAAGTTTTGTTTTTCTTACTTTAAGCTTTCTCTGAATTTCAGCAATAGTTTCGTCCTGTACCTCTTTCGGAAGATTATGGAAAGCATCATCAATATCCGCATCCGTAAGGTGTTCCTGAATATATTTTGCCTGTGCTTCCCATTCTGTCTGATCAGCCCCTTTTAAAAAGACAAGATCCATCGGGTAAGGTTCCATAGCAAGCCATTTGACACTGCTTATATCTTCTGTAAAGGTTTTCATATGGCGGATTGCCGGAACATTCATAATAAGCTTAAATGCGGCTCCGTCGTATTTACTGAATGCCTGATCTCTGTCCTTAGGAATAGGTTTATACACTATTTTGTCATCCATTTCATATTCTGCCCATTTCCACTGATCCGAGTGTCTGTCCCAGTCACCGATAAGCATATCAAATAATCTTGCTCTGATGTAAGATTCTCTGTCAACAGAATATTTATTGCTTTTGCTGAGGTTCTTTAATACATCATCCGTAGAGACAATATCTTTTGCATTGCCGAGATAAGCCAATGTCTTAGGATCAGAAGAAAAACGTTCTTCAATCATATACATTTCATCACCGTAATTCTCGTTATATCTACCCAAAGCTTGTTGCTTAGGAATATAATACAGTTTTGGATTGCTATGTAAAATATTCAGTTTCTCTGACATATTTCCGATCGTAAACGGAGTAAACGGATGATTGGTAGTATAAAAATCCAACAAGAATTTTTCGGGGAAAGTATCCGTGAGCTCTTCACCCAATGTACTTTTTGTAAAAGCCATATTGTTAAGAAAACGGATAGCACTTTTTTTCACTCCACGCATCACAAATTCCTGTCCGTCTGCTGATTTCAGTCGTAAGCTGTTGGACTGGTTTCCTCCACCTTCTCTGAAAGGGGTATATCCGCCGTTTAATTCTGAAAGATTAGCCGTTGGAGCTTCAATCGGAATTCCGTAGTAGTTTCTGTAGTGATCTCCCCAAAGCCAGCGGTAAAATTTCCCTTTTTGAGTAAGCTGTACCGGGTAGATGGTTGAGGAAAATGTCTGTGGAAAAGAATTCGGAAAATTATTAACAAATACATCCGGCTTGGAAATTACTGAGATATGTGTCAGTTTTTGAAGCTTTGCATCTTTTGTAGAAAAATATTCTACGTCCGTACTTTCGTCTTTTCTGAAATTTAAAACCGCAAAACCGCTGCCTCCGTAAGAAAAATCAGTTTTTTCTATAATGGTAGAGGGATCTGTTTTAGAACCGGCACCACTGATGATTTGTCTTATGTTTTCATCCTCATGATATTGAAGATTATGATCATGCCCGGAAACAAAAATAATATTTTCCTTATCCTGAACGATACTTTTCAGTCTGTTGGCCAGATCCGCGTAATGCTGGTTATTGATATCTTCAGGACTGGCTCCTGAGGAACTTCTTAAAATATTGATTAAGCTTGCAACACCAGGAACAGGGATCTTACTTTTTAAAGGAAAAAGATGCGACTTTGCAGAATTAAAGCCGGCATGGGTTCCACTGCTGATAATGGGATGGTGTAACGCAACAATGATTTTTTTACCCTGATTTTTGATTATGAGATCTTTAAATTCATCAAAAAAATTCTCACGGGTTTTGATATTACAGTTTTTATTGATTCCGGGGTAATTGTCCCAGTTTGCAATCACCCATTCCGTATCAATAGCAATAAGCTTAATATCTTTAGAGACATTGATATCATCAATAGGGCATCCGTTTTTAGGCAGAAAAGCTTTTTTGTCGTCGAGGTATTTTTTTACCAGCTCTTCCTGGGTGTTTAATCCTTCCAGGCCATTATACCAGTCGTGATTTCCGGGAATTACCAATGTTTTACCCTTGAAATTTTTGGTGATGGCAAGTTGATTCTCCAGTTTTTCTTTAGCTGAGGCATACTCTTTATCTGTTTCTTTGGGCATGCCGTTAGGGTAGATATTATCTCCCAAAAAGATCAGCATAGAGTTGCTGTCTGCAGAATCCAGTTTGCTTTTCAGTAAACTAAGTGTTTTTTGTGCCTGAGGTTCATCTGCATTTCCTGCATCTCCAATCAGAAAAAGTTTAAAATCATTTTCAGATTTTATCTCAGAATCTTTTACTTCAAATAAGTTTTTGCCCTTTTGTACGTTATATGTAGCACAGGAATAAAGTGCTCCTGCGGACATTACAGTTCGAAGAACAATAGAAGTATTTTTTAGATGAGTTTTAAAGGATAAATTCATAAATTTACATTAACAAAATTTCAGGAATGAGCATTCTACAAAAAGCTAAAAATTATGTTGAAATCTTATTCAAAGATAAGTTATCTTCAGTATATTTTTATCATAATTTTATCCATACTGCCTATACGGTCAATAAGGCTGAGGAAATCATGAAAAACACCCCTGTTTCTGAAGAGGATCAGGAGAAAGTACTCGTAGCATTATGGTTTCATGATACCGGGTATATAGAATGTGCGCTGAACCATGAAGAGAGGAGTGTGGAGGTGATGAAAGCCTTTTTACAGCAGGAAAATTATCCGGAAAATTATATCGCGGATGTTGAAAAACTGATTCTGGCTACGAAAATACATTACGAACCTCAGAATTTGCTGGAAAAAATCGTGAAAGATGCGGATTTCAGCCATTTTGCAGGTCACGATTATAATGATATTTCCGATGCTTTAAGAAAAGAATGGGAACTGACCAATGTAAGATGTTTTTCTAATGAAGAGTGGAATGCCGGAAACCTGGATATGCTGAAAAATAAACATACTTTTTATACAGACTACGCTAAAGAAAACTGGGAACCCCTGAAAAAGAAAAACATTAAAAAGATCGAAAAGAAGCTGGAAAAAGAAGAAGAGAAAAAAGAGGTAAAAAAGGAAAGCTCAGAGGGTAAAAAGGAAAAAGAAAAATCTGATAGAAGTGTAGATACATTATTCAGAGTAACCCTTAACAATCATACGAGACTTAGCGATATTGCAGATAGTAAAGCCAATATCCTTTTATCAGTAAACGCGATTATTATTTCAGTTTGTCTTTCTGTACTGGTTCCGAAGCTGGATGCTCCTAAGAATTCACATCTGATTCTTCCGAGTTTCATTTTGCTGTTATCAAGTGTATTTACAATCATATTTGCTATTTTATCTACAAAACCGAATGTGACCAAAACAACGTTTACTCCTCAGGATATTGCCAACAGAAAAGTAAATCTTTTGTTCTTTGGAAACTTTCAGCAGATGTTGTTTGATGATTATAACAATGCAATGAAAGACCTTATCAAAGACAGAGACTATATCTACGATTCTATGGTAAAAGATCTGTATTATCTGGGGAAAGTTCTGGACAGGAAGTACAAGCTTTTATCGATTACCTATAAGATCTTTATGGCAGGGATTATTATTTCTGTTCTGTCTTTTGGAGCAGCATTTCTTAGTCTTTAATTAAAAAATGTACAGATAAGCTTTCTTAAAGAGAGCTAAAGCTATGATAAACGCTCATGATATTTTTCGTGATTGATTTATCATGGCGTCATTTGTTGTACCATAAATTTTTGTTAAACCGGATTCTACAGGCAGAGTTGAAGAAGCCGATATTTATTTTGTGGATAAAAAATGATCTTCTATTCCTGCGGAGGTGTAAAAGAAACTCTCAACGCCAATAATCCTGTGATTCCCTGGAGATCCTCTACCTTTAAAAACTCTATATCATGCTGTAAGACACCTTTTTTCTGAAGTTTGGAAATATAATCCAGATATTCTTTCTGGTTTTCCATTCCGAAATAAACAATGGTGATCTTTCCGGGAGCAGTGATACGTTCTGCAGAATCTTTCACATGGGCTTTATCCAGGCGCTTTTTGATGATTTCGTAATAGGAATTGTAGGCGCCATCTACATCAAAACGTTTTTCATCCATTCTGAAACGGATGTCTATTTTTTCATTATATACAAAGATCAGTGAAGCGATATCCAGCTGTACAGGAAGATATTTTTTGAACGACTGAAATTCAAGTTCCATTTTACAGATGGTTTTCAGCTGCCAGTATCTTAGTTTGTGAACAACTTTTGAGGTATAGTGCAGCTCAGGAGCAATGGTAGAGCCAATGTACAGATTATGTTCCACACCGTCAGACTTAAATCTTTCATAGTAATGTGGGAAAATTTCCTGTGCTTTTACCTGACTTTCATCCAGCATGTCTGCCAGCTTTCTGTTGACCAGCGTGATAGAATCATCAAGGTTTTTCCTGTGGTGATAAAACAGATCCGTAGTGGTAAAGATGTGTGAAAAATAATCTTTGATTTTTGCCTTTATTTCTCTGGAGGTTCTTACTTCCAGTTTTCCCTGTAAAAAAGGATGAATTTCTTCTCTTAATAATCTCTGAAAACGTTGTTCCGTATCCGCTTTGATCTCATTGTTGATTTCGTTTTCAAAAACATCCAGAGCCAGTACAAATTTCTCTGAATCGGAATTGGTGAGTGTCAAAATCTCATTCAGCCATTCAATCTGTTGATTAAGATCCTGCAGCATCAGATTAAAACGTTTTTCAGAAGAAGAACGGATATCTGAAACACCAAACAGCGGAGTAAGATTTTTGAATGCAATCTGCTTTAAAGTATATATTTTCTTTCCGAGTGATGCGGTAAAATATTTCTCAGCTTCATTTCTGAACTTCCATACCACACTGTCATGAATGGTAGTATATTCTCGCTGAATAATAGCTTCTATCTGGTAGTTTTTCTCAAAGTAGAATCTGTTCAGAGAGAAAAGAACCATATCGGTAAAGAACTCAAGTTTTTTAAGTTTTAAACCATTAAAACTTCCTGCAATAGGTGATGTGAATTCCATGATGGCAAGGAGTTCGCCGTCTTTCATGATAGGAATTACCATGAAACTATTGACATTATTATCCTTTAGAATATTAAAGGAAGGAAGTAGCTTGACATTCTCGTCCAGGTTGTTTACATTAGAAACAACAACAGGTTTTGAATTATGATTTAAATTATCGAATGTACTCTTACGCGTCTCTTCATCAAATGCATTGATCCAAAAATCAAGAATATGATTGGTAAGAAGACTTTCATAAATCGGAAGTTTATCCAGTTTCTGTTCCTTTTTGTTGAAAGTCATCAGCCCAAAACTGAGTTCCGGAACATCAAAATAGGATTTGAAAATTTCAGTCAGATTTTCGTTGGGATTCATATTTTCCGGATCAATTTCAATCATACTTGATTTCAGATCAGAAAGTGCTACTTCAGAGGTACAGTCTACCAGTGAAATGATAGTGAATCCTTTCAAAATCCATGACTGTGAAGGGAAATATTTTTTCCACAGTTTAAAATCATCCAGATTTTCCAGCAGCATATCCAGCGTGTCATCGGAAGGGATTTTGGCATCTTCAGTAGGAATGATTTCTGTAAAGTCTGAATTGACCGTAATCTTATAATGCTTCATTATTCCCTGTTTGTTGGGAATGTCATAATAAAACGGAATCGTACTTTTAATATCTTTTTTGAAATAACTTTGAAGAATCAGACAGCAGCAGAATACATAAAACTCATTATCTGATATATTTCTGAGTTCTATTTCAAAATCTTTTCCTGCATCTTTCAGAATATCTTGAAACCTTTCGGTATAATTGAACGTGATGTTGGAAAGTGGAATACTGGCTGCTTTTATTTCATTTTTAGTGAGTCCGGTTGGGAAAAGGTCAGCAAGAAGCAATCTGATGAGGTCTTCATATTTTTCGAGAAGAGAAGTATCCTGAAAGCCTTCTCTGAGCTCTTTAAAATTTCTGGTACTCTCAATCAAAGACTCTGCGTAGTTCACCCTGTATTCCAGTCTGTCGTTATATCGGATATGCTCCAGGACATCCAAATATTTTTTGAATGATATATAAACCTGAAAAGGAGAGTCTTTTTTATAGAGATTAGCCAAAAGCTGAAATTTAAAGTAAAGTTATGAAAAAAGCAGAATATTGGCAGGGTGAAAAATTTATTTTATTGTATATTATTCACTTGTGTCTTCGGAAATTTTGCAAAGTATTTTATAATTCATTGCTCTTTTATGTAAAGACAGATTATTGGATTACTGATTAGTAAATTTAGATATCTTTTTTCTTCTGTTTCCGTTTTATATTCCAGTTATAGATAATAAAAAAGCACAACTGAAAAGTTGTGCTTTTGGTATTTAAAATTCAGATTTTACAATCCGAACATTCTTGCAAACAAATCCGGGAAAACTCCAAGGATGATAATCAAAGCGATAACAACTACTGCAATGATATTGTAAGTAAGCGTTACTTTTTCTGATGACTTGAATGTAGATTCTTTAAAGAAGAACATTGCGATAATCAGTCTTAAATAGTAAGCAATTGATAGGGCAGAACCTAATACTGCAACCAATACTAAGAAAGCTGCACCGTTCATAGCCTGGGAGAATAAAGCAAATTTCCCCATGAAACCAGCTGTTAACGGAACCCCTGCCATTGAAAGCATAGAGATTGCTGCTGCTGTTGCTAATAAAGGTTCAGTTTTTGCCAATCCTTTGAATGCTCCGAAAGAGGTTTCTCTCTTTAACTTCTCTACCCAGATCAGACACATGAAAACTCCTACTGTAGATAAAGAATAAGCAAATAAATAAAAGGCAAGGTTATAAGTAGAAAGGCTGGTCATTCCGAAGAATACCAATCCGATATATCCTGCGTGAGAAACTGAAGAGTAAGCCAACATTCTTTTTGCGTTCGTTTGAGCAAGACCCATAACGTTTGCCAAAAGTAAAGTAATGATTAAGAATACGCCTAATACGTTGATCCATTCGTGAGTAACTCCGGTGAAACCAAGAGTCATCAATCTGAATAGCGCAAAGAATCCGGAGATTTTTACCACACTCGCCATGAAAGCTGTAATTAATGAAGGAGAACCTGCATATACATCAGGGCTCCACATGTGGAAAGGTGCTAAAGCTACTTTGAATGCCAATGCACAAAGAATAAGTAATACTCCTAAGATGAACATTACATTCCCTGAATTAGCTACTCCAAAATCATGAATCTTGTACAGATCAAAACTTCCTGCACTTCCGTAGATGAATGCAATCCCGAACAGTAAGAAACCTGTTGCAAAGGCACCCATTAAGAAATATTTAATAGAAGCTTCGTTGGATCTAAGATCAGTTTTATTAGCTCCAGCCATTACATATAATGGAATAGAAAGAATCTCAACTCCCAGGAACATCGTCACTAAGTTCTGATATCCGAAAAGGATGATTCCTCCACATAATGCAAATAGCATCAATGCATATAATTCTGACTGGTGGCTTCTGTGGTTGCTGAATGCAAAACCTCCCAGGAAGAATAATAATAATGTTGTTACGATTGATATTTTAGTGAATAATGCGGTATTGCCACTGTACTCATACATATGCTTATAATGATCGAAGAACGAACATTCCGGCATAAAACTTACGTACAATGCGATGATTAATCCCAAAATCCCAATGTATCTTGCGAATTTTCCTTGTTCAAAAACTCCTGAAAATAACGCAATAACTGCCGTTAGGAAAACAATAATTAAAACACTCATAATATAGATTTGAGATGCGAGATTTGAAGTTTAAAGTTCAAGATTCAAGGTTTAGAGTTCAAGGTTCAAAAGGCCTTGTCTCTTTTCTCTTCGTCTTTTATCTTTATTCTCTCTAATCTCTTAATTTTTTAATTTTTAAATCTTTTAATTTTTTAGTTAGCCATCGCCATGTAGATAAACTTCACTGAACTACTCACCATGTCGATTACCGGTTGTGGGAAAATACCTAGTAAAATCACAAAAACCGCTAAGCTTGCCAATACAGAAAACTCTACTCCTGATAAATCTTTTGCTGTACTTAAAACGGCTTCATCTCCTTCTCCAAACATTGCTTTTCCGTAGAATCTCAATAAATACACAGCACAAAGAATTACCGTAAGACCAGCAATTACTGCTGCTGTTCCGTTAAAATCATAAACAGATTTCAACAAGATAAATTCTCCAATGAATCCATTCGTTAATGGAACTCCCATTGAACCTAATATAATGATCAGAAACAATACAGCAAACTTAGGAGCTACTTTAGCTAAACCACCCATTTGTCTGATGTCTCTTGATTTAAATCTCTTGTATAAAATATCACAACAGTAGAATAATCCCACTACGTTGATACCGTGAGCGAAAGTCTGTACCAAAGCTCCTTCAGCACCTTCAACATTGAAAGTTCCTCTTAAAGTAACTACTGCTGAAGCAAAGATACCAGCTACCATTAATCCTACGTGAGAGAAAGATGAATACGCAATGATTCTCTTCATATCCGTCTGGATAATAGCGATCAGGGCACCATGAACAATTCCTACAATCGCAAGGATGATCACAATCTGTCCTGAGATTCCTGCTATCGGAAGCGGAGTGATTGGTAATAAGTAACGCATTACACCGTATACTGCCATCTTAAGCATGATTCCTGATAATAACATCGATCCCTGAGTAGGAGAGTAGGTATAGGTGTCAGGCTGCCATGTATGGAAAGGGAATACCGGTAATTTCACTGCAAAAGCAAAGAAAATAAACCAGAATACCACAGTCTGCTGTACTTCGTTCAGTTGCGCATTATATAGATCTGTTAAAGCGAATGATGCAGAGTGGTTGTACACATAGATCAATCCGGCTAACATAAATAATGATCCTACGAATGTATATACAAAGAATTTCGTAGTGAATTCAAACCTTTTATTCTCTTGTCCCCAAAGTCCGGCAATGAACCAAATTGGAATCAAAGTTACTTCCCAGAAAATGTAGAATAACAATCCGTCTAAAGAAGTAAACACTCCTACAAGGCCGAACTGCATCAATAGAATCAGTCCGTAGAATGTATTTCTATAGTTTACATTTTCGTTGAAAGATGATAAAATAATGATTGGAGCCAGAATATTGGTCAATAACAAAAGAAGCATGCTCATCCCATCGATACCGAAGTGAAGAGAGCTCTTCATAAATTGTGACCAAGGATAATTGATCTCATGCTGCAATACACTATCTACCGTCGGAGTAAAATCGAAATCCGAAAGTATATAAAATGTAAGAAGCATTTGTACCAATGCAATTCCCAGTGCCAAATATTTGCTGGAATTACTCTTCCATGCAAAAACTAATCCCGAACCTACTAGAGGTAATAGTAATAATGTTAATAATAAACAAGACATTATTATTGTAATAAAAAGTTAACAATTAATATAATTCCCACAGCTAAAGACATGATAAGAATATACGTCTCTACATTTCCGTTTTGAACACGCTTCATAGCTTTTCCGCTGTCTTCAGCACCATCACCTACAAAGTTTACAAAACGGTCTAAGATACCCTTATCAAACATCTTTCCTCCGCGTCCTAATCCTTCAACAGTTTTTACAATCAATGCGTTGTAAAGTTCGTCAACATATAATTTCTTAGCAGAAAGCTTTTCCCATCCGGTGTAGTTTTCTTCTGCAACAGCCATCTTTTTCTTACTTACATAAGTATTTCTAACGATGAACCATACAGAGAAGAACATAAGCACTGTAGCTGCTAATAAGATCATTTCAGTATTGAAAGGCACTCCTGAAAGAGTAGCTTCCATCTGGCTGTAGCTTTGTTCTGTAAGAACTGGCTTTAACCATTCCATCAATTTGGCATAATGCCCGTGACCGATGAAGTGTGGCAGGTTGATAAAACCTCCGATTACAGAAAGGATTGCCAATACGATCAATGGTAATGTCATATTTGACGGACTTTCATGTAAGTGGTGTTTTTGCTCTTCAGTACCTCTGAATTCTCCGTGGAATGTCAGGTAGTATAGTCTGAACATATATGTTGCAGTCATTGCCGCTAATACGAATAAGATTACCCAGTAAATAGGGTTTTTAGCGAAAGCTGCTACTAAAATTTCGTCTTTAGAGATCATCCCTGATAATAAAGGGAAACCTGAGATGGCTAATGTCCCGATAAGGAATGTAGCGTGGGTAAGAGGAATATATTTTTTAAGACCTCCCATGAAACGCATATCCTGTTCGTTGCTCATTGCGTGGATCACAGAACCTGCACCTAAGAATAACAAAGCTTTAAAGAATGCGTGTGTCATTACGTGGAACATCGCTGTAGTATATGCTCCAAGACCTAAAGCAATGAACATAAATCCAAGCTGTGAAACGGTAGAGTAAGCTAATACTTTTTTGATGTCGTTCTGACGAAGTGCATAGAATCCTGCCAAAGCAGCTGTTAAGAATCCGATGAATAAAATTCCTCCCTGTACTGTAGGGGCTAAAGTAAATAAGAAGTTTGATCTTACTACCAAATAGATCCCTGCAGTTACCATCGTTGCTGCGTGGATCAAGGCTGATACAGGAGTTGGTCCGGCCATCGCATCCGGTAACCATGTATATAAAGGAACCTGAGCAGATTTACCGGTAGCACCGATGAATAAACTCGCTGTGATAAAGATAATCACTGTTCCGTCCAATTCAAATTTTGAAGCGTTTTCTGCTACAGAAAGATAATCTACAGCATTGGTCTGAGAAGCAATCATGAAGATACCGATCAATAACGCAAGGTCACCAATTCTGTTCATGATGAAAGCTTTTCTTGCCGCTTTACCATATTCTTCGTTGGTATACCAGAATCCGATCAACAGGTAAGAACAAAGACCTACACCTTCCCATCCGATGAATAAGATAAGGTAGTTGCTTCCCATTACTAAAAGTAACATAGAGAAGATGAAAAGATTCAGGTAAGTAAAGAACTTATAGAATCCTTTGTCATGACTCATATATCCGATAGAGTATAAGTGGATCAGTGAACCGATACCCGTGATGATCATTACCATCATTAAAGAAAGCTGATCAATCTGGAATCCAAAATTGATTTGAACTCCATTTACTCTAAACCATTCAAAAGCTTTTACGATTACAGGCTGGCTTTCAGAATTAAAATTCATGAAAAGGCTTACAGCGATACAGAATGATCCGAAAACCATTGCCGTAGCCAAAGATCCAACCAATATTTTTGGAAGATTTTTCCCGAATAAACCGTTAATAAGAAACCCTAAAAGTGGTAAAAGTACTATTGCATATACTAGATTCTCCATTCTTATCCTCTTAATTTATTAAATATACTCACATCTACAGAACGGGTATTTCTATACAGCATAGCAATAATTGCCAAACCTACTGCTACTTCAGCAGCAGCCACTACCATAATGAAGAAAACTAAAAGTTGTCCGTCGCCGTTGCCTTTATACGCTGAAAAAGCTGCCAATAAAAGGTTTACAGAATTCAGCATAAGCTCTACACAGCCCAGAATCACAATAGCATTTTTTCTAAGCAATACTCCCATTACTCCCAGACAGAACAATACTGATGAAAGAATGATGAAGTAGTCCAAAGGGATGCTTTGTATAAATGTATTTACTTCTCCCATAATTTTATAAATCTTTTTTACCGATTAATACCGCGCCTACAATACCTGCCAGAATTAGGATGGAAGCAAGCTCAAACGGTAAAACATATTCATTAAACAAAAGTCTACCCAGATTTTTAGTAAGACCGATACCTCTGTCTACATTTTCAACAACAATGTGTTTGTCCTGTACGCCTCTGAAAACTCCCAGTACTCCTACTAAAAGAAGACCTGCTGTAAAAACTCCAACAAACTTTAAAGTATTGTTCTTCTTACTTTCGTCTCCTTTATTAAGGTTAAGCATCATCAGGATGTAAAGGAAAAGTACCATGATGGCACCTGCGTACACTATAATCTGGATAATTGCAAGGAACTGTGCATTTAAAAGAACGTACATTCCGGCAATTGAAAACATCGTAACAATCAATGACAAAATAGCATAGAGAGGATTTCTTGCAAACACAAAATACACTGCACTTGCCACTGCTAAAAACGCCACCAAGAAAAATAAAAACTGATCCATTATTTTACCGCATTTTTTTGTTTCTCGGATTGTCTTGTGGTGATATCAATCCTTTCATTTATTTTTTCAACTAATTTATCTTTTCCATAGATGAAAGAACCTCTGTTGGTTTCTACATCTACCAGTCTGTCTGTAAGATAGATGGCAGATTTAGGGCAAGCTTCTTCACACATACCGCAGAAAATACATCTCAGCATATTGATTTCATATACTGAAGCATATTTTTCTTCTCTGTAAAGACCTTTTTCCTCTTTAGTTCTTTCAGCAGCAGTCATTGTAATGGCTTCTGCAGGACAAGCTACCGCACAAAGTCCGCAAGCGGTACATCTTTCTCTGCCTTCTTCGTCTCTTTTCAAAACGTGCTGGCCTCTCCAGATGGTTGTTCTTGGCTTCTGTACTTCCGGATACGAATATACTGCGGGAGCACCTTTTATCACGGTTCTTACAGCATGCTTAAATGTAATCCCCATTCCTGTAAAGATCGCAGGAAGGTAGATTTTTTCAGCAAGGGTCATTTCTTTATTGGAAACAACTTTTGATCTGTTTGTAAGTTTCATTTAATTATAGATATTAGATGTTAGACACCAGATTTTAGACTAATCTTGTCTGTTATCTTAATTATTTAATATTGATGATTGAATATGATAGGCTAAAGATAAAGCTTTGATTTTATTATCAAATTTTCAAATCAGCTCATTTTCAAATTTCTTAGTTTGCAAATGCTAAAATTACAGCTCCTGTAATTAATAGGTTTACCAATGCCATTGGAATTAATGTTTTCCATCCTAAGTGCATTAACTGGTCATATCTGAATCTTGGAAGCGTCCATCTGATCCACATGAAGATCAGAATTCCGATGACAGTCTTCGTTAAGAATGCTACGATACTCAAGATTCCTGCAGTGTTCTCACCCCAGTTCTGAGTTACCCATTCAATACCAGGATAGTTGTATCCTCCGAAGAAAAGAACTACCATGAAAGCATTGGAAATAAACATGTTCACGTATTCCCCGAACATATATAAACCTAGTTTCATTGAAGAATATTCTGTAGAATATCCTGTTACCAATTCAGATTCACACTCAGGTAAATCGAACGGATGTCTGTTGGTTTCAGCTAAAGCTGCTACAAAGAAAACAAGGAAAGCGATCGGCTGGTAGAAAATATTCCAGTTTAGGCCGGAAACCCAAGGAATAACTCCCCATAATTTGCCAGTAGTCTGGCTTTCTGTAATTTCTTTTAAATCTAAACTTCCTGTCATCATAATGATAGAAAGAAGTGCTAATCCCATTGCCAATTCGTAAGAAATCATTTGAGAAGAAGCACGGATAGCACCTAGTAATGAATATTTGTTGTTCGAAGCCCAACCTCCGATCATAATTCCGTAAACCCCGATTGAAGCCATTCCGATGATGAAAAGTACACCAACATCAATGTTAGCAACCTGAAGATCAAAAGAAGTACCTGCAATATTTAAACTTTTACCCCAAGGAATAACAGCTCCTGTAATCAATGAAATAAACATTACCAAAGCAGGCCCTAATACGAACAGGAATTTTTCTGCATTGGCCGGCGTAAAGTCTTCTTTGAAGAAAAACTTTCCACCATCAGCAAGAGGCTGCAGCAATCCGAAAGGCCCGGCTCTGTTGGGACCAATTCTATCCTGCATGATAGAGGCTACTTTTCTTTCTGCCCAGGTAGAGTAGGCTGCGATCGTAAGTGACAGCAGGAAAAGTGCTAGTACAAGTATAAGTTTAAATGTAAGTAAATCCATTTTTATTTAGATATTAAGATGTCAGATGCTAGATGTCAGATTTAATTTGCTGTCTGAAGTCTGGTATCTGAAATCTGATGTCTTATTAATTATTTTTCGTCTTTTTCACTGATTTCTTTAGCCATAGGATTGTCTAAAACTCTTAGCTCATCCTTAGGTTTTTCGTAGTGGTTCAATGAAATTACAGAGTGTCTGTCGATGTGTCTAGGACCTTCGATGTTCCAGTCTGATAATGCTTTTCTTTCAAAACGGCATGTATCGCAGATGAATTCTTCCACTTCACCCCACTGGTCTTTTCTTGCAGTTACTCTTACGATTTCGTCACCTTTCATCCATACTACAGCTTTTCCTGAGCATTTATCACATTTACAAGAAGCGTTCATTGGTTTTGTAAACCATACTCTGCTTGCAAAACGAGCTGTTCTGTCTGTTAATGCTCCTACCGGACAAACGTCGATAACATTTCCGATGAAGTCATTGTCTAAAGCTTTATTTAAATAAGTTGAAATTTCAGCGTGATCTCCTCTGAAAAGAATACCGTGTTCTCTTGTTTCTGTAAGCTGGTTAGCTGTCAATACACATCTTGCACAAAGAATACAACGGTTCATGTTCAGTTTGATGTTCGGTCCAAGATCATCAGCTTCGTAAGTATTTCTTTCGAATTCTGTTCTTGTACTGTCTACACCATGCTCATATCCTAAGTCCTGAAGATGACATTCTCCTGCCTGGTCACAGATAGGGCAGTCCAGCGGGTGATTCACCAATAAGAATTCGGTAACCGCTTTTCTTCCTTCCTGAGCTTTCTCAGAAGTAAGGTTTTTTACTTCCATCCCATCCATTACGTTAGTTCTACAGCTTGCTACTAATTTCGGCATAGGACGAGGATCTGCTTCAGACCCTTTAGAAACTTCTACAAGACATGTTCTACATCTCCCTCCACTGGTCTCTAATTTGCTGTAGTAGCACATAGCGGGAGGTACAGATTTTCCGCCGATTTGTCTTGCTGCTTCCAGAATGGAAGTACCAGGCATCACTTCAGTAGTCTGTCCGTCTATAGTTATTTTGAATTTTTTAACTTCTTCGCTCATATGATATGCTTTAAGCTTTATGCGTTAAGCAATAGGCTTTGTTATTTATATTTCTTAGTATTAAATGTATATCCAATTCCTCCCAGAACCTGTCCGAAAACAAAATCCTGGCGTGCTTTGTCCGGCTTATTATTCAACGTGGTTTTGATGTCCCACATATTGATATATCCTGCTTTTCCTTCTAATCTCAGCATCCAGTTTTTCCAGAAAACTAAGTTAAGACTGGATCTGATATCGGTTCCCATACCTGCAACGTGAAAACGGTCACTTCTTTCATTTCCAAAAAGTTTTACATTACTTTTAGGAAACATGAACCCGATTCCGGCTCCATAAGACCATACTAAATCTATATTTTTCTTATGAACAAGATTTTTGTATTTCTCAAGACCTAGGTTTTCATAGTTAAGTCCGTCTGTATGTTCAAAAGTAAGGAACTTCTCATCTGCAAGATTAACCTGCCCGTTTTGAACCATTGCTGCATATTCTGGATCTGAAATATGACCTTTGAAACCTACAGTCTGGTTCTGATCCATTACATATTTCATATGGTCTATCCCAAGTACCAATGCTAAATTGTCTTTAATAAAATATCCTATTCTGAAATTATACTGTGTTACAGTAAACCAGCTTGGATCAAAATAAACAATTCCAAATTTTGTAGGTCGGTCTTGTGCAGTTACGTTATTCAATTGAAAATCGTATCCGTTTCCGGTAAAATGAATGTCAGAATTGCTATAAGCCGCTCTGTTCCATCCATAAAATACGAAAACCTGACCTTTTTTGCTTAATGGTAAAGGTTTTTCCTTTTTCTCAGCTTTAATCTGCTCTTTCTCACTCACTAAATATGACAAATCCTCTTCAACGGATCTGTTATAATTTGCAGTATCTGTTTTCTTATTCTGTGCAAATACAAAATTCGACATCATTAAGCCGACAACCAATAATTTTTTCATTTTACCTATGCATTCTTTTCAACAGCCGGAATAGGATCTGCATAATGTGCCAATCCATAGTTTTGTGTCTGAGATAACTCTGGGTTTTTCACGTGCCACTCAAATTCATCTCTGAAGTGACGGATTGCTGCTGCAACGGGCCAGGCTGCTGCATCACCCAACGGACAAATCGTGTTTCCTTCGATTTTTCTCTGGATATCCCAAAGTAGATCGATATCTTCCATCTTTCCTTCTCCTTTCTCGATTTTCTTCAAAATCTTGTACATCCATCCTGTTCCTTCACGGCAAGGAGTACATTGTCCACAGCTTTCGTGATTGTAGAATCTCGCTAAAGTCATCGTGTGTTCTACAATACACTGGTCTTCATCCAAAACGATGAAACCTCCTGAACCCATCATTGTTCCGGTAGCAAAACCACCGTCTGCCAATGACTCATAGTTCATATATCTTGGCTCTCCGTTCACTGTTCTCAGCAATAGATTAGCTGGAACAATAGGAACAGAACTTCCTCCAGGAATACAAGCCTTTAATTTTTTTCCGTCTTTAATACCGCCGCAATATTCATCAGAATAGATGAATTCTTCTACGGTAATGGTCATATCGATTTCGTATACACCCGGTTTGTTGATGTTTCCACAAGCAGAAATTAATTTCGTACCTGTAGATCTTCCTACTCCGATTTTAGCATATTCAGCTCCTGTAATATCAATAATTGGAACAATTGCCGCAATAGATTCAACGTTATTTACTACCGTTGGTCTTTCCCAAAGTCCTTTTACAGCCGGGAATGGTGGTTTTAATCTTGGGTTACCTCTTTTTCCTTCAAGAGATTCAAGCAATGCGGTTTCTTCACCACAGATGTATGCTCCACCACCTCTCTGAACATAAATTTCACAATCGAAACCTGTTCCCAGGATGTTTTTACCTAAAAATCCTGCTGCTTTGGCTTCTTCAATAGCTTCTTCAAGAATATCCGGAATCCATGAATATTCTCCACGGATGTAGATATAAGAAACATTAGAACCTAAACAGTAAGATGAGATCAACATTCCCTCGATCAATACATGAGGAAGGAACTCCATTAAATATCTGTCCTTGAATGTTCCGGGTTCAGATTCATCCGCATTGACAACAAGGTGTCTTGGAACTCCTTCTGGCTTTGCCAAAAAGCTCCATTTCATTCCTGTTGGGAATCCAGCTCCACCACGTCCTCTTAGTCCTGAAGCTTTTACTTCTTCAAGAATTTCGTCAGGAGTCATCTTCAAGGCTTTTTCAGCTGCTGTATAACCTCCATGTTTACGGTACGTTTCAAAGTAGCGAATACCTTCTATATGTGCGTCTTTAAGTAAAAGTTTTTTACTCATTGTTATTTGCTTCTTGCAATTGGCTTTTGGCTTCTTGCATTAATTATGATTAAACGTTAAGTGAATAATTTAAAATCTAAAATTTAGAGTTTAAAATTTCTATTAGTCTAAAGCAAGTTGTCCCTGTCTGCAAAGCTCAAGGATTTCGTCTACTTTTTCTATTGTTAAATTTTCATGAAAGAATTTTCCTAACTGAAGCATTGGTGCGTATCCGCATGCTCCAAGACATTCAGCAGGCTTTAAAGTAAACATACCGTCTTCAGTAGTTTCTCCATCCTTAATATTCAGTTTGGTTCTGATATGGTCAAGAATTTTTTCGCTTCCACAAACCATACAAGGTCCTGTTCTGCAAACTTCCAAAACATATTTACCTACCGGCTTCATATTAAACATGGTATAGAAAGTAGCTACCTCATATACTTCAATCGGTTGGATACTTAATAGTCCGGCAACATAATCCATTACAGGAACATCTAACCATCCTCCGAATTCTTTCTGTGCTAAGTGAAGTACAGGAAGAAGAGCAGATTTCTGTCTTCCTTCAGGATATCTTGCGATAATTTTATGTACCTGTGCTAAACTTTCCGGTTTAAAAGCTATTGTTTCGCTCATTTTTGAAATTTTAGATTTTAGATTTTAAATTCTAACTGAATAACGGTCTAAAATCAATTTATAATTTATAATTCAAAATTTATAATTCCATTTATGCGTCTAATTCTCCCGCAATAATATTCATACTACACATCGTTACAATGGCATCTGAAATTACAGAACCTGTAATCATTTCAGGATATGCCTGATAGTAGATGAAACATGGTCTTCTGAAGTGAAGTCTGTAAGGGCTTCTTCCTCCGTCACTCACAAGATAGAATCCTAATTCTCCGTTTCCACCTTCTACAGCGTGGTAAACTTCTCCTTTCGGTACATCAGTTTCTCCCATTACAATTTTGAAATGGTAGATCAATGCTTCCATTTTCTGATATACATCTGCCTTTTCAGGAAGATAGAAATCAGGAACATCCGCGTGGAATGGTCCTTCAGGAAGATTGTCGTATGCTTGATTGATAATTTTTAGAGATTCCCAGATTTCCTGTTGACGAACCATGAAACGGTCGTAAGTGTCACCAGAAGTTCCTACAGGAATAATAAAGTCGAAATCTTCATAAGAAGAATAAGGTTGTGCAACTCTTACATCATAATCTACTCCTGCTGCACGTAAGTTGGGACCTGTGAAACCGTAGCTTAATGCTCTTTCAGCAGAAATAGCTCCTGTACCGATGGTTCTGTCCATAAAAATTCTGTTTCTTTCTAAGAGTGTACAGAATTCTTTGAATCTTGGTGGGAAAGTTTTTAAGAAGTCCTTTAATAACTCATGGAATTTTGGAGTGAAATCTCTTTCAAAACCTCCGATTCTTCCCATATTGGTTGTCATTCTGGCTCCGCAGATCTGCTCATACATATCATAAATACGTTCTCTTTCGATGAACATATAAGTAAGACCTGTAATCGCTCCTGAGTCCATTCCGGTTACCCCGTTACAGATCAGGTGGTCACCAATTCTTGCCAGTTCCATTAAGATAACACGCATATAGTCTACACGTTTTGGAACTTTAACGCCAATCAGTTTCTCTACTGTCATGTGCCAACCTAAGTTGTTGATTGGTGCAGAACAGTAATTCATACGGTCCGTAAGGGTAGTGATCTGAGAGTAGTTTCTTCTTTCAGAAATTTTCTCAAATGCTCTGTGGATATATCCTACCGTTTGCTCAGCGTGAAGAATTCTCTCTCCGTCCATCGTTAAGATATTCTGGAAAATCCCGTGAGTAGCAGGGTGGGTAGGTCCTAAATTGAGGGTATATAATTGTCCGTCAATCTGTTCCTTGCTTTCGTACTGGTTTAGTATATTAGATAATGAGTTATCTTTCATAATATATAATTGATAATTGATAAAGGATAATTGATAATGAATCAACCATCAGTAATCATTTATATTTTTTATCTTCCGAACATATTATCGTCCTTATCGGTTCTGGTACCGTCTTCAAGTCGATATTCTTTCAACATTGGGTGGTATCCCAGATCTTCCATATTCAAAATAGGTCTGAGATCCGGGTGTCCTTTAAATTTAATCCCATAGAAATCAAACGTTTCTCTTTCCATCCAGTTTGCTCCGGCATAGAGCTCAGTAAGAGAATCTACTTCAATATTTTCTCTGGACATGAATATTTTCAGACGTAATCTGAAATTGGCCATCATATTATGCAAATGGTAGACAACACCTATTTCCTTTTCAGGAAATTCAGGGTAATGAATACCACAGATATCCGTAAGGAAATTAAATTCCAAAGATGAATCTTTAAGGTAGTGAATGATCTTCTTAATATCTTCTTTCTTCACTTCAATGGTCAGCATTCCATAAGGTTCTGAACTTGAAATGACAGATTCCGGAAATTCTCTTGTGATTGCTTCTAATACAAATTCGTTTGTCATTTCCGTTTAGTTGCTTATGTTGTAAGAATCTAATAATTTCTGGTATTCAGGCATGTCTCTTCTTCTGATGCTTTCGCTTTCTGCAAGAGCCTGTACCTGCATTACTCCTTCAATGATCTGTTCAGGTCTTGGAGGACATCCAGGAACATAAACGTCTACCGGAATAATTTTATCAATTCCCTGAAGTACAGAATACGTATCAAAAATACCACCGCTGGAAGCACAAGCTCCAACTGCGACTACCCATTTCGGCTCAGCCATCTGAGTGTAAACTTCTTTCAGGACTGGTCCTAATTTCTTTGATATAGTTCCGCAAACCATCAGCATATCTGCTTGTCTTGGAGAGAAAGAGTTTCTTTCCATACCAAATCTTGAAGCATCATACGTTGGGTTTAGGGTAGCCATAAACTCAATACCACAACAAGAGGTAGCAAATGGTAACGGCCAAAGTGAAAACTTTCTTGCCATCCCGATTACACTGCTCAGTTTTGTTGCGAAAAACCCTTCTCCTTCATATCCTTCGGGAGCAGGTGCATCTGTTCTTATTACTGGTTTTTTATCTGACATTTTCTTTTGTTAAGTATTTAAAGATTAAAGCATTTAATAATTAAATTATTCAATCTTTTAATGTTAAAATTTATTTATCCCAATCCAGCGCACCGCGTTTCCAAACGTAGAAAAACGCTACGAAGAATATCGCAACGAACGTAAGTACAGCAAGGAATCCTTCCATGCCGAATTCTCTAAAGTTTACTGCATAAGGATAAAAGAATACGATTTCAATATCGAATAGTACGAACAATACCGCAGTCAGGAAGTACTTGATAGAAAACGGTGTTCTCGCATTCCCTTCTACAGGAATCCCGCATTCCCAGCTTTGGTTTTTTACAGAGTTTCCTTTTTTCTGCTGTGGCCCCAAGAAATGTGCCCCAAGCAAAGAAACAGCTACAAATCCTACTGCTACACCAGCCTGGATAAGGATTGGAATATAACTTTCAGGTAAATTCATTTTTGCATTATTATCTCAATTTGCAAATTTAGCGAATAAACAAGAAAGCATGAAATTAATCAGCTTAAAAGTCTGATGAAAATGAGTTAAATCGGTAATTTAGAATCAATAAAAATTAGCTCTTTGTGATTATTTTTTTAGTGTGTTTTTCCCCGTTTTTTGTAGCAACTGTCAAAAGATATACACCATCAGGGATATTTGAGATGTCCAGAGTTCCCATATTGTTTTGATCGGAGAAATTTCTGATAAGCCTTCCGGAGTTATCAAACAGCTGGATTGAGATGATTTGATTGCTTGCAATATTGGTATTGTAAAAAATTTTATGGGTAGCAGGATTGCCTACATTAAAATATGTTTTTTGTGAAAGGTTTTCCTTGGTACTCAATGGTGTAAGAGTACAGGTGGAATTGGTGGATGTCAAAGTGTAACGGGCTGCAGCACCGTAGATAAGATGGTTGTAGGTACGTATTGGAGCTCCTATCTGTTTGTTGATCATATCAATTTCAGACAGGGTAGATTTATTGTTTTCATATGTTATAAGGTATGCTTTTGAATATGTTCCGTAATCAATAGAAAAAGCGGCGTATGGATACTGTGTATTGATTGCCATAAAAGGACAGCTCTGTGAAGGATTTTCCATATTGATCTCAACAATACCGCCGGTGATGGTTAGAAAAAGTCTGCCTTCATAGAAAAACAGATCTCCCGAAGGAGTTTGCCCATCAGACAGATTGCCAATCTCTGTGAAAATCCCGGTATTCATATCATATTTGTATAATGCATTAGGATTATTTCCTGCGGCATACAGATAGCTTCCGGAATCGGCTACTAATGAATTGGCTGTAGTATTACCTGTAGTAAAATCACCTAAAAATTCACAACTGGAATCTGTATTCTTTTTTCTGTATAATAAGCCTGAACCGGTAAGGTAGTACATGTTGTTATTGCTGTCAATAGCAATGTCTGTATAGATTTCATTGGCTATAACATTAGGAGTACAGTATGATTCCACAACTTCTGAAGTACCGGAAACGTCAAATCTGTATACATTATTGATAAAGTTGATATAATTACTTACCGAAAAGGTATTGACGTAAAATTCCTGGGAATATATTGATGCCGGAATAAGGAATACTCCGAAGAATAGTAATATTTTGTTCATGATGGTGGTTATTAGCAGGAGTAAATATATATTTATTTCATAGAATCTGATTATGGTTTAATATTTTTATTTTTTTATTTTTTTATTTTTTTCAAAAGTGTATAAGCTATAAAAGAGATGTACCCAAAAAGAATACTGGCAAAAGCAATATTAATCACCGTATTTGTCTTGTCATCTGGTGATTGAAAAAATAAGTTATAACTGATAAATCCAGCGATTAAAATAGCGAAAATGATAAGTTGTGGTTTCATAAGGTAAAGTTAGGAGTTTCTGGCTTAGGCAGTAGATAAAAGCTGAGAGTTTGCAATTGTTTTCTGGGATGCAGGGATGAAGATTTAAAATTCGTTTAGATTATAAATTATCCGGATGTTATTTATTCTTTCTTATTCCTGCACCCTATAATGCACTTTTTATATTGTACATTATTTTTACAAATACAGTATTACTTATTCACTTCCATTGAATAGGTTCTTCTTCTCTTATGATTCACCGGATTGTAATCCTGCCATAAGAGCTGCACACTTTTATTTTCTTCAAGTTCAGGATTAGTTTCTGCGAAATTGATTCCCATACTCGTAAACCGGACGAAAATTTCTTTGAAGATAATAGCCGTTACACCGCGTCTTTGGTATTCAGGATGAATCCCGATAAGGTAAAAATTGGCTCTGTCATTTTTTTTGCCGGCCTGTAAGAAATGCCACCATCCGAAAGGAAATAATTTTCCTTTTGATTTTTGTAAAGCTTTAGAATAAGAAGGCATCGTAATGGCGAAAGAAACCAGCTGCTGATTTTCATCCACAACGCAGATTACATAATTTTTATCAATGAATGGGAAATATTTTTCTTTGTATGTTTTGATCTGTTCATCAGAAATTGGAGTATAAGTAGAAAGATGCTTATAGGTTTCATCCAACAGTTTAAACATAGGCTCTACATAAGGGAGAATTTCTTCCTTTGATTTGAATTTAAGAACGCTGAGCTTATATTTCTGAGCAATCAGTCCACTGAATTTTTCTACTTTTTCAGGAAGTACTTTTGGGAAATTCATCTCATATTCTACCCATTCTTTTTCTTTGGTTAGTCCAAGATTTTCAAGATGTTTAGGATAATAGGCATGATTGTAAATTCCAATCATTGTTGCCAGTTTATCAAATCCCATTGTCAGCATACCGGCTTTGTCGAGATTTGTGAATCCCATAGGCCCTTCAATCTTATTGATGTTATGTTCTTTGGCGTAATCAATAGCAGTCTGAATCAATGCTTTAGAAACCTCAGTATCATCAATGAAATCTATCCATCCAAAACGTACTTTTTTTATGTCTAATTCTTTTTCCTCCTTGTGGTTGATAATGACTGCAATTCTTCCCACTACCTTGCTGTCTTTTAAGGCCAGAAATTGTCTGGATTCGGAATAGTGGAATGCTGGATTTTCATTAGCATCCCAGATTTTCATTTCGTCTTTGATAAAGGATGGAACATAGTACGGATTATTTTTGTACAGATCCATCGGGAATTTTACGAATTGCTTGAGTTGAACGGCTGTTTTTACTTCAATAATTGAAACCTTAGACATAACTTTTGATGGTAATTTAAGGACAAATATAAATAATAATATCTTATACTTTGGCACAGTTTTTATATCATTATGGATAAAAATTAAACACAAAATCTATATAAAATGGTGGGTTATTATATCATAATTGGTATTTCAATGCTGGTGAGCTGGTGGGTTTCTTCCAGGTTGAAATCAAAATTTGAATATTATTCCAATGTACACCTTCGAAATGGCCTTTCGGGGAAAGAAGTAGCGGAAAAAATGTTGAGAGATAACGGGATAAATGATGTTCAGGTAATATCAGTTCCCGGGCAGTTGACGGACCACTATAATCCGGCAGATAAAACAGTAAACCTTTCTGAAGGAGTTTACATGCAGAGAAATGCCGCCGCCGCTGCAGTAGCAGCTCATGAATGTGGACACGCAGTACAGCATGCCGTAGGATATTCTATGTTGAATTTACGTTCAAAACTGGTACCTATTGTCAATATAAGTTCTAATCTGATGCAATTTGTCCTTATAGCTGGTATCGCGGTAATGGCTGCATCAAGAACAATGGAGAACCCTAATGGAAACACAACAGTTCTTGCCATTGGAGTTGCCATGTTTGCTGTGACAACACTTTTTGCTTTTGTAACACTTCCGGTGGAATATGATGCAAGTAACAGAGCTATGAAATGGCTTAAAGATACAGGAACTGTAACTGCAGAAGAATTTGTAGGTGTACAGGACAGTCTGAAATGGGCCGCAAGAACTTATGTGGTTGCAGCCTTAGGATCTCTGGCACAGCTTCTTTACTGGGGATCATTACTTCTTGGTGGAAGAAGGGATTAATCATTAAATTCAAATGAAACATATTGCATCTCGGAGAGTTTTTCCGAGATGTTATCTTTTTGTGCAAGCTTCAGCGAGGCTGTAAGGATACAGTTTTCATTAGCATCAAAATTCAAAACCTTGGCATCAAATTTTGATAGCAGGGTGAATATTGTATTCTGCTGATTAAAATTAAACTGAATCTCTATCTCTGTTTCCAATTCACGGGTAATGATCTGCGCTTCTTCCAATGTGATCTTTGCAGATTCTTTATAAGTTTTTACCAAGCCTGAAACCCCTAGTTTGGTTCCTCCATAATAACGGACTACAATCACAAGAATATTGGTAACCTCGTTAGCCAACAATTGATTGTAAATGGGTAATCCCGCACTTCCGGAAGGTTCCCCATCATCATTCGCACGATAGTTTTCACCATTTAATCCCATTCTGAAAGCATAACAGTGGTGGGTAGCTTTCGGATGTTCTTCCCTTATTTTTTCCAGTGCGCTCTTTAGTTCTCTTTCATTGGTTACCGGGAAAGCAAATCCGATAAACTTGCTCCCTTTTTCCTTTAAAAGAGTATTTTCTATGGGTTTTTCTATGGTTTTGTATTCAAACGTCATTGTGAATTCCGGCTTTAATTATGCAAAAATATTAAATGCTTTAGTATTATTCTGCATTATGATCATAAATTAAGCCGTCATAGTTTGACGGCTTATCTATTTTTTTATGTAAAATTAGCTCTTACATTACATCTCCGCACAGATCCATTGGGATCAGACACATATAGCTTGTAGGGCCGCAAAAATCCTGAGGACATTGATCTCTACATCTTGTAGGTTGCCCGGTAGGTAGTATACATGTTACAAAAACACCACCTTTGATGATTTTCATATGGGTTCTGGATACCTTTTTCAAATTTTTCATGATAATATATTTTATTTGATTAATAATATTAACATGGGAATGTTCCATCTACCCAAGGTGGTGGGCAGCTCATACTTGAAGGCGTTGCGCAGCAGTGCTGTAATGAAGGTGGATAAAATGAGCAGCATTCAGGAGCGTTTCCTCCGTTTACTTTCTTTAAACTCTGTCTTGAAACTTTCTTTAAATTTTTCATAGTAATTTTTTTGTAAAACTAATGTAAAGAAATTATTTCATTCGGTGGTGATAAAGTGCTTTTATTTTAGCCTGAAGAAAGAAACTGTATTATCTCTGAAATTTTCAATTTTGGTTGCTGTATGGTTGAATTCCGGTGCTTTTGTTCCGTTTTCCAGCCTCAGATTTTCATTTTTAATGACAATGGCTTCGTCCCAAAGGTTAGCATTGATAAACTGTTGGAGTGTAAAACGACCTCCTTCAATAATCACAGACTGTATCTGTTCTTTATACAATGCTTCCATAAGTTCAGGAAGGAAATTATCCTTGTTGATTTTAATGAATTGAACAGATCCTTCGGTGCTTTCTTTTACAGCATTTAAAACCAATGTCTTTGCTTCATTATTGTAAATGTTGTAACCGGAAGGAACTTTTAAATCAAAATCGATCAGAATTCTGACGGGGTTTGTTCCTTCTGCGTTTCTTACGGTAAGACTTGGGTTGTCATTTAAAGCAGTTTGGGTTCCTACTAAAATGGCATGTTCGTCAGCTCTCAACTGATGGACAAATTGATTGACCAGGGTGTTGGAAACAGCAGTCGGTTTAAAATCCTTATCCAAAAATCCATCACCGGATTCTGCCCATTTTAAAATAATATAAGGTCTTTTCTTTTCATGGTAAGTGAAAAACCTTTTGTTGAGTTCAATACATTCTTTTTCAAGAATTCCAGAAACAGCTTCAATTCCCGCATCCTGGATGATTTTCTTTCCTTTGCCATTGACTTTATCATGGGAATCCATAGCGCCAATAATGACTTTTTTAAATCCTAATTCTTTAATCTTTAAAGCACAAGGTGGTGTTTTTCCAAAGTGCGCACAGGGTTCCAGAGAAACATAGATCGTGGATTCCGGAATAAGGTCTTTATTTTTAACGGAATTGATGGCGTTGATTTCAGCATGGTTTTCTCCGGCTTTATGATGGTAGCCTTCACCAATGATCTCCCCGTTGTGTACAATTACGCTTCCTACAAGAGGGTTGGGGTAGGTTTTGCCAAGAGCTTTCTGAGCCAGCTCGATACATCTTTTGATATACAGTTCGTCGTTGTTCATATTAATAAAAAGAAAAAGCGAAGACAAATTGCTTTGCTCCGCCTTTATTTAATTTGTTATCTGTTAATCTCCGCTGATAATGCTGTGGAGATTCTGCTTTAATGTTTCCAGATGAGCTTTTTTCTCATCAATGGTGTTGTAAGTGTCTCTTAAAAGAGGATTTTCCCTTGATGGTTTGTTGAAGAAAGAAAGGTTGTTTTCCAGTTTTACAATTTCAGCTTCAAGATCAGAAATCTGGTTTTTGATCTTTCTTGCTTTGTCAGTAAGTTGGTTTTCAGACAGGCCTTCTTCTTTCAATTCAAGTTCGTTGATTTTGTTTATTTTCAACTTCTCTCTTAATGTCTTGTTGAATTCAGAGTTGATTGAAATTTTATCTCTCGGAACTTTACCGATGTTGTTCCATGATGTTTTGATCTGCTCAATTCTTTCGATACTGCCTTCTTCATTTGAAACCAGCTTCAACTCATCAAGAAGCGCTTTCTTGTTTTTATAGTTTTCTTTCCAGTTATCAGTAGAAGTATTGCTTTTCTCTCTGTAGTTGTTGAAGAACGCATTACATGCATCACGGAATTCATCCCAGATTTTGTTGGTCATACTCTTTGGAACGTGGCCTACTTTTTTCCAGTCTTCCTGCAGTTTTTTGAATAATGGAACTGAAATATCCCATTCTTCATTGTTCATATTATCCTGCGCGGTCTGGATCAGTTTTAATTTCTCTTCAAGATTCGCTTGTTGTGAACCCTTTAACGATTTGTAATAATTATTTTTCGTTGTATTAAAACCTCTGAGTGTTGTTTTGAAATCATTCCAGTTTTGGTTGGATAATTTTCTTGGAACACTTCCGGTTTTTAAGAATTCAGAACGAAGATCTTCAACTCTTTTGATAGCATTTTGCCAGTAGTTGTGATTAGGAGTTTCTGATGGTTCAGAAAGTTTCTTTATTTCAGCAATGATCTCGTTTTTCTTTTCAAGATTTACAGTCTGTTCTTTTTCAATAGAAGCGGAAAGCTCAGATTTTCTCTCGTGAATTTTGTTGGAAATTTCTTTGAATTCTTCCCATGTTTTTTCACGGAATTCCTCTGCAACAGGCTCAGCTTCTTCTTTCCAAAGTTTATGAAGATACTGAAGTTCGTTTAAAGCCTTTTGGATTACCGGTTCGTTTTCCAGTTCCTTAGCACGTGCAATGATATGCTCTCTCTTTTCAAGGTTGTGGCTGTATTCCTGTTCCAGAAATTCTTTATTCAGATCCAGCATCTGATAAAATTGGTTCAGGTGGTGGAAATAGTTGTTATTAAGAATTTTGAATTCAGATTTTGCAACCTGTCCGGCTTTTGACCAGTCTTCTTTAATTTCACGGATGGATCTAAAAAGATTGATTCCTGGTTCAGAACTTGTATATAAGTTTTTAAGTCTTTCAATAATGTTTTGACGGTGTTCAAGGTTTTTCTTCTGCTCTTCTTCCTGTCCTTTCTGGAAGCTGTCATGTTTTTCCTTGAAAATATTGACTAGTGCAGAATATTTAGTTTGAGAAGGATGCTCATAGCTGAAATTTTCAGCAGGATTTCCGGCTTCTACATATTCATGCTTTTTATCCTCCACTTCATCATGTATATAGTGACTTGCTTTTTCCTTCAGCAGGTTGAATCTTTTGAAATTCTCACCGGCATTGGGAGTGTTGATGATTTTTTCCATTTCCTTTAAAGCATCAGTCAGGGAAATTTCTACCTCTTCATGTTCTTCCAGGTGTTCTGCATCATCTTCATGTCGGTTTGCATCATGAGAAACCGTGTTTTCTGATGGGTCCTGAGATACTTCGTTAGGATTGTTCTTTTCTTCGTTTTCAGAAAGATTGTTTTCTGTAGTCATAGCAAATCTTTTATGTGAGTGGCGTTTATATCCTTTAAATATAGCTTTAAGGCCAATTAAAGCACTAATTTATGTTATTTTTTTTGAAAATTCCAAATTTCCCAAGCTTTTTCTGCTTGCTGTTCAAGCATATAATATCCGTTCACTGTCTTTGCTCCTTTTTCAGAGGCATTGATGATGAATTGAGTGTAGTTGGGATTGTAAATAAGATCGATGATCAGGTGCTCAGGAGAAAGTCCGTCAAAAGGAAAGTTCAGACAGTCTTTTACATTCGGGAAAGTACCTACCGGTGTACATTGAATGATTATTTTATGTTCCGCAACGGTTTCTTTATCAAGATTTTCAAAATTGATTTCCGTACTTCTTGAAATGGTTATTGAAGGGATATTGTGTTTATCTAAAGCATATTTTACAGCTTTTGCAGCGCCGCCGTTTCCTAAGATCAGTGCTTTGTCCTGAGAAGGGGTTTTGTGTAAAAGAAGGGTCTTTTCAAATCCGTAAGCATCTGTATTGTAGCCTGTTTTTTTGCCATCCTGGATAAAAACACAGTTTACGGCACCTATTTTCTCTGCTTCATCGCTTAATTCATCAAGATAATCAATGATTTTTTCTTTGTAGGGAATAGTAACATTGAATCCTAAAAGGTCCGGAGAAGCAAAAAGGTTTTCCACTTCATTGATTTCGTTCAGATCAAAAATATCATAGGAGAAGTTCTTTAGCATGAGCTTTTGGAACTTGTTTTCGAAGAATTTTTTAGAAAAAGAATAAGAAATGTTTTTTCCTATCAATCCTAATTTTTTATTGGAATCCATAGATCAAATGTAAAAAAAAGACCGGATAAATCCGGCCTTGGTTTGAAATATTTTTTAATAATTAATCTACGATAAATTTAGTAGAGAAATTATCTGTTTTCAGGATGTAAGTTCCTTTTACAGTACCTTTAAGGTTGATTTTATTTGAATGTTTGAAAGGATTAGCGATCGTTTCAATTAATTTTCCTGAAAGGTCATAGATATCAGCTTTTGAAATTTTGCTAAGGTTTTCTCCTTTTACAAATAATTCATTGTTTCTTACCGGGTTAGGGTAGATCGTGAATTCTGATTTGTCTTTTTGAGTTTCAGCAGTTCCTAATGTACCGAAACATGCCCAGCTAAGGTCATCCAGAGCAACTCTGTTGGAAGTCGAAGAATTTGTCAGCTTAATGACAACATTTCCGCTTACATTTATATTGTTAATGGTAGTTGTAGTGACAACATTACTGTAAGGAATAGTTCCTACATTAACATCGTTTACAAAAACATTGAAATATCCCGCGTTTCCGGAGAATTTTAACTGTGTTGTTAAAGTTAAATTCTGGATTCCACTTGAAAGTGTTGAACTCGTTAAAGAACCATTTCTGATTGTGATCGCTTTATTGTTGATGGTCTGGTCAACTCTTGCGTCTGTAGCAGTCCATGAAATTCCGTTGTTTGTCCAGTTTGCTGTCAGATAAGTATTTGCTGCACCGGTGATCATTTCAAAATCTTCAGTACCACAGCTTCCGCCTCCTGCTGGAATGTCAAGAGTAGTTGCTGTAGCGGTTGTACTTTGTGGAGAAGAGTTTCCGAAAGCATCTTTAGCAATTACATAGAAAGTATATTGAGTAAGTGGAGCTAATCCAGATACAATAGTAGAGGTTGTTGCGCCGGAAACATTAGCTTTTAAAGTACCGTTAGCATAAACCTGATAAGAAGTTACTCCTACATTATCTGTAGCGGCAGTCCAGCTTACAGCGACAGAGTTTGAAGTAGGGTTGTTGGCAACAACATTGGTTGCTGCTGTAGGTGCCTGGTTATCGATTACCGGAGATCCCCAGATTTGAGCAACATATTCAGGATGATCAATGAAAGGGTTTCTGTTTCCCTGGTAAGTATAAGAAGCATTGTTTCTTGCAATTTCTTCCGGAGATACAGGATCCATTATATTCCACGCTAGGTATTGATTAAGCGCCCAAGGCTGTAGTCCAGGGAAAGCTGTGTTTCCAAGCATATCGCCGGTAGTGAAATTAGGCAGTTGGCCTTCGTATCTCGTTACAAAATAAAAGAACATTCTGGCAATATCTCCTTTGAAAGCGTCAATGGGCTCAAATACAGTACCTGAGTATCCTGGTGATACAGATGTCCCTAATTTTGATCCGTTTTTAGAGATGAAAGAAGTAGCACCAACAACTCCGAAAGGGTAGTTGGATCTCATTCCGTTTACTTTTCCATCAGTAGCACGAATAAAATGAATATCAGCTACCATAGGAGATGCACTGTTGAATAAACTCTGAGGAATTACGTGTTCTCTGTTGTAACAATCGCCTTCATTAGCATAACCATTAGATCCACATTGATTGGTTCCCAGGATGAAATTATAGTCATCCGGTCCATTTGGATTTTCAGAATAAATATCCAGAATGGTTCCGTCGTTTTCATAAAAATAATCACGGTCAGTAGTAGCATAGCCTGTCCATAAACCGCCATAGCCATGGTCGACATGTCCATTGCTGATAATGTTTTTAAGAGCTGTTTTAAGAGCAGCACCTGTTAAGGTTGGCGATTGATTGTAATATCCTGCCGGAGCCTGTGCCAAAGCGCCTATAAATGTTACGCTTAAAAGAAAAAAAGATAAAAGTTGTTTCATTTATTTAAAATTGGGGCGTAAAGGTACGAAAAAATGAAACCGAAGTATATTAACTTAATGTAATGTATAAACTTAGGATATTACTTCTTAGTAATATATTCCTTGCTGATTTTTGAGAAAAACCATGAAATGGTGATTCCAAACAGAGAAGCTGTAAGCGCTACGATAAGATAATTTTTTCCTACAATTTTTACCGGGAATGGCAGCACTTCATTGGCTCTGAAGAACTCTGTGTAAAGCTGGAAGTAGCAAAGTGCAGTTCCAAGAATCAATCCGGTAATTACCCCGGAAACAACAATAAGAAGGCCGGTGTAGAAATAGGTTAATCTCAAATGGCTTAAAGGAAAACCCAGTGAAATAAGTGATTTTGCCTGTTCCTTTTTATCAAGCTGAAGGATAATGATCGCTCCTGCAAGATTAAAGGTGGTAATGAAGATAACCAGTGCAAAAATCAGATAGATGAAAAGCTTTTCAGTATTGATCATTTTCCAGAAAGCGGCATTTTCTTCTTCCTTGGTTTTGATTTCAATATTTTTCCCTAGAGAAGAAAGCAGGCTTTGTTTTACAGCATCTGCATTTTCTGGATTTTTTAGTTTAATAACAATCTGATAAGCAGATTTTTTTGGCAGATTAAGTAATTCTTCCGTAAGCTCAATAGGAGAGATAATATAATTGTCCAGCTGATCTTTTCCAGGGAAAACACCGGTTACCGATATATCTCGTTTATTATAAATGTCTTCTTCTTTATTGATAATCCCTGTTCCCGGTTTGGGCATAAAGACTGTCGCATAATGATTGGAAGAATCTACAGGAATTGAAAGTCTGTTATCCAGGCTGTTTTCCATTAATACTTCATTGGAATATTTGAAGCTTGGATACGTTCCGTAGAAAACATCTTTATTGATAGGGTTTACTTTGATATAAGCAGAATCAACGCCTCTTAAATAGGCAATATCTCCTTTCCCGTTGAAGCTGATGTATACTTTTTCTTCAATAACACGGGAGAAATTGTTGATTTCTTTATGACTGCTTAATACTTTATTGACGGTATCCAGATTTTTAATGGTTTTTCCGGAAATGCTTTTTACAGTAAGGTCTGCATGAAGATTAGAAATAAGGTCTTTATTCAGGTCTTCAAGGCCTGAAAAAACAGAAATAATGACGAACATTGCAGCCACAGCAACCGTCATGGCACCCACAGACAGCCACGTAATAAACGTAACAGCAGTACTCCCTTTTTTAGCCAAAAGGTATCTGGATGCTATGTAAAATGCAATATTCTTCAAGATTTATAAAACAGGATTGTCACCTTCGCCTCTTAATTCTCTTTCCAGTTTTTCAACATCATCCAGAGCGGTGTCAAGGTAGAAGTTAAGCTGTGGAATGATACGTACCTGTTTTGACATTTTTTGTCCGATGAAGTTTCTGTATTGAGGTTTGTTTTCTTCAATCTCCTTCATCACAGCGGTACGGAATTCCTGTGGGAAAATGCTTAAATAAATCTTAGCAATTCCTAAGTCAGCAGTTACTTTTACATCTGAAACAGATACTAAAATACTCTGTTTGCTTTCTGCAGCCTGTTTGCGGAAAAGCTCTGCGAAGTCTTCCTGAATAATCTGTGCTACTTTTCTTTGTCTGTTACTTTCCATAATTTCTGCAAATTTAGTACTTTTGTTTGAATTGATACTTTGAAATTCAACAGGAGTATCAAATTTACGATTTAATTATATTTATTAGTATTTATGAAGCTAGAACATATTGGTATTGCCGTAAAGTCTTTAGGAGTTTCTGACGAGCTTTTTGCCAGATTATTGGGAAAAGAATCCTATAAAAAAGAATCAGTAGAAAGGGAAGGGGTTGTAACTTCTTTCTATGAAACGGGAGAAAGTAAAATTGAGCTGCTGGAAGCAAGTAATCCTGAAAGTCCGATCTCAAAATTCATCGATAAAAAAGGTGAAGGCATCCATCATCTGGCATTTGGCGTTGAAAATATTATGGAAGAAGTGAAAAGACTGAAAAAAGAAGGATTTCAGTTTATCTCCGAAGAACCGAAAGAAGGTGCTGATAATAAATTAGTTGTATTCCTTCATCCGAAGTCTACAAACGGCGTGCTGGTAGAACTTTGCCAAGAAAAGCAATAAAAAATTTTGTAGTGAAAGAAATTTTACTATTTTTGCAAACACAAAATTTAACCAAGTTTTGAGGTCCTATAGCTCAGTTGGTTAGAGCACCTGACTCATAATCAGGTGGTCCCTGGTTCGAGCCCAGGTGGGACCACAATAAATCAAGCACTTACAGAAATGTAGGTGCTTTTTTATTTCCTTTTAAAGGTAAATGAATATTTTTGTAGAGTATAGAAAAATTAATGAAACAGATATTTTTACTTTTATTTACCTTCCTTTACAGTCTATTTTTTACTCAAAACAAAATTGATAGTTTAAGACTATGGAATTATGAAGAGTTAAAAAATAAATTTACCATTTATGATGAAGATAACAAGAGATTAGAAGCTAGAGCTGTTTCTCAATACTATTTAACAAAAGCAAAAAAGGAAAAAAATATTCTTGAAATTGCAGAAGGTTATAATCTTATGCATTCAACTGAAGATTTCCCATTGGCGTTAAAATATATCGATAGTCTGGCCATGATTACAAAAAATGTAAAAGGAGATATATACCCTGCCAGAACATTTATCATAAAAGGAAACCTATATTATAAGTATGGTAACTTAAAAGCTGCCCTTGATAATTATATTTTAGGTTTAGAGTATTCAAAAAAGCAAAAAAATGTAAAGCAGATAGCTTATGCAAATATGAATATTGCCTATTTGAATAGTTATATGGGAAGAAATAAAGAAGCTGCAAAAATTTTTAGATATCATTTATTGAACTCCCAAAATATAACAGATGAATATCAGCATGATCAAATGCGGGTAAGTCTTGTCTACTGCTATATTAAAATAAATAAAATTGATTCTGCCGGTTTTTTTATTCAGGAAGGTCTCAATTCTCCTTTTGTGCAAAAGAATAAATATAATATGAATCAATATTTATATTTATCTGGTCAGCTCAATCTTACAACTAAAAACTATCAGACAGCTATTGCTGAGCTAACAAAGGCATATGCTTACTTTTCAAGTATTAATGATAACAATCAAAATTATGTATTATATAGCCTTGGAAAATGTTATGATGAATTAAATAATAAGCAAGAGGCGATAAAATATTTCACTGAAATAGATTCCAATATTAAAAAAACAGAGATTACCTTTCCGGAATTGGCAGATGTATATACTTTTCTAATAGATTATTATAGGGAAAGTGGCGATAAAGAAAAACAACTCTACTATATTGACCGTTTTCTAAAAGTTGACAAAAAACTCGATGAACAATTTCGATATTTATCAACAGAGTTGCACCAAAAATATGATACCCCCAATCTTCTGCAGGAAAAAGAAGATATAATAAAGGAATTAAAAAACAAAAAAACATTTTTGTATGTTTCCGTTAGTGTCTTAACATTAATATTATTTTTTCTTACCTATTTTTATTATAAATCTAAAAAAGGAGAGAAAAAGCATCAAAAAATTGCTCAGGATTTAATTCATTTAATTGAAAAAAGAAGCCCAGAAACAATTCAACATCAAAATGGAAAACAAATAGAAATATATCAGTCGGTAAAAGTTGAAAGCGGCAGCAAAACAAATAAAGCTCTTCCCGAAGAGGTTGTTCAATCTATTTTAAAGGATTTGGATACTTTTGAAAACAAGCTTCATTTTTTAAAAAATGGTATTACATTAACAAGTCTGGCAAAAAATATAAAAACCAATACTGGCTATCTGTCAGAAATCATCAACAATCATAAAGGTAAAAATTTTACAACTTATCTTAATGATTTACGTATTGATTATGCTTTAGATCAGCTTGTAAAAGATAAAAAATTTCGTTCCTATAAATTACCGGTTATTGCTGAAGAAATAGGTTATAATAACGTACAGGCATTTTCGATTGCGTTTAAGAAAAAAACAGGAACTACTCCGTCTATTTATATTAAAGAGATTGAGAAATCAATTTCACATTAAAATAAAACACATATAGTTTTAGTATAGAACGTATTTTCTGCATAATTCAAATAATTTTTATTTATCAAAGATTCACTTAAGAATCAAAATCGGTAATTTATATCTGTCAAACTGACTTATAATAGTAAGCAAATGATTATTATCTACAGGTGTTGTCCAGCCTGTAGTTCTGTTTTGGAGTCCTAAACTGTTTTTATCAAGAGAAATTTCACTTTCAAAAACTAATACATTGTCGGAGTATACATACATTTTACTTTGTATTGTTGAGACATCTGAATTGTTATACCTGAAATTACAATTAAGCAGATCGTGTATCAAAGCTGTATTGTCAGACTTTAAAACTTTCCATTTAGGAATTGTGGGGCTGAGATTTTTTCGGTCTTCCTGAGTTAAAGTAATATATACAGCCATATTTTGAGAACTTTTCAGTTCAGGAATATCTTTTAATTTAAATACCTGATCAGGTTTAAAGTGAATAGATTCAGGATCTTTCACAGCTGTTAAGGCTATGATCATTGGGTTATAGAAAAAATATCCGGTTATTAAGAGAAATAGCGAAAGAATGATTTTTTTAGTCATATCATTAATCATAATTATTAGCCTGGTGAATGTAATAAAAAGCAGAACAACTTTTAAAATATTTACATAAATTCCCACTCTTATTTTCTTAAAAAGAGACATTTTATACTTTTAAATTTCCTATGCACAACATTAAACATTTGTTTAAAAAACCATAAAATACATTTAAAATTCAGTTAACAGTCTTCTTCCACAGATACCGTTGCTTTGCAAAAAAAGTAATGATGGAAAACAACAACCAATTCAACAGAAGAAGATTTCTTAAAAATTCACTATTGGCAGCCGGAGGGATTTTCATTGCCCCTTTAATTGAAAGCTGTAGCGATGATTTTACTGAAAACGGTAATGCCCCTGACGATCTTAAAAACGGAGGATTTGAATCCGGGGTAGCAAGCTTTGATCCAAGCGCTACGGGAATCATCATCTGGACAAGATATTCTAAGGGTACAGATGCGGAAATTACATGGGAGATCAGTAAAAGCAGCAACTTTTCAGAAGTGGTAAGAAGAGGCCAGGCCAATGCTACTGGAGTGAATGACTTTACGGTAGCCGTAGATGTGCAGAATATCTCTTCCAATACAAAATATTACTACAGATTCTATAATATCAAAACTAAAGAAGCAAGTGTAACAGGGGAAACCCTTACTTTGCCTTCAAAATCAGATGCTGTAAATGATGTGAAAATGGCTGTGGTGTCATGTTCCAATTTTCCTGCAGGACTTTTCAATGTCTATGGGGCGATTGCTAAATCTGAAGCCGATGTAGTGGTACATCTTGGAGATTACATCTATGAATATGCTCCGGGACAATACGGAACAAACCCTTATACCAATCAATTAGGAAGAGCCCATCAGCCGGCTAAGGAAATTCTTAACCTCAGCGATTACAGAGAACGTTACAGACAGTACAGAGGTGACAAAAACCTTCAGCTTCTTCATCAGAAAAAACCATTTATTTGTGTTTGGGATGACCATGAATTTGCCAATGATACCTATAAAACCGGAGCAGAAAATCATCAACCGAATGAAGGTGATTTCCAGGTTAGAAAAATGGCAGCTTTCCAGGCGTACAGCGAATATATTCCTCTTAAAACGGGGAAAGATATGAGAATTTACAGAAGCTTCAACTTTGGAAATGTCGTTTCTCTTTACATGATGGACACGAGGGTGATTGCAAGAGATAAACAAATGGAATATTCTGATTATCTCGATAATGCTGGAAATTTCAATCAGGTACAATTTAAAACAGACTTTCTGAGTACCAGCAGAAAACTGATCGGGAATGAACAGATGTCATGGCTGGGTTCTCAGATCAATGGAGATACTGCAAAATGGAAAGTACTCGGACAGCAGATTTTAATGACTAAAATGATGGTTCCTGCAGAGCTTCTGATGTTACTGAATCAGATTTTAGCAGAAATAAAACAACATGGAAGCGCACAGCCGGCCACCATGCAGGCTCTTCAGAATACCATCACACAATTAATTATTCTTAAGACAAGACACCAACAGCAGGATCCGACATTAACACCACAGGAAATTGCAAGAATCACAACTACTTTGCCGTATAATTTAGATGCGTGGGATGGATATTTCATAGAAAGAGAACAGCTGTATTCCCTTCTTGCAGGGAAAAATGTAGTGGTATTGGCAGGAGATACCCACAATGCGTGGTTAGGAAAGTTAACTGATGCTCAAGGCAAATTTATCGGAACCGAACTGGCGTGCAGCTCCGTTTCTTCTCCGGGATTGGAAGGCTATCTGGGAATCACGTCTGATCCTACAAAAGCAATAGAACTGGCGCAGGCTTTTTCATTACTGATTGATGATCTTGATTATGCCAATCTCTATAAAAGAGGGTATCTGCATGTGAAATTTGCAATGGGAAGTTCCGTGGCAGAATGGAGATTTGTAGACAATGTCATCTCCGATACGTACAATACAACGACAGAAAAAACACATACGATTTCATAGTTTCAATTTAATTATATCTTATTTTCAATTTAGTAAAAAGAGTCATGGTGTGCCACTATGGCTCTTTTATAGTATTTATTTTTTTCGTATCTTGAACAGATGCAAGAGGATGTAAGAAAAGATTTTTTGCCGTTAGTTTCTAAATCATGGAGGTTCATGACCTGGCTGACCCGAACGTCGGCTGCACTTTTATTACTGGTGATGTCTTTAGTGTTATTCATATTGCCAGTTATCATTTGTAAAAATGTTACAATACTTGTTGTAGTATCAATATTGTACTATCCGGCCTTAGGTTTTGGTTTGTACCGTTTTATTCTTTACCAGAAGACAGTCAGAAACAGAGAAGTTAAAAAGATTATAGTTGATGATAAGGGAGTTCATTATGAAAGAAAAAATGGTATAACAGACCATATTCTTTACGATGATCTGGAAAAATATAACCTTGCAGATGAATATGATGTAGATCTTAGCCCCCGAAATAAAATCTATGTACTAAAAGTAAAACACAATGACTCTGTAATAAATATAGATTTTGATGGAGTGGACGCAGGTTACAGCAGCTATATTGTCAATCTCAATGCTTTAAGGAGAAAATATATTCAGGGAATTGTTTACTTCAGACCGGATTTGCGTATAAATCCTTCCGTTTATACTGCATACAATATCAATCCTGTAGATTTTACATTTCATAAAAAGGAATATTGGACAGTATTAGCGAAGACTTTAGCTGTATTAATCCTTCTAGGTTCAATATTGGGATGTATTATGCTGGGACTTGTTAAATGGCTTTCTAAAGATCAGATTTACTTACACTAAACATCATCCGGCAAAAATTTCACAGTCTATTAAATTTATTCTCACTTCTCAAAATCTTATGCTTATATTTATTTTTCTTTTAAATTTTGTTATTTGGTAAACAGAGACATGATTTAAAATTAATTGAAAAGCAATGGTGGAAAATTTTATTTATTACTTAGGACTGGTCCTTGTCATTATCGGGGCCATTATGCTGGCCAATCGGCTGAAAGTAGCCTATCCTATCATACTGGTTATCGCAGGACTTCTTATCAGTTTTATCCCTGGACTGCCGGTGTTAAAAATTGATCCCGAACTGATTTTTATTATTTTCCTGCCTCCGCTTTTATATGAAGCAGCCTTCGCCGTTTCATGGAAGGAAATATGGAAAATGAGGCGAATCATTACCAGTTTTGCCTTCATTGTGGTTTTTCTTACCGCAATAACTGTTGCTTTTGTAGCAAATTCATACATTCCCGGATTTTCATTGGCGTTAGGCTTTGTATTGGGCGGAATTGTATCGCCACCGGATGCTGTGAGTGCCGGAGCTATTTTAAAATTTGTAAAAGTTCCTAAAAATCTATCAACCGTTTTAGAAGGGGAAAGCCTGTTCAATGATGCTTCCTCGTTGATCATTTTTAGATTTGCAATGGTAGCGGTGGCTACAGGACAGTTTATATGGCAGGATGCGGCCACTAGTTTTGGATGGATGGTCTTCGGAGGTCTGGGAATTGGAGTCATATTAGCTTTTGTATTCCTTAAAATTGAAAAAATATTCCCTACCGATGTTAATATGGATGCTATCCTTAGCCTGGTAGCTCCTTATGTGATGTACATTGCCGCGGAAGAAGTTCATTCTTCGGGAGTATTGGCTGTAGTGAGCGGAGGATTATTCCTTTCCGTAAGAAGACATGAAATTTTCAGAACTTCACAATCCAGGTTAAAAGGTTCCAATGTCTGGGAAAGTTTTGTATTTCTGATCAATGGAATCGTATTCTTACTCATCGGATTGGATCTTCCGGAAATTATGGTAGGTTTAAACAAAGAAGGAATAAGTCTATCCGATGCTGTCGGTTATGGGCTGTTGATTACAGTTGTACTGATTATTGTCCGTTTGCTTTCTTCTTTCGGTGCCGTTTTTGTAACATTGATTATGAGAAACTTTATTAATGTAGCCGATAGAAATCCCGGAATGAAAGCCCCAATACTGATGGGCTGGACGGGAATGCGCGGAGTGGTTTCTCTTGCAGCGGCATTATCTATTCCGGTAATGATGGAAAACGGGCAGCCTTTCCCACATCGTGATCTTATTCTCTTCATTACTTTTATTGTAATTCTTGCCACTTTGATTGTCCAGGGGCTTACATTACCTGCTTTGATCAAAAAACTCAATTTATCTGATGCCGGAGGAGGATATTTGTCTGAGGAAGAATCTGAACATTTTCTGAGAAGGGAAATGCGCAGGGTAGCTTTTAAATATCTGGATGAAAATTATAAAGAAAGAAGAAGCGAAAATGAATATTTTAGCAAACTCATGGATCGTTGGGAACAGGAGGATAAAGAAGATTCTATTCATAAGATGTCAGAAGAAGCTAAAGCAATCTATTTTGAAACCCTCGAACAGCAAAGAATCTGGCTGCGGGAGGAAAACAGACGCAACCCGAATATTGACGAAGAATATATAAGACATTATCTAACAAGACTGGACCTTGAAGAAGAAAGGCTCAGAATGTAAAAAATAAAGGGAATGAAAAATTTAAAAAAACAACTCGGGCAATTTCCCGATGAAAAAAGAAAAGAATATTTTAATACACTTCCCAATTATCTTAATGGGAGATTTCAGAATATATTGACAACGCCTTCTTTACTGGAAGGGGAAAGCATGACCAAAGTTCTTTTCCACACCTTATGCAAAGTAGAAAATACTTCACCCAAAACAGCACTTCCATTTATCATAACAGATCTGAAGAACCTTCAGCCCGAAGAAAATGTTTTGGTATGGTTCGGTCACAGTTCCTATTTCATACAGGTAGATGGTAAAAAATTTCTGATAGATCCCGTTTTCAGCGGAAATGCTTCCCCAATGCCGGGTTCGATAAAAGCTTTTCAGGGAGCAGATTATTATAAACCGGAACACATGCCGGAGATTGACTTTCTGCTTATCTCACATGACCATTGGGATCATCTCGATTATAAAACCGTTCAGGAATTAAAAGATAAAGTTGGTAAAGTCATTTGTGGTTTGGGTACGGGCCAGCATTTCGAATACTGGGGCTGGGATTTTGACAAAATTATCGAAAAAAACTGGTGGGAAAGTATAGACATCGCGGAAGGTTTCAGAATTACGCTTACCCCTGCAAGACACTTTTCAGGAAGATTACTGAACCGTAATATCTCACTCTGGACTTCCTTTGTTTTAAAAACACCTACGAAAAAACTATTTTTGGGCGGAGACAGCGGTTATGGAAATCATTTTACAGAAATTGGAGATAAATATGGCCCGTTTGATCTGGCCATCATGGAAAACGGACAGTATAACGAAAAGTGGCCTTACATTCACACTTTGCCGGATCAGCTCATCACAGAAATAAAAGAATTGAAGGCCAATAATTTTATTCCTGTCCACAATTCCAAATTTAAGCTGGCTCAGCACGCATGGTATGAACCTTTAGAACTGGCCTCAAAAAATGCAGAAGAAAATAATATCCCCATTACCCTTCCCATGATTGGTGAAAAAGTAGACCTGAACCAATTGGGAACCATAACCTGGAAAAAATGGTGGGAGGACTGTTGGTAATACATTACGGACATAAATTCCTTTTAATATAAAAACCTGCCCATTACTGAGCAGGTTTCTTCCTTCTTATCAAAAAAATAATCACTACAAAGGTTCCTTATGGTTAACCTTCGTATGAATGATATCGTAAAATACAGCTGGTGTATTGGTATCAGGAGTAATTCTGTAAGTGAACGTTGTTTCATTCAGAACCAGAATATCCACAACACGTGTAAAAGTTGGAGTGGTAAGAGTTCTCTTCTTCCCGTCAGGAGAAATAGACCATGTACCTTCCGATCTCAATACATCATTTAATCCGAAAATTTTAAAAGTTCCATTAGCTTTGAAGTAAGAATATCCTACGAATCCGGCAACACTGGCATCATTTAATGCAACATTATTTCCACTTTTATCTTTCGCACCGGTTGTTTCCCATGGAGTAGAAGCTAATGTAAGCTGTCCGTTGGTGGGTTCCATATGAGAAGTTCTTGTGTGGATGATGTCATAATACACAGAAGGATCACCTGAATTAGGACGGATTCTGTACGTGAATTCATTTTTGTTCAAAACAAGAATCTCAACATCACGGGTGAAAATAGCAGTTCCATCCGGGTTCAATGCGGCAATTGTTCTTGTTTTTCCCTGCGCATCTACAGACCATGTTCCCATAGATCTCAATACATCAGTCAGATTATAGATGGCAAACTTTCCGTCTGCCTTGAAGTAAGCAAAACCTACATATCCGGCCACGCTGGCATCTGTAAGTGCTACACTATTTCCGTTTTTATCTTTAGCTCCGGTAGTTTCCCATGGAGTAGATGAAAGTATCTGTGAGGGAGTCTGCTGTTCAATAATAATTTCATTGTCATCACTTGAACATGCAACGAAAGATGCTGACAACAGTGCCGCTACAGACAGATAACATAATTTTTTCAGTGTATTCATAAGGGTATTTTTTAAGTCTTTGCAAACTTATTTCTAATAAATGTCAAAACGTTGTACAGAATATCTCTTTTGTTGTAGAAAACATAACAGATCATGGAAAGAAATGATAATTCATGCTGAATTCTATTTAATAATATCCATATTGATAACCAATAGTACTATTAATCGGCGTAATTCCCCTCTTTTGGAGGGGTGGCGAAAATTCAAAGAATTTTTGACGGGGTGGTTTTAATATTCCTGGATAAAAACATATTTTTTACCATAATAATTCACCAAAAATTCTATTTTTGAGTATGAATAACAGAAACCGCGGAAAAAACACGGGCGATGATACCTTGTTTGGTTCAGAGAAACAGATCAGTAAACTGAAACTGGCTGTTGAGGACATGCGGTATCTTCTGACCAGAGAGTACCCGGAAAAAGCGACTTCAGACCTTGTTGGTAACCGATATAGATTGAAAACCCGCCAACTACAGGCTTTAAGGGGGGCATCAGCATCAGATTCCCAACTTTCTAACAGAGAATCGAAACATGTAGAAACTTTAGATTTAAAAGGGCAAACGGTTTACCTTGATGGTTTTAATGTTCTGATTTTATTGGAAAGTCTGCTTTCCGAAGCATATATATTTGAAGGATTGGATGGCTGTTTCAGAGACCTTTCCGGAGTTCATGGAACCTATAAAAGAGTTAATCAGACGGTAAGAGCGGTAGAATTGACGGCTGCTTTTTACAAGAAAAATCAGATTCAGAAGCTTGTCTGGATATTTGACAAGCCGGTTTCCAACAGCGGACGGATTAAACAGATTATTCTTGAATTTGCTGAACAGCACCAACTCAACTGGGAAGCAGATCTGCAGTTTAGTCCGGATAAATTTCTGGCTGAAAGTTCAGAAATTATTATTTCTTCTGATGCCTGGATTCTTGATCACTGTAAAAAATGGTTTAATCTGATTGGTTATCTGATTCAGGAAGAAAATCTTTCTGTTAATCTCATCAAAACGAAGTAAGTATGAATTTGTTTCAACCTTACATTCCTCTGTTTTCAGAAACATGGAAAAGCAGATATAAAGCTGTTTTAGCAGAAGAACATCTGGAAGCTCTGGGGGAAAATATTAGTAGATTTAAGCAAAATACTTTAGAGTTACACTTTCCTTATTTTAATGAAGAAATAATCATTGACAGGAAAGAAAGCTTTGAAAAATTTATCACCATTATTGAAAGTAACAATTCAGATGAGGTGAAAACACAACTTTTGGAAACAATTCCTTTTGAACATTGGCTGAATATCTTAGGACAAAGATTAACCTCAGCAAGCATTCGTGATGAAAATGGGATTCCACCCTTGAAAACAACGCTGATCAATGCATGTCAGGAACCTTTCAATAGTGAAATTACCATTGTACAGAGAGCATGGGAAAAACATATTGGAAGAATGAATGACGACTTTTGGGGAGAAATCAAAGGAAACAATCAAGAGAAACAGGAAAAAGTAATGGCGAAAATCCTTGATATCCTTGACAATAGAACCTGGTGGAATGTTTTCTTCCATTACAAACACAAACTGGTTTTTGAAGTCAGAGAACAAGATGGCCACGGAATCCGCTGGAGCCATGGAGGAACAAAGTTAATCGGCTTTCTGGAAAAATTTCTTAACGAATAAATCTGTACCAACTGCGGGAAAATAAAAAATCTCAGATTATAGTAAGCGTTCACCTATATTTTTAGTCTTTTTTTATTGCGTAAAAACATTGCGCAGAATACTTATAGTTTTGCAGACATAAATCAGAAGCTATGAATCAATCAGACCAAAGATTTTCAACCGAAGAATGGGAAACATGTCTCAAGGTTTTGAATGCCTTGAAAGAAAACCCTTTCCTGAATCCTGATAATAAAATATTTTCAGGGCTGATTACAAAAATTCATAAAAGTGCCAAAAAACAAAGCCGTCATGGGAATTATTCAGAAATGAAATCTCATGACCTGGCGGTGAATTCTGCCTCTGTATTGATGCAGAAGGCATTGGCAGGCGTTTCTGATTTTTATGATGATGAAAAAGAAGAAGTACAACTTACAAAACTTCAGATTCCCAAAAACTGCTACTGCTGTAACCAGAGTTATCAGTATGCACATTCTTTTTATTCCAGATTATGTCCTGTCTGTGCTGAAGAAAACTATGAAAAACGTTTTGAAACGGCAGATCTTACAGGAAGAAACGTAATCCTTACAGGAGGAAGAGTGAAGGTAGGTTTTGCCACCGCATTGAAAGTATTGAGAAACGGGGCCAATTTGGTTTTGACAACCCGTTTTCCGGCACTGGCGATGGAATTGATGCAGCAGGAAGCAGATTATGACAACTGGAAAGACAGGTTGTGGATTTACGGTCTGGATTTAAGAAATCTAAAAGCTATTCAGGATTTTATCAATTTTTATAAATTCAATTTTGATACGCTGGATATCCTGATCAATAATGCTGCCCAGACCATAAAATATCCCGATGAATATTATCTTCCGATTATAAAACGTGAAAAAGAAAAACTTGTAGAATTTAAAAATATTCAGACTCTGATTCCGAATCAGACAGAAATTTCAAGCGAAACAGCAAAACTGGAATATGCCCAAAATGAAGAAACTCAGGTAGAACTTACCCGTTTTGGACAGCCTGTGGATAACAGAGACAAAACCAGCTGGAATTCTACTTTGGAGGAAGTTTCCATGTATGAGCTGGTGGAAGTAAATCTCATCAATCATATAGCGCCTTACTTCCTGATTAAAGAATTGAAGCCATTAATGAAAAACTCAGTATTTAAAGAAAAATTTATCATCAATGTAACCTCATCAGAAGGAATTTTCAGCTATGAAAATAAAACGGTTTTTCACCCGCATACCAATATGACAAAGGCCGCTCTGAATATGATGACATTGACGTCTGCAAAAGAATTTGAAAATGATCAGATCTATATGAGTGCTGTAGACGTAGGATGGATTTCCACAGGAGCGAAGGAAAGTCTCAGAAAAAAACAGTTTGAAATGGGATATATTCCGCCGCTGGATTCAGTAGATGGAGCAGCGAGAATTCTGCATCCTGTGATAGAAGGAATAAAAGGAAATTATCTGAGTGGAATTTTATTGAAAAATTATAAAGTTCATACCTGGTAAAATCCATACGGAGATAATAGTAATAATGGAAAAATACATTTTGCTGAAATGAGTTGCAGGTTCGATTCCTGCTTATCTCCCATCATAGAAACGGTAGCTCAACGGAAGAGCGTTGGCCTTCCACGCCAGAGGCTGCGGGTTCAATTCCCGCCCGTTTCACAGGAGTACATAGTTTAAAAGGAGAAAAATACGTCTAAGAAACGGACGAGTTGCAGGTTCAAATCCTGCTGTACCTCCCAAATATAAATAATGGAGATAATAGTTTAAATGGAAAAATCATTCCTGCACAGAATGGTTGCGTGTTCGAATCACGCTTATCTCCCTAAGAAAATATCATAAAATAAAACAAAATGAACACTTACATTGATATTGGCATTAATCTGACCAATAAACAGTTCTATAATGAACACGAAGAAATTATCAACCGAGCCTTGGACCAGGGAGTAGAACATATGATTCTTACAGGAACCAGCGTGAGAGGAAGTAAAGAATCTGCTGAGATTGCAGAAGAATATCCGGAAATTTTATTTTCGACAGCCGGAATTCACCCTCACGATGCCAAATCGTTTAATGGAGAAAGTATTTCCGAACTCAGGAAATTATTAAAACAGGATCATGTAATTTCAGTAGGTGAGTGCGGACTGGATTTTGACCGTGATTTTTCCCCCAGACCTGCTCAGGAAAAATGTTATAAAGCCCAGCTGGAACTGGCTATAGAAGTCAATAAACCACTTTTTCTTCATGAAAGATCCGCATTTAAAAGATTTAATGACATCACAGATGAATACCTTTCCCAATTACCCGAAGCCGTTGTACATTGCTTTACCGGAACATTGGATGAAGCGAAGATCTATCTGGACAAAGGATTTTATTTAGGATTTACCGGAGCTATCAGTGATGAGAAAAGATTTAAACATCTCGAAGACGTTATAAAATATATTCCTCTTGACAGGGTGATGATTGAAACAGATGCGCCATTTATGCTTCCGAAAAATATGCCCAGAATGCAGAACAGACGAAATGAACCCTCCTTTTTACCTTATGTAGCACAAACAATTGCTCATTTGAAGAGAATCAGTATTTCCGATGTCGCAGACGAGACTACAGAAACGGCAAGAAATTTTTTCAGACTATAAAAAAGAGCTCTACTGATAAAGTAAAGCTCTTTTTTTATAAACAAATTTGTCTTTCTACTTTTACAGACTCTTTATTGCTGATTCCAAAGCCAGTTCCATCATTGGATTCAAAGCTTTTTCTCTTTCGTCAGCAGAGATTTTTTCATGCGTAGGAATGATATCCGTTACGGTAAGAATAGTCGCTGCATTTTTTCCTAAGTGCTGAGCATTGGCAAATAAACCGAACGCTTCCATTTCTACAGCAGGGCAGTTGTATTTTGTAGCAATTTCAGGAGTAGCAGGATCTTTTCTGTAGAAAATATCACTACTGTGGATATTAATAGCCTTAGCGTTTAATGATAATTCTTTAGCCGTTTCATTGATGGTACCAAAGATATTTCCCTGGTGAGGAAGGATTTCATCCTCAATTCCCCATGCATATTTGGCATAAGTACTTTCGCTGGCAGCATTTTCAATATTTAAAATATCAAAAAGTTTAAGATCCGTATTGTAAGCACCACAAGTCCCGATTCTGATAATCGTCTCTACTTCATATTCTGTAAATAACTCAAAAGAATAGATCCCGATACTTGGGAAACCCATTCCACTAGCTCCTACAGTGATCTCTTTTCCTTTATAAAGACCTGTATAATAAAAAATTCCTCTGGTTTTACTTACCAGCTTAGCATTTTCTAAATAATTTTCAGCAATATACTGTGCACGAAGCGGATCCCCCGGCTGCAATACTACTTTGGCAATTTCTCCTTTTTTTGCACTGATGTGAATACTCATAATGTTATTTTGAATGGAGCAAAGATAATAACTTTTAGATTGTCCCCATGATTACGATAATGGAAACAAGGAAGCCTTCTCAGATCAACAGAATATATAAGATGTTATCAATAAATGCTTTAAATAATACGATATATGCAGTCTTTTGTATAATTCAAAACGTAATCTGGTAAATACAGAACAATAAAAGAATAAAATGGAGCAGGTATGATGGAAGCAGTCAGGCTAGTTTTGCAGAAGTAAAACAATAAAATTTTAAAAATGAAAATTGAGCATATTGCCATCTGGGTTAAAGACCTTGAAAAATCCAGAGCATTTTATCAGAAATATTTCGGAGCTGTTTCCAATGAGAAATACCACAATTCTGTCAAAAACTTTCAGTCTTACTTTTTAAGCTTTGATAATGGCTGCCGTCTTGAAATTATGACCAAACCGGATCTCAGAGAAAGCAAAAATTCTTACGAATCCCAACAGTATGGAATCATCCATCTTGCATTTTCAGTAGACAGCAAAGAAAAAGTAGATGAACTTACAGAGACGTTAAGAAAAGACGGATATACAGTTGCGGGAGAACCACGTACCACCGGAGACGGTTATTATGAAAGCGTAATCCTTGACCCGGAAAACAATATTATTGAAATCGTAGCCTAAACCGTCATTACGGGAAGCTTCAGCGATGAAGCAATCTCTTAATAGGTTGGAAAACGCAAAGGCGCAAAACTTAATCAGTGCTGTGTATTAAGTCGCAAGGATTTATCTCCGATAAAATTAATACTACAAATTATAATCCTAATAAAGCAAATTATTGAGTCTTATCCTTGCTGAAAATCTCTGATTTTCTAGCGCCTTAAAAACAGTATAAAGATTTCAGCTTAGCGTCTTTGCGTTTTCCAACCTTATAATTACTCCAAAGAATCCATATTTAACATGAATCTTCACTTTAAAAATTTTATTCTCAGCGAAATAATTTTATTTTTGTTAGATCATGGAAACCAAGTCACCGTTTTTAGACACGATCTTTTTGCTTCGTAAGGAGGAATGTATTACCCTCTTCTCAAGCTTACAGCAAATTTCCCCTCAGGAAGAGGCGGAAGCAGGAGATTATTTTGAAACAGAATTTGAAAAAGAAAGACTGGAGTTTCTATCTGACCAACTTACCTGTAATAAGGGAACTGCCGTATGGGCAGCAAAAATTCTCTATCACAGCACACAGCTTTATCTGATCAGAGAAAACACAGAGAAAAATATTGAAAATCTTATTCCCGCATTTAAAGGAAATCGGGATATCTCTTCTATCTTATCCGCAGACTTATCATTGAGGTTTTTACCACAAGTTATTGTTGCTTTAAACTCTGTAGATCCGGAAGATCCTTTAATTGCCATGCTGGAAAATATTCTGACACAGTTTCATTATTCAGGAATCGGGTATGATCTCGATCTGAAAAATATCAATTGGCAGGAAGAATTGAAAGACACAACCTATAGAAAACTCTACCTGGAAAGAATTGTTGAAAAAAAAGATTATAAACTGGCGGAAATTCCGTTCATCAATAAACTCATAACAGCCGAATTCGGAATTCACAAAGACGCATTCTGGCGAGAACTAAAAACTATAACCGAGGAAAACAATGAAAACGTATGAGAAAGTATTTGAATTTTTAACAGATCCTACAAAAGAAACATTCCTGAAATGCCGTGAGCTGGTAATCAATGACCCTGAATATGACCCTTATTCCGAAGACATTGAAAACATCCAGAATTTACTCAATGAAGGAAAATTTGAAGAAGTTATACAATATGTAAATGTCAATATTCTGTTAAGCCCGAGAGCCCATATTTATAAATATTTTGCATACAAGGAATTGGGTGATGAAAAAGGAAGGAATATTGAAATGACAATCGCTCAGATCATTTTTGAATGTCTTGAAAAAACCGGAGACGGAACCAAAGAATCTCCCTATATTATTACAAGAATTTCTGACGAAAGGGATTTAGTAAGGCATCACCTCAACAAACAGGACGTATCCCAAAATCTGGTTAAAGATGGAGATAAAATCATGGATATCCTTACACTTGATGACGGAACGCAACTGTACTTTGATATCAAAGATCCTTATCAGAGACTCGCTTTTTCATTCAGTAAAAGAAATGAACAGGCAGAAAGTAAAGACGAAGAGAAACCCCACAAGAAAAAATGGTGGAAATTTTAATTTTTTAAATCAATGAACCAGAATATCAATCAACTCAATACAGTCCTTACCTACGTAAAAGAAACCTTTGTAGGTAAAAATGATGTCGTAGATCTGTTGGGAATCTGCCTTTTGGCAAGAGAAAATGCTTTTTTATACGGTCCTCCGGGGACTGCAAAATCGGCGATTGTCAGAACGTTGGCAAAAACCGTAAAAGATGGAAAAAACTTTGAATATTTATTAACCCGCTTTACAGAACCGAACGAAATTTTCGGACCTTTTGATATCAGAAAACTGAAAGAAGGAGAACTTCTGACCAATACGGAAGGAATGATGCCTGAAGCTTCCATGGTTTTCCTGGATGAAATCTTCAACGCCAACTCTGCTATTCTGAATTCCCTTCTGATGGCACTTAACGAGAAGATTTTTAAAAGAGGGAAAGAAACAAAACACTTACCTGCACTGATGTTTGTGGGGGCAAGTAACGTTCTTCCCGAAGATGAAGCATTGAACGCATTGTTTGACCGTTTTCTGGTGAGAATTAATGTAGATTATGTAAAGCCTGAACTGTTACAACAGGTGCTTTTAGCCGGAAGAAAACTGGAGAACCAGGAAGAAGTGGAAATTCCGGAAATTCATGCCGATGAGATCAGACAGCTTCAGAACCTGTGCCGAACCATAGACCTTAAACCAATCTATGAAGTTTATCTGAATACCATTATGAGTCTTCGGAATACAGGAATTGCCATCTCAGACCGTAGAGCCGTGAAGCTTCAGAACCTGATTGCTGCAAGTGCCCTGATCTGTGGAAGAAAAGAAGCCGTGCTTTCTGACCTCTGGGTATTGAAGCATATCTGGGATACCGAAGAACAGATTGAAATTCTGGAGGGAATTATCAACAGGACCATAGAGAAAGACGATCATCCGGATTCCCATCCACAGGCGATGCACAACAAAACTCCCAATCCCGAGGAAGTCATGAAAGATGTGGCAATTCTTGTGGAAAAATGGAATGGCGGAATGCTGAGCTTTGAAGAACAGAATGTAATAAAAGATAAACTGAGATATCTGCAGACCCGTTGTGACTGGATCAGAAATCCTGAACAGAAGCAGTATATCCAGCAAGAAATTGAAAGCTTATGGCAGAAGATCCTTCAAAGCGTTTAAAAGAATTCTGGGCAGAACTTCCCCGTGCCGATGAAGACTTTCTGGGCTCCATCAGAGACTGGAAAAACATTCAGATTGCATTGGATGAAGAAACAATCTGGCTGAAAGGCTTTACCGATGAACAGGCAGAATCTCCGGAAGTACAGCAGTTACCGGACTTTATCCTGTATGAGCTTCGTGATGGCCTTTTATTCAGGAAAGAAGCTTTGGTTCCGAGTAAAAAAATGAGGACAGCATTACTTTGGATATCCATAGACAAGGCATTACAGCTTACCTTCCCACCTTCCAATCAAAACTATTTTGGAATTCAGGAACAGGTTCGGGTAAGATTAAAAGAAAGTAATGAAGAGAAGCCTGTAATCGCTTTATTAAGCAATATTGCTGATATTAAAGAAAGTATAGCAGCATTACCAAAGTTTAAACTGGAAAAAATAAAATGGACTGTTTTAGGAAATAAAACCCTGTTTATAGGCATTCCATTATTAAGCTTTCCCGGAAAAACCTATTGGACAAAAGACAGACATTTACTGCCGGCCGGTCTGGATTTTGAATTTAAAAATCTGAGTACGCTTTTACAGCAGAAATATAATAAAGAGCCGGAAGGATGGTTGCTTTGGGATGAAAACGGAAATTATCTTTTAATAAAAGAAACAGATTTCCGTCCTTTATCTATAAGTTCATTCCGTCTTACAGAAAAATCAAGAGAATGGAATTAAAGTTCTATTTCCAGTCCTATGAAAATTACTTTTGGGAATGGAAAACTGATGAAGATGTTCCCGGTGATTCCGGGTATCATGAAAACAATCTCCTCTCGGTTCCGGGAGTGGGAGCGATAGCTTACAGGCCTTATGTGATGGAGATTCTCAAAGAACTTCAACCACAGGGATGGCCTCCCTTTGGAGCGTTGCTGATGGTTTTGTATGCTATGCAGGATGGCTATATTGATTTTGTCGGTCCATTAAGACGTACCGCTGAGTTTTATAGTGGAGAAGACGCAGAATTCAATGTGGAAAAACAAATTGAATTTCTTGAAAAGATTCAATCACTTCCCAATGTTTATAAGCAGAAACAAAACAGAATTGTACTGCTGCAGACCTTATTCAGCAATGGTCATAACAGGGTGGCCTCTCTTCATGCGGATATTTATTTAAAGATCTATTATAAACGACCGCAGGAAATTGCTATCAGTGCAGAAAAACAAGACGAAGGTTCAATAGCTTTAAACAAAGATCTGAGTGCTTTGAATCTGAATGAAAAATTTCCTACAGTACAATCCATCATTGATGCAATGAAAGGTTTGATCGACGAGCCTGAGCTGGATGATGAGGTGGTAGAAGAAGAAACAACAGCAGATACGGATAAAGATTTCATCAAAGAATTAATTGAAGAACCAAAGACATTTCAGGTAGGAAGCCTCATCAAAAGAATATGGAGCGGTCTGAAAATTCCTATGCGCCACCTTTCTCCCGGGGAACAACCTATCGGAGGAATTTCTGATATGACCAACAAAGGTGATTTTCACAGGATGCTTCTCTCCGAATTTGCTAATGAAGATGAGGTTTTCATGAATCGGGTAGCCAATAATGAAGCACTTTATATTCAAAGAGAAATTCCGCCCGAAGAAAATATTTTTGAAAGAATTATTCTCATTGATACTTCCCTCAGAAACTGGGGGATACCGAAAGTATTGGCTTTTGCCTCTGCAATTGCTGTGATCAAACATCCGAAGGCTCATTCTGAATGTAAAGTTTTTGCCCTAGGACAGGCAGGTGTTCCTATTTCCCTTAATAAAGTAGAGGCAGTGGTTGAAAACCTCAATCAGGTGAGTCCGGTTCTGGAAGTTTCCGAAGCGTTGGAACATTTTTTTAATCAGGAACATACTGAAAAAGATATTGAAGTTTTCTTCATTACCCATGAGGAGAATATGGAGGATGAAAAAGTGCAGCGGGTAGTTCATCAGAACAGAGACAGGCTTAAGTTTCTGGTGACTACAACATCAGATGGTGAAATTAATTTTTATAAACATCATAAAGGAGCCAGAAAACATATTCAGAAAATAAAACTTCCATTACAGGAACTTTGGGCCAATCCGCCACAGCAAAAACAGTCCGTTCATAATTTCAATGGAAAGAAAACCGATCTTCCGCAAAATTATCCTGTCTTATTTCCAACTCCTGTTAATAAGATTGCCAAGTTTTTATATGATGGCGAATTTTTCATTCTTAGTTCTAAAAAACAATTATTGAAGACTTATCTTTCTGATAATTATTACGACAAACATTCCTATGATTACTATAAAACACATCACGGCTGTGAAGTTCTGTTTGATAACATTTCCATAAAACCTAAAGGACAGTTTGCCCTTGCAAAAAACAAGCGGCAGCATTTTATTCTGTGCCAGTATCAGCATGATCAGAAATTAATATCAAAGCTTAACCTTAATACAAGAGAATATTCCGAGCAGAATCTTACAGGGATGAATATTCCGGAGTCGTACAAACTGATTTATTTTGGACGGAGCTTTTATCTTCATCATCCGGATAATTCTACCCACTATAAAATAAACATGGAGGGAAATATCTCTGTAGAACCTATTACCGGAAAAGATAAAGAGTTTGAAAAAAATAATATAAAAGCTGAAGCCGAAGTTGCGAAACTGAAGGGAAGCGGATTGAGAATTATCAATAATTTTAACAAAATAGGAATCAATCAATATGAAAATCTGGTTATTTCCGGACATGAATTGTACAGTTCTTCAGAAAACACACTGGATTTTTCCAAAAATAAATATGATATTAAAATTTTTGCTGAGCAGAACAAAAATAAATTTACATTTCCCGATGGAAGCGAAATTATTACAGACTCACGGGGAATGCTGACTTTCCGAAGCAGTAACAAAAGTATCGAAGAATTTTTTATTCCTTCCACGGCTCATGGGTTTCTCTCTTTGGCAACCTATACAGAATTTGGCGGATCAGAATATTATCTTCCGGAACATGCCTTGCTGAAAGTAAGAACAATGGATGATATGTGTGACAGGTTTTTAAAACCGTTTATAGAACAGATTTTGGATTATGGAGCTTAGAATAAAACCTTTCCCGAAAAATAATTATCCCAAAAAGGGGCTTTTGATCAGAGGCTCTTCACCTGTGGTATGGCTTCAGGAAATGGAAACGCTTGGTATTAATTTAAGCCATGTAAGAACTTATGCAATTCCTGCTAACAGTCCTAATATGCTCTATGGTTGTTTCCTTGTTTTTGACGACCATGCTCCGCAGGAAATAGGTAGAAATGCTTACTTTCAATGTATAGACAACAGGCTTTTCATTCCTGAAAACACTACTTTTTATCCCAAAATAAATACAGAAGACTGGGCACAGCTTGATTCCCGCTTTCTGGTTATGCATCCTGAATTCGGACTCGTAAAACTCTCTGAAGAAATCGAATGGATTTCATTAATTCAACAGCCTGGTATTATAGACGAAAACATCAGAAAACCGCTGAACGGAGTTTCAATTCCTCAAAAAATTGAAAGCTATACCGTTGAAATAGATGATGAAAAAGTAATGGAAGCCTTACAGCCAAAACAAACCGAAGAAGAATGGATGAATAACCTTCCGTTTGATCTTAAAAAAGTAATGGCCGGAAATAAAAAGGAAATAGAAAAGTACTTACAATATATTGAAAAATATCCTGAAAGAGCAGTAGAACTGGGTGTTTCGCTTGATGTGATGGGTACTTCCAGAGGTGACGGCTTTGGCAAATTTACCTGGCTGGAAGGGTTATTTGGCGGAGGTTCAAGAGGTAAAACCGAAAGTCCCGGAACAAGAAACTTTCGCAGAATATTCTGGGCGGTAATTATTGTGGCTATAGTCTTAAAGATTGCATTGCCTTCAGATAAAGATAACCCCGGACAGGAAGAAAATACAACCTCTTCCGGAAAAATTGAAAATAATGCTGTGCAAGCTCCTTCTGATATGATTGCTTTCCAGTCCGGGACCTCAGAAATTGATCTGAAAATAGATTCTATATATCATCAGGAGAGAAAAGAATTGTCCAAAGAACTGGTTCACGCCGGGATCATAGAATCCAAAACAAAAGAAGACAAAGAAAATTATAAAAAAGCTGGTGGAAGAGAGGTCAGTGAAATAGGGAGAGATATCGGAAAGCTTGTGAATAAAGAAAAACAAAGCCGGGATTCTCTTAAAACCATTTATACCCAAAAGATCACAAAGCACCTTGAACAGAAATCTGAAAAGCTGGAACGTAAAATTTCAGATTCTCTCAAGCAGTATACCAAAGGAAAACCTGTAAACGGGGAAGTCGTAAAATTTCTGTTGAAAAAGAAAAAAGCTTTGATGGCCGATTCTTTGGGTAAACTTTACGGAACATTGGATATCGTAGACCCTTCTTCAGCTTCCATTGATAAATCAAAAGTGAAAGCTGTGGGGAAGGAAGGAATTGCATTGGATAAAAAAGCCCCGGTTTCAGATATTATGTATATGGTTATCCTGATGATTGCAGGAGTAGGACTGTATTTGTTCTTGTTTAAAAATAAATCGTTGAACCTTGGCGGTGATAATGTACCTGCATGGGTGAAATTTATTTTAATAGCAATCCTTGTCGCGATGCTGGTGTACCTATTTTATCCGTTGGTAAAAATGTTTGGCTACAACTGGTTTGTATGGGTGCTGGTGATCTGTGTGATGCTGCTCCTTTATCGCCTGTTCAGAGAAGATAAAACCATTTTAAAATCCGATGATGATGAATAAACAGAAATTTATAGACAAATTTATGGCAGCATTTGTACTGCTGGCCATATTTAAGGTCATCGGAATCGTTGCCCAGCTATTCCATGAAAGCTTCTGGAGCGTGGTCGGAACATTAGGAATCTTCCTAATTGTAGCCTTTATTATCCTTCTTGTGATCAGATCCTTAAAAGATAAAGAACAGAACAACAGAAATTCAACAGGAAGAAAAGGCAGTGGAAGCAGTAATTTTTATCTGGAAAACTCACTTTTTGACAGAATCCGTAGCAAATACGAAGAACTCGCCGAAAAATATATTGCGGAAAACGATTATAGAAAAGCAGCAAGAGTTTATATGAATTTGTTGCAGGATAATTACAGAGGTGCAAAAACACTTGAAAATGGCGGGTTCTATAATGAAGCAGCTGTAGTATACCTTAAGAAACTGAACAATAAATCCGATGCAGCAGTTTGCTATGAAAAGGCAAAGCAATACAAAAAGGCAATTGACCTTTATAAAGATATGGAGCAGAAAGAAAAAGTAGGTGATCTCTATAAAGAAATCAACGATCTTAAAAATGCCCACCATTATTATCAAATAGTTGCAGATGACTATACAATCAATAACCAGATGGTAAAAGCTTCCCTGATATACCGTAAAAAAATGGAAAAAGCTGAAGAGGCACAAAAAGTACTGCTGAAAGGATGGGAAGAAGACAGAGACGCTTTCAATTGTTTGAATAACTATTTTGCCAATATTTTTGATGTTAAAAAACTGGAATCTGAAATACAGCATTTATATCAGAAAACTCCGACTCACAAAAAGATTACTTATCTGGAGGCTCTGAAATATGAATTTAGAAAAGATCCGAAATTACATACCGTCACAAGAAATATAGCCTACGAAATCATTGCTGAAAAAGTTGCTACCCGTTCAGAAATTGTGAATGAGCTAAAATATTTTAATCCCAATGATGATGTCATTCTTAAAGATATTTCGAGATTTAAAACCGGAAGGAATAAGATGTTTAGAAATTAAAGATTGAAAGATTGAAGAATTTAAAAATTAAAAGAAAAATTTTGCTTCATTAAATCAATGTAATTATTTGCATTATTCAGAACAATATTATTAACGGTATTAAATTTTATCGGAGATAAAATCCTCGCGCCTTAAAGCATATTTTTTTAATATTATTTTGCGCCTTTGCGTATTTAAAACCTTCCAGAGATCGTGACAATTATAAAATAATAATAAAAAAGATTTATCTTTGCCCCAGAAAATTATGACAATACAAAGAGCACATATCAATGCAGAACTATTCGGAAGTCCTTCTAATAAAGGATTATTCGGGTATGATGAGATGATATGGAATGAGGCGAAATGTGCTGACTTTGGAAATTATTTACTGTAAACTTGTAAAAAATTAATCAAAATACAACAGAAACGCCTCGGAAAACCGAGGCGTTTTTTGTTTTTTAGGTCAGAAATTATTTAGAATGAAAAAAAATAACCATAAACATGAAAATTTTTTAATTAACAATGAAACTTTAATACGATAAAATAGAGTGATAAGCAACCCGGTGAGAGACAGTCATTTAGGTATTTAAGATATCTGCAAAATATTGCGGACAGAAATTCTCTATTCCAAAAATAATACGTAATTAATTGATTGTCAATAATTTGACTTAAAAATTTATTTGCGGATTCCAAAAATTCATATTTACTTTGCAACCGAAAATTGAAAGCAACAGGTTTTCAGGATTCAATTAAAAATAATTTAGAAACAAACAAAAATAAAATGAAACAGTTACACAACATATTCAATCAATATTCAAGACTATTCGGACATGAGCCGGCAGGAGTTCTGTGTATTCTTGATAGTGAAATTGTGGATAAAAGGTGCTTATATACGTGGGTCAGCTAATGATCTCTTACGTTTAAAAATATGAAGCGCCTCCCGAAAAGAGGCGCTTTTCTTATGGTTTCTTTAGCTTATTTGGTAAAGCGCCGGTCTGTGGAACCGGAGAACAGGGTTCGATTCCCGGAGATACCCAAAATATAAAATCTCATAGCTCAATTGGTTAGAGCATCGACCTGATACGTCGAAGGTTGAAGGTTCGATTCCTTCTGGGATTACAAAAATGTGAATTGTAAATTAAAAATTGACAAGCGAAGCGAATTGATTATTGACGATTCACAAAATTAAAACAATCTCATAGCTCAAATGGTTAGAGCACCGGTCTTTTAAACCGGGGGTTGAAAGTTCAAATCTTTCTGGGATTACAAAAAAGGTTCCGTAGCTCAACTGGATAGAGCATGGGTTTTCTAAACCCAGGGTTAGAGGTTCGAATCCTATCGGAATCACAAAAAGGTTCATGGAAAATTTCCTATCCGGCTGTCTCCCGGAAAAGAAACAGAAGTGAACCCCAAAGCTGGAAAGATAACGGTGGTTGTTTACCCGTCTTGGACGCGGGAGGTCGCAAGTTCGAATCTTGCTTTCCAGACAATTTGTTCCATTAGCATAGTGGTAAGTGCATTCGGCTTTCTACCGAACGACAAGGGTTCGATCCCCTTATGGAATACAAATGATTTCGTAGCTCAAGTGGTTAGAGTGTCGGTCTGATACACCGAAGGTTGAAGGTTCGAGTCCTTCCGGAATTACAATGATTTTGTAGCTCAATGGCAGAGCACCGGTCTGTTAAACCGGAAGTTGAAAGTTCGAGTCTTTCCAAAATAGCAGGTAACTAATTGTTAATTGTTTCAGGAGAAAAAGTAAAAGTTTGTCGAGAGCAGAAGATCTTTACGCCAAACACTAAAATACAGACAGGCTTTTCTTCTCTCCGGATTAATTAAAAGTTAAGAATATCATTTATAAATTTTTAGGTAAAAATAAAGTTTGTCAAGCGCAGAAGTTCTTATATCAAACAATTTTAGACAGACTTTATTTTTTTAATCTGATGGTTCGCCGAAGTGGAAGAGTCGGGGCGGTCTGCAAAACCGTTGTGTAAACTGAGTGGGTTTGAATCCCATAACCATCTCAATGTAAAAATATAGGAGATATAAGAATCTTTTATCAATAATCTTTTATCATCTATAGCAAAGAATATCCTTTATTAATAAAAGAAAAAGGCTGTCCAGCGCAGAAGATCTTTAATTAAACATTCAATAAAGACAGACCTTTTCTTTTTTAAGGAAAAAATGAAAAATCCGGAAGTACGCCGAAGTTGGAGAGTCGGGGCAGACTGTAAATCTGTTGCTTCATAGCTGAGTAGGTTCGAATCCTACTACTTCCACCAACCACTGATAATGTAATGGCAGCATGCAGGAAATGTACTCTTGTTGTTCAGGTTCGATTCCTGGTCAGTGGGTTAACGCTCTATTCGTCTAACGGTGAGGACGCCTGCCTTTCGAGCAGAAAATAAGGGTTCGATTCCCTTATAGAGTACTGGATGTGAATAGCTGGTCAATAATGAATTGATATAATACCATGAAAGTTCAGATTTTTTTAAAAAATTGGCCAGTTACCATTCACACAAAAAATGAAGAAAAGAGAAAAAGGACTGTCGAGAGCAGAAGATCTTTAGTCAATAAAAATAGACAGCCTTTTACTTTTTTTAAAACAAAATACATTAGGAAATGAGAAAGGTTTGTCAAGCGCAGAAGATCTTTACAAATACTAGCAGGCATAATTTATAAACAGACAGAGCTTTCTCAAACCTAAACACAATACGATAAGTAATAAGCAATGAGCAATAAGTAATAATCAAAAGAGAAAATATTACTCATTACCTATTACTCATTACTAATAAAATAACGCCTCTCTATTCCAATTGGCAGAGAAAACGGCTTTAAACCCCGTAAAGTCCCAGTTCGAATCTGGGGAGAGGTACAGAATATGATTAATAAGCAATGAATAATGAGTAATTAAACAGCATAAAAAATTACTTATTACCAATTACCCATTATTGAGAAAAAAGCTGCGGGAATGGTGGAATGGCAGACACTCTTGATTTAGGATCAAGCTTTTGAGGGTTCGAGTCCCTCTTCCCGTACCAAAACATAAATGATAAGAGATCAATGATAAATGATTGCTGAGCAATTCATCAATTATCAACCATCATTTATCAATTATAACATGGAAGAGTGTTGTAGAAGGTCTGCACGTTAGTCTGAAAAACTAAAGGTACAGGTTCAATTCCTGTCTGTTCCACAAAATATGAATGATAACTGATCAATAATAAATGATTGCTGGGCATTTCATCAATTATCAATCATCATTTATCAATTAATTAAAACTGATTCATAGTGTAATAGGCAGCACACAAGATTTTGATTCTTGGAGTTTAGGTTCGAGTCCTAATGAATTAACAATTTACTCTGATAATGTAATGGCAGCATCTCAGTCTCCAAAACTGATGGTATTGGTTCGAGTGCGGTTCAGAGTGCAAAAGATGAAACCAGTGGCAGGTTATCATTTATCAATTATCAACAATCATTTATCAATTTAAAATATGTAGAAAAAATGGAAACGCAACAACAAACATGGCAGAATATGAACGGAAAATTTTTCCATAACTCTATCACACAGCTGGTAGAAGAAGCCATTATCCGCGAACAGGCAAACGGACACCGTCTGAAAGTATGTGTGGGATCAGACTCTCATGTATACGGGGATGCCATCAATTATGCTACGGCAGTAGTATTTATTCGTGAGGGAAAAGGAGCGTTTACCTTTATTAGAAAAGAAAGAGAAATACAGAGTATCAGTATCAAAGAGCGAATGCTGAATGAGGTCAACAAATCCGTGGAAATTGCATACGCTATCTGCTCTGTGTTGGACACTTATGGTGTGGAAATGGAGGTACACGCAGACATTAATACCGACCCGGACTTTAAATCCAATGTAGCATTAAAAGATGCAATGGGATACATTCTGGGAATGGGATATGTGTTTAAAGCAAAACCTTTTGCCTTCGCAAGTTCCAGCTGTGCTGATATGATGGTGTAAAAAAGCTGGAAGAGGGATGTTGGGAGTTGGAAGCTTAAAAAAATTATAAAAATTAAATCATGGAAAAAACAAAAAGATTACTATTTCTGGATGATATAAGATATCCTGTTGAGGCGTATCATTATACCAAAAAGGATATTTTCCTCAGAAATGACTGGCATATCGTTCGGAATTACGAGCAGTTTGTCAGCAGGATTTTGGAAAAAGGACTTCCGGAAATGATTTCTTTTGACCATGATCTTGCTGATGAGCATTATCTCAAACATGATTCTCAGGAATTTGTTGAGAAAACAGGATACGACTGCGCCAAATGGTTGGTAGAATATTGTATGGATAATTATTTGGATCTTCCAAAATTCTATAGTCACTCCATGAATCCGGTAGGAAAGGAAAATATTCTTTCCCTTTTAAAAAACTTTAAAAAACTGTAATGGATATTTTTAGATATATTCAGGATATAAAAACACATCTGAAATTCACATTTGATGAGGTAGACGGATGGTTTAAAAAAGATAAAGAAACATTGAATCATCAGCCTTCAAATGGAGGCTGGACGGTTCAGCAGATTTTAGAACATATTTATCTTACGAATTTTTACTTGTTGATCCTTATTGAAAAAGGCTCCAAAAAAGCAATGAAGAATTCTTTGAATCTTGACCTTGAATCTGAAATAAAAAACTACAGTTTTAATAAGAAAAACTTTGACAGGGTTGGTGAACATGGTGCTTTTGAATGGATAAGACCGGAACATATGGAACCGAAAGGAGAATTAGGTCCGGATAAAATCAGAAGTTTAATGAGCCAGCAGTATCTACAATGTTTACATTATCTGGAAGTGATGAAAAATGGTGAAGGACTCTTGTATAAAACGACAATGACGGTGAATGAACTGGGGAAAATTAATGTATACGAATATATTTATTTTCTGTCACTTCATGCTCAAAGACACATTACCCAGATGAAGAAAAATGAATTGGATGTTTAAAATAATCCATTAAAGAACAATTAAAATGAAAAAGATAAGTACATTATTCAAAAAAGATATAAATAATTTAGGAAGAGTTATTGACGAAATTAATCCTGAAAACAATTGGGTTTTTGACGGAGAAGCTATTGCTACACAAAAATTTGATGGTTCTGCATGTGCAGTGATCAACGGTAAATTATATAAAAGATACGATGCCAAGAAAGGAAAAATAGCTCCTGAAGGTGCAATTGCATGTCAGGAAGCCGATTTTATTACCGGTCACCATCCACATTGGTTAGCGTGTGATATTAATAAAAAAGAAGATAAATACTTTTGGGAAGGTTTCACTGCTTTAGCTGAATTAGGCAAGGTGGAAGATGGAACATACGAACTTATTGGTGAGAAAGTACGAGGAAATCCTGAAAATATTAAAGGTCATTTATTAGTAAAACATGGAAATCATATTCTCAGTTTAAAAAGTTTGGATTTTGAATGGATCAAAAACTTTTTAAGTGATCCTGAGAATAATATGGAAGGTATTGTTTTCCACCATATCACTGATAATCGTATGTGTAAGATCAGGAAGTCTGATTTTGGTCTACGTAGAAAGGAAGTAAAAGAACTTATCGTTTAAAATAAAGATTAAGGTTTCGGTGATTCATTTTATCGGAACTTTTTTATGCATATACCCAACCACTAAAATCAGAAAGTCAAAAACACTTGAGTCTTTTGAATAGAAATAGTACAAATGGAAGTGTAAAAATTCCTATCCTTTGGAGGGGTGGCGAAAATTCAAAGAATTTTTGACGGGGTGGTTTAAAAAAGAAAAAATATGTTACAGGCAGAAATAAAAAGTCTTTTAAAAGAAGACATCAGTATATTAATTAAAATTCCTAACTCAGGAAAGCATTATTTGTGTGATTGCGGAGAAGCAAGTCTATTGAGTGTGAGAGAAGTACAGTCTATATCAGCTGTATTTATAAGTCATACCCACATTGATCACTTTTCGAATTTCGATGGAATTTTCAGACATCAGATTGGAAGCGGAGAAAAAGTGGTGATTTGCGGACCAAAAAATATTCATCAACAGGTTGAAGCAAGGTTGAAATCTTACACATGGAACCTGATTGATGAAAAAGCAATTGAATATGAAATTCGTGAAATTGTTTCAGAAGATGAAATTAATATTTATACCCTTCGTCCACCATACTGGAATTTGGAGTTGATAAAGACTCAAAACTTCCTGTTTGAAGACGAATACGTCAACGTTGATTTTGCTATTCTGGATCACAAAACAGATTCTATTGCTTATTTATTTAAGGAAAAAGATTCGGTCACCTTTAATGAAAATGCTTCCGGTTTCAGAAAAGGAAAGTGGATCAGCGAACTGAAAACCGCTTTTGAAAATAATGCAGGAGATAAAGAAATTGAAATTGAAGGAACTCTTTACAAAACATCAGAACTTTTTCATCTGTTGACCCGGAATGCTGGTTATAAATTTGGTGTTATCATGGATCATGCGGCGGACGAAGGCAATTACGAAAAAATCAGAGCCGTATTTGGAGGTGCAGATCTAGTGTATATCGAAAGCTTTTATAAAGATACGGATCAGGAATTTGCAAAGATCAATTACCACAGCTTTGCTTCTGCATCAGGAAAAATCATGAATGAATGTCAGGTGAAAGAAGCTATTCCAATTCACTTTTCAAGAAGATATACGGAAAGCGATCAGGAAGAAATTGAAACTGCTTTTTATAGAGCGTTTCGTAGAATTAATTAAAAATATTTATTAAACAAAAACTACAGCATTCACAGAATAGTAATGTATGTATCTGTCATTCTGACGAAGAAAGAATCTGCTTAAAGGGAAAAGGATTCTTCATTGCACTTATGAACTGCGTTCGCAGACTTTGAGTCTGTATTCAGAATGACAACAAACGTTGAAAATTTTGTAGTTAAAAAAACAATTTAAAAAAATGAAACCCAATATATTTTTTACAGCAGACCATCATTTTGGTCACGAGAATATTATAAAATTTTCAGAAAGACCTTTTGAATCTCTGGACCATATGAATGAAGAACTCATTAAAAGATGGAATGAGAAAATTCAACCCGGTGATACGGTCTACCATTTAGGAGATATGAGCCTTGGAAAACCGGATTTTACGAAAGAGATTTTAGACAGACTAAATGGTAATATTCATTTGATAAAAGGCAACCACGAAGGTGCAGCTTTAGCTTATTCCAAGCGCTTTGCTTCCATCAGAGATTATCACGAACTGAAAATTGATGAAGCAGATAACAGCAACGGAAAACAGAAAATTATTCTTTTCCACTACGCCATGCGCACCTGGAATGGCTCGCACCGAGGTGTCTGGCAGTTATACGGACATTCACACGGGACATTGCCGGATGATGAGATGGCACTGAGTTTTGACGTAGGGGTAGACTGCCACAATTTTTACCCGGTTTCCTACGAGGAAGTCAAAGAAATTATGAAAAGGAAAAAATGGACACCACCATTTGGTCCAAGAAATTAATGATGAGTAATAAGTAATGATTTGATGGAGGGAAAAATGAGAATGATATTTCATTGAGTATTCAACAGCCTTCATCATATATTTTACTTTTTACATCGTACATTTTATAATAACATGAAAACAACCAATGAGATCATAATTATCGATCTGGAAGCTACATGTTGGGAAAACGACAGAATTCCCATCGGGCAGAAAGTCGATATTATAGAAATAGGGATTTGTAAATTAAACTTAACATCAAAAGCAATTTCCCAAAAACAAAGCATTTATGTAATTCCTGAAAGATCAGAAATCAACAGATTCTGTACACAACTGACCGGAATTAGTCCACAATTGATAGAAGAAAAAGGAATCTATTTTGAAGAAGCCTGTGAAATGATTAGAGATCAATACCGTTCTGCACCGCTTACATGGGCAGGATATGGAAACTTCGATGGAGAGCAGATCATAGAACAGTGTGACTGGCTTGGAGTAAAAAATCCTTTTTCAGAAAATTACATGAATGTGATGCATGAATTCAAAAGACATTTCGGACTGCATAAACAAATAGGGCTTAAAAGAGCCTTGAGTTATCTGAACATGGATTTTGAAGGCACCCATCACAGTGGAGCAGACGATGCTTACAATACAGCCAGAATTTTAAGTAAAATTCTGTAAATAGTAATAGGTTGGAAGACTGGAGGTAAAGTAGACACTATGAAAACTTCCCACATCCATTCTCCATCCTTTAACAATTAAATTTTAAACAAGTGAAAACAACAGAAAATATATTAATAGTAGACCTCGAAGCAACATGTTGGGAAAACCGACCGCCAAGAGGCCAGGAGAGCGAGATCATCGAGATCGGTGTATGCATCATGAATGCAAAAACCGGTAAGTTCTCCAAAAATGAAGGGATTTTAATAAAACCACAATATTCAAAGGTAAGTCCGTTTTGTACAGAACTTACTACCCTTACCCAAAATATGCTGGATAATGAAGGAATAATGCTGGATGATGCATTCGATATCCTGAGAGCAGAATATGATTCAGAAGAACTGACGTGGGCGAGCTACGGAAACTACGATCTGAATATGCTTCAGAATCAGGCAAGAAGATTCTACACAGACTATCCTATGAGCGATGACCATATCAATGTGAAAACATTATTCGGAGAAATTCATCCTACCATCAGGAAAAGTGTTGGGATGAACAGAGCTCTGGGTGAGTTGGGTCTTACTTTAGAAGGCACCCACCACAGAGGAGTGGATGATGCTAAAAACATTGCAAAGATTCTGCATTGGTGCATGAAAAACTATTAAAGGGATTTTGTATCTTCAACATTATCAGTCAAATGGACTCTCTTGAAAAAGGGAGTCTTATTTTTTATAAATAGGGTGTTTTAGCTTTATATAAGTTAACTTTGATGAAAACTTTTTATTCATTGGACGGACTCACCGAATTACTTGAACATACCAGCAGAAATGTATTTTTGACAGGGAAAGCAGGAACAGGGAAGACTACTTTCCTGAATGAGTTTGTAAAAAAGACCCGCAAAAAACACATTATTGTTGCACCCACAGGTATTGCAGCTATCAACGCTGGCGGTGTAACAATTCATTCATTATTTGCAATTCCTTCACGTACATTTGTTCCCACCACAGAGCCTGTTGATCCCAATCTGGCAATGAATATTAATGAACTTTTCCCTCATTTTAAATACCGTAAAGATAAACTTGATCTTTTCCGTGAAATTGAATTAATTATTATTGATGAAGTTTCAATGTTGAGAGCCGACCTGCTGGATATAATGGACCATTCATTAAGGAGAGTCAGACGAAATCAATTGCCGTTTGGAGGAGCACAATTGTTGTTAATAGGAGATTTATACCAGTTACCTCCCGTGGTAAGGGATGAATCGGAGCGTATCCTGTCAAAATTTTATCATACACCGTTTTTCTTTTCTGCCAAAGCATTTCAGGGCATTCCATTGATAACAGTAGAGTTACTGAAAGTATATCGCCAGCAGAGTCCGGAATTTCTTGAAATACTCAATGCAGTAAGACATGCAGATATCCGTAATTTGGATTTTGAAAAATTAAATTCCAGATATAATCCTGATTTTGAACCTGAAAATGAAACATATATCCATCTTTGCTCTCACAATCGGATAGCCGATCATATTAATCAGAAAAAACTGAATGAGCTCCCTGAAGATTCCTATTTTTATAAAGCGGTTGTCATTGGTGAATTCAAAGAAACCCAATATCCCAATGATGAAACGTTAGAACTCAAAGTAGGAACCCAGATCATGTTTATCCGAAATGATTCATCTCCTGAAAAAAAGTTTTACAATGGCAGGCTGGCAAAAATTTCCTATCTGGATGAAGACCTTATCAAGGCTGTATTTGAAGAGACGGGAAAAGAAATAACAGTGACGAAAGAAGTTTGGGAACAAAAAAGATATACCCTTGATGGAGAAAAGAATATCAAAACAGAAGTATTGGGAAGTTTTGAACAATATCCGATACGTTTGGCCTGGGCAGTTACCATTCATAAAAGTCAAGGGCTAACGTTTGACCGGGTAATCATAGATGCAGGAAGGTCTTTTGCCAGCGGACAGGTATATGTTGCATTAAGCCGATGCCGGACTCTGGAAGGAATTGTTCTGAAGTCTAAAATTACACCGGAAGCTATATTTTGTGACCACAGGATTGAACATTTTCAGCAGTCAACCCATGCTAATAATATTTTGGAGCAGCTTGTTGAGCAGGAAAAGTATGATCATACACTGCATAAACTCCGGATGACTGTAGATGCTGGCTGGCTGAAAGATGCTGTCATGATTTGGGCATCGACGGCCTTATCAGCAGAAATATCAGATCAGGCAAAATTAAAAAGACTATTAAAAGACTTTGAATCAGAAAGTGAAAAACTCTTTGCCATTTCCTGGAAATTTAGAAAAATTATTCATCAAAAAGCCTTAAGTTTTGCGGCAGGAACCTGTCATTGGACTGAAATTGAAGATAAATGTAAAGGAGCTGTAAATTTTTTCTATAAAAGCATTGCGGAAGATTTCTTGCTGCCTTTAAAGGATTTATATTCAGAAACTGCAGGAATAAAAGGACTTAAAGCCTTTAATGAAGAAACTAAAGTATTTCTCTATGATCTCGCAGACTATATTGAAAAACTGAAAGAATGCTATCTCCTAGACCTTCCTTTATTTGACAGAATACTTGAAGTAGATACGTCGATAGTCATTGCGAAAAAACCTACACATCTGATTACCTTTGAATTATTTGACAAAGGAATGCCTCCTTTTGAAATTGCAGAAAAAAGAAATCTTACCTTGCCAACAATATACAAACATCTGGCAAAAATGGGGTTGACAGAGGTGGAAAAAACTTTTAAGATGTAAGTCATTGATATCATAAAATTATCAGTTTTACAGTCAGGAAGTGATGATCATATTATCTGGCTTTACAATCCTGAAATTAATACGATCTCCGATTGCTGACCTTCTCAAAAATTCATGCTACAATATTTTAAATAAAATTAACGTATCTGTACAATAGAATGTTTTTATTATATAACATTACAAATTCCAAAAATAAGACACCAAATAATGTGTAAATATCAAAGTAGAGAGTATTTAGCCACTTTTTTACTAATATATCTTTAAACAGGGAATTGTTTTTGTGGTGCTAAAGTGAAGCTATCAGTTGTTTTATTAACTTAATATTTTGTTAAAAAATTCACTTTAACGGGATAATTTACTGTCTGTCAGTCATTTTTTTTTATTTTAGCTGATAAGAATGAATTTATGCTTATTGATGAGGGTTTTAAGAGAAAATGTTTAAACTGTAAAATAAAGGAGATGGTTTCTTTTCTTAAAAAGCTTACACCAAAAGATAAAAAAGAAGTCGTTACTCAATAACCTGAAACAAATTTATACATCAAATTAGAAGCACATGAAAGAAAGACTTTATGAGATCCTTAATGAGGAAAAGATACATGAGATTATCCCCTTTCTAAAAGAGCTTAGTAATGAAGAAAGGAAAACACTGGTGCCATCTATAAAGAAAATGGACAGGGAGATCAGTAAAATTGTAATGACTAAAAATTCCTATCATACGGCAGGATCTGTGAATCAGCATTCCATTATTGATATTGCTTCATTTGTCTGCATGGACAAAAAGAATTTCGGTAAAAATTACTGGAGTCTTTTCCGTAACGCAGAACAGACCGAACAGATTCTGGAGTGGGGCTGCCCGGAATGGTTTTCAGATTTCATCAATGAATCTGTAGAAGCTGAATTTACAGCATTTAGCTATAAGGATATTTTAGGATGGACAGAAAAAGGCTATGTACAACCCAAACCGGAACTGCTGGGACACCATCTGAGCAATTATCCGGCTGAACTGGACCGCCATCCCGAAACCCTTAATACACACTTTTGGTATTTATGTGAATATCCTTCCAAATCTTTACCCTTCCGTAAAGAATGGTTTCCTATTGTTCAGAAGCTGATCGCAGAAAAAAAGATTGAAAGGAAAAGATTTTTGAAAGAATGTCTTCTGGCTTCCAACAGAAATTTTAATAAAAATGTCACAGGCTGGTTTATGGATGCATTTACTTCATTAAAACCAACTGAAGAAGAGCTGTCTGAACTGCAGGGTGAATTGCTTGCAGGGCTGGCTTCCTCACAGTCAAAAGCTGTGAATACCATATTATCACATTTGAAAAAAATTGTGGGAGTTCCTGATTTTAAGAATGATGAATTTTCCCATTACCTTCCGAATCTGTTGAGCTCGGAAGTGAAAACAGTGGTTGTATCCAGTCTGGTACTGACCGAAAAAATATTCCAGAGAAAGAAAATAGATCCCGAAATGTTGGGAATGGCTTTAAGTACGGCATTTGTCAGCAAAGATGATGGCATACAGTCAAAAGCTGCAAAGATCATTCTTAAATATATTCCGGCTTCAGAAAATATGATAGAGGCACTTTCCCATTATTCAGACAATATATTGACCAATGTACGTCCTCTTCTTGTAAAATATATTGAAGAAACTCAGCCGGAACTGGTAGCAATAGCTTCGGAAAAATTATCCCTGACTACAGAAGAAAATGCAGTGAAAGTACTTCAGAACTTTGAAGATCTCATGTTTTATCTTCCTTTGGCGATGGATGATCCGTACAGTCATCATTGTGATATTGCTTTGGCTGGATTTATCCGTTTTGCCGGAGATGTAAATGCCGAATCCGTGAAATTAATAGAACCGGTATTTTTGAAAGCCTGTAAAACAATTTCGAAATGGGAAGTTCCTTATCTGAATGTTTTACTATGTAATGCCATTATTAATTATGGCTTGGATCTACTGGAAAAATATCCGGTTCAGCTTAAAAATCTGGAAAGAATTTATCATAAGACCAAAGAAGAGGAGGCCACAAGAGAGTCTTACTCCAATTATCAGAAAAAATTGGGGCCGATTGAAAATGTCGGAGCAGATTGCCCTGCAAGAACCGCGTTTAAAGAGCTGGCCATCTATGCTTATGAAAAAATAAAATCAGGAGATAAGATCCCGTTATTGTTCACGGTTACCCATGCTCCATGTTGGATTTCTGCAGTAACGTTGGTTGAAAGATTGGAAAGCTATCAGAATAATAATGTTAAACCCCATCATCTGGATATTCAGCTGGCATTGCAGCGTTGTGCTTTAGACAATACTTCAGAAGCTATTATTGAAGTTGAAAAAAGATTAAAAGGAGAATACAAAGAACTTTTACTTTTCTTCTTTGGCAAAAATACTAAGCCGGAAGGAAAATTTGAACATCCTTCATGGTGGATGACTGCAGGAATTACCCGTTCGCCGGAAACCGTATTTGAAGAATTCAGTGGTTTCGGGTATGATGATATTCCTGTAGAATTCTTTTCAGGGGCTTACAAATGGAAGACCATCGATAATAAGAAAAACTCATACTACCCTGTAGAGCTGAAGATTGTTATTCCCAAATATCATCTTGCAAAAAGGAAAGAGCCTTTATTCGTCGAATATTTCGTTGCCGAACAGAAAGAGCTTATCGAGATTCCTGCCTTGATGCTTTGTTTTCCGAATACTCCGGCAAATGCTTTGGCAAAAGTAATCAAGCACTGCCTTTTCTTTTCAGGAATTGCCGAAGTCTATGAAAGAAGTCTGGTTTTGAACACAGCGAATGCACTTTATCAGATCAAAAACCCATTAGACGAAATCGGGTATCTGTTCTTAGGAACTATTTTCCTGGACAGTGATAAAACTATTCGTAGTACAGCCGCTGAAATATGGCTGGAGCATGTTTCTTCCCAAACGATGGATAATGCATGGTTAGGAAGGGTGATAGGTTTACATGAAAAACTGGAATGGGCACCCGTTAAAAGATTAACAGATCTTATGCAGCATCACATGCTGAATGTCAGTAAGAATCATAATATTGCCCTGGAAGAATTGATTTCCAATATATTGCTTCAAATGGAAACACCGGTTACCAATCTGAAAAAGATTTTAGAAATCTACCATGAAGTATTGGCTTTGAATCACTCAGAAGCTCATAATGAAATAATAGGGAAATTAAATAGCTGGAAAGAAAATTCAAGTCTGAAAAAGATCTGTGGCCTTCTTCTGAAGAAATAGATATGGAAGGTACACTTATTTACAGCTATTCAGGAACATCCTCTTTAGTAAGGAGAGATGCACTTGAAGAATTGTTTCTCGCTAAATACAGTGAGATACATAAAAATACTGATGCTCCATGTTTTTTCTGGGGAAATGTTGGGCAGCCTTTTATTCTAGCGCGTTGTCTGATTACACTGTCCAATATTGTAAAATCAAGTTTTAACCTGTCCCCGTTTCAAATGGGGCTTCTTAAAGATCCGATCATAACAGCCGGAAATCACAGATTACGCTTTGAAGGTTTTTCTCACTGCGCCGGAGTTTATGCAAGAGTTGACGTACTGCCTGAAGGTCTGGAAGGTGAATTCCTTGAAAATGGAACTACAAATGTAGATTTCAATCAACCAATGATAACTGCGCTGGGAAGCATCCGCCCAAATGAAAAAATCATGCTTTCCGTGGGTGAAAAAGAAGTAGGGCTGTATAAAGAAGATGAAAAAATAATAGAAAGAAAAGTTCCTTTACCCGCAAAATGGATCAAAGGATTGGGAACGGTTCAGGTATATTTATCGGAATCCGAAAAACGCTATACTTTCAATAAAATTCAGACCCAGCAACTATTCCGCGGGATGCCGAAAGGAGTAGTAAAGTCGGATTATTATTTGATTGTGAGAGGAAATAAACCCATCTTTTCTCCTGTAAAATCTATGGATGCTATTTGTATAGGCGGGCTTCACAGGCTTCGTCTTTTAGAACCTCTGCTTCCTTATATTGATTATATGCAGGTTTTTTCACATTCTACTATGCAGTCTACAACGTGGCAGCTTTATATGGGACCTATCAGATTTAGTTTTTCTTTGTCAAGAGAGTGCTGGAGAGGTTTCTCAGGAGAAGGGGCAGTCTTAGAAAACCTGATTTCTGAAGTTTCTGATGAGTGGATTGATGCTTTGGATAAGTATGCTTATGCCAATCAATCTTTTAATCCAGACATGCTTGCTCTGGAAGAAAATCTGAGTTTCAGCAAAACTGATACTATTACAGGAAGGCTTGCAGCAATGGGATTATTGGGTTATGACCTTGATGATCATGAATTTTTCTACCGCAGGCTACCTTTTAAATTAAGCCGTATTATCGGACTTAATCCCCGTATAAAAAATGCCGAAAAGTTAATAGAAGACGGAAAAGTAGAAATTTTAAACAACAATAAAGAAAGAACAGAAGCCAGAGTAGAAGGAACCGGTGTACATCATACGGTAATTATTGAAGAAGAAAAAGAACGCTGTACTTGTGAATGGTTCAGTAAATATCAGGGCGAAAGAGGTCCTTGTAAACATGTGCTGGCAGTAAAAAAACTGATAAACAGTTAAAACTTTTTCTACCTTACTTTATTATTTTGTTGACTGTCGCAGGGACGCAAAAATTTTGTTAAATAAGAATTCAATTTTGATCTCTTTAAGTCTTTGATTTTCTTGCGCCACTACATTATATCAGTATCTAACAATTTTTTATATCAACTTTTTTCCGAGTTCATCCATTCCTCATAACTAAGCACACCTAATTCTGGTTTGCTTTCTCCCTCAAGAATAGAGATGAATTCAAGCTGATTTCCATCCGGATCATTAAAATAAATGGCCAGCGCAGGCATCCACGCGAATACCATTGGTTCAACACTTCCATTTTTTAGAAAATTATAAGGCTTTAAATCTTTATTTTCTAAAAACTCCACCGAATAGTTTAAAATATCTTCTTTACTGCTGGAAAAAGCAAAATGTCTGGTCTGAAGATTCTCCTTCTGCTCCCATAATCCTAACATAAATTCTTTCCCTTCACCAACCCATAAAAAAGCAATAGGTCGGGTTTCATCTCTATGAGCCAGTTTCAATCCTAATACTTCCGTATAAAATTGTATTGCATTTTCCAGATTGCTTACCTGAACATGGGTTTCATATATTCCTTTAATCATAGCTTAATTTTAGTAATAGCAAATCTAGAAAACCCTCATTAGAAAACGTAACATTGCCCATTTCTTTAATTGAAATGAATGATAGAAGGATTTTATAATGATGAATTATAAGTTATAAATGATGAATGCAGCCATAATATTTCATGCATCCATGTAAGTCTATGAAATTAGGCTAAATAACTTTCATTATTATTCAATAGGGGTGGGCTAAAGCCCACCTTATAAGTGCCCCATTCATACGGCTTTAGCCAAAACTTAAAATCTGCGTGATCTCTGAAGTACCATTTCAAATAAACATATTTGTAATAAAAAATAAATAAATATGAAGAAAAATTTTCTACGCAAAAAGGTTGCGTAATATTGTTTTTACTTTGCATCAGAAATCAGAGAGGAAGTATCAATCCTTCCCAATGTTTAACAAAAAACAGTAACCATGAAATTTAATTTTTTAAAAAAAGAAACGAAAGTAGTATTGAACTACGAAGGTGCAAAAGCATATGCGATGACACCTGCAGAAGAATTGTATAGTGCTGTTGTTACAACAGGACTGTCAGATGCCAACTATGAAAAAGGAAATGATAGATTGGAAAGAATTCAGTCTCTGATCAAAAAAAATGACCCGGAATTTGTGGCAAAACTGGCGGTATATGCAAGAAAAGATATGTACTTGCGTTCCATTCCATTGGTGTTGACAACTGAACTGGCAAAACAGACTTCCGGTACGGATCTGGTAAGCAAAACAGTGGAAGGTGTCGTTCAGAGAGCTGATGAAATCACAGAATTGCTGGCATACTACCAACTTGCAAACAAAAGAACAGATACTAAAAAACTGAATAAACTGTCAAAGCAGATTCAAAAAGGTTTGGTAAAGTCCTTCAACAAATTTGATGAATACCAGTTTGCAAAATACAACAGAAAAGCGGAGGTAACCTTGAAAGACGCATTATTCCTGGTTCACCCGAAGGCTAAGGATGAAAACCAGCAAGCTGCTTTCAACAAAATTGCCAATAATACACTTGAAACTCCATACACATGGGAAGTAGAGCTTTCCGTTTTGGGTCAGACGAAATTTGCTAATGATGCAGAAAGAAAGTTAGCCTTCAAAAATAAATGGGAAGAACTGATCTTCAGCAACAAATTGGGTTATATGGCAACCATGAGAAACCTGAGAAATATCCTTGAAGCGGGGGTATCACCTGATGCAATGAATAAAGTATGCAGATATCTTTCAGATGAAAGAGCGGTATCCAATTCAAAGCAGCTCCCATTCCGATTTCTGGCGGCTTACAGAGAATTAAAAACGATAGATTCTCCTTATTTGTCATTCGTGTTGGAAGCATTGGAAGATGCTGTGGTAGTAAGTGCTAAAAATATCAAAGGTTTTGGTTTTGATACTTCGGTAGTGATCGCTGCAGATGTATCCGGTTCTATGCAGAAAGCAGTTTCCAATAAAAGCAAAATCTTGCTGTATGATATCGGTTTACTGATGTCGATGATCCTTCAGTCACAGTGTAAAAATGTGGTGACAGGTATTTTCGGTGACCGTTGGTTGAGAGTTCCAATGCCTAAAAACGGTATTTTAAGAAATGTAGACGCTTTTTACAAACGCGAAGGTGAAGTAGGATATTCTACGAATGGTTATCTCGTTATCGAAGATCTGATCAAAAGAGGTGAAAAAGTGAACAAAGTAATGCTATTCACCGATACTCAGATGTGGGACAGCACCGGAAACAGAAACTCTTTTGAAGATCTGTGGAACAGGTACAAAACGATCGCACCCAATGCAAAGCTGTATATCTTTGATCTGGCAGGTTATGGCAGACAGCCGATTGATATCAGAAAAAATGATGTACATCTTATAGCTGGCTGGTCAGACAAAATTTTCGATGTACTGAACGCTTTGGAAGACAAAAAATCAGCCGTAGAAATAATTCAAAAAGTAGTGCTGTAAAAGGCACTGCTTTTAAAAATAACAACTGACACCGATCAAAATAATCAATATATTTAGGAGCTAATCCTGCTTTCCACTATATCTTTTTCGCCAAAGCTTTTTTCAGGCCATTCAGAAAAAGGATGCCGTTGCAATCAGGGCTATTGAATTAAAATATATATTAAAAATGCTGAATTGTAAATATCCAGAGAAAATTTCAAAACAATTGGCTGGAATTAAAGAATGACATAGGAAATGGAGGCGTTAAGAAAATAAACTATGCGAACGTTAAGAAAATTCTATTGTTTGAAGCGCGATACAGAAATTGAAACGAAGAAGTAGTATCACATTCGCGCAAGTTTTAGAATTTTTAGAGAGTGTAGATTATTTTTAGCCGGAATTTCCAAGTCTTGAATTTTTGGTTCTTTTGCTTCAAGGCAAAACGAACAAATATTTAAATAAAAATACATGGTTTAAAAATTATGGGAAATTTATTGTACAGAATTGAACAGGATCTCAAAGAAGGCAGAAAGAAAAAAGCCTGTGACAGACTAAGAAATATGATCAATCAGTTTCCCAATGATATTTCTTTGAGAAAAAAATTAGGACAAATTTATTTTGAAGTAGGATTTCTTGACGAAGCAGGTAAATTCTGGATTCTGTCTAAACCAGAGAATAATGAAATGGAGGCTGCAGTTGAGATTTACAGAAAGTCTTTAAGCAATTCAGGAAATGCTATTTTAAACGACATTGTTTTCAGAGGAGATAAAGATTTGCTTGATGAGCATGCAAAGAAAGTAATCTTGGAACTTGAGCAAGATAGCTTTAGAATAACCAGACAAATTCCAATTTTTAAAGCGAAAGCAAGAGAAAAAGGTCGTTATTCTGAAGATAAGACAACTTTTCTAGGTCAAATTAGATTTTTTTTATTGGTAGGATTACTAATTCTACTGCCTGTTTTAGGGATTTTTAAATTGTTTGAATTGATCTCATCACTATTTTCTCAATAAAAATAAAACTACGTAAAAAGATTGCGTACATGCAATATAATTTTGCAGTGTTAATAAATACCGGTGTCGTTAGAAAGAAAGACATTCTTCGATTCCAAAAATAGAGTCTTTCGACAGATTGCCCGGTATACCAATGTCGTTCATAAGAGTTCCATCATCAAACTTTTAATTTGACTAGAATCAAAAACTCTTATACATTGTTACTTGGTTTTTAATAAAAAAATAACTGCGTAAATAGAATGCGTACTAGCGATATAAATTTGTAAAAGATAAAACTAATAACAATGAATAACCATAAACCAAATCTAAAAGAAGCACTGTATTGAGGTTAATACTCAATACTTATGAAAAAACAAAGACATTAAGAAAGAAATTTGGATTCAATGAATATGGATTGATTGACTTTCCAAAGAAAATTTCCGGTGTACAGATTTCAAGAATTATGCATGGAAATGATATGGGGTGCTCATACTGTTTTCCACACGGTTATGAAGTGGTAAACGCAACGTATACAAAGTTCCAGAGAAACTGGAAGAAATACAGGAGAACTCAATGGAAAAATTAAAATCAGGTGTCGTTTTGGAGTCATACTTCGGTTCAGCCATCAGGTCACAGGTTCGATTCCTGTCATTCTTATTGTAAACGGGATATAGCTTAGCAGTCGTATAAATTTGCAAAAGATAAAACTAATAATCATGAATAATCATAGCAAGCAAGTGTCGTAAAACAGAGTTACTTCTTTAGGGACGGTAATACAGGTTCGAATCCTGTTCTGCAGCTGCAGATAGTAGAAATGGTAACACCCCGTATTGGTCTCTGTTTGATTTAATTACCTTGTTTAAATTATATCAGGTGTCGTTTTGGAATCATACTTCGAGTTAGGTCTTCAGATGTAGGTTCAATTCCTGCCATTCCTGTTGTAAACGGAATGTAGCTCAAAAGATAGAGCAGAAGAAAAAGAAAAGATTCCGCCATTTTGCCCTGATACTATAAAAAAGTGTAGCAGATATATAAATAAACAAGAAAACTAAAAATCAAGTGTCGTTTTAGAATCATACTTCGAGATTGAGTAAACATTGGGTCGCAGGTTCGAATCCTGCCTTTTCCCTCGAAAAGGAGAGGTAGCTCAGCAGGTAGAGCAAATGCACGGAAGATTCTGAGAATTTTACCTTGATTATATAAAAGAGTGTCGTAGAGAAGGCCTACTTCGGTTTAATTTGGTTCGACTCCAGAAGGTCATGGAAGTGATCTTGTACAAGTCTTTTCGAATCTTGCCTCTTTTTATTTTTAAATTAATAACAATGAATATACCAGTTAATCTGACTGAGTTTTTATACTGGGTCAAAGACCGTACAGAAAAATTATGGTCGGTAGATGATGAAAATTGTCCAAAAGGATTTTACGGAGCCAGATGGCAGGGGCTTTCCGAAGAACAAATTGATCAGGTTGAAAAAAAATATCAGGTCAGTTTTACTTCTGAACATAGAGAATTTCTAAAAATTCTTCATGCCATCGACAAAAAAGAAATTGTGGAATATGAAGATGAAGGAGAACTGATTACGGAAGAATGTACTTTCTTTTATAATTGGCTTGAAAATGAAGAGGAAATAAAAAAAATATTGAATACGCCATATGATTGGATGTTGGATGATATTGATTCAGTTAATAAAGTTTGGTTGAAATCATGGGGAATAAAGCCTGCATCCTTGGAAAAGAGAAAAGAAATTTTTGATGAATGGTTTTCACATGTTCCAACACTTTTACCACTTATGGGAACTCGTTATATAATAAGTGATGTAGATCTTGTTTGGAGACCTGTGCTTTCTATAAGAGGTTCAGATATTGTCATTATGGGATGGGATTTCAGAACTTATTTATTAAATGAGCTAAGAGGTTATCTTGATATTCATATTGATGTTTTTGATGAAGAAGATCAAATGTTTTATCCGGAGCTTATTGATGAAGTACAACAAATATTTAATGAAAACTATAAATATGATGAGACTAAAGACATTCCTTATCTCAAAGAAATGATTCTTTACTGGTCTTCCGGATGGAGTAGTTTCGGTTTAAGTTATCACCCGGAAAATGCCAGAGTTCATCCTATTGTTAAAACATATATAGCTGAAGAAGAAAAATAAAATAAACAAGTGCCGTAGAAAAATGTTACTTCGCTCATCACGACGGGGTCACGGGTTCGAGTCCCGTCTCTTCCACAGCAAAAAAACACGATGTATATAGGAAGAGTAGCTCAGTTGGTTAGAGCACGACTGCATTATTCGGATGTTGCCTTGTTTTCATAAAATCAGAAGCCGGAAGTGGGACGTTGAAAGATATCTTTGTATTATAATTTTCTATAGAGTCGGAGGAATCTCAGACTTGCCATCTTTCTTCTTCCCACTTCCAGCTTCTTTATAGTACTATTATGAAGTGTCGTTAGGAAAAAATTCATCGTAGACAATTAAGGGAGGAATAGCGAAGCCGGTCATTCCGGCAAGGTTATCCGGTTCGACTCCGGCAAACGTACAGCCCTGTTTTTTCCTTATCATTACCTTTATAAAATGCCGGTAAATTATTTACCGGCATTTTTCATTGTATCAAGCTCTTCTTCAAACATAAGTTTCCATTTTGAAAGAGTAGTTCTGCTTATTTTATATTTTCTGGACATATAGCTTGTTGAATGGCCATGCTTTTTCTGATACTGAAGCAGCTTTAGCATAGTCTGCCTGTCATAGGTTTTGAGTTTTTGATTTTCTCTGGACTGCTTGAACAGCTTTTCATTGAACTTCAGAACATCCTCACTGGTATTAAGTTTTTCAAGAAGTTCTTTGATTTTCGGATCTTTTAGCTTTTCCGGATATTCCATCTTTAGCATATCCTGATAAATTTTTTTGTAATTGGGGCGCATGTTTTATCTGTTTATCCGTTTACATTATCGCTCTTCTGAAGCCATCTGTGAAGGGTGCTTTTCGGAATAGAATACTCTTTAATGACTTCACTTTGGGTCATTTCACCGGAAAGAATTCTCTTCATAATAAAATCTTTAATTTCCTGAGTGTAAATGTTTTTCCTGAAATAAGGCGTTTTTTCGGACTTCTGCTGGTTTTTGTTGATAGCAGAAGGAGGTGCATATAAAATCAAATGGGAGCTGTAAAGTCTGAAAAAATCATATTCCAATAATTTACTCCATCTTAGAAGAAGATCTGTATCCATTGATTTGCTGTCATACATTACCTCGATTGCTCCTTCATCTTTGCTTAAAAATTTGCATATCCTTTCTATTGTTATTTCATTTTCATCTACCCTTTCCTTAATAAATTTCCCAATATGGATTTCTTTGTATAACATTTTTATTGAATATTATTCTTTTGTTTAAACTTATGTATCAAAAAAACGAAAATAGAATATATATATTATCTCATGTGGCGGAAAATAATTCACTTCAATTTGAAATTGATAAGAAATAGAAATTATGATGTAAGAATGTTAAATTACGTTTAATAAGATGATGAGTCTTAAAAAACGGATCAATAAATTACCAAATATCTTAAAAAAAAGGCGGGTAGGAGTCACCTTAATGTACTTGGGATATATTCTTTATTTTCAATGGGTTTCTTCTTCTTCTCTTTCAAACCTCTCTTCCTGCCATTTGTGTAAATAATATATAACCTATTAAGGTTTTTATGCAATTCTATGAGTTGAAGCTGTAGATAGATTGGTATACAGCTTTTTACGCGTTGAATTTTTTAATTAGTACCAAATAATTGCTTATTCGCTTTCAAATGTAAACAAAAATAAGAAGTAAAAAGAGATAGAAATGTAAAAATCATACTTTATATGCTTATTTTAATTAAAATTAACATATTATAACAGTTAATGTGTGAATTGCTTACAGGTGATGGGCTTCCTCATAGAAAAATGATAAAAAGAAAAATTGTATTCCATACCTTTGCAAATCAATGAAAAATACTATAAGCTTATTCGATTTTTCGAAGAAAATAAATTATAAAAATGAACTGCTGGCCGGTTTTACGGTAGCGATGACAATGATCCCTGAATCTCTTTCATTTGCTATCCTTGCCGGTTTGTCTCCGCTTACAGGGCTTTATGCAGCTTTTATGATGGGATTGGTAACTGCTGTTTTTGGTGGACGTCCGGGAATGGTTTCCGGTGGAGCTGGTGCAACTATTGTTGTATTGATCGCGCTGATACAATCTCATGGCATAGAATATCTTTTTGCTACTGTAGCACTGGCGGGGATACTTCAAATGTTGGTAGGTATTTTTAAACTGGGAAAATTTGTGAGATTGATTCCACAACCGGTTATGTACGGATTCCTGAACGGATTGGCCATTATTATTTTTATGGCACAGGTGGAACAGTTTAAAATTACAGACAGCAGCGGAGCAGTAAGCTGGCTGCAGGGAATGTCTTTGTATATAATGGCTGGTTTAACTGCCCTGACAATTGCAGTAGTCTACTTTTTTCCAAAAATAACGAAAGCGGTTCCTGCTTCTCTGGTAGCCATTATAATTGTATTTGCTGTCGTTCTTGGATTTAATATTCCAACCAAAACAGTAGCAGATATTGCCCATATCAGTGGAAACCTTCCAAGTTTTCATATTCCGAAAATCCCTTTTTCACTGGAAACTTTACAGATTATTTTTCCATATGCCTTAATTATGGCTGGAGTAGGTCTTATTGAATCTCTTCTGACACTATCCATGGTGGATGAAATCACCAATACAAAAGGAAGCACCAATAAAGAATCCGTAGCTCAGGGATTGGCCAATATTACCAACGGTTTCTTTGGAGGAATGGGAGGTTGTGCAATGGTAGCACAGACTTTAGTAAATCTTAATGCAGGTTCCAGAGCAAGATTATCGGGAATAATAGCATCACTTCTAATTTTAATAATCATTTTGTGTGGAGCGCCTGTTATTGAAAAGATTCCTATGGCTGCTTTAGTAGGAGTGATGATGATGGTGGCCATCAGTACTTTTCAGTGGGTGTCTATCAGAATTATTAATAAAATGCCGAAATCAGATATCTTCGTAGGAGTTACGGTTGCATTGATTACCGTGATTTTACATAACTTGGCGTTGGCAGTGTTAGTTGGAGTTATCATCTCGGCGTTGGTTTTTGCCTGGGATAATGCCAAAAGAATCCGGGCAAAAAAGCATGTAGATGAAAACGGAGTGAAACATTACGAAATATACGGACCGTTGTTTTTCGGCTCAGTAATGGCATTTACAGATAAATTTGACCCAATAAATGATCCTGATCAGGTTATTGTAGATTTTAAAGAAAGCCGTATTGTAGATATGAGTGCGATAGAAGCTTTAGGTAAATTATCTAAGCGCTATAAAGAACAAAATAAAACTTTACACTTGCGACATCTCAGTGAAGACTGTAGAAAAATATTGAAAAATGCAGAAGCTGTAGTAGAAGTTAATATTCAGGAAGATCCGACTTATAAGGTGATGCCGGAAAAATAGGGAGGTGGTCAATGAGTGAATTTTGCTTTGCAAGTGAATAGTGAATTTTGTAGTATGGAAAAATTGACAAGCGTAGCGAATTGACGATTACCCATTCACAATTTCATATTCAATAAAATGAATTTTGCTTTGCAAGTGAATAGTGAATTTTTGTAGTATGGAAAAATTGACAAGCGTAGCGAATTGATGATTGCCCATTCATAATTCCATTGTCAATGAGTGAATTTTGCTTCGCAAGCGAATAGTGAATTTTTGTAGTATGGAAAAATTGACAAGCGTAGCGGATTGACGATTGCCCATTCACCAAACATCCCATAACCAGACAAGGACTGTAAGAAAAAAAATCTACAGTCCTTGCTTGTTTAGGTGATTAATGTATTTGCAATAAAATCAGGCACTAAAGCATAGTGCGATAATTTCATGCTGATGGAAGCTTTTCCACTTGTCAGCGTTCTCAGATCAGAAATATACCCGAAAGTTGAAGCTAACGGAACTTCCGCTGCAAAAATCTTTCTTCCTGATTTTTCATCAATAGAAGTGATAATTCCTCTTCTTCTGTTGATATCCGCAGTGACAGCACCCGTATATTCTTCAATACTTTGGATCTCCACCTGCATGACGGGTTCCATAAGCTTGGGACTGCAACCTTTGGCCGCAGCTTTGAATCCTTCTCTTGCCGCAATCTCAAAATCAAACGCCGCGGAATCCTGCGCGTGGAAAGAACCGTCCAGAAGAGTAACCTTCATGTTTTCCAGAGGATAGCCTTTTAAAGGTCCGTTTTCCATAGCTTCTCTGAATCCTTTTTCAACAGAAGGAATAAATTCAGTGGGGATAACTCCTCCTTTGATCATATTGATAAATTCCAATCCATGTTCATTATCATTTCCTGGTCCGATTTCAAAACTGATATCAGCGAACTGCCCGCTTCCTCCGTTCTGCTTGGAAAGTTTCTCTCTATGAACTTTGGCTGCTGTTAAGATTTCACGGTAAGAAACTTTAGGTTTTCCCTGATTGACTTCAATACCGTGATTCAGACGGATTTTTTCCAAAGTAACCTCAAGATGAAGCTCTCCCAGTCCACTCAATAAAGTTTCTCCGGTCTGTTTATCCCTTTCAACCACCAAAGAAGGATCTTCTTCCTGGATTTTTGCCAGCACCAAACCAAAAGATTTCTCATCACCATTAGTTTTCGGTTCAATAGCCACCCTGATAACAGGAGTCGGGATTGTAATCGATTCCAGCAATATAGGCTTGTCTACAGAAGATAAAGAGTCTCCGGTTTTGGCATCCTTTATTCCTGTCAAAGCAATAATATCTCCCGCTTTAGCTTCTTCCAGTGATAACGTTTTGTCAGACTGCATTTGTAAAATCCTGGAAATCCTGAAACTTTCACCCGTTCTTACATTCAGTAAAGTATCTCCGGATTTAATTTTTCCGGAATATACACGGAGCATAGCCAGTCTTCCCATATGCTTGTCAATCACAACTTTGAAGACAAGCCCTGAAAAAGAAACAGTTTCATTCCTTTCCATTATTACTGTTTCTTCTGTATGAGGATCTCTTCCCTGCAGGTCAGCAAGCTGATCAGGTGCCGGAAGATATGTTACAACCGCATCTAGAAGAGGCTGGATTCCCTTATTCTTAAAGGCAGAACCACATAGAACGGGAACGGCAGATCCAGTTCTGCAGACTCTTTGTATAGCTTCTGTAACCATTTCAACAGTGACTGTATGTTCAGTATCCATGAAGATTTCAAAAAACGTCTCATCATATTCTGCCAGCGTTTCCAGTAATTTGATTCTGTATTCATCAGCTTCAGGCTGTGAAGCGGCTGGAATTTCCTTCTCTGCAATAGTTTCTCCATTTTCATCGGTCCAGTATAATGCTTTCATTTTGACAAGATCAATGACGCCTTCAAAATGACTTTCTGCTCCAACTGGAATCTGAAGAGCCAGAGGGACAGCATTTAGCTTGGTTCTTATCTCATCAAGAACGGCAAAGAAATCTGCACCAATTCTGTCCATTTTGTTGATGAAACAAATCTTGGAGGTTCCATGTTTTTCTGCCTGAAACCATACATTTTCAGTCTGTGGCTGAACGCCTGATGAAGCACAGAAAACTGCGACTACACTGTCCAAAACTCTTAGAGAACGTTCTACTTCCACGGCAAAATCGATGTGTCCCGGAGTATCAATAATGTTGATATTATAAACATTATCATCTTTTTTCCATTGTGTTGAAACCGCTGCTGAAGAAATGGTAATCCCTCTGTTTCTTTCCTGGATGTCTTTATCCATGGTGGTATTTCCGTCATCTACATTACCTATTTTATGAATAAGTCCTGTGTAATAAAGAAGTCTTTCGGATAATGTTGTTTTTCCTGCATCTACGTGTGCTATAATCCCTATATTTCGTGTGTTGTATTTCATTTTGTTAAATTTAAATTGTTGATTTTTAGATCTGTATTTAGAAAAGGTTCTGAAAAAAATGAACACAAAATACACTCCGGTCTCATAGAGCCGGTAAAAACATTTTTGTATTGCGTATCAAAGTGAAATTTTCAGAGATCTTAACAAATAACAGAAGTTTTTTTGAATTGTTAAAGTCTGAAATCAGGGCAGCAAAAAAGACCTATCCGAATAGACAGGTCTTCAATATATTTTTGGGTATAAAAGATCTATAGAACTATTCAGATAAATATTCAGTGCTGCCAAAGAACACAGCTCTGACAGGATTGCTTAATGTAATAATATTTATCATTTTTGTTGACATTGTTGATTTTTAATCGGTTGCGAAATTATAATTTTTTTTTGATTTCCAAAGAATTTTTGAAAATATTTTTTTTAAACGCTCCAAAAACCATCTTCTGCGAGTCTTTCAAATTCATAGAATTTCATAAAAATATCTTAAAACAGATAATGAACGTAATGCTTTTATGATAAATATTTTATCTTTGGGAAGAATAGTATGGTAAACACTTGTTGATGATTAAAAAAATTTAAATCTTTTTCAAGAAGCTAAATAAAAACTTTTAACTTAAAACCTATTGAAAACAGATATCGACATCCATAACCACTGTCATTTTTCCTTTGACCTGTGGCTCACTTTAATCAAATCTCATCCTGAATTTAAAGCAAAAAGAGTTGAGCTGTTCTCCTCATTTTTTAACGTAGATAAACCGATAGAAGAAGTTGCGAAAACTGTAAAATATTACGATGATCTTTGCAATACTATTAATGAAGTCACGGGAGGAAATATAGACACTTTTGAAATTTATCTGATGATTCTTGGTTCTCTGGGTGTGGATGTAAAACAATTGAATAAAGAAAAACTCAATGAGTTTTACGGAAAAAGTGAAGATTTATTTCTGGAATACAGACCGATTGTGATTTTTGAGAATATCCATGATTTTTTTGAGGATATTAAAAATCAGGGAAAGACCATCAATATTCTGAGCAATACAGGATTTATCAAAGGAACAACCATGAGAAAATTTCTGATCCACGAAAACCTTGATCAGTATATAGATTTCCACATTTATTCTGATGAAATCAACTGTTCCAAACCGAACCCTCTTATTTTTCAGGAAGTGAAAAATAATATCAAAAATCAGGATTTGCCAATGCACCAGATTCTGCATATCGGAGACAATCCGTTTGCTGATTATGAAGGAGCAAAGAACTTCGGTTTCAGTGCCCATTTACTTAAACACTAAAAATAAACATGAATACAAGATACAGCTTACACCACATTCATTCCGCAGATGAGTTTACATTCTCACCCGCGGAATACAGCTATTTCAAATATGGCGATAAGTCGTATGCTGAAAAATTTGCAAAAGAATTATTCGACGGATTTATTTCCGGAAACGAAGCGCTTTTAGATAGTGATAAAGAGATTGTAGTACTTCCAAGTCCTTATATGGCGATTCCTACGGCTTCTAATTTCTTATGTTTTTTCTTTAAAAAACATCTGGATTTTTATCTGTTTCAAAAAGGAAAAAAGTCAAGTGTTTTATCTAAAATCAACCGTAATCACACCTATATCACAGATTACGGGAACCTCAATTTTGAAGACCGTAAAAATCTGATCGCAAATGATACTTATTATATCGATAAAGATTTTTTGAGAGGAAAACTTTGTATTTTTATAGACGATATAAAAATCACGGGAAGTCATGAATATACAGTCAACAGAATTCTGGATGAATACAGCGTAGAGGCAGACTTTATGTTCCTGTATTATGCTGAACTGATGAATTTTGACCTTGATCCTAAGATTGAAAACTTTTTCAATTATTATGCAGTAAAAAATGTAAAACATGTTGCAGAGGTGATGAATAAAGAGAGTTTTGAATTCAATACAAGGATTGTAAAATATATTTTAGGACTGGAATCAAGTAATTTTGATTATCTTACGTCTAAAGTAAAAAGAGAACAGATGGACCTGCTTTTGGAACTGGCCATCAGCAACAATTATCATTTAATAAAAGAATACGAAAATAACATCAATACTTTAACACAAACGGAATTATATTATGGCTATTAACTTACAAAAAGGACAAAGAGAAAACATTAACGCACCTAAATTTACTGTAGGTTTAGGATGGGATATCAATAATACTTCTACAGGGACAGGATTTGACCTTGATGCCTCTTTGTTTTTGCTTGGAGACGATAAAAAATTAGTTTCAGATAATCACTTTATTTTCTATAACAACCTTGAATCTCCGGACAAATCGGTGATCCACACAGGAGATAACCTTACAGGGGAAGGAGCTGGTGATGACGAGCAGATCAAAATTGATCTTACCAAAATTGATGATGCGATCAAAGAAATTACAGTAGTAGTAACGATTCACGAAGCAGATTCAAGAAAGCAAAACTTTGGACAGGTAAGAAATTCTTTCATCAGAATTTTCAATACAGATACCAATGAAGAAATCTTAAAATATGAATTAGATGAAGATTTCTCAATCGAAACCGCAGTAGAATTCGGAAGAATTTACAACAGAAACGGAGAATGGAAATTTGAGGCTGTAGGGGCAGGACAGAGAGAAGGCCTTGAGAAATTTGTATCAATTTATCAGAAGTAATTATGGACAATCAGGAAAATCAACCCATAGATCCGCTAGGATCAATAGAACCTCTTAAAACCTTTGAACCTACTCCAATGGTTCCTCCAACTCCGGCTCAGCCTGTTCAGAATACAGCACCGGCAGTTCTTCTGGACAGAGAGGGAAATGTAAATCTGACTCAGCTGCAGTCAGAAGAACGTCAGAAATATGAAGTTCTTGCGAACTCTATTGATGAAGCCAATCCGGGGTCTATTGTGAATTTCGGGGCGGAACTTCAGAAAACTTTAACTAACCAGAGTGATAGCTTCTTAGGAAATGTAAGAAGATCAAACTCAGGAGAAGTAGGGGGACTTATCAATGACCTTTTGGTAGAGCTTAACTATGTAGATGTAGAAGAGCTTAACGGAAATAAAGTAAAAAGCTTCCTGAGTAAATTACCATTTATGAAGAAGGTAATGACGCAGGTGGAAAATTTATTTGCAAAATATGATAAGATCATCAATAATATTGAGCAGATCTCTTATAAAGTAAATGCAGGTATTATTACTTCTACAAAGGATAATGCGGTACTTCAGACTATTTTTGAAAGCAATGTGAATTCTATCAAGCAGATTGAAGAACTTGTAATTGCAGGAAATATAAGAATGGAAAGAGCTGCAGTAGAACTTGCTCAAATGGAAACTGCTCCTCAGAATTTTCAGGATTATCAGATTGCGGATAAGAGAGATTTCATTGCAAGATTAGACAGAAGAATGGCGGATCTTAAAGTGGTGCGTGTGATTATGATGCAATCACTTCCACAGATCAGACTGGTACAGAACAACAACGTTTCTATTGCTGAAAAAGCACAGACGATTCTTACCACTACGCTTCCTGTCTGGAAAAACCAGCTTTCACTGGCTGTAGCAATGTACAGACAGCAGCAGAATATTGAAATCCAGCAGAAAGTATCTTCTACTACAGAAGAAATTTTAAGAAAGAATGCAGAGCGTCTTGGCCAGAACTCAATAAATGTTGCCAGAGCGAACGAGCAGACTATTGTTTCTGTGGAAACATTGAAAGAAACAACATCAATGTTGATCAATACATTGAATGAAGTGAAACAAATTCAGAAACAGGGAGCAGATAACAGAAGAAAACTGGATCAGGATCTTCAGACATTGGAGCATGAACTAAAAGCGAATGTCAGAGGTTAATTTATAGGATACTAAGGTGGGGGATGATGCAGCAACCATATTGTCGCAAAGCAAAAGGAGATTAACCAAGCTTAAGCTTCTTGCGAATTTTTTTGAACATATTGACATAATATCTATTTACATCAAAACAGATATTATCCACAATCTGTTCCAGGAAAATACGGCTTTGGATTACAATAAACTGGAACTTTTCCATCTGCAGTATACCGACAGTCTCATAGAACTTCTTACTAAAATTAAAAAACAGAAGGAAAATGACATGCTGGCTGTTATCAATGAAATTAACATCAACAGTAAATATATTTCAGGTTTTGAAGAAAGACGGGTAGACAGTTTTCAAACCGACAGGAAAATGTATAGCGGTGTATTTTCCCAACATCTGAAAACATTATATAAAGACCTTACAGAAGATAGTTTTACGGCCAATTGGGATAATGTACTGTATTTTCATAAAAAATATGCTCAGGAATTTTACAGAACGGAAGCAGATGAATTATTGTTGAAATCCGATTCTTTTCCTGCTTATCAGTATAAAGATTATTCCATTGAAAGAAAATTACTAGGAAGGCTTAATATACAAGGGTTTAAAGTCCGTTTTGTCTGTGGTTACCTTATCGGAACCCACGATTATGAACTTTTCAAAATCTTTCAGTCTGATGATTATTTTATTTTCAGTGTAGACGAAAAGAAATTGTATCTTTTTGACAAAGAATTGGATAAGCTGGATATTTCTGAAAATCAGTCTAACCAGAGTTCCATTATCGATCAGCTGAGAAATAAAAATGAACAGTTGGAAAATAGTATGAACGAAAGAAAACGTGCTTTACCGGCAGAAGTGGAAGGTGTTTTGAAAGATTATATTAAAAACCTTGAAAATATGGACATTATGAGCAAGATATTTGATTTTGACGAAGAAACGAATATTCTGCGCGCGATGCTTAATCTGAATTTGAATAATAACTAAAACGAAATTTGAAAAGCAAAGAAGTATGCTTTTTTGCAAAAAGTAAATAACAACTAAACATAAAAAGATGGCTATCAACTTACAAAAAGGTCAGAGAATCAACCTTAAAAAAGAAAATGGAGCTGAGCTTTCTCAAGCTTGTGTAGGAATCAACTGGGGAGCAATTGAAAAGAAAGGATTTTTTGGAACTAAAAAAGAAGCAGTAGACTTAGACGGAAGCTGTATTTTATATGATTCAAACAAAAATGTTACAGAAGTAATCTATTTTGGGAATCTTAAATCAAGAAACGGATCTGTAAGACACAGCGGAGACGACCTTACTGGTGATGTGGATGGTGATGACGGATTGGATAATGAAGTAATCACTGTAGATTTCAGCCAACTGGAGCCTAACGTAGAACACGTTGCAATGGTACTGAACAGCTACAGAGGTCAGGATTTCGGAACCATTCCTTTTGCTTCTATCCGTATTTATGAGGGTTCACCTACCAACGTAAGAGAAGTTTTTGCAAAATATGATATTGCAAATGATGCTTCTTTCAGGGGACATGTTGCCATGGTAATGGGAGTTTTCTACAAGAGAAACGGAGAGTGGAAATTCAACGCTATCGGAGATCCTACTGCAGACAAAAAACTGGAACAGACGGTTCAGACAGTTCAGATGAATTACCTGTAATCAATTGTCAATCAAAAGATAAATAAAATAGCAATATTTGTACTCTGTACATCTATTGCTTTTATCATATAATAACATAACTAAAGTGGAACATCAAAGTATTTTAGAACTGCACCCAGGTCTGGTGTGGGGATTTGCAGTAACAGTCGTTATCATGCTGCTCCTGGACTTAGGGGTATTTAATAAAAAAAGTCATGAAGTATCTTCCAAAGAAGCTACCATCTGGTCAATAGTATGGATCTCGCTTTCAATGGTTTTTTCAGGAGTGGTGTATTGGGTATTCAATACCGATGGAAGTCCTGAAAGCCATGCTTTGGCAATAGAAAAATTTACCCAGTATCAGGCTGCCTACTGGATTGAAAAGGCCCTGTCTGTAGATAACTTATTTGTATTTATCCTCGTTTTCGGTTTCTTTAAAGTTCCGAAGTATCTTCATCACAAAGTTCTTTTCTGGGGGATCATCGGGGCGTTAATCTTCAGAGCCATATTTATCTTTGCAGGAGTAGGATTAATAAACTTGACTTACCTTCCTGAAATGAATATCTTCGGAGAAGCAGTGAAAATCAACGTTGTAATGACATTGTTCGGATTATTCCTTGTGTATGCGGGGATCAAATCCTGGGGCGACGGTGACGATGATGATGATGAAGATTACAGCAATACAGCAGGAGCAAGGCTAATCAAGAGTTTCTGGAAAGTTTCCGATAACTATGATGGAGATAAATTCTTCACCATTCAGAACGGAATCAAAATGGCAACTCCTCTTTTAGTGGTAGTTGGTGTTATTGAATTTACAGACGTTCTTTTCGCAGTAGATTCCATTCCGGCGATCTTCGCGATTTCCAATGACCCTTTTATCCTTTATACATCAAATATCTTTGCGATTTTAGGATTAAGATCATTATACTTCCTGTTGGCGAACTTTATCCATATGTTCAGCAAACTTCCGTACGGATTGGCGATTATCCTGTCCTTTATCGGGGTTAAAATGCTTATCGCACCATGGATTCATATTCCGTCTCCGGTTTCTTTGGGAATCGTAGGAGGAGTATTGGTAATCTCTGTTCTGTTATCCATCATCTTCCCTGAAAAAGAAGAAGAGAAGAAAGAAGAATTGGAAGAAAAATAATCTTATTTAAAAAATATATTAAAAGCCTCTGGAATTTATTTCTGGAGGCTTTTTGTTGGAAAACGCAAAGGCGCAAAAAGGATAAGCATTGTGCTGTTTTTAAGGCGCGAGAATATTTCGGCTTCGCTCAATATAGGATTTACAGCAAAAGTCATATGATTAGCAGTATTAAATTTTATAGAAGATAAAATCCTTGCGCCTTAACACATTATTTTTCATGAAAACTTCGCGCCTTTGCGTTTTCCGACATTTTACCCAAAAATTATTTTAAAATAAAATAGACAGACTGGTCTGTATATTATTTTTTTTCATACATTTGTTCCAGAAAAGAAAAGCATATGAAATCTCCAAGAGAAAGAATAGTAGAAATAACCTTTGAATTGTTTGCAAAACAAGGGTACAATTCTACAGGAATCAACCAGATCATTTCCGAGGCAGAAGTAGCCAAAGCAAGCTTTTATCAATATTTTAAATCCAAAGAAGACCTATGTGTAGAATTTCTGAAGGTAAGACATGAATATTGGTTCAGTGAACTCAATAGTTTTCTGTCAAAGGAAAAAGACCCGAGATCTAAAACCATCCAGGCTTTCGATTTTCTGGTATATATGAATAAAAAAGAAAATTTCCGTGGGTGCAGCTTCCTGAATATTTTATCTGAAATACCAATGGATAATGTTAAAATTCTGAGTGTCATTCAATCTCACAAGGCAGATCTGAGAAATTTTTTTTTAGAATTGCTAAATAATGATGATGAACTTTCCGATCATGTCTATATGCTTTTTGAAAGCAGTATTATAGAAAGCCAGCTTTTCAAATCCAATGAACTCATTGAAAAATCAAAAAAAATAGTCACCAATTTAATACAATAAGTTATGGAACAAAAACATCCGCTTCCGCCTTTCACCCTTGAAACGGCACTGGAAAAAATTCAACTGGCAGAAGACGCCTGGAACAGTCAGGATCCCGAAAAGGTTTCCAAAGCATATACTATCGACAGCGAATGGAGAAACAGAGATACATTTGTGAATGGCAGAGAAGAGATTGTAGTATTTCTTCAGAAAAAATGGGAGAAGGAGCTTCATTATAAGCTTAAAAAAGAATATTGGGCACACACAGATAATCGCATTGCTGTCCGCTTTGAATATGAATATCAGACTAAAGATGGAGGCTGGTTCAGAGCGTATGGAAATGAGAACTGGGAATTTGATGAAAACGGTCTTATGGCAAAAAGATATGCAAGCATCAATGATTTGGATATCAGGGAAGAAGACCGGAAATTATAAGTACAAGACTGTTATAACGACAGTCTTTTTTTAGGTGGAAATTCATTTTCTTGTTTTATATTTGTGGAAAATTATTCGATGTTATAAACTAATAACCATCTGAATTATATGCTCATCTGAAAAATAATTCGGATATAAAACTTAAATACAAATGAGAAAAAATCGATCAATCGAAAAAGTATTCTTACTTTTTTTACTTACGCCTTTTCTGGCTTTTTCCCAATGTTGGAAAGAAATCTCTACAGGAAGATCGAATTCTGTTGGTTTAAAAAATGACGGAAGTCTTTGGACCTGGGGAAATAATTGGTATGGACAATTGGGTGATGGAACCAATGTGTATAAAACAAGCCCGGTTCAGATAGGGAATACTAACTGGAAAAGTATCATATCAACTCCTGCAGAAGATTATGTTATGGCTATAAAATCTGATAATTCACTCTGGGGATGGGGAAGTAATTTTATGGGAATACTCGTGAGTACTACCAATGAAAATATAACCAGCCCTACAGAAATCGGAAACGCTGCAAATTTAAAGAGTGTCGCTCCAGGAGTGCATATTTTAACTATACGAACAGATGGAACGCTTTGGGCTAAGGGAAATAATACTTTTGGGCAATTAGGAGACGGAACAATAACAGACCAGAACTATAATTACATTCAAATAGGAACGGATACTAATTGGAAAGCTGTTGCAGTCGGAGTATTTCACAGTATTGCACTTAAAACTGATGGAACACTTTGGGCCTGGGGTTTTAATGCAACAGGACAACTGGGAGATGGTACTACAATTTGGAAAAAAATTCCCGTTCAGATAGGAACAGATACTAACTGGAAAAGCATATCAGTTGGAGCTAATCACAGTCTTGCATTAAAAACAGACGGTACAATTTGGGCCTGGGGGTATAATTCTTCTGGAAAGTTAGGTGACGGTACAACTATAGATAAACTTGTTCCTACCCAAATAGGTACTGCTTCTGATTGGACAAGTGTTTTCGCTGCAGTCAATCATTCATTAGCTATTAAAAATAATGGAACACTTTGGGCCTGGGGAGATAATATGACAGCCCAATTAGGTGATGGTACATATCTTACTAAAATGACTCCTATACAAATAGGTACAGACAGTAATTGGAAAAGTGTAGTTGGGGGGTATAATCATACACTTGCTTTAAAAACAGATGGTTCACTTTGGTCTTGGGGAGATAATACCAGCGGCCAGCTTGGAAATGGTACTAATGCTGAAAGAATAATACCTACAGCCATTTCATGCCCTACGACCATGACATTGCAAGTAGGAGAAAACAGTAGAAAAAATGAAGGAATAATATTGTATCCAAATCCTACAAAGACTTCATTTATAATTAAAAATCTATCAGGAATTAAAACAGTGGAAATCTATAACGAAGAAGGAAGGTTAGTCGGTTCCTATGCAGACAGTAATAGTATTAATGTACAATCCTTACCAGAAGGATTATACTGGGTAAAGGTAGAAGATGCCAAAGGCATGATAATCATTAGAAAATTAATTAAAACTGAAAAATAATAATTTATAAATAGTAGAAAAGGAACAGTCTAAACACTGTTCCTTTTTTGTCCTCTATATTAATATCTTTTACGTTATGTGCAAAAATTCATAACTCATTATTATATTAACCGTTTTTCCCATGCAGCAGTTTATTAATCTTTCTCCTCGTCTGTACAGATACTTTATAAGCTTCATCACGCAGTTTCTGTATTTTTCCTACAGGCTGAAAAAAGATTTTACTTTCAAAAGGATTGAATGACATCAGTTCATTGGTACAATCACGGGAATCGAGCAATGAATCCTTATTTATTTTTACCTCACCGATTTTAATGAAAGGAGAGTTTTTCCATTCTACATTCAACTTATTGATCGGTTGATCCTGAAGATCGTAACATAGCTGTATCAATATATCAGCAGAAAAATCATGAGACTGCAGGTAATTTTTTAATGAGTCTTTGATCTGCTGCTTTTTCCCTGTATGTTTATCCACATTCTTAGGAGATAATTTTATTTTAATGATTTGATCTCCCAGTCGGTAAGCACCTATAGAATAATAATCAAATGACAGGATAAAATCATTTCTTTTACCTATCAGCTTGATCATATTACGAACCATATCACCGGTCAATGCAGAAGGAATTACTTTAATTATCTGAAGCAGCATTGGAAACAGGCTGCTCCATTTTTTGATGTAAAACTTATTAATAGCGGTAAACAATTTCAGAAAAGTAGATACAGAATTAATCGGGAACAACGAAAAATTTACCAATGGATAATTAGCAAGTAATCCGCCGTTCTCATCCTTGATCTGCACGGCAAACCCATAAGCAGGAATATCCTTTTTAGAGTTTTTAATTTTCAGCTGGGCATTGGAAAATCGGATGGTCAGATCAAATTTTTCCTTATCAAAAAAAGGCTGCAGTGATTCCGGAATATCCGGTTCAGTCCAGAATGTTCCCTTTGCTACAGCATACGTTTTTGCATGAGCATTTCTTGTAGCATAATTGACATCACTGATAGAAGAGGATTGTTCAACAAAATCCGCTATTGTTTTTTTATTGAGTTCCAGAAGTTTTTTTTCCTCCTCATTCAGTTCATCAAACTTCTTATTATATTTTAATGGATTTGGCATTTAGTTTTTAAAATCCAATTATAACGCCAAGTTTCGAAATCTGTGTTAAGTAAGTATTACAATTATTTGAACTTTGTGGAAAAGATGTTTAAAAATAAGGAAATGTAAGACAATATGATTAGTGAATATTGAAAAATAGAATGGTTAACTTGTTGATTGTTAATGTTTAGTTTTTTTAATAAGAATGAATCAGAAGCATGTTGTTATGATAGGAAATGCTTTGGATTTTTAACCTTCCCTCATCGTGCTTCCATCTTCCAACTCTAAAAAAGCCTTATCTTTGTAAAAAATTTATAATATGGGAGTAGCAGATATGTTATTTAAACGTAAAAAAGAATTGGCAGAAAAGAACCTGAAAGATGGTAAAGAATATATGGAAGAGTATGGTAAGAGAGAAAGCGTTGTGCAGTTACCAAGCGGCTTACAGTATGAAATCATTACAGAAGGTGATGGAGCAAAACCAGGGCCTAAGTCTACTGTAAAATGCCACTATCACGGAACTACTATTTCCGGTAAAGTATTCGACAGCTCTGTAAAAAGAGGTACACCTGCATCTTTCCCTTTAAACAGAGTAATTTCTGGATGGACGGAAGCTCTTCAATTAATGCCTGTTGGAAGCAAATGGAGACTGATTATTCCACCGCATTTAGCGTATGGAGATCAGGAGATCAGCAAAGAAATCGGACCAAACAGTACGCTTGTTTTTGAAGTTGAATTGCTGGATATTAAATAATCCTTCTTAAAAATAGATTAAAAAATTACCTGATTTCAGGTAATTTTTTTTATTTGTACTATATTCGTATTGATAATTGCAAAACAAAGGTGACAGGAAAAGATTTGTTTTATAATACGTCCGGTAACACAAAAATATGACTGAATGAAAAAACTCTTCTACCTTCTCGCTGTGGTAAGCTTACTGGTGTCCTGTGTTTCCAAAAAAAATCAGGCAATCCAGCAGAATATTCTTACCCTTAAGGACAGCTACTGTAAAGCTCCCTTTAAGTATAATTATAATAATAAACTTCCATCTTATAATTCGGATTCTATTTTAGCAGCCAATAAAGAACTCAGCGGAATGTTTACCGATCAGAGTGTTTTAATTTTAAATGCATTGGGTAATCTTGATGATGTTCACAAAATCATCGAACTGAAAAAAGATTCTTCCCTCACTTCACAAGTGAAAATATTGCAGCTTAAAACCAAAATCAACAGCAGGATTACGATTGCTTTAACAGAACTGGATGCGGTGGCCGCAGAATTTGACTGTGAGGGAGAGAGAGTAGCTCAGATCGGAAGTTATGTGGATAATCTAAATGCCTCAAGAAATAATAAACTGATTTTATATTCAATCATTGCCGGGGCAGCTTCATCTATTGCCGGAGGAATTGTGAAAAGTGATGGCTGGGATAATGCAATAGGTATCGGAGGAGGTATTTTAGGAGCAGGCTTTGGTTTGGCAACCCTTAACCCGAAAGGAAAAAAGGTAGAATTTATTCATCAGAGGAATCTTTTGAGAGATATCTGGAAAGAAAAACTGGAGTCTCCCAATTTTCCACCTTTCATCTGGTATATGTATACTGAGAAGAAGTTTTCCAACAAAGAAGAATATTCTATTATAGGAAATATGAAACAGAGGTGGCTTCATTATCAGTTTGATGATGTAAAAGAAGCTGCAGATAAGTCTGTGATTTTCAGTGATGGTGGGTTTTACAGAGCAGATGATCTGAATAACCGTGCTGCCATGCTCAATCAGATGCAGTCAGCAACCCGTACCATCAATCAGAACATCAATTATCTGCTGCTTGATCTGGATAAATTAATCCTTTAAGAAAAAATTAACTGTAATAAATTTTGTTACATTTAAAAAAAATGTATATTTGCAGTGCAATTACAATGAACAATACAAGATTTGCTACGGCAATACATATTATGACCTTATTGGCGAAGAGCCCTCAGGAGTGGCTTACTTCCGAGTGGATAGCCGGTAGTATCAATGTGAATCCGGTGATTATCCGAAAGGAAATCAGCGTATTAAGAGAAGCAGGCTTGATTATCAGCAGACAGGGAAAAGAAGGAGGAAGTCAGCTTGGCAAAAATGCGGAATTGATCACTATTTCTGAGATCTATAAAGCAGTGAAAAATACAGAAGTATTAGGGAAAAAAAATCAGAACCCTAATCCAGCCTGTAGTGTTGGTAAGGAGATTAATACTCATTTAAATACATTATTTGAAGAAACAGACCATTTAGTAGTAAAGTTTTTAGGAGACAAGTCATTACAGGTATTCGCTGACCAGTTCGAATAAAAATTTTTTATCTTTAAATGTAACAAAATTTATTACAATTTAATTAAAAATAAAACATTATGAAAAAAGTAGCAGTAATTGGTGCAACAGGATTTGTAGGAGCAAATGTAGTAGCAGAATTAACAAACAGAGGTTATGCTGTAGAAGCATTGGTAAGAGATGCATCTAAAGTAAAATCACAGGAGAATGTAACGGCAAAAAGCGTTGATGTAAACAATGTAGATGAATTAGCTGAAGCATTAAAAGGAAGCGATGCCGTTATCAGTACTTTCAACGCAGGATGGACGAATCCTAATCTATACAATGATTTTTTGAATGGTTCTGAAAATATTCAAAAAGCAGTAGAGCAGTCCGGTGTAAAAAGACTGATCGTAGTAGGTGGAGCAGGAAGCCTTTACACTCCGGATAATGTACAAATCGTAGACACGCCTGATTTCCCGGATGCTTACAAACCAGGCGCTACAGCAGCAAGAGATTATCTGAACAAAATCAAAGAAAACAAAATATTGGATTGGACATTCTTCAGTCCTGCAGTGGAAATGAACCAGGCGAATGTAGGAGAGAGAACAGGGAAATACAGAACTTCATTAGAAACTCCGGTATTTGATGAAAACGGAAGAAGCCGTCTGTCTGTAGAAGATGTAGCCGTAGTTTTGGTAGATGAACTGGAACAGAACAACCATATCAGAGAACGTTTTACAGCGGCTTATTAATTATAAAAAAACGGAAATGATACAAAAGAAATTATTGTCATTATTGACGTTGTTGGGATGTATCAGCATATTTGCGGGGAACCTCAAAGTGAAAGTATATAATCCGGGAACCAAAGCTATTTTCCCGATTACTTCCACCATTATTTATGGAGATAAAGATGCCATACTTGTTGATGCCCAATTTCAGAAACAATATGCTGAACAGCTTGTGAAAGAAATAAAAGCGACAGGAAAAAACCTGAAAACAGTTTTTATTTCTCACAGTGACCCTGATTTTTATTTTGGGCTGGATGTCATCAGAAAAGCTTTTCCTAATGCAAAAATTATTTCAACAGCGCAGACAGCTTATCTGATATCAGCTTCAAAAGATGATAAATTTGCAGTATGGAAACCACAGTTGAAAGCAGATGCTCCATCGGAAATTATCGTTCCTGAAGCTGCTGTTTCCATTCCTGATCTTGAAGGAAACAAAATTGAAATCAGACAAAATCCTGAAGATCCGGCACACAGTTTTCTTTGGATTCCTTCCATTAAAACCATTGCTGGTGGGATTTCAGTGTCAGTAGGTTCACACCTTTGGATGGCAGACACTCAGAATGCAAAAGCAATTGACCAATGGATAGGGCAGATTGATGCCATGAAAGCTTTGAAACCGGAGCAGGTAATTCCTTCTCATTTTGCAGAACTTTCTACATCACCACAATCTCTTGATTTTGTGAAAAGCTATCTGGAAAACTATAAACAGGCAGTGACAGAAAATAAAACTTCGGATGCTATTGTAGATTTTATGGTTAAAAAATACCCCGATCTTCCAGGAAAAGAAGAGCTTGGAATGGGAGTTAAGGTTTATCTTAAAGAAATGGATTGGGATCTGAAATCTCCATACCCGGCCATCGGTCATAAAGTTGAAGTTGATTTTGGAACCGTAAAATTCCTTCTTGATTTTAAAGATAATAAAACAATGACCTTCACCGGAACAGCCGGAAGTTCAAAAAACAGTACAGATACTGTAGAATATACGGCTGTAGAAGTAGAGAAGAATGTTTTTATGATCTATTGGCATGAGCCGCATCTTGGTTTCAATGTAACCCATATTCAGGATTATAATAAAAATATAGTGTATTCAAATATTGCAGGTCCCGATGGTACATTTACCCATCCGAAAGGAACTCTTAAAATTTTGAAATAATGATAAGAATCAAAAGTACATGTAAATTTTTGCATGTACTTTTTGTTATATTTGATTTGCAGAAAATCGGTTTTTAAAAAGAGAAGAGGATCTGTAATTTATTTTTAAAAATCAAATAATAACTCATGAAATCAATTAAAATGCTGCCCTTTCTGTTGTTGACCTTATTTTTATTCAGCTGTGGTAAACTGGCGACAACATCCGAAGATAAAAAATCTGTTGACGAAGTTCTGAAGTTTTACGGAGGTTATGTTGAAACGATGAAAGGAGTACAAACACTGAACGGAACATCCAGCGATTTTTTTGAAGTACAGATTAAAGACAGTAAACTGATCAATAATCAACCACAAAGAGCGATATCCAATGCTGCCAATATTGCATTTATCGTTTTTCAGAATCAAAAACCCGGAGTCTATGATGTTGTTAAAACAAAATTACTTTTAGCTGATGGGGCAAGTTTTACAAAATCATTTACCCAAAAAGAATTGCAGGAAGTAAAAGATATATACCCGGAAATTGATAAGATCAATTCATTTTTGATGAATAAAGATTACCATGGAATGCTTGAAATGTTTGATCCAAAATTCAAACCTAAAGAGGAAGTGGCTAAAGAGACACTTTCAGGAATGGATTCTCAATTAGGAGCAATAACAAAAATACAGTTTCAGGGATTTGAATTTATTGAAGATTCCAATTTGGGACCTATCATTTTAATAAGGGAAGTGGGGCAGAGAAAGCAGTTGTTTCCTTTTATCAATCTTGCATTTGACAGAAAGACAAAAAAACTATTGAATATTGAATTCCCGTAAAAACAGATCTCCAGGATTAAAATAAAAAGGCTGTTCTATGTGAACAGCCTTTCCTTTTATAGATTCATAAACAATTTCGGGTTAATCGGAGTATTGTTTTTGTGTACTTCGTAATGAAGATGAGGACCTGTAGAACGTCCTGAATTTCCGGATTTGGCAATCACCTGACCTACTTTTACCTTATCATTTACCTTAGATACAAGTTGAGATAAATGTCCGTATAGTGTAGCCAGACCATTTCCGTGAGAAACAATCACGCAGTTTCCATAACCTCCTTTCTGCCCGGAAAAAATAATTGTTCCGGCAGCCGCAGCTCTTACATCAGAACCATAGGCAACAGCAATGTCCAGTCCTTTGTGGAATTGCATCTGATCAGCTTCAGCAGGCGGATTGTTTTTTTCAGCAGCAGTAGTTTTAGTAGTAGTTGTAGTTCCAGCCACAGCTTTTGTTGTAGAAGGTGCTGATGCTGCAGCCACAGGAGCTGCCTTTGGAGTAACCATTACTTTCACTTCCCTTTTATTTCCATAACTGTCTGTAAGTTCAATAATTTTCTCAACAGGTTCAGCTTTTACTTCAGGCTTTGGAGCTGCAGCCACTGCCGGTTTCGCTTCCGCTGCTGCACTTGTTTTTACCGAAGCGAAAACAGTTTTGAATGGAATCGGGTTTTTTCTCACGCCAAAATTAGAGGAAATATATCCGTCTGTAGGCATACCTAAAGGAACCTGCATCAGTTTTTTCTGAAGATCCATCAGATACTGGCTGTATCGGTTTGCTTGTTTGGAAAGATAAATAGAATTTGAAATACTGTCCTGGTTGAGCATCATCAGTTTTTCGTTGGTAATGTCTTTGGACTTCAGGAAGGAGTTAAGTTGGCCCACTGTCTGATCTACGAGGGTAAGATCAGTTTTCATTTTTAGATAATCTACACTGTCTTTTTCAGTGTTTATTTTTACAAGATTGACTTCGTAGGTTTTGTCGTCTCTTTCAGAAAAGAGCTTCGCAATGAAGACACCTTGTGCAAAAACTACTAGCAAAAGTCCTCCCAGGAGAATGTTTACGTTCTTCTTGCTGCTTAGAAATTTTTTCATATTTCTTCTCTTAGTAAATTTAAAACGGTTTTGAAGCTGCAAATTTAATTAAAAATAAGCTTTGCCGGTTATTTTTAATTAAAATTCAGTTTTTTCTGTATTTAACGGTTAATTAGCTGTTTAATTGTGTTGAAGTGTTAATTTTTTCAGAAAATGGCGTTTATCATAGTTTCAAAGCCTTTGTTACGTCTTTGTTTTAATATCTTTGCAGTTCACATTCCAATTATGGCTAAAAAGAAAATTATTTCAGAATCTTCGAATCCAAAAAAGAATAAAAAGGATATTTCTGTAGGAGTTGTAGGGAGCGGAAGTTTTGCAACCGCTATCGTAAAAATGCTTGTTGAAAACTGCAAAGTTGTACACTGGTGCGTAAGAAGTGAATTTGTAAAAGGAGCCATTGAGCTTCGCGGACACAACCCGACTTATCTTACAGCTGCTCACTTTAATCTGAAAAGCTTAAAATTAACAACGGACATCAATGAACTGGTTTCTGCCTGTGACGTTATTGTTCTGGCAACTCCGTCTATCTATTTGTCTGATACACTGGACAAGATGACCTGCGATTATTCCGATAAGATCTTTATCTCTGCAATTAAAGGGATTATTCCTAAAGTAAATGATGTGGTAGCCCATTATCTGCGTGATGAATTTAAAATAGGGTTCAGAAATCAAGCTGTTATTGCAGGACCTTGTCATGCAGAAGAGGTAGCAATGGAAAGACTTTCTTACCTTACCATTGCGGCAGTAGAAGATGAAACGGCTGAAAAACTTGAAGGAATCTTCAGTTCAGACTTTATTAAAGTACATACAAGTAAAGATATTTTAGGAAATGAGTACAGTGCCATTCTTAAAAATATTTTTGCGATAGGAGCGGGAATAGCAAGTGGATTGGGATATGGCGATAACTTTACCGCTGTTTTTGTTTCCAATGCAATCCGTGAAATGGAAGCTTTCCTGGAAGCCATCTATGAAGCACCGAGAGATGTGAATGAAAGCGCTTATCTGGGGGATCTTCTGGTGACTGCTTACTCACTTTTCTCAAGAAACAGAAACCTTGGAAATCTTATCGGAAAAGGATATACCGTGAAATCTGCCATTCAGTCTATGAATATGGTGGCTGAAGGATATTATGCTGCCGATTCTATTTATAAAACAGCGAAGCAGAAGAATCTTAAACTTCCGATTATAGATACCGTATATGCCATTCTTTATGAAGGTAAAAACGCTGAAAAACAGTTTAAAAAACTGACGGCAAAATTGAACTAAAAAACAAGGCTTTATTGCTGAAAAATAAAATTAATCGAAACTTAAGCATCCCAATGCTTAAGTTTTTTTATGCTCATTCTGATAATCCGGGAGGTAATAATGCTCTCATATTATCAATCATTTCAATGATGTTTTATTGAAATTTTCCATGGTTTTTTGTTGTGTACTCAAGAAGTGTTTTTGCAGCAAAAAATAACGTGTTAAAATCGTTAAACGCGTTCCTGTTTTTAAAACTTTTCCCGAAATTTGAAGTAAAATTTAAAATTATGTCACAATCGCTTACAAGCAGAACACCGAAACCTAAATATGACGTTGTACTGATAGGCGGCGGAATCATGAGCGCCACTTTAGCAACGCTGCTTCATGAATTTGATCCAAATCTTGAAATCGCAATCTTTGAAAGACTCGGAAGATTTGCCAAAGAAAGTACAGCAGCATGGAACAACGCCGGAACAGGGCACTCCGCATTTTGTGAGCTAAATTATACCCCGGAAAAACCAGACGGGTCTATTGATATCACCAAAGCAGAAAGTATTGCAGAACAGTTTGAAATTTCAAAACAATTCTGGGCATATCTGCTCACCAAAGGCTATATTCATGAGCCAAAAGAATTTATCAATTCATGTCCGCATATGAGTCTGGTATTCGGAGAAAAAGATGCTGAATATCTTAAAAAACGCCACGATAAAATGGCAGAATCTGTTCTTTTCTCAGGAATGGAATTTTCCACAGATCATGAGAAACTGAGAGAATGGATTCCTTTGGTAATGAGCAAAAGAAATCAGTCTGAAGTAATGGCGGCAACGAAGATGGATATGGGGACGGATGTGAACTTCGGAACACTGACAAGAAAAATGGGAAGACATCTTCTGGAAGATTCCAACGTTGAGGTTTTCCTATATCATGAAGTGAAAGACATAGATCCAAGAGAAGACGGAAAATGGGGAATGAAGGTAAAAGACAGAATCCATAGTCACAAGCAGGAAGTGGTGGCAGACTTTGTTTTCATTGGAGCAGGAGGATATGCGCTTCCGTTATTGGACAGTTCAGATATTAAAGAAAGTGAAGGTTACGGAGGTTTCCCGGTTTCCGGACAGTGGCTGGTAAGCCATAACCAGGAATTGGTAGAAAAGCACCAGGCTAAAGTATATACGCAGGCTACGGTAGATGCACCTCCAATGTCTGTTCCACACCTTGACCTTAGAATTATTGATGGTAAGAAAGCTCTTCTTTTCGGGCCTTTTGCAGGTTTCTCCACCAAATTCCTGAGAGAAGGAAGCTATCTTGATCTTCCTGAAAGTGTAAACACCAAAAACCTGAAATCGCTTTTCGGAGCATGGTGGCATAATATTCCTCTCACGAAATATCTTATTCAGCAGGTTGCCATGACAAAATCTCAGAGAATGCAGCATTTGAGAGAATTTGTCAAAGATGCTAAAGAAGACGACTGGGAATTGAAAGTAGCAGGCCAGAGGGTTCAGGTCATCAAAAAAGATGAAAAAGAAGGAGGTAAGCTGGAATTCGGAACTGAAGTGGTGGTGAATAAGAGCGGAACAATTGCCTCTTTGCTGGGAGCTTCACCAGGAGCATCTACAGCAGTGTATGCCATGTTGAATGTGCTAGAAAAATGCTTCCCGGAAAAACTTCATGGCGAATGGAAAGGGAAACTGCTTGAAATGGTTCCTTCTTATGGACAAAAGCTGGCTGAAAATCCTGCTTTGACCAATGAAGTGAGAAATTATACAAAAGAAAAATTAGAATTAGAATATTAATACCAATAATGAGCAATGAGTAGCAGCATCTATTACTCATTGCTCATTATTTATTACTTATTAAAAGGTGGAAGAAGTAATTGTAAAACCTGTTATTGCCAAGGAAATCCTGGAATCCCTTAAGACAAAAACGGAAGAGGAGAAGCAGGTGATTGTACACTGTTGTTTTCCGGCATCACCGTTTTTAGGAAACCTGATCAGGATCTGGCATTCGACCTATCTTTTTGATAATCAGTCTGAGCATAGAAGTAAATTGATTCATGTGGAAAACATCTCAATTTCTCCTTATTGGACTCCGGTTCCTTTTATGAAAGATTTTTGGTTTACCCTGATATTTTCCGGGCTTCCGAAAGACTGTAAAAGTTTTGATTTAAAAGAAGTAATTCCTGAAGAAGGTGGCTTTTTTGTAGAATCAATCAAGAGAAATTCATCAGATGTGTATCGTGTAAAAATTTCAGAATCTTATTAATATGAAAGTAAGGGAAGAAAAACTGAAACAGATTATTCATTGGGCCGAAAACAACCCTGATATCCGTGCTGTTCTTCTGACCAGTTCACTGGTGAACCCTTATGCTCCCGTAGATGATTTAAGTGATCTGGATGTAGAGCTTGTTTTTGAAAACAGAACATCTTATGAATCCGGAAATGAATGGATCAGACTTTTTGGTGATCCTATTTCCATGATTGAAGAAGATGATCGTGTTTTTGATGGAAAACATGCCATGAAAATGGTTTTGTATAAAGACCATGTGAAAGTTGACTTTAAGCTCTACCAGATATCTGAATTTATTGAAGAAATCAATGAAGAAACTCTTCCCGAGGATTGGGATGTAGGATATCAGGTTTTAATAGATAAAGATGGTCTGACAAGAAATATGAAACCGCCGACCTATCAGTCGATCATGATACATCAGCCTACGGAAAAAGAATTTCAACAGCTGTTTAATGATTTCTGGTGGGATACAACCTATGTGGCAAAATGTCTTAAACGTGGGGATATTTTTTATGCCAAATTCATGTCTGAAAATGTCCTGCGTACAGATTATCTGGTTCCTTTGATTGAATGGTATATTGCCGGAAATCATGACTGGAATACTATTACGACCAATAAACACGGAAGACTTTTCAAACAATATTTATCTTCGGACTTATGGAATAAAGTGGAAGCTACTTTCTCAGGAAATGATATTGAAGAAAACTGGAAAGCACTATTTGCCTGTGCTGATCTGGTACATGAGCTGGGAACTTCTTTGGCCGAAAAACTTCACTTTATCTATCCGGTGAAATTGGAAGACGATATTCGTAACTATCTTACAGAAATACAATCAATACCCTGATTTCAGGCAAATTCATTGTGTTTGATGAGGTTTTCAATACAGTATTCTGCAATCGCTGTAATCGTAACAAACGGATTGACGCCAATGGTTCCGGGAATTAATGATCCGTCCAGAACATACATATTTTCGTGATCTTTTAGTTTTCCGAATTCGTTGGTAGCTTCACCCAGAACACACCCACCAAGCGGATGATAACAGATATCAGCTCCGAAACCATTATTGAAAAGCAGATGGCTTCGGGTTCCGCCATTGGCTTTATTCATTTTACGGATAAAATATTGGGCATTTTCTCTCATTTTGGCAGTATTGCTTTCGTCCCAGTTCAAAGTCAGAGATCGGCTGGCTTTATTGTACACAACTTCTCCCTTTTTATCAACTCTGTTGATCAGCAGATATAAAGCCGTAGCGACATCCATTCCCATTGGTAAAGGGGCAATCTCTGTAAAAAACGGGTGATCAGGATCATCCCAGTTGTCAATACCGCCTACCGGAATAGTAGATTGCTTGGCTCCTGTACCGCCAGACAAAGGTTTTACCCAGTTTCTTCCGGTCATAAAATTCCCGTTATTTCCCCATTTTTTTCCGATCTTTTCATGAACAGGGAAATTGTTTTCTGCATGAGACTGCAGCAAAAGCTGTAAAGTTCCCATTGTTCCTGCGGAAAGAATCAGCTTTTTACAGTTGAAAACTTTGTCGGCAACCGGAATTCCCGATGTATCAATTTGCTGAACATTTAATGTATAGCTTTTATCATCATTAAGTTTTATCGTTTGGACACGATGAAGATCAAGAATTTCTAAATTTCCGGTTTCCATCGCTTTTCTGAGGTAAGTTTTATCCAGACTGTTTTTTCCATAATTGTTACCATAAATAACTTCGGTATTAAGAGCTGAGCGGGGAACTTCATTCCGGAATTCTTTTTCCATATACTTAAAATCATACACGTTCGGAACTCTCATGGTCTTAAAACCAGCTTTGTGGGCCTCTTCTTCACCTACCCGTGTGAATTTATAATAAGGACAGTCTTTCAGAAACTGTTCATCAATCACATTTACCTTGAGCTCTTCCCGTACCAGAGGAAAGTAATGATTGTAAAACTTTTCAGCATCAAGATCTGGAAAAACTTCCTTGAAATAGCTTTCTTTGGGAGTAACCGCCATACCTCCGTTCACAAGAGAGCCCCCGCCAACGCCTCTTCCTACCCAGATATTGATATGTTCAAAATCCAGACGGTCTAATATTCCGGTAAAAGGTGTTAAAGAAAAAATATTCATGAAAGGTGCAATGCTTTTCTTTTTCAGCCATGCAGAACTTTTCCCGGGTTTCAAAAGATTGGAAAACGGAATTCCTGCTTTCTCCCAGTTAAGACCCATTTCAAGCATCACCACTTTTTTTCCGGCTTCACAAAGGCGTAATGCAGATACAGCTCCTCCGTACCCGCTGCCAATGATTATAATCGGAACATCAGTATTTTCTGTTATCTGGCTGTTTTTTCTTTCCGCGGCCCGGAATAGTTCAGATTGAAGAAAATAGAAACCTGATATCGCTAATGCACTGGTCCTGATGAAATTTTTTCTGTCCATGAGCTTTGTTTTTCAAAAAGTATGCTAGATCAGCCGGTGCTTATTTTATTTAAAACAGATTATATTTTTTTATTAGAATTTTAACTTTTGTTGTTCCGAAATTCATAGTTTTACTTATAATTTTATATTCATGAAAAAATATATAGTACTCTTTTTACTCCTTCCACTGTGGGCTTTTTCTCAGAAAACAGTTTCAAAGGAAGAAAAAGATGTTCAGAAATTTCAGAAAGAACTCAATGCTGAATATCTCAATCCAAAAGAGACTCCGTTAAGAGGAGATAATTTTAAAAACTTTAAAGGACACCCTTTCTTTCCTTTTGATGTCAAATACAGAGTAACCGCTAAATTTGTTAAATCAAAAGATACACAACCCTTTGAACTTCCTACTTCTTCAGGAAAAACAAAAACATATCAGGAGTACGGAAAAGCCACATTTATGCTGGATAATAAACCCTATACGGTCACTTTATACCAAAGTCTGGCTTTAATTAAACAGGATAAATACAAAGACTATCTTTTTCTTCCGTTCCGTGATGCTACCAATGAAAAAGAAACCTATGGAGGAGGGAAATATATGGATCTGAAGATTCCGAAAGGGAACACTATTGTACTTGATTTTAATCAATCTTATCATCCTTTTTGTGCATATAATGCTTACGATTACAATTGCCCTATTGTTCCTGAGGAGAATAAACTTCCCGTGGAAATCCGTGCAGGAGTAATGTATGAAGATATTTACCATCACTAATATATGATACACTTAGAATTCTATAAACCAGAGGACCTTTCCGGAGTCAGTTATGCTTTGGATGAAAACCAAATGCAATTTACCGCGACAGCTCAACAGGCTTTGAAAAGTATCAGCGAACGGGATGACGATGACGCATTTCCGGTGACTATATTTGAAAATGATCAGGTTGCAGGTTTTTTTGTCCTTGATTTCGGGAAAGATAAATTTGAACTTACCGATGATGAAACATCTGTTTTACTGCGTTCTTTATCTGTAAATCCTCAGATGCAGGGAAAAGGAATAGGAAAAATGGCTATGCTGGAGGTCGGGAATTTTGTAAAAACTCACTTCGGGGATTGTAAAGAAATTGTACTGGCCGTCAATCAGAAAAATGATTCAGCTTATCATATTTATCTTCAGTCAGGATACATTTTTGACGGTAAAACCAGAATCGGAAGGAGCGGGCCTCAATACCTGATGCACAAAAAACTTTAATAAAATTTTAAAATCATAATTTTTTATCTGCTGATATCTTTCCATAACTTTGAGTAACATCAAATTACAAAACATGGAAATATCACTTCAAAATCAGGTTGCTGTGGTTACAGGAGCCTCCAGCGGAATAGGTTCAGGAATCGCAAAATCATTAGCGGAAGCAGGAGCAACAGTCATTGTCAACCATTCTTCGGAAAGATCCTCAGAAGAAGCTAAAGCTGTTCTGAAAGAAATTACCGATGCCGGAGGAAAAGGGATCACTTACGCATGTGATGTTTCTAAAGAAGATCAGGTAATCAAAATGTTTCAGGATGTTGTTTCCGAATTTCAAACCGTAGATATTCTGGTGAATAATGCAGGCATTCAAAAGGATGCAAAGTTCACCGAAATGACGATAGACCAATGGAATGCTGTCATTGGTGTTAACCTGACGGGACAGTTTCTATGTGCCAGAGAAGCCATTAAAGAATTTCTGCGGCGTGGGATAGATCCTTCACGTTCTGTAGCTTGTGGAAAGATTATTCATATCAGTTCTGTACATGAAATCATTCCATGGGCCGGACATGCTAACTACGCATCAAGCAAAGGAGCCATCAGAATGTTGATGCAAACCCTTGCTCAGGAATATGGAGCAGCCAAAATCAGGGTTAATTCTATCTGTCCGGGAGCTATTCAGACTCCCATTAATCAAAATGCATGGAGTACCCCTGAAGCACTCAATTCTCTTCTTACCCTTATTCCTTATAACAGAATCGGGCAGCCGCAGGATATCGGGAATCTAGCCGCTTTTCTTGCCAGTGATCTTGCTGATTATATCACGGGAACCAGCATTTTCGTAGATGGTGGAATGACTACGTTTGAGAGTTTTTCTACCGGAGGATAGTGTAGTTTTAAAGTTCAAGGTTTAGGGTTTAAAGTTTTGAGCTTATAGTCATCAATACATGAATACATTTTACAATTGTACAAAACATCTTGTCTATGTCAGAAAAACAGAGAATTTCAGATATTTCATGGAAAAAATGGGGGCCGTATGTAAGTAACCGGGAGTGGGGGCTTGTTCGTGAAGATTACAGTGAAAACGGTGATGCCTGGAATTATACCAGTCATGATACTGCAGAAGCCAAAACCTACCGTTGGAGCGAGGAAGGCATATGTGGAATCTGTGATGATCTTCAGAAACTTGTATTCTCTGTCGGATTCTGGAATAAAAAGGATAAAATGGTGAAAGAACGATTCTTTGGACTGACCAATGGACAGGGAAATCATGGTGAAGACGTAAAAGAATATTTTTATTATCTGGATTCTACACCTACCCATTCCTACATGAAAATGTTGTATAAATATCCGCAAAATATTTTCCCCTATGAAGATCTTGTAAAAACAAATGCTGCAAGAAGTAAGGATGAAACGGAATATGAACTGATTGATACCGGAATTTTTGATAACAATGAATACTTTGACATCTTTATTGAATATGCAAAAGAAAGTCAGAATGATATTCTGGTCAGACTCACTATTGTTAACAAATCTGAAAAAGAGGCTTCTCTTGTAATATTGCCTACGGTTGGGTTCAGGAATACCTGGAATTGGGGATATGATGACTATCAGCCACAATTACATGCTGAAGATGCAGACCTCATTAAAGTAAATCATCAGGATATTGAGATTAAAAACGTGTATGCAAAACAATCGTTGAAGACCCTGTTTTGTAACAATGAAACCAATAATGAAAGACTCTACCAGTCGCAAAATGGATCAAAGTTCTGTAAAGACGGGATCAATAATTTTGTGATGACGGGTAATTCTCAGTCTGTAAATCCAAAAAATGTAGGAACCAAAGCTTCTTTTTTTATTGATGAAGATTTTAAAGCCGGTGAATCCAGAACATTTGAATTCAGATTATCAGATAAAGATTTACGAGAGCCGTTCGGTGATTTTGAGACTCTTTTTAATCAAAGGCAGAAAGAAGCAGATGAATTTTATGCCGAAATCCAGAAAGGAATCACTTCGGAAGATGAAAAACTCGTACAAAGACAGGCTTTTGCAGGAATGTTGTGGAATAAAATGTTTTACCACTACAATGTTGAAAAATGGCTGAAAGGTGATCCGGCTGAAATGCCTCCTCCAAAGTCGCGGGAAAAAATAAGAAATTATGACTGGAAGCATCTTAATAACGAACATATTATTTCCATGCCGGATAAATGGGAATATCCGTGGTATGCCACATGGGATCTGGCGTTTCACGCCATTAGTTTTTCCCTGATAGATCCGGACTTTGCAAAACATCAGCTGAAACTTTTTCTGTTTGAATGGTATATGCACCCCAATGGACAGCTTCCCGCCTACGAATGGAATTTTAGTGACGTAAACCCTCCGGTACATGCATGGGCGGTTTTCAGAGTATTTAAAATTGATGAGTATTTAAAAGATAAACCCGACCTGGAATTTTTGGAAAGTGCTTTCCAGAAATTGTTGATGAACTTTACATGGTGGGTGAATAAAAAAGATACCAATGGCAACAATATATTTGAAGGAGGTTTCTTAGGCCTTGATAATATTGGAGTTTTTGACCGGAATGCTGTTTTACCAAACGGAGAACAGCTGGAACAGTCGGACGGGACAAGCTGGATGGCTATGTTTGCCCTGAATATGATGCGGATTGCTCTGGAGCTGGCTCTTTATAATAATGTGTACGAAGAAATGGCGATGAAGTTTTTTGAGCATTTCCTGTCAATTGCCAATTCACTGGATAATATGGGGGATGAAGAATTCAGTTTGTGGGATGAACAAGATGAGTTTTTCTATGATGCCATAGCTTCTAATGACGGAACGCATATGTATCTAAGATTAAGAACCATCGTAGGACTGATCCCGATGTTTGCCGTTGAGGTGATAGATGATGAAATGATTGAAAATCTGCCCAATTTTAAGAAAAGAATGAAGTGGGTACTGGATAATAAACCGGAACTGGCTTCTCTGGTTTCAAGATGGGAAGTCAAAGGTCAGGATTCCAAGCACCTTTTGTCTTTGCTTCGCGGACACCGTTTGAAAAGATTGTTAAACAGAATGTTGAATCCGGAGGAATTTTTAAGTGATTATGGGGTAAGAGCACTATCAAAAGAATATGAAAACAATCCTTATACCTTAACGCTGAATGAAACGGATTATAGTGTAAAATATACACCTGCAGAAAGTGACAGCGGACTTTTCGGAGGAAACAGCAACTGGCGTGGCCCGGTGTGGTTTCCGATTAATTTTTTGATTATTGATAGTCTTCAGCGTTTTTTCTTCTACTACAGCCCCGATTTTTTAGTGGAATATCCTACAGGAAGTGGAAACTATTCAAATCTGGATCAGATAGCAGATGCTTTAAACAAAAGGCTTGCAAAGATTTTTTTAAAGGATGAAAATGGAAAAAGACCGGTTCATGGACAGTATGAAAGATTTCAGACCGATCCGGATTTTAAAGATTATATTCTGTTCTATGAATATTTTCATGGGGATAACGGCCGTGGAGTAGGAGCTTCCCACCAGACAGGCTGGACCGGACTTATTGCCAAAATCCTGCAGCCAAGATTCTCCAAAAAAGAAATTGCAGAATCTGAAACTGAAATGCCCGAAGATGTTGAAAAGACAAAAGAACCATAAAAGAATTCTAGCAATCAGGAATCGGTCTATTCAAATATCTGCTGGATAATTTCCAATGAAGCAGGCGTCTTGAAGTCTGTGATATGATAATGGTAGTACACGAGAAGGCTGTCCAGAAATTCTTTTCTTAATGAAGAATGGATTTTTGTAGCATATAGATTTTCGGCACAAAGTGCTTCTTTCCATAATGTAGAAATTTCTTCATTGAATTGCTGATGACAGATCACCTGGGAAAAAGTTCCGGTTTCCGGATCTAAAAATTTACCATCACCCAACAAAGGAGCAACTCCCTGAATTTTTAAAACAGCCAGTAAAAAAAGCAGGTGTGCCTGATAATTTCTGTTCGTCAGTTCATTGATAAAATGATTAATGCCGGTATAGATAGGAATATTTTTATCCTCATATTTAAGGATATGACTCAAAAAATCTGAAATAAAGAAAATAACGGTATTGACTTTTATATCTGTATAAATGTCGTTATTTTTTACCAGTTCAAACTTTGAAACAGTTGGTATACCATTGCCACGGAGCGGATGTATTGAAAAATTCAGCTGGTTCAGTGGCTGCAGCAGGGCTTTCTTTTTGTTTTTTTTAGAATAAATTCCTTTTAGAAAATAGCTTTGAAAACCCTCTTCTTCAGTAAAACAATGCAATACAGCATCGTTTTCTCCATATTTTATAAACGAAAGTAAAAAACCGTTTTGTGAATTCATTAATTAATTGACTACTCCTATTTTGGCTGTAGCTTTATCAGACCCATCTTCATTGGTCATCAGAACAAAATACATTCCTGATGCTACTCTTACTCCTTTCTGATTATTCAGATCCCATTCATAATAACCTCCTCTTGCGACCGCAGAGTGTACCACATTTCCTGCAGCATCTACAATTCTTATATTGGTTTTTTCTGCAAGGCCTTTGAGGGTCACTTTTCCTTTAAAATTAGAATATACAACAGGGTTAGGATATACCACAACATCTCCGAAATTGGAAGTTACATCAGCAACATCTCCCTGATAGGTTACAATACCATTGTACGTTACAAAATATACTTTCCCGGTTTTTTTATCAACTTTTATATCAGTAACACTATTGGTAGGAAGAGGTGAATTTTCTTTGGTAAAATGTTTTATTGTTTTCTGGCCGTCAGCAGAAAGGTAATATACACCGCCGCCATCAATGGAAACCCACTTGTAGTTTCCTTCATCTACTGCAATCTGAAGAATAGCTGATTCTCTGAAAAGCTCTTCACCCAGTCCGTTTTGTTCTATGACTATAGGTTCTACTTCAGGCTGTGGGGTTTTTATTTCAGACGCAGCGTTAGACATAATTCTTAAACCACCGTCTGTACCGATCCATGCATCTCCGGACTTATCAAATGCTACCGATAAGATTCCTCCTGAACTGTTAAATCCATTAGCAGAACCCAGGATATAATCTGAATCATCAGAAAGGTTGGTTGCATTTTTATAGTCATATACCCAAAAGTTATTAGATCTCGGCAGTGGAGTCCATAACATATTTTCATGATAAACAGTCTTTTGGATACCATCACTGGCAAGAACTATTTTCTTTATAAGAAAGTCATCAGAGGCTTTGTCATAGATTCCTATGGAAGGGTTTCCGTCATTAAATCCAAAAGAAACAAAAAGGTTGTTCTGAGTATCTGTTGCAAAACCTACAGGACGTCTGAGGTAGGGTTGTGCCCCAAGATTATAATATTTTACCAGTTCAAAATCTTTGCTTGTTGCATTGTATTTCATTTTATACACTCCGTTATCCAGCATTGTATAATTGGTAAAGAGAACTTCATTACTGTTATAAGGACTTATAATAGCATCCAACACGTTGATGAAGATTGGACGGTTGGGATTACTTTTATTGAAGAATGAAGGATAAATCCAATCTGTACCGTTGAAATAATAAAATCCAGGTTCTTGTGGCTGAATAAACGGATGGTTGTAGTTATTTGCTCTGGCACCAGAAGAAACCAGAAGCTGATTATTATCAAAAAGATTAATATTATACGCAAAATTGAAGTAAGGACCCGATGGTTTAAAAGTATTGTTACTTTCATCCTTGATCCCTGATAATACAGTTCCTCCAAAGATCTTTCCACCAGCTGTTATTGCGGTGTTACATTCTTCACCAAGGCTTACTGCATTTTGTGCTACTCCGTTCGTTCCGTAGGTATATACCCGGTTGTCAGTAACAATAATATTATTTGATGTGATAACGAGGTCACGGATATTTTCGAAACTTGTAGGAAGTTGTGTCGGAGTACCGTTGTTATAAAAATAAGCCGCTGTTGCGGATGAATATACCAGTTCAGATTCTGAATCTATATGTTTGAATGCTCCGGGAGCTTCCGTGGTCCATGTAGAATATACCGGAAAGGTTGTATTCATCTGATGGCTCTTCAATCCTGTATTGGTTACAGAATATACTTTATTCCCGAATATGGTTGCTTCATTACTCGCTTCATAAACTCCGCCAGTAAGGAAGAAGGTAGAATCTCCGAACTCTTTATTGTTCAGATTAAATATGGAAAGTCCATAGCCTACAGAAATGACAGCCTGATTTCCGGTTATGGAAATATGATTGATTTTTTTATTTCCGCTATAGCCGGTAGCAATAGGAATATCAACAATATATTTGATTTCCTGTGGGGTGATAACATCCATTGAACCGTTTTCATATCCAATAAGTCCTGTTTTGGTCTGCGGGTTGTAGTCAAAGGCTGTTATACCAATATTATGCAAACCATTGGCTTTGGACAACTTCGTAATTTCTCCTGTTGATATGGTATAATAGAATATTCCGTTTTCTGTAGCTGCAATGATTTTCCCATTGTCTTCTTTCATAGCTAAGACTTTGTTGTAGGAAAATAGATCTGCCCATTTTTTTGATGAAATGACCTGAGCTTTTGTAAACTGCAGGGATGCTAAAATACCAAGAGAAATTATAGAGAGTTTTTTCATATTATGCGGTTATGCTATGCTGCTGTCTATTGCCTGATTGTTCCAGGAAATATGCTGTACGTTTTTGTTTGTATCAAAATAAAAATCTATTCTACCCAAAAGAAGTCCTGCCCATCCTACCTGATTGACAAGGACGTTTTTGCCCTGTCTGTTGGTATAAGATTGAGGTTCCGGTAAGAATGTATGAGTATGGCCTCCCAGAATAATATCAATATTTTCTGTGCTGGCCGCTAAAATTTTGTCACTTATTTTATTCGGTTCATCTTTATAATCATAACCGATGTGTGAAAGACAAATCACAAGATCACATTTCTGATCTTTTTTAAGATAATTGGAATAATGCTGTGCTACACTAATAGGATCGGAATATACGGTTTCTCCATACTGCTTTTTACCGACAAGGCCGTCCAGTTGAATTCCCACCCCGAAAATTCCTACTTTGATTCCATTCTTGTTGAAGATCTTATATGGGGAAGTTTTTCCATCAAGAATTGTATTTTTAAAATCATAATTGGAACAGATAAAAGGAAACTTCGCATTGGGAAGTACTTTTAAAAATCCATCAAGACCATTATCAAAATCATGATTCCCCATGGTAGAGGCATCATATTTCATCATGGACATTAATTTAAACTCCAGTTCTCCTCCAAAGAAATTGAAATATGGAGTTCCCTGAAAAATATCTCCAGAATCAAGAAGCAGTACATTGCTTTCCTGATTTCTGATCTGCTGAATTAAGCTCGCCCTTCTGGCAAAACCTCCCTGATTAGGATTTTTTGTATAGCTTGCATCGAAAGGTTCTATTCTGCTATGCTGGTCATTGGTATGAAGGATCGTCAGTTTATTTGCGGATTTTAAATCAAGAATTTTCAACTCTTCCGCCATCATCATATTGGGTGCTAAAGCCATTGCCAAAGATCCGCCTCCTATTGCCTTTAAAAAACTTTTTCTATCCATTACTTCTTCCCGATAAAATTTAAACGAACATCTGAATTTACTACAACTTCAGGAGTTTTCTTAAAATAATCAATAAACAGATCTCTCATTTTAATTCCTGTTGAGATAGATTCTCCTTTTGCAAAGAATTTCATATTGTCTCCTCCCAGTGCAAGATAGTCTGAAGTAGCAATATAATAATCTTTAGCCGGATCTACTGTTTTTCCGTTGATTAAAGATTTGATTACCTGTCCGTTATTGGTCTCAATATATAAGTGAGAAACCGGATTGTTGACCTGCGTTTTTGCATAATACTCAAAAAGCCCCTGTAAATCTGTTCCTTTCATTTTCACAATTACCACCTCATTTTCAAAAGGCATTACTTCAAATACATTTTTGAGTAAAATGTCTCCCTTTCCGATAGTGGTACGGATTCCTCCGATATTGATCAATGCAGCGTCTACATTTTGCTTAAGATGAGTTTTTATCCATTCATTACCCCCTTCAAACGTGTAGTCAGCTAAAAGATTGCCCAGATTGCTGTTATCACCTTGCTTAGTAAGATCCACATCGGTGTGAGAGATCTTCTGGTTCATTTCTTTATCCAGTTTTTGTTTATAAGGTTCGATAAATTTTGCAATCTCCTCATCATTTTTCAGCTCATTATTAACAGAAATATTTTTCTGGGTCTTTACATCCGCAAGTTGCAGCGTAGAAGCTGTTTTGCATGCTGTAAGGGTCGCCAGGGCAATTCCTATTAACAAGAATTTATTTTTCATAATATCTTTTAGTATATGCAAATATAACTATATGTATAATAAAACATTATTATTTATTACAAATTCTTACTGTAAATTATTAAATTTGACAAAAATAATTCTAACAGATGAGCATTTTAAAAGGAGTAGGTGTTGCATTGGTAACGCCCTTTAATGAAGATTTATCCGTTGACTTCGATAGTTTAACAAAACTAGTGGAGTACAATATCGAAAACGGAACCAATTATTTGGTAGTATTGGGTACTACGGCAGAAGCCGCAACGCTTTCTGCAGAGGAGAAGAAACAGGTAATTGAGCATATCATTAAGGTGAATAATAAACGTCTTCCTTTAGTTTTAGGGATTGGCGGCAACGATACTCTTGACGTCAAGAAACAGATTGAAGAAGCAGATCTTTCTGCATTTGAAGCAGTACTTTCAGTATCTCCTTATTACAATAAACCGAACCAGGAAGGTCTTTATCAGCACTATAAAATGTTAGCTTCCACAGGGAAAAATATTATTATCTATAATGTTCCTTCAAGAACAGGACAGAACGTAGAAGCAGATACTACGCTTCGTCTTGCAAAAGAATTTCCTAATTTGTTCCTGATTAAGGAAGCTTCACCTAATATTTTACAGTATTTTGATATTCTGAGAAAGAAGCCTGAAGGATTTTCACTGGTTTCCGGAGATGATGAATACACATTACCGATAACACTGGCAGGAGGAGATGGTGTGATTTCAGTAATAGGACAGGCATATCCTAAAGAATTTTCTACCATGGTACAACTGGCTTTTGAAGGGAAAGTGAAAGAAGCTTACGCAATTCACAATAAGCTGGTTGATATTACCCGTTTGATTTTTGCAGAAGGAAACCCTTGCGGTATTAAAGTAATACTGGCTGAAAAAGGAATCATTAAAAACTTCTTAAGACTTCCTCTGGTTGCAGCTTCAGAAGGTCTTCATGCAAAGATTAAAGCTGAAATGGCAAACATTTAATTATGAATTGAATTTTAAAATTCAGCAGTTCATATTGAAAAATATAAAGGGTGGAAAGTTTAGGCTTTTCACTTTTTTTAATCATTAATAATACAATAAATCATGAAATTAAGACAGGCAACAGCTGTAGATATCCCTTTAATTCAGGATCTGGCACGAAGATCATGGGAAAATGCCTATGCAGACATTCTTTCAACACAACAGATGGAATTTATGCTTTCCGAAATGTATTCTGAAACAGAAATTCTGAACCACCTTCAGAACCCCCATTACCATTATTATCTTATTCAGGATGAAAATAATGATTCTTATGAAGGTTTTATCGGATACGAACATCATTACGAAGAGAAAACAACCAAGCTGCACCGTATTTATCTGGTTCCGGAAAGTAAAGGAAAAGGATTTGGCAAAAAAGCACTTCAGTTTCTTCATGAGAAAGTTTCTGAGAATGGAAATGAAAGAATTATTTTGAATGTGAATAAAAATAATTCTGCCCGAAACTTCTATGAGTCCCAAGGATACAGGGTTTATGGGGAAGGTGTTTTCGATATCGGGAACGGATTTGTAATGGATGATTACATGATGGAATTTCTAATTCACTTATGATTGACTTAAAATTTTGTAACTTTATCCTGTAATTCTATAACAAGTGAATTCTTTTTTTGAATGATCTTTGCTTCAGAACCAAATCACTTATAACAATACATTCATATGCTTGGTTTTGAGCTGACACAGCTTTTTATCAGTATATTTTTTTCATCCTTAGTGTTTAAATTCCTGTATTCTTAAATACAGGAGTTTTTGCGTCTATATGGCAAAAATAAAAAAAATACACCTATTTCACTTTTAAATGAAATAAATTATTATATTTACTAAATAAAACAGGCTTATATATACTAGGATGAAAATGTATGTTAAATTTGATTTCAATGCCCTTTGTAAAAAGGTATTGGACGAAAAACTTAAAGAACACGGGCTGAAGTACAGGTTGCTGAACTTCGGTGAAGTGGAATTTTATGAGCCCCTCACAAAGGAACAGCACAGCCTTTTTAAGCAAAATCTTGAAGACTATGGTATCGAAATCATAGAAAGTCAGAAGACCGCGCTGGTACAGAAAATAAAAGATGCTATCGTAGAACTGGTCTTTTCTGATGAGATCATACCGGTAAAAGCATCCATATATATTTCTGAGAAACTGAATCACAGTTACGGATATCTTTCCAACCTGTTTTCCGAAGTTGCCTATACATCTATTGAGAATTTTATTATTCTGCAGAAGATAGAACACGCAAAAGCCCTGATCATAAGAAACAAACAAAGCCTTACAGAAATAGCCCACAAACTGAACTACTCCAGTGTGGCACATCTGAGTACCCAGTTTAAAAATACAACTGGTATCACTCCCTCCCAGTTTCAAAAAATTATTGGAAAAAGAAGAAGAGCTCAGAGCACGGTAATAAACCCTAAAATGCAGTATGAATAAAGAATTTCTGAACGTAATAGTAGCAGATAACGATGAAAACACCTTGATTTTCTTTAAAAATATTTTAAAAGAGCTGAAAATCTCTATAAAAGTTCAATGCTTCTCTAACGGTAAAGATATGATGCTGTATCTGAATAATGATGATGCCGTAGTTCCGGAAATTGTTTTTATAAATTACACCATCCCTGGAAAAGACAGCATGGAATGTCTGGAAGAAATCGAAGCAAATTCAAAATTCAATAACATGGTCACCGCCATTTTTTCGGAACCGATTCCGGAAAATGAAATTGAAGATATTTTTGTAAAAGGAGCCAATATTTTCATGAAAAAACCTGAGTCTTTTGAGAGTCTGAAAAAGGTGCTTACAGAAATTATTACGATCAATTGGCAGTATCATGCTTCAGGATTGAATAAAGATAATTTTATTTTGAAAGTGTGATGAATAAAGGTTTTATGAATTTAATATTAAGAAAATATTAATCGTATTTGATGCATATTATTCACAAATAAGTGAAAATTTTATAACTAATACTTAAAATCATATAAAAAGGATCTGAATTAATATACTGACATTTGTAAAAGTAATCTGAGACACAAATTTCATTATATAGTATAAGATACAGATGAATGAGAAGTAATTGTTTCTAAAAACAAAATTATATAAATCACGATGTTAGTTAACAAAATGAATTATACTAATTTTCCAATTTTAAAGCACAGAAGATCTTTAAACAAAACGGTACAATCATGAAAACTCAAAAGTAGTTGGAGGTATTTTTATTCGTTTCATTCCCTCATCTCCACCGAAACTCAGTTAGTTTTTATAATAAGCAAGTTGGAAAAAAATAATTCATTTTGTTTTTCATAATTTGTTTTAATAGTTAAGGTTTTAGCTTATCAAATAATATTGTTATATAGATATTTTCACACCACATCACAAAATATTAAGCCTTAACTATTAAAATGAATTTTTTGGGCATACCAAAAGTAATTTCTTCTAAATAACAGTTTTATAAGGGGGCCGCAGGAAGTATTTTCTGCGGTTTTTTTATGAAATTTTACTCCATTTGTTTTTTCCTTTGTAATATCTGATATAATAGTTTTTAATAATCAGATTATCAGGTCTAGACAGCATTGGGTCAGCTTCCAGAATTTTTTCTACCGTATTTTTTGTCGTTTTGATGATCGCCGAATCATTAATCAGATCTAATCTCTTAAAATCTACCACACCACTTTGCTGGGTACCCAGAATATCGCCAGGACCCCGAAGTTGCATATCCACTTCAGAAATTTTAAAGCCGTCATTGGTTTCAGTCATTGTTTTGATGCGCGTTCTGCTTTCTTTTGACAATTTATCTGATGTCATCAAGATACAGTAACTCTGTTCAGCACCTCTTCCTACACGTCCTCTCAGCTGATGAAGCTGTGAAAGGCCAAACCTTTCTGAACTTTCAATAACCATTACAGAAGCATTAGGGACATTTACCCCGACTTCAATTACGGTAGTTGCCACCATAATTTCAGCTTTCCCCGAAGCAAAATAAGCCATTGCCGCATCTTTCTCATCCGGTTTCATTTTCCCGTGAAGCATGGTCACATTGTACTCTGAGAAATAATCCATGACATGTTCCAAACCTTCCACCAGATTTTTGTAATCTAAGGTTTCAGATTCCTCAATAAGCGGATATACAAAATAGACCTGCCGGCCTTTCTTAATTTCGTCTTTACAGAAGTTATAAACATAAAGCCTGTCTTTTTCACGTCTGTGAGCAGTAATGATGGGTTTTCTTCCTACAGGCATTTCATCAATCACGGAAACATCCAGATCAGAATAAAAACTCATCGCAAGTGTTCTTGGAATAGGAGTAGCAGTCATCACCAGAATATGAGGCGGTATTTTATTTTTTGCCCAAAGTTTAGCCCGCTGCGCAACTCCGAATCTATGCTGCTCATCAATAATTGCCAGTCCCAGATTTTTAAATTTAACCTTATCTTCTAAAACAGCATGGGTTCCTACCAGGATTGAAAGTGTTCCATTTTCCAGTTCTTCGTGGATAATTCTTCTTTCTGCTGCTTTGCTGGATCCGGTCAGAATGCGGATATTGATTCCTGTTTTTTCTAACAGTTCTTTGATCCCGTTATAGTGCTGCTGGGCAAGAATTTCTGTTGGAGCCATCAAACAACTCTGAAAACCGTTGTCCATAGCAATAAGCATGGTTAACAATGCCACCATCGTTTTCCCTGATCCTACATCTCCCTGTAAAAGCCTGTTCATCTGAATTGGCCTTTTCATATCAATACGGATTTCCTTTAATACTCTTTTCTGTGCATTGGTGAGTTCAAAAGGAAGATGATTCTCATAGAAATCGTTAAAGTGATCTCCAATAATTGGAAATGGATTACCATGAGCCTGTGTTTTATGGTGAAGCTTTTTCAAACCATATCCTAATTGAAAAAAGAATGATTCCTCAAATTTTAATCTGTAATCAGCCTTATCGAAATGCTCTTTATCCTTTGGAAAATGAACATTCAGGAAAGCGTGCTGTCTTGACATGAATTTAAAGGTTTTCATCAGGTACTCCGGGAAATTTTCTTCAATCAGACTCGGAATTTCTTTGCAGATATTTCTCAATGCATTCTGAAAAAACCTTTGACTTAATCCTCTTTTAGTCAGTTTTTCTGAACTCGGATAAATAGGTTTAAGTCTTGTATCTCCTTCTTTATTTTCCTCAGCTTCTATTTCAGGATGCGGCATAGAAAACTGACGGTTGAAAACATTAATTTTTCCGAAAATATAAACCTCTTTGTTAATAGGAAGCTGCTCTTTCAGCCATTTTGAATACTGGAACCATACCAGATCCATACTGCCTGTTTCATCATTGAATTTCGCAGATAATCTTTTAGTCTTCCCGGTCTGGATTTCCTGAACATGAGTGATTCTTCCCCTCAATTGTATTTCCTGGCTGCTTTCTTCCTGAAGCTGAGAAACTGTATAAATTTTACTTTTATCCAGATAGCGGATTGGGTAGAAGTTCAACATATCTTCAACAGTGGTCAGGCCCAATACACTTTTAATGAGTTTGGCTCTTTCCGGACCTATTCCTTTTACGTATTCTATGGAGGTTTCGAGATTCATTTTCAGATTTCAGGATGCGGATTTTTGAATTTTTTTGATCCTTATTTTTTGACAAAAGAAATAAAGGTTCGAATTTCGGTAAAATTAAAAAGACTTCCAAAAAATTGGAAGTCTGTATGGTGAATTTTTAGCATTAAATTAGAAATCGGGATCTCTAAATTAATCTTTGATTTTAGATTTGAACTTTTTCTGGTAATCTTCCCATTGTTCTCTGGTTTTAATCTTTTTGAACAAATCTTTTGAGATCAGTTCCAGATAAGGCTCCAGTTCTTTGGCAGACAATTCTCCCTGAAGAATGGTGATAGGATCTCCATGTTCATCCAGAAATACGGTACTTGGAACAGCACCTACATTCATATACTGTGTAAACTCATGCAGTGAATTTTTTCCTTTTCTGTGCTCAGTATTGGGATTAGAAAATGTTCTTCCAAAGATATCAATACTCTTTTTTTCTTCTGCATTAAACTTTACAGGATAATAGTTCTCGTTCAGATTTTGAGCAATCACAGCATGTCCATAAGTTTTTTTATCCATGATTTTGCATGGGCCACACCAGTCTGCATAAAAATCGATAAGTATTTTTTTTGGATTTTCCTTTTGAGCTTTTAAGGCTTCCTCAATGGTCATCCATTTTACCTGGGCAAAACTAAAGTTTAATAAAAGTAAGAGAACTATGCTTAAAATTTTCTTCATATTGTGATATTTAGGTAAAAATAAGCATAATTACTTATTTTCTATTTTACATCTTGCATTAATTTTTTCACGTACGGAGATATCAAAATTAATACCACTCCGGCAATTACCGCGTATAATCCCAATTGTTTATATCCATCAGTATAAGTGATCAAAGCATCATAGTTGGTAGACCCTTCTTTTGAGGTAGCAAGGCTGGCTCCGATAATCCCTGCAACATACTGCCCATAAGCAGAAGCAAGGAACCACATTCCCATCATCATTCCCTGAAGATTTTTAGTAGAAAGCTTCGTCATAATAGACAATCCGATAGGAGAGAGGCACAATTCCCCGAGGGTAATGATTAATAATGCCAGGGTAAAGAAGTTCAGTGAAGTAACTCCCTGAAGGTCTGCAAATAATCGGGTAGCAAATAGAACATAGTATCCTAATCCCAAGAAAATAAATCCTAATCCGAATTTAATAATAGTATTAGGTTCAATTTTTCTCTTATTAAGCCAAATCCAAAGAAGTCCGATCAATGGAGCAAGGAAAATAATAAAGAAAGCTCCTCCGGAGTTATTCACACCATTCGGGTCTAGTCCGAAAAGATCTTTGTTCAGGTTTTTAGCGGCAAAAATGCTTAAAGAACCTCCACTTTGTTCATAGATTCCCCAGAATATGATTGAAAATATAATGAAAACGAGTGCTGCCCAAAGCTTTTTGCGTTCCGAAGCAGTTACTTTAGACATTTCATAGAATAAATAGATTAGGGTCAATGGGCCGATGGTCCACATAAAATAATCCGTATATTCTGTTTTAGCAACCATTGTCATAATAATAGGTACAAAAACCAATGACAAAATATATACTCCGTATTCTTTCCATTTTGGAATTGGAGCTGCCTTTGTTTCTGCTAAGGGATGTCCGGGCTGTAAACCAATAGTACCTAATGTTCTTTGCGTAAATACAAAGTTAATCAAGCTGATTACCATTACTATTGAAGCCAATCCAAAAGCAATATGCCATCTCATTTCTTCTGCAATAACATTACTTAGAAATTCTCCTTTACCAATAGCAATACACAAATAACCACCTAACAATGCTCCAAGATTAATTCCCGCATAAAAAAGCGAAAAACCTGCATCAGCTCTTGAATCATTAGGTTTATAAAGTTGTCCCACCATAGATGAAATATTAGGTTTAAAGAAACCTGTCCCTACTACGGTGAATGCTATTCCGAGGAAAAAGAATTTATGGGGATCTGTAGCAAGAATTAAACTTCCTACGATCATCAGGAGACCTCCCCAGAACAGAGATTTTCTGAATCCTAAAATTTTATCGGCAAAAAGACCTCCTACAAAAGTAAAGGCATATACGAAGGCCTGGGTGGCACCATATTGAAGGTTGGCTTCTTTTTCATGGAAATTAAGCTGTGAGATCATAAAGAAGACCAGCATTCCACGCATTCCGTAGAAACAGAAACGTTCCCACATTTCAGAGAAAAAAAGGCTCCAGATCTGTCTGGGATATTTTCCTTTGAAATCTTGTATTTCATCTAAAGTTAAGCTCATAATGATATATGATTAAGTTCTAATTAAGGGTTTTTATCTTTCTGATCCAGCTCAAAACGAATTCTGTCCTGGTCAATAATTTGTTTTAATTCTTCTTCTTTTGGGAGGTACAGCAGGTATTTGCTGGCAAATAAATTGTTTTTATCATTCAAAACGGAAATTGATTTGTCTTTTGAGATCTCTTACATTCCAGTTATTTTGTACAGATTCATTTAGATAATAATGTCTTTTGTCTTTATTATCCTGAATTGAAAGTAATCTGTAATGTGACCAACTCAATTGTTGAGACAATGTGTCAACAATTGGAAACGCTGTGTAAAACTTTCGCATATTGGATAAGTTGGTATAATCAAAACCTTTTCCAAATTCTAAGGTAAGCTTCTGAGAAAGTCTTTTGAGCGTATATTTTCCATATTCTGCCCGTTCTTTTCCTTGTTGTTCATCTTCCACAATAAGTTTTCCAATCTGCCAGTAGGTAAGCAGTAGAGTAGAATTCGCTATCCGAAACACTTTTTCGCGCGACTGTCTAATGATTTCCTTTATGGATTGGAATAAAGAATCTTCGGAAATTTCCATCGTACGAAAATAAAAAAAACCTCTGACTTAGCAGAGGTTTTATTCATATTTTGTTAATGCAGCTAGTTTACACCGTGCATCATTTTCTTTAAGATAGGTGAAATTAAACCTAAAATTACAGATGCAATACCACAAAGTACTACGAATACCATGAAGAATTCAAATAGATTGTGAATTTCAAATCCTACAAAAGTAGGGTTATGTAATGGAAGCTGAGCTTTATCAAAAGCAGCTACCTGATCCGCAGTTAAAGTTACTTTTTTATCTAATACATCCTGTAGATTAACACCCAGTTCTTCAGCTTTCTTAAATTTATCACCTGTTGCAGGGATAAGCGCTCCTAATGAACCAGCTAATGCATAACCAGCAGCGTTAGAAATGAAGAAAACACCATATAGTAATGAAGCAAATCTTTTTGGAGCCAGCTTACCTACTAATGATAAACCGATTGGAGAAAGACAAAGCTCACCACAAGTCTGGATGAAGTATAAAAGCATTAACCATTTGATTGCTAATAATCCTGAGTTTCCAAGATCTTTTACATTGTGTGCAATGATGAAATAAGAAAGAGCGATCAATGCCAATCCCATTGCTTGTTTGAACGGAGATACAGGCTCTTTTCCCTTTGCTCTCAGTTTATCCCAACACAAACTGAAAGGAACAGCTAAAAGAACTACGAAAATTCCGTTGAAAATCTGAACCATTGAAGGAGGCATGTTCCACCCGAAAATATTTCTGTCAGTCTGGTTATCTGCGATAAACGTTAATGAAGATCCTGCCTGTTCAAAAGCTGCCCAGAAAAAGATGATGAAGAATGAAACGATATAGATTACCCAGATTCTTTGTCTTTCAACTTTGTTTTCTGCAGAAGACATAATCAGGAAGGCAAGAGAAATACCTGCTGAATAGATAAAAGGATAAATAATTCCCTTGATCATTTGTCCCATTTCCACCGAGTTAAACCCAAGTTCTCCTACAAGTAAATATCTGAATACAAAGAATAGAACAACAAATATAGCTACAGTAATTCCTAAGAATGTACCTGAGAATTTTGCTGTTTGAGTTTCTCCCTCCTCGAAATCTGCACTTGTATTGTTTTTTGGTAATCCTCCGATAGGTCTTCCTTCCGGAGTAACTACATATTTGTTTTTAAGGATAAAGAATGTTATTGTTCCGATTACCATCGCAATAGAAGCAGCTAAGAATCCCCATTTGAAAGCGAAGATATCTCTCACTCCGGTTGCAGCATCTTTTACATCTCCTACATATGGACAGATAAACTGACCTAAGAATGCCCCGATGTTGATACCCATATAGAAAATGGTGAAAGCTGAATCCAGTTTAGACTTTTCCTGTTTTGGATAGAGGCTTCCTACCATTGAGGAGATATTCGGTTTGAAGAATCCATTACCAAAAATGATAACGAATAATGCCAGCCACATAATCAGTTTAGCACTTCCAATGTCTGCTGAGAAAGTTGAAGCACTGATAAATAACAAGAATTGGCCAATAGCCATTAGCGATCCCCCAATGATGATTGCAAATCTGTTTCCGATATACTTATCAGCAATAAATCCTCCCAAAAGAGGTGTTAAATAACATAACGCTAGAAATCCACCATAGATGATTGCAGCATCAGCTTCTTTTATTAATAAGGAATTTACCATGAAGAGCGTCAAAAGTGCTCTCATTCCATAAAAGTTGAAACGCTCCCACATTTCTGTTCCGAAAAGAACCCATAATCCTTTAGGATGCCTGGAATTCTTATTCTCTACAAATTCATCCGGTTTCGGACTCAATGCTTCAATATTATCCATTTCTATTGTTAATTTTTGTTAAGACTGACAAATATAGTTTATTTTGGGTTTTTGGCAAGGTTTTAATTTTATTTTTAAATAAAAAAGCTGCGGGACTATTCCGCAGCTTGCTAATCTTTATAATATCAATGATTAATGTCCTTTTTCCTTCATAATTTTGTTCAGTCTTTTTAACATAGAAAGACCCAAAAGTGTAGCAAATATTAACAAACCGAAGTTTACAAGGAAATAATTCGTCTTGTTTTCGTAATTATACCACGTACTTGCCAGGATTCCTGAAAGTTTATTTCCCACAGAGTTGGCCAGAAAGAAACCTCCCATCATCAATGCGGTAATCCTTGCAGGCGAAAGTTTTGAAACGAATGAAAGTCCCATAGGAGACAAACATAATTCCCCGATAGTAATGACTCCGTAGCTGGCAACAAGCCATAGAGGGGATACTTTTACGGCTCCGTTATCTCCTGCCATTACTGCTAAAACCATTACAAGACAGGAAAGTCCGGAAATAAATAATCCTAAAACAATCTTAGTAGGGGTTAAAGGTTCTTTTCCTCTTCTTCTCAACAATGCCCAGAACCCAACAATCACTGGTGTCAATGCTATAACCCAGAACGGATTGATAGATTGAAATAATTCTGTATTGTACAGATAAACTTTATTTTCAGGATTTTTCTCAAGGGTAGCGCGTTGTTCAGGAGATATGTTTTTAAAATAAACATCTTTCCCCATTTCTTTCTTCGTCTCTCCTTTGTCATCCTTTTGAGATCTGAACTGGTTGTCATAAACTGGAGTTTCTTTGTTTTCATAGCTCTTACCTTCCACCATATAAATACCTTCCAACGGCTTTTCAAGAGAAGCAGGAACACTTCTGTCTGTGTAATAATTGGCCCATCTTGTCAAAGCAGTTCCATTCTGTTTGAAAACAGCCCAGAAAAACATACTGATCAGGAATACAGAAAGTAATGCTCCGATAGAGGCTTTTTCATCAGGTTTAGCCTTAAAGTAAAGAGAGGCGTAAAAGTAAATAACAGGTATACAGGCAAATATAAAGGCATCTGTACTGTCACTTCCAAAAATATTGTTAGGAACAAACCAACCTATTGCTCCGGCAATAATGGCAGGAACAAATACTTTAAGCATGATTTCCGAAAGTTTTGTATCTCCTTCCTGTACAGGTTTCATTTGTGCAGCATGGATATAATGCTTTCTTCCGATGGTAAAAATCACCATACCGATAAGCATTCCCACTCCCGCAGTGATGAAAGCTTCACCCCAGCCAAATTTATTACGCATAAATGCAGCAATAATGTTACAGATAAATGCTCCGATATTGATTCCCATATAGAAAATATTATATCCTGAGTCTTTATTCGCTTTATAAGGTTCTTCAGAATAAAGATTTCCTAATAGCGTTGAGATTGTAGGCTTAAAGAAACCATTTCCTATAATAATTAGCGCCAGTGAAGCATAAAACAGAGGTAAATCTTTAAACACACCCATTCCTATATATCCGGCGGCCATTAAAAAACCTCCCAGATAGATAGATTTAATATATCCTAAAACTCTGTCTGCCAGGAACCCACCAATAAAGGGAGTCAGATAAGTTAAGGCAATATAAGTTCCGAAAATATCATCAGCAGTTTTATCCGGAAGTCCAAGTCCGCCTTTCATACCCGTAGGCTCAATAACATACAGAACAAAGATTCCAAGAATCAGGTAATACCCGAAACGCTCCCACATCTCTGTGAAAAAGAGGAAGGGCAGCCCTTTAGGATGTTTAGTCTTCATATATTCAATTTTCAAATTTCCCAAAAATAAGTTTTTAATTTTAATTGATAAAATAAATAATACTTTAGCGAAATGATTAATAAAATAAATATAAAATCCCTTTCAATGTTCTTGAAAGGGATTTTGATTATTCATGAATGATGATACATAATTATATAGAAGATTCTATGAGCTAAAATCATTTTGAGATTTTAGTATTTTGTTTTCTTCATTTAATTCACGAATTTTTTGTTTTAGAAAATCAATATAGTCCTGTAAATTTTCAATGATTGAATAATTGAAATTTTGAATGTACTGATATTGAGTAGTGTCTTTGAATGTGGAATTTTTATTACTGAACACCATTTCTTCTTCTTTAATATCCGAAATAGAAACACTGAGTGATTCAGCTATTTTCTTCCATTCATCTTCATGTATCCTTACCTCACCCCGCTCTTTTCGGGAATAATTTGAAGGATCAGTAGATAAAATTTTTGCCATCTTCTCTTGAGAGATGCCTTTGAGTTTTCGTAGGTTTCTTAGTTTTTCTTGCTTCATGATTCTTAATGTCTATTGCAAATATGCAAAACATGTACATGTTCTGCAAGAAATTTGCCAAAAAAATGCCTGATCTATTTCTCTTACCGGAGATTTTAATTTATAGTTTTGAAAAGTCAATAATGACACAGAATATTTAATTAAAACATTATGAAAAACAATTCTTTGAAAATGAAGAAAGCAAGTCTATCCAGAAATGAGTTAAGATCACTTAAAGGAGGGAAAATAGGAAACGGAGGAGGAACTATTATCGGAATCGGTGGTGGAGAAGTAGAGTGCGGATGTGTACAAGCTGGTTGTGCTGGAGATGGTAGTGCAAGATGCGGAGGAGGATGTTGTAACTAAAATTAAAATCGTAATCAGCAATGAAATTTCATTGCTGATTATTTTTAAGTATTTATGAAGAAAAATATTAATATATTAACAAGCTATTTAAATCTTGTCGATATCCATATTGATAAGACTGAGTTTGAATATCAATTAAATGGTCATCCGGAATTTCCTAATATTCTGTCTTTTTCCGATACACTTCATTTTTTTAATATTGATTGCTCAGTGTTTGAAATAGATGAAGAAGATGTTGAATTATTGCCTAAAAATTTTATATCCATCAATGATGAAGGCTTTAAATTAGAAGACAAAAAGAATTATAATGTCTCAGCGTCCAATGTTGTCTTATTAGTTGATAAATCAGAGAGTTTTTACAATGAAAAGAAAAAAAATAATCTTTTCTTATGGAGTAGTCTTTTATTGGGAACTCTTGTATTGTCTGTTTTATTATTAGACTTTTCTTTCTTTTATGCGGGGATCGCATTTTTATCACTTTCATTTTTAGGAATTTTCCTTTCTTATGAAGCCTATAAAAAAACTCATGGCAAAGGAACTATTATACCTTTAGGGGTATGTCAGAATAAGATGTTAAAAACTGATTGTGACTATGTATTTAATTATAAGAAATGGAAGTTTTTGGATATATCAGAGATTTCTTTATTATTCTTTTTCTCTCAAATTATTAGTTTTATAGTTTTAGCTATATATAAAGATCTGAGTTTTTATTATTTTATATACAAGTATATATTCTATTTGTTTATACCCATCTCATTTGTTTCATTATACTATCAGATGATTGTTATTAAAAAATTGTGTCCGGTTTGTATTGGTATCATACTTTGTGTTTATGCTCAGTTGGTTCTTTTGCTTTTTTTACCTAATCCAATAGTAAAGATCAATCCATTTTCTATTGTTTTGTATGTGCTATTTGTTTCGGCGTCTGCTTTGTTTCTTCTTTATTTAAAAGAAAAAATTAACTGGGATAATAAACTGAAAGAGGAGATTGTAAAAAGTTCAAGATTTAAAATGAACTATACTTTCTTCAGAAATAATCTTTCAATTCAAAAGAAAACTCTTAATGACGATTTTTTAAATTCTTTTAATTTTGGAACTTCGGATTCTAATTTAACACTAACGTTAGTGACGAATCCTGCTTGTAAATATTGCAAAGAATTCTACCCGACATTTATGAGAATAATAAATAATTACGGGAATAAAATTAATGTTCGCCTTGTATTGGATGCAGATCTGGACATTTTTCCTGAAGAATTACGTACCACCTACATAAATATGGCCAGCATTTATGAAAATTCGGAAGATAAAACCACTTTTTTTGTAGCTTTGGAAGAGTGGTATAAGATAAGAACTGATAAAAATGGAATAGATAAATGGAATAATAAGTATTCTCATTTGTTTAAAAATCAAGAGAATGTCATTGCGATCTTAAATAATCAGAAAAAATGGAGAAAGATAAATGATATTAATTTTACACCAGATATTTTTATCAATGGTTATCAATACCCTATAGAATATGACAGAGCAGATTTAGAATATTTCTTATCTGAAATGATTGACTAAATTAAACTATGAAAAAGCTATTATTTTTATTATTGGGAACATTTACCTGTTTTGCTCAAAGCAACAGATTTGTATATGATGTTGTATCAAAGAAAGATTCCACCTCAAAAAATCTTATTAAAGAAAATTTTAATCTGGATATCTCTAAAGATGAAATGAAATATTATAATAGAATATACTATATCAATGATTCAATATATGCGACTAAAAATCAATATGGATTTAAAGGGTATAAACAGACTTCATTTCTGATTAAAAAAAATAATAGTAATGAATACCAAAACTATGAATATATAGGAGATGTGAATTTTTATAAAATTGATGAGAAGGCGGAACAGAACTGGAAAATTACAGATAGTATCAAGATAGCTGATGAACTTCACCTTCAAAAGGCAACAACACAATTTGGAGGAAGAAGCTGGGTAGCATGGTTTTCTAAGGATATTCCCATTCCTTATGGCCCTTATAAATTTAATGGATTACCAGGGCTCATTGTAGAGTTGTATGACACAAAGGAAGATTACCATTTCAAGGTCATAAAAAGCGAAAAAATTGTAGAGGATTATAAACAGGTTTCGCTAGAAAACTCTATTTCCAGAGCAATTCCCGTTAATCAGGCCAAGCTGGATAAATTGAAACTGGAATTATATAATAGTCCTTTTAAATATATAATGAATGGAAGACTTGTTTTACCTGAAGGAAAGAAGTTGCAACTTGAAGACGGTACCATTCTCACCAAAGAACAGTTGAAACCCGCTGAGGCCAATGAAAGAAAAAAAATAAAGTCTTTTAATAATCCAATAGAACTGGATAAAGCTGTAAAATATCCTTAAATAAAAAAACCTTTCAAACTTTTGAAAGGTTTTTTTATTAGATATAATATACTGTTTATAAATTATTCAATATGAAATCAGTCATTTTCTGATACAACTGAGGTCTTGTCTGTCCACCATAGATTCCGTGGTTTTTATCAGGATAAGCCATGAAATCAAACTGTTTTTTGTTTTGAATCAAAGCTTCGGAGAATTCCATAGAGTTCTGGAAGTGAACGTTGTCATCAGCTGTTCCGTGGATTAACAAGAATTTACCTTTCAATAAATTTGCATATTCCGTAGGAGAGTTTTTATCATATCCGTCAGGGTTTTCCTGAGGAGTTCTCATAAATCTTTCCGTGTATACAGAGTCATAATATCTCCAGTTGGTTACCGGTGCTACGGCAATTCCCACTTTGAAAACATCTGCTCCTTTGGTCATTGCCAGACTGGTCATATACCCACCGAAGCTCCATCCGAACATTCCGATTCTGCTTTTGTCAACATAAGATTGGTTTCCAAACCACTTTGCTGCAGTGATCTGATCCTCAATCTCATATTTCCCTAAATTCATATAGGTTACTTTCTTGTACTTTGCTCCTTTGTAACCCGTTCCACGACCGTCTACACAAGCTACAATATATCCTTTTTGTACAAGATGGTTGAACCACATTGCATTTCCGTTATCCCATGAATTAGCAACCTGCTGAGATCCTGGCCCGGAATATTGGAACATAAATAAAGGATATTTTTTATTCGGATCAAAGTTTTTAGGCTTCATGATCCAGGCATTCATCTGATCACCTACCGCATTCGGAATGGTGATGAATTCTTTTTCAACAAAATTATCCGTTTTTAATTTCTGTAACTGATCATTGTTGTTCTGAAGTTCTTTTACAGCTTTTCCGTTCCCGTCTTTTAAAACATAAGTGTAAGGTTTAGCAGCTGTAGAAGAGGTTTCAATGAAATAATTATAGTTCTTGCTGAAATTGGCAGAGTTATTTCCTTCTGCATTGGAGATCAGCTGAGATTTTCCGTTTTCAATATTTACTTTAGAAATAACCTTGTTGATACTCCCTTTTTCGGTAGTTTGAACGTAAATTTCTTTCGATTTTGGATTGAATCCATAATAATCTGTTACTTCCCAGTTTCCTTTTGTGATCTGCTTTTTAAGCTTACCATCTTTGTCATACCAGTAAAGGTGGCGGTTTCCGTCTCTCTCAGAAGCCCAAAGGAAAGAATCATCCTCAAGAAACTCAAGAGTAGGGCTGTCTGTATCGATCCATTTGTCATCCGTTTCAGTAAATAATTTCTGAACAGCTCCTGTTTTGGTATTTACCTTTAAAATATCTGAAGCATTCTGAATTCTCTCAGAAGTAATTAAAACAATTTCATCTGCTTTTGCAGTCTGGAATACATTCGGAATGTAATAGTTTTTGAAAGAACCTAAGTTTAGTTGCATTGTTTTTCCGTTATCAAGACGGTATAGCTGTGCGGAAACAACAGAGTTTTTCTCACCTGCTTTTGGATATTTATAGCGCATTTCGGCCGGGTAAAGACTTTTTCCGTAGATAGGAATATAGATTTCCGGTACTTGTCCTTCGTCAGACTTTACAAATACAATAGCATCAGAATTCTTGGTCCATTCATACTGTCTTGCATGTCCGAATTCTTCCTCATAAACCCAATCTGCCAAACCATTCAGTATTGAATTCTTTTTACCGTCAGTAGTAATCTGCGTGATTTTTCCTGAAGCAAGATCCTGATAGAACAAGTTGTTGTCAGAAATGAATGCCACTTTTGTTGCATCCGGTGAAAATGTAGGCTCCTGAACTGTTTTACCTTCATTCAGACTGATTACTTTTCCGGATTTTAAATCTTTTACATCAAATTTTCCCAGGAAAGAATGTCTGTAAATAGGCTGGCTGCCTGTCTGTAAAAGGATTTTAGATTCATCATCAGAAAAAATATAGCTTTCAAATCTTCCGTCCACAAGATTTCCTTCCTTCTGTGAAGTTTTATAAGAATATTTTGCAATTCCTGAAGGTTCAATCACAAGATAATTTTCACCGTTTTTCATGGAAGTGATTCCTGCGATCCCTTTTCCACGGTAGTATCCTGAATATATTTTATCTAAAGTAATTTCCTGTGCCGATACATTTTGGAATACAGCAGCAACGGTAAGAGTTAATAGGAGTTTTTTCATTTTCAATTTTAATGATTCCAAATTTAATAATTCTTACTTATATAACCATATAAAATGCAAAATCAGGATTTGATATCCTTTTCGTACTCTAATAATATTCAATAATGAAATTTTTAAAAAAAGACAATTTGGCAAAAAAATTGAATATATAATAACTATAAATCAAATCAAATGATAATTATGGAAACGAATGCATACAACCAGAAACTGAACCGTTATGTATTAAACGACCAGATTGTTTATACAGGTTTTTCCAGTTTTAATGACGCAGAAGAATGCGCCCACAAAAAAGGAGGAACATTGGTAGAAGTGGTGTTTAGAGACGGGAATGATAATCCCGAAATTACTGATGAAGCAGGTTTGATAGAGAAAAAAATTCATTACCATGTGGATGCAGGCGATGAATACAAATTTATTCATTCCTCAGATCCTGGATTCAGAAAATATGCGGATGAGTTGCAAAAAATAAAAGCGAGACAACAGCAATCTCCACCCGATGAAAGATATTTTGCCAATTTTGAAATTGAAAATGCGGAAGACCCGATCATTGTGATCAAAAATGATCATTTTGAATCGGTAACATCAAGAGAGCGTTCAAAGTATTTGAAACATGCCTGCGTTTATGAAATAGGGGTTTCCCTGCCAAAATCTTAAAAAAATCAAATCATGAGCAAGACTAAATATTCAGAAAAAGCTCAGGACAAAGTAGGAAAAGTTATGCACGAATTCAAGGAAGGAAAACTGAAATCTTCTTCCGGAAAGAAAGTTACAAGCAGAAAGCAAGCCGTAGCCATCGGCATTTCTGAAGCTAGAGAAAAGGGTCTTAAAGTACCAACAAAGAAAAAAAGTAAATAAACCTATAAAGAAAAGCCCGGAAATTTTCCGGGCTTTTTTTATGAGAAGTGAAAATTTTCTCTATTTCGTTTCATTATAAAGCACTTTGTAGTACTCATCTGCCATCCTGTCGCTGTTGAAATGATCTTTCACATCATTCATTGCATTGTGCTGGATTTTTCTCCATTCATCAGGATGATCGTAATAGGTCGGAAGAATTTCGTTTTCAAGGATTTCATATAATTTGTTTAAATCATAGTTGTCCTGTTCATAGATGCTCATGTTCATATAATCTGCTTTCGGAACAACGAAAGAGTTTTCTTTATGTTTGGCAAATTCCGGGATCCACCCGTCGTCGGTAGATAAATTCACAGAACCGTTCATAGCAGCGGTCATACCGGAAGTTCCTGAAGCTTCCCTTGGAACTCTGGGGTTGTTAAGCCATAGATCCGAACCTTGTTTTAAAGATTTACTTAAACTAAGTTCATATCCTGTAAGAACAGCCATACTTTTATGATTTTTACTTTCCTCAACCAGAGTATTGAATGTGGAAATGGCTGAATAGTCCATTGGATAAGGTTTTCCTGCCCAAATGATCTGTACCGGATATTTCGGGTTGTTAAGAAGTCTGTAGAATCTTTCTTTATCATGCAGAAGAAGTTCCGCTCTTTTGTAGCCTGCAAATCTTCTTGCCCAGACAATGGTAAAAATATTAGGGTTAAATAAATTTCCCGTTTGATCCGCAACGATACTGAAAAGCTTTTTCTTCAAATACTTTTTACGGTAGTCAAAAACGGTGGCATCATTTTCATCTTTAGCGTTGTATAAAGGTTTATCAGACCAATATTTAAATTCCTGTGCGTTAGTGATAGACGTAATTTCACAGATGTCAGAATATTTATTCCACATGGCTCTGGAAACCACACCATGAAGCTGAGAAACGCCGTTGGCAATTCTAGCCATCCTTAATGCACAAAGGGAATGATTGAAGCGGTCATCATTGGAACCTTCAATCTTTTTTACTTCTTCCATGCTGTAGCCGGAGAAATAGGACATATCATAACATAATCTGAAACTATGTTTTTCATTTCCTGCTTCTTCAGGCGTATGTGTTGTGAAAACCAGTTTTTCCTTAACTTTATTAAGGTCTCCGTTATATTTTTTCAACAGATAAAAGGCTGCCGGAAGCCCGTGAGCTTCATTAAGATGGTAAACATCTCTTTCAATATTCAATTCATCCAATAGCTTGGCACCTCCTTTTCCTAATAAAATATATTGGGCAAGCTTGGTAGATTCATTGGCATCATATAATTTGTGACAGATTGTTTTGGAAACATGATCGTTTTCCGGAACATCTGTGGAAAGAAAAAACATAGGTGCCGTATTGAAAGTTTCAGGATCAAGGTACCATACTTTTACCCAAACCGGAGCACTGTGGATTTCAATTTGAAATTTTATTCCGGTGTCTTCCAGAAAGCTGTACATTTTTCTCGTCCATACAGGCTGTAAAGTCTGATCATGATTTCTTGCCTGGTCATAATAACCAAACTTCCATAGAATTCCAATTCCTATAAGATCTTGTTTAAGATTATAGGCGCTTCTCATATGAGATCCGGCCAGAAAGCCAAGTCCTCCCGAATATATTTTAAGTACCTGCTCAAGAGCAAATTCCATCGAGAAATAGGCGGTTTTTTTGGAATATTGAGGATTGATATTGTAGGGTATTCTGAAATTCCTAAAATCCATAAATGTGCGTTTGTGTTAGAAAAAGACAAAGGTATTAATTATGAAAATAAACTTTACATTAATTAACAGATAAATTAATTTTAAAACTAAGCATCGAATTGTTTTTTTACTTACCTTTAAGTGTGTAAATTTTTGATTATCAAAAACTTTTAACGATGAAAGCCCATGGCTGCATGTGTTCTTAATTAAATAAAAAAATCACACATGAAAAAGACGTTTTCTGAGGAAGATCTGATAAAGAATCTGAGTTTATATTACCTGAACAGGCATTTGAAAAAAAAGCCCATGGAGAAGTATCACCGTACCATAGACGAATCTCCGCTTCATGACCGTGAAAAATACAGAAAGAAATCCGAGATTCTGCTTCTTAATTCTTTTATGCATCACTTCCCCGAAGTGAAATTTGAAAACCTTACCTGCGAGAGCCCGGACTTTATCGCAAAGTTAAACGACAAAAAAATCGGAATAGAACTGACTGAAGTAATCAATCATCTGGAAATGAAGAAAGTGGAAAGCACTTTGAATAAAATGTTCCGTCAGGCAGAAATATTATTAGAACAGGAAGACACTACGAAATATCGTGGTGTTTATTTTTTAGAATTCCATCCGGCAACTAAATTTGATCATCTTGAAGCACAGCAGGAAAATATCATTAATATTTATAAAAGCATCAAAAAAAACAAACCTGTGGGCTGTGTAAAAAGCATAAGGAAATCTTTTCATCGAAGAAATGTCTTTATTACTCATGAATACAGCATGAACCTTTTTGATGAACTCTGCTCGGAAAAAATTCTTGAACTCATTGAAAAGAAAAATGAAAAATTTCCTTACTACGATACCTCGGTGGATGAATGCTGGCTGGTGATTGTTTCAGATATGAATTCTATTGCTTCAAGATATACCTTTATTCAGGATAAAGAACATTTGACAGAGGTGAAAAGTCCTTTCCATAAAATATTTCATCTTGAAAATCTGTGTGGGAATATTACCAGTATAAAATAAAATTTCTGGTGTTTTCTTGTGTTTAGGTATTTCGTGCTTTAAACTGTGTTTGTGTGAACTTTTTTAAATTATTTCGTGTTTTAATTTGAAATAGTTTAAAATTATATAGATTTTATTGTTTGTAATTAAAATATGGGTATATTTGGTGTACGTTGAATATCAATATGATGTATAACTAATAAACCATAAAAACATGTAATCTATGAGAAAACTTTTACTTTTCATACTTCTGTGCATCTCTCATACTTATTATTCTCAGGCAGATTGTGCTACCGCATTATCCGTCTGCGGAAACTCAAATATCACTTACAGTCCTACAGGATATGGTAATATAAAAGAATTGGTAAACTCAGGAAGTTGTATAGACTTCACCGGAGAGCATAATTCCATTTGGTATAAAATTACGATTGCTACCGGAGGTACCCTTACTTTTGATCTGGTTCCGAATAATCCGGATGCCGATTATGACTGGGCTATTTTTGGTCCTAATGTAAACTGTGGAAGCTTAGGTTCACCCATACGTTGTAATGCTGCAACCGTTATCGGGCCTGGCCCGGCTACAGGATTAAATATGACAAGTACTCTTCTGAGTGCTGCCGGAGGTTCTCTGACACCCTATTGCAGATATATGGATGTTTTGCCAGGACAGACGTATTACTTATTTATTGATAACTGGGTAAGCAGTACCAGTTCTACAACGGCTCCGTTTTCTTTGACATGGGGTGGAACTGCTACACTGGCTTCACCATTTACAGACCCGAATATTCAGACACAACCATTTACACCTCCTGGAATTCCTGCGGCTAATCCTGCCGATCCGAGAGAAGTGGTCATATGTTCAAGTACGGCTCTGTTTGATTTTTCTACATTGTCTGCGGGAATTCTTAATGGAAATCAAAACTTTAATGTAAGTTATCATCTGAGCCAGAATGATGCTTTAACAGGAAATAATCCTATTACGGCTCCAATCACAGTAAATACGACTACTGTTTACTATTACAGTATCAATTATACCGATCCAACTAATGCCAGCAATCCGCTTAATAAGTGTAAGCAGGTTGGAACGTTTAAATTCAAAGACGGTTCCATTACAGTTAAAAATGTAACATTAACCGAATGTAACAATAATAATGCAGGTACAGCTTTATTTGATTTAACCACAGCAGATGTTATTGGAAACCCGAATGTCACTAAAAAATACTATCATACGATGTCGGATCTCAATGCCGGTATCAATGAGATTACTACTCCTATGGCATTTGTATCTGCAGAAGGGATGGTTTATGTAAAAGTCATCTCAGAATTTGGCTGTACTGCGGTGGCACAGATCACCTTGAAGTTTTATCCGGTAGTGGTGGTGAATGAAGTGACACTGAGATCATGCTTCATCGAGGGCAATCCATCTACTGCATCTTTCAATCTTGTTAATGCTTCAGTAACCGGCCAGACCAATCCGACCAAGAAATATTATCCTTCATTGACCGATGCTGTCAATCAGACCAATGAAATTCTGAATGCTAATAATTATATTGCTCCTAATGGATTTGTATATGTAAGAGTTTCCAATGCTCAGGGATGTTATGCAATAGCCAGAATTACTTTAGTTGTTATTGCTCCGGTATATTCTGATAAACTTAAAGATGTAACTATTTGTGCAGAAGATCAGACGACACTGGATGCTGGGCCAGGATTCAAAAGCTACGAATGGAGCACAGGTGCCACTACCCAAACGATCAAAGCAGGAATTGGAGTATATTGGGTAAAACTTAAAACAGGAGAATGTATTGCTACACAAACAGTAAAAGTACTTCCTTCCGAACAGCCGGTTGTTTCCGGAATTGATATCTCAAATAATACAATTACAGTTTCAGTAACAGGAGGAAATCCGGCATATAAATATTCAATAGACAATATCATCTGGCAGGACTCCAATATTTTTAATAATCTTTCGAGAGGAGATCATAAAGTATACGTGAAAGACGCTTATGATTGTGATCCGATAGAAATAGGAGTGGTTGTACCTAATTTGGTTAACGTGATTACCCCAAATGCGGATGGAGTGAACGATGTGATTGATTATTCAGCATTAGGCAATAAACAAAACCTGATTATGAATATTTTTGACCGTTATGGAAACAAAATTTTCCAGGCAGACAGATCAAATGGTTATAAATGGGATGGTACACAGGGCGGAAGAAGAGTGCCTACCGGAACATACTGGTATTCTATCACATGGAATGAAAATGATAAAAATAATACAGCAATCAAATTTACAGGTTGGGTATTGGTAAAAAACAGAGAATAACAATAAATATAATACATAGATAAAACCACTTCAAATGAAGTGGTTTTTATTTTTAAAAGTTTTTAAATTAGGTATCAAAATAGAAAAAATGAAAGACCTGTTTGTAAAACGTTTTGAATATTATAAATCCCTGGGAGATAAAACATTTGACCAGCTTTCTGAGGAGCAGATGTTCTGGCAGTATAATGATGAAAGTAATTCTATTGCTGTCATTGTGAAACATATTGCCGGAAATATGCTTTCAAGATGGACCAATTTCCTTACTGAAGATGGTGAAAAATCCTGGCGTAACCGTGACGGAGAGTTTGTCAATACATTTACTACTAAAGAACAGGTGCTGGATTTTTGGGAAAAAGGCTGGGAATGTTTTTTTGATGCCCTTGAAAAGATAAATGATGACAACCTTTACTCAATAACTTATATCAGAGGGGAAGCTCACCCTGTTATTGATGCTGTTCTCCGCCAGTTAGCTCACTATCCTTATCATATTGGTCAGATTGTTTATATCGCGAAAATGATAAAAAATGAAGATTGGAATACACTGTCTATTGCCAGAAACCGTTCTCAGGAGTTTAATACAGAAATGAAAAGCAAATTTTTAAATAGTGAACCAGATACCAATTCATCACCCGTCTGCTTTCAAAACAGCCCTGAAGTAAGGGATGAATATAAACAATAGATTGAATCAATCTTGGATTCTTATTAAAATTACTATCTTTGCACCCATAAAATTCAGGAGTAACAAATGTCTACTTTTCATAGAACTGCCGCGTTTCATACACTTGGCTGCAAATTAAATTTTGCGGAAACATCTACTATTGCCCGTCAATTAACAGATGCAGGTTATGATAAGGTAAGTTTTGATGAAAAAGCAAACGTGTATGTTATCAATACATGTTCGGTGACAGAAAATGCTGACCGTGAGTGTAAACTGCATGTAAAAAGAGCCATGAAAGCCAATCCGGAAGGACTGGTTGTTATTGTTGGATGCTATGCACAATTGAAACCTGAAGAAATTTCCCAAATTGAAGGTGTTGATCTTGTTTTAGGAGCGAAAGAAAAATTCAATATTCTGAGCTACCTTGATGATTTGGAGAAATCTGAGAATGAAGGAGTAGTGCACTCATGTGAAATTGAAGAAACAGACTTCTTTATTGGAAGTTATTCTATTGGTGACAGAACCAGAGCTTTCCTGAAAGTACAGGATGGCTGTGACTATAAATGTACATACTGTACGATCCCGTTAGCAAGAGGAATTTCACGTTCTGATACTATTGAAAATGTTCTCAGAAACGCCACAGAAATTGCTGCAAAAGACATCAAAGAAATTGTTCTTACAGGTGTGAATATCGGTGATTATGGTAAAGGTGAATTCGGAAATAAAAGACACGAACATACTTTCCTTGATCTTATTTCGGAACTTGATAAAGTAGAAGGGATTGAAAGAATCCGTATATCTTCTATTGAACCTAACCTTTTGAAAGATGAAAGTATCGAACTGGTTTCTAAAAGTAAAAGCTTTGTTCCGCATTTTCATATCCCGTTACAGTCCGGAAGTGATGATCTCCTGAAAAAGATGAAACGCCGTTACCTGACAAAACTATACAATGACAGAGTCAACAAAATCCGCGAGGTAATGCCTGATGCGGCTATTGGTGTAGATGTTATTGTAGGTTTCCCAGGTGAAACAGAGGAGATATTTATGGAAACCTATAATTTCCTTAATGAACTTCCTATTACTTACCTTCACGTATTTACCTATTCTGAAAGAGAAAATACGGAAGCTGCTGCCATGGAAGGTGTTGTTCCGGTAGCTGAAAGAAAAAAACGTAATAAAATGCTTAGAATTCTATCTGAAAAGAAGAAAATGGCATTTTATCAGACACAACTTGGAAAATCGCTTCCAGTTCTTTGGGAGCACGAAAATAAAGACGGGAAAATGTTTGGCTTCACTGAAAACTATGTGAGAGTCCAGAAAGACTTTGATCCTGCATCCGTAAACCAAATCGAATTTCTAAATTTAGAAAAAATCCTGTCAGATGGCACGGTTTCTGTGCAATCTTCTTACCAAAATTTTTTAGCAAAAGCGTAGGCTCTTTGCTAAAATTCTACTAAATTTATTTTTAAACTTTTAAATACTACATTCATGAGAGATAAGTTTTTATCTTGGGGAATTGTATTAGTAATTGCTACATGGATTATAGCAATACTGATCAGAGCGCATTATTGGATACCAACGCTGTTATCCGCAATTTATGCATTAGGTGTATACAATGCTTACCAATCGAAACATGCTATTTTGAGGAACTTTCCTGTATTGGGATACTTCAGGTATTTTTTCGAGAGTATTTCACCTGAAATGCAGCAGTACTTTATTGAGAGGGAAACAGACGGGAAACCGTTTCCAAGAAATCAGCGTTCTGCAGTATACAGACGTGCAAAAAATTTAAGTGATACCGTAGCTTTCGGTACACAGCTGGAAGTTAATCACAGAAAATATGAAGGGATCAAGCATTCTATTTATGCAAAATCACCATCAGAAGAACTTCCGAGAGTATGGGTAGGAGGAGAACAATGTACACAACCTTACCACGCTTCATTATTTAATATCTCAGCCATGAGTTTCGGAGCATTGAGTGACAGAGCTCAGATCTCACTGAACAGAGGTGCCAAAAAAGGAAACTTTTATCACAATACAGGAGAAGGAGGAATTTCACCCCACCATATGGAAGGAGGGGATTTATGCTGGCAGATCGGAACAGGATACTTTGGATGTCGTGATGAAGAAGGAAAGTTCAATCCGGAGCTTTTTGAAAAATATTCAACTCTTCCTAATGTGAAAATGATTGAGATCAAACTATCACAAGGGGCAAAACCAGGGCATGGTGGAGTTCTACCGGGTGTAAAAAACACTCCGGAAATTGCAGCGATCCGTCACGTAACGCCTGGAATGACTGTTATTTCACCACCATCACATACCTCATTCTCTGATGCAGCAGGATTGCTGAGGTTTGTACAGCAGCTAAGAGAACTTTCAGGAGGAAAGCCTGTAGGATTCAAGCTTTGTATCGGAGATACCAAAGAATTTGAAGATATCTGCGTTCAAATGAATGTTTTGAAAATTTATCCGGACTTTATTACCATAGACGGAGCGGAAGGAGGAACAGGAGCTGCACCGCCGGAATTCTCAGATGGAGTAGGGATGCCATTGGAACCAGCTTTGATATTTGTCAACAGAACGCTTAATAACTATAATGTAAGACATAAACTAAGAGTGATTGCCAGCGGAAAAGTTCTTACCAGTCTGGATATTCTGAGAGCAATTTCGATGGGTGCAGATATGTGTAATAATGCAAGAGGATTTATGTTCTCTCTGGGATGTATTCAGGCGTTGAGATGTAATACAAACAACTGTCCTACAGGAGTTGCTACCCAAGATAAAATGCTTATTAAGGGGCTTGATGTGACGGATAAGGCAGAAAGAGTATATCACTTCCATAAAAACACGCTTCATACATGCAATGAACTGATTGCTGCTGCAGGAAGAAGTTCTTATGAAGAAGTAGATGCTACCATGTTTATGAGAGGAGATGAGTTTGACCACCTTGCAGATCTTTACTTCCCGGATATTTTAGGAAATGTGAAGCAGAAGGCAAGATCGTAATCCACATTAAGTATAACAAAAAACACCGTCATTAAGACGGTGTTTTTTATTGTATGAATATTTTTATTGTTGTTGTTCTGTTGTTTGTTTCTCACCACTTGGTCTGTCCTCTCTTCCATAAATCTGAAAGTTGAATACAAAAGATTTATTTCTGTAAGAAGTATTTAAGTAAGGATAATGAGGGTTTCTAGCAAAAGCAGCTCTGGAAGGAACAATAATTACTCCTTGTAAGTTATAAGGAGCCTCACTAGAAGGATTATTGAATGCTTTGAACTTTTGTAAAGCTTCTCTGAAACCAGGAATCTGGTAATATTTTGCTTTTTTTGCAGCATCAGTTGTACCAGCCTCTAATATTGATTTCTTTACATAATAAAACATTGGGTCGATAACAGGAATACCTGTTCCGTCAATGGTATTTAAAAACGCGGCTTTTGACGTGAATGATGTGTTTCCGTCAGAATTAACAGCCAGATAAGAGTAAGTTCTTCCCATGATTTTGATAATATCATCATCTTTGATTGTAGATTCATAAGGAGGAGTGGGGTTAGCAGGAGGTTGTGCTCCATTTCTGATAATATAGATAGTTCCTGAAGGAAGTGTTACGGGATTCAGTTCAGATAATTTTTTTTCATTATCATCCGCAGTATCCGTAGAACTGAAAGCTTTTATATTACCTTGTGCATCCAGATAATTTTCATCCATCAATTTTTTAATGGCTTGATCATCATATGTGTTTTGTGTTGTAATGTCTTCCGGCTCTACATAAGGTTCTGTCGTATCATCTTTTTTACAGGCGGAAAAACACAAAGATCCTGCAAGGATATATAAAAATATTTTTTTCATTTCAAAAAACTTTAATTACTTTACAAATAATATAACGGCAAAAGTATAAAAAAATATGAGAATAGATAAATTTTTATGGAGCATTCGTTTTTATAAGACGAGAAGTATTGCAGCAGAGGAGATTAAAAAGAACAGAGTTTCTATAGGAACGTCTGCCGTAAAGTCATCTAAAGAGGTAAAAGAAGGAGATACTATTAAAATCCGTAAGAATCAGATTGATTATAAAATAAAAGTAATTCAGATTCCTAAAAGCAGGATAGGAGCCAAATTGGTGCCTCTTCATATTCAGGACGTAACAGATAAAGAACAGTATGAACTGTTGAAACTTCGTAAAATGTCACAAGACTATTACAGAAACAAAGGAGAAGGAAGACCTACGAAGAAAGACAGAAGGGAAATGGATGATTATGTAGGTAACGACATTGATTCTGATTTTACAGACTGGGATGATTTCTTTGGAGAGACAGATAATGCGGAAGAAAACGAAGATTAATATAAAATAAAAAAGCTCTAGAGATAGAGCTTTTCTATTATTTCGTTGACAATATCTCCCGGTTCTCTGGAATCTGTACCTACAGTGAATTGCGCTTTACTGTAAAACTGATTTCTTTCAAATAAATGTTTAGCAATGAATTCCGGGAGGTCTTCATCAGATATATTGGCAATCAACGGCCTTTTTTCTTTCTGTTTTGAAAGCCTTTCAACCAATGTTCCTACAGAGCTTCTTAAAAAAACACTTTTGGAATTATGATTGATGATCTCCATATTATTGTAATAAACAGGAGTTCCTCCGCCAAGACTTAAAACTACATTTTCTTCCGAAGCCAATATCTCTTCCAGGGCCTCTCTTTCCAGCTTTCTAAAGTAAATCTCACCCTTCTTTTCAAAAATTTCCGGGATGGTTAATTTGTTTCTTCTGGAAATCTCTTTATCGAGATCAATCAATTTAAAATCGATTTTTTCGCTTAATATTTTGGAAATGTGAGATTTGCCACTCCCCATGTATCCGATCAATGAAATTACCATGAATTTTTTTTAAACAAATTTGCGAAAAAGTTTTGAGATAAAGAAAAAAGTCATATCTTTGCACCACTTAAAACAAGGGACATTACTTAAATGAAAACTTGATGAGTAAGTGACCGACTCGGTAGCTCAGCTGGTAGAGCAATACACTTTTAATGTATGGGTCCTGGGTTCGAATCCCAGCCGGGTCACAAGCAATAAAAATTACTGGATTTTGTAATTTTATTGCCTGCGTGGTGAAATTGGTAGACACGCCATCTTGAGGGGGTGGTTTCCTAAGGATGTGCTGGTTCGAGTCCAGTCGCAGGCACTGCAAAGAAAAATTTATAATTAATATTGAAATTTATTTCATTTTAATTGTGGCCGACTCGGTAGCTCAGCTGGTAGAGCAATACACTTTTAATGTATGGGTCCTGGGTTCGAATCCCAGCCGGGTCACAAGTTTACTGAAAAGTAAATTTTTTTCATATTAATATTTTGTGATTTGGTGTTTCAAAGGCTTCCTTCAGGAGGCCTTTGATTTTTTGTATTCTACGTAATAAATAAATTTAACAATACCAGACATATCTGAAATGATTGGGTTTTATTATAATAAATCAAAAAAACTCTGATGACAACATCAGAGTTTTTTTCTTATAAAAAATATGTTTTCTTGTCGTATTAATCTAAATGCATATTGTCAATTAATCTTACACCATCCACCACTACTACAATGAATGCTCTGAATTTTCTGTCTTTATAGAAGAAATCAGTTTCCTGTAAGGTGTTTTCATCAGCAATCAGGAAGTATTCCAGCTTCATTCCCTGCTGATTGTCAAAAATATCTGTTACCCTTTCTTTTATTTCTGGTATAGTAACGGTTCTGAACCAGTCATTTACTTTTTTTAAAGTCTCATAAATGACTTTAGAAGCTTCTTTTCGGTCTGCATGAAGTCTCTGGTTTCTTGAGCTTAATGCCAGTCCGTTTTCTGCTCTGTAGATTGGAACTCCTGATATCTTAACAGGAAGATGCTTTTTATCTACCATTTTTTTAATAATAGCAAGCTGCTGAAAGTCTTTTTCTCCAAAATAAGCATTGTCAGGCTGTATCTGTCTGAAAAGCTCTTCTACAACGGTTCCTACACCGTCAAAATGTCCAGGTCTGGATTTTCCTTCCATCTCATTTTCCAATCCATCAAAATCATAACGCTGGCTTTCAGTTTTCTCAGGGTAGATATCTGCTACCTCAGGGATGTAAACGGCATCTACAAGACCTGAAGTTTGAAGAATAAGAATATCTCTGTTAACATCTCTTGGGTATTTTTCAAGATCTTCAGAATTATTGAACTGGGTTGGATTTACAAAAATTGAAGAAATAACAAGGTCATTTTCTTTTCTTGCCTCTTCATACAGAGAAAGATGGCCCTTATGTAAAGCGCCCATCGTAGGTGCAAAGCCAATTCTTTTCCCCATTTCTTTCTGTCTTTCAATGAAATCCTGAAGGACTTTCCTGTTTTTTATAACTTCCATAGTTTATTTTAATGCTATTTCAAAAATACTAAAAATATCGCATAATAATATGCACTTTTAATAATTTGGAAAAGGGAATTTTCGTAAAAAAATGTTAATTAAAATAATGTTGGATGTTTTTTTGTAATTTTGCACATTAAAGCATTTTTACAAAAATTAGATAGAAAGTTTATGCCGAATCAAAAAATACTGTACATTACTACAGAGATGTATCCATATCAGGAAGATACAAATATGGCTGCAGTGGTAAACAAAATGGCACTTAAGATGCACCAAGAAGGCAATGATGTAAGAGTTTTTATGCCAAGATTTGGACAAATAAGTGAGAGGAAATTCCAGCTTCATGAGGTAATCCGTCTTTCAGGAATGAATATTATCATCAATGACCTGGACCAGCCTCTGATCATTAAAGTAGCGTCTCTTCCGGGGGAAAGACTTCAGGTTTACTTTATTGACAACGAAGAATACTTCAAAAGAAAACAATACTATTTTGACGATGAAGGAAATCCTTTCGAAGACAATGATGAAAGAGCGATTTTCTTTGCCAGAGGAGTTATTGAGACGATTAAGAAGCTAAACTGGGTGCCGGATATCATTCATTTAAATGGATGGATGGCTTCTTTTGTTCCAATTTATCTTAAAACTTACTACGAATCAGATACTTATTTCAAAGACGCGAAAATTGTACTTTCTCTGTATAATGAGAAGGATGCGGATTTGGATAAAAAGATCGACGAAAAACTACAGTTTGATAATATTTCAGGATTAAAAGCGTTAGATAACCCAACAATTAAAAGCTTTGTTATCGAAAGTATGAACTATGTAAACGCTGTTGTGAAAGGTGACGAGTTTCTGGATGAAGACCTGGATAAGGCTTTCAACGAAACTACTACCGAGAAGTCGGAATATCTTGACATAGATTCTATAAATCAACTTTATTAAAAACACATTTTTAATGACTCATAATCTTAAAAGGACCTTCGCCATGCTTTTATTGGCGATTTTCGGAAGTACAATCCTTTATAACTGTGAACCGGATCCAGATTCTCTTGGTGAACAGTTGTTCAATGATGATGCAGCACAAGGTAATGAAATTGCATATCCAGTTATCGCATACAATTATAGCAACAATGATTCAATCAGAAGTGATGCTGCCAGATTAATCAGCGGTGTGAGTGAATCTGGTGCGGCTTCATATGTTGGTGTTCTTGGAGCTTTTACTGAAAACCAGTTTGGAATGCAGAGAGCATCTTATGTTACTCAGCTGAGAATGCCGGTAGATAATTATGATTTTAACGGAGCGAATCCAAAAGTAGATTCAGTTGTTCTTGTAGTAAGACCACCAGCGAATACTACTGCAAGTACTTATTTCTTTGAAAGCGATTCATTAAAAACAAATACATTTGAGAAAAGCGATTTTCCGGTAGATGGAGTAGCTACAGCCGTTTCTATTGAGAGAAAAACATATCCTGTTCGTAAATACGGTAAAATAGGTGGTGCTTCAAAATCAATGAAAATCAATGTACATGAAGTTACTACGTTCTTAGATTCAAATGATGATACCTTTAAACGTTCCAATAAATCAATAAGCACTGGCGAATTGTTAGGATCAGGAGTGTTTGACGGTAACATTAATTCTATATCTATTACTAAGAAATCTGATAATTCAGTTGTGTTTACAGGGAATCTTGGTTTCAGAATGAAATTGAGCAATACAAACTTTTTCCAGACTCATATCCTTGATAAAAAAGGAAAGCCTGAACTTCAGGATGCTTCTAACTTTATCAGATATTTTAAAGGAATAAAAATTTCTGTGGATGAAACTGATAAATATCTTTATCAGTTCTCTCCTAATGATCTGCAGCTTATCATGTATTACAAATATGACAAAACAGATAACGGAACAACAACAAGACCACAAACAAATCTTGTTTTCAACTTAGGAGGTTCTAATGCTCATATCGGATTATATGAATACAGCAGAACTAACTCGTCTGTTGAAAAAGCATTGGCTGCAATTAATACTTCTGAAGGTGATGAAAAACTTTATGTTCAGGGAATGGGTGGTCCTTCTGTAGTAATGAAAATTAAGGATGAGACCATTGCAGACCTTAAGAAGATCTATGTTGAAAAGAAAGCAGGTATTTTAAGTGCTAAGATAAGAGTATATGTAGATCCTTTAAGCTGGAAGAATACCAACTCAACAGAAGATCGTAGATTTTCAATTCTAACCAATACATTAAATAGTAATGGTACTATTGATTTCTCAAAATTAGCTTATACTTCAGACTTGTCAACAGGGCTTGGGTTGTATAATTACAACAAGGATAAAGATTATTATGACATTGTAGTAACAAAAACAATCAAGGATCTTGTTGAAGATGTAAAAGATAGTGATGGGAACTTCATTAAGAATAAACCACTAATAATCAGTGCTGGAACATTTGCAGCAAATGCTACAGGAACCCTTTTAGGAGTTCGTAATACAACCAGAGCATTTGATATGAACAGAGTTATTCTTACAGGTATAGATAAAACGAATACCAATCCAAAGAGAATCCAGCTGATGGTGACTTATGGTACGAAAAAATAAAATACAATAAATACAAAATACACTAGACAAAATATAATATGTGCGGAATAGTAGGATATACAGGTTTTCAAGACGCTTACGAAATTGTAATTAATGGTCTTAGAAGATTAGAATATAGAGGGTATGACAGTGCCGGAATTGTTTTAGAAGGTTCAAACAATAAGCTTGAAGTAGAAAAAACAAAAGGCAAGGTTGAGGATTTGGTGAATATTTCGAAAGAATTAAAAGGGAAATATAAAATTGGAATGGGGCACACACGTTGGGCAACCCACGGAGTTCCAAGTGATAGAAATTCCCATCCGCACTTGTCAAACAATGGAAAAATAGCTATTGTACATAATGGTATTATCGAAAACTATGATACCATTAAAACAATGCTTACTGAAAAAGGCTTTACTTTCAAATCAGAAACAGATACTGAAGTATTGGTAAACCTTATTCAGTATTTTATGGATATTAATCCTGAAACGGATTTCCCGACTGCAGTAAGATATGCATTGAATGAAGTATACGGAGCTTATGCTATTACTGTACTTCACGAAGATTATCCTGGAGTATTGGTAGTAGGAAGGTTAGGTTCTCCTCTGGCTATTGGTATCGGAGAAAAAGAATATTTTATTGCCTCTGATGCTTCTCCTTTCGTAGAATTTACAAAAGAAGCCATCTACCTTGAAGAAGGACATATGGCAACAATCTCTCTTGAAAATGGAGTAGATATCAGAACCATCAATGATAACTCTAAAATTGAGCCGGAAATTCAGGAGCTTAAAATGAGCCTGGAGCAGATCGAAAAAGGTGGATACGAGCATTTCATGCTTAAAGAAATCTTTGAACAGCCTAAGTCTGTACACGATACAATGAGAGGGAGACTTCTTGTAGACGAAGGAGTGATCAAAATGGCAGGGATCTGGGATCACGTGGAGAGATTCAAAAATGCCAACAGAATCATCATTATTGCTTGTGGAACGTCTTGGCATGCAGGTCTTATCGGAGAGTATCTGATTGAAGAATATGCGAGAATTCCTGTTGAAGTAGAATATGCATCAGAATTCAGATACAGAAATCCAATCATTACGGATAAAGACGTAGTGATCGCAATTTCTCAGTCAGGAGAAACAGCTGATACAATGGCTGCTTTAAAACTGGCAAAAGAAAAAGGAGCATTTATATATGGTATATGTAATGTTGTAGATTCTTCAATTGCAAGAATTACAGATGCCGGTTCATATACACATGCTGGTCCAGAAATCGGGGTTGCTTCTACAAAAGCATTTACAGCACAGCTTACTATTCTTACTTTAATTGCATTTAAATTAGGAAAACACAACGGAAACTTAGGAAACGCTGAATTTATGAGCTTAATTGCTGAGCTTGATGCTATTCCTAAGAAAATTGAAGAAGTGCTGAGTACGACCCATGAGCTGACTCAAAATATTGCAAAAGATTTTGTAAAAGCTACAAACTTCCTTTATTTAGGAAGAGGATACAATTATCCGGCTGCCCTAGAGGGAGCATTAAAATTAAAAGAAATTTCTTACATCCATGCAGAAGGATACCCGGCTGCAGAAATGAAGCACGGTCCCATTGCCCTGATCGATGAAAATATGCCAATTGTAATTATAGCGCCTAAAAAAGGTCACTATGATAAAATTGTAAGTAATGTTCAGGAAATTAAAGCGAGAAAAGGAAAAATTATCGCTGTAGTGAATAAAGGAGACCGTCAGGTGAGTGAAATGGCAGATTATGTTATTGAAATCCCTGAAACTTCAGAATGTTTCTCACCAATCGTTGCTTCCGTACCTCTGCAACTGCTTGCTTATTATATTGCAGTATATAGAGGGGCAAACGTAGATCAACCGAGAAACCTTGCAAAATCTGTTACCGTGGAATAAAAAGTTGTTGTAAATAAAATAAATTTAGATTTCTTCCGTTATTTCAAAAAAAATCTTAAAAGTTTCTTAAAAAAATTATATATTTACGGCTTAATTATAAAAATTAACATGAAAAGGATATTTCTTTTATTATTGTCTGCGTCGGTAGCATCGGTATCTTGTTCAGGTGGTGGCAGCTCTTCTGTAGGGAAGCCAGGAACAAAAGGAGAATTGATACCAAGAGAAAAAACTAAATCATTTGTTGCGGAAAGACCATACGGAATGGTCGCAATTCCTGCAGGTTCATTTGTTGCTGGTTTAGCAGACCAGGATCCAACAAATACTCCTGAAAAAGCAGCATTGAAGACTGTTACTGTTTCTTCTTTCTTCATGGATGAAGCAGAAACTACCAACTCGGAGTACAGAGTATTTATCAACTATGTAAGAGACTCTATCGCGAGAACTTTACTTGCTGAAGCTGCCGGAGAAGGTGGTGATGAAGGCGGACGTAAAGGAGCTAGCATAGGGGATTATGCATACCTTGCTAAAAAAGAAGAAAATTTAACACCTTATCAAGAATATATGGAAGGCCAGGGTGGCCGGGAAGACGGAAGTTATGATGCCAGCAAAAGATTAGATTGGAAAATCCCTTTGCACTGGAGCACAACAAAATATCCGGATGTAGAATACGCAGAAGTTCTAGAATCTCTGTATCTACCTTCTTCTTCCAGAATTGGAAACGAAAGAATTTTAGATGTAAGCAAGCTTAAGTATACTTACCGTTGGGGAGATATGGATGCGGCAGTTGCAGATAACGAAAGAGGAGCTAACTACCTGAAAAGCGAAAGTATCGCGATCTATCCTGATACTACAGTTTGGGTAAAAGATTTCCACTTTGCTTACAATGAGCCATTGTTTGAACAGTACTTTTGGCACAAAGCTTATAAAGACTATCCTGTAGTAGGGGTAACCTGGGATCAGGCAAGGGCTTATTGTAACTTCAGATCTAAATTGAAATCTGATTACAACGAAAGTTTAAAAAGAAAAAAACAAAAACCATTAGTATTCCGTCTTCCAACAGAGACAGAATGGGAATATGCTGCCAGAGGAGGAATGCAGAATGCTACTTATCCTTGGGGTGGTCCATATTTAATGGATGACAGAGGTTGTTACCTTGCTAACTTCAAACCGAAGAGAGGTAACTATATGGAAGATGAGAAAAAAGGTACTTATACATATACAGCTCCAGTTAAGAAATTTAAGAAAAATGGGTTTGGGTTATTTGATATGGCTGGAAACGTTTCTGAATGGACATTATCTTCGTTTAACAATTCATCAGCTGGATTCACTTCTACATTAAATCCTTCTACTAAAGATAAAAAGGATACGAAGAAATCAGTAAGAGGTGGATCTTGGAAAGATATAGGATATGCACTAATGACAGGTGCTAGAGATTGGGAAAGAAAAGATTCCGCAAGAAGCTATATCGGATTTAGAACTGTACAGGATATTCCTGAAGCAGCTGTTAAGCCAAGAAGAGTTAACAGAAATTAATCAGACAATTTTTCAATAACAATTTTATTTAACATTAAAAAAACTAACTCAATATGTTTAAGACTAAAGATGCTTGGATGAATTTCTTTTATTCATTCGGTGCTGCAATTGTAATTCTTGGAGCTTGGCTTAAAATTACTCACATTACCTTGGGACCAATTAACGGTAACATCGCTCTTACCGTGGGACTTATTACTGAGGCGATTATCTTTATCATTTTCGCATTTGACCCTCCTAAATCTGAAGAGTCTTATGCTTGGGAAAATGTTTATCCTGAATTATTAGATAAGCATGCTAACCCAAATCCATTACACTCTAATGTATCTTCCAGAAATAACAATGCTGCAGCTCAATTTGCAGAATTAGAAAATTCTCTTTCTACCAAATTGGACAAAATGCTTGAGGATGCTAGGTTAGATGTTCAATTATTTGAAAGACTGAGAATAGGAATTGATAAATTTTCAAACTCTGTTGATCAGATCAATCAAACTGTTGATGTATCTGCTTCTACTCATAAATATAATGACCAATTAAATAAAGCTGCTCAGCATATGGAAAGCATGAACGCTCTTTATGCAATGCAACTTGAAAGCGGTAAAAAACAATCAGAATTTGCTAACAAATATGTAGCAGATATGCAGAAATCTGCAGAGCAATCTGAGAAATTCAATCAAGAGCTACAAGGTTTAACTTCTAATCTTAACAACTTAAATAGAGTTTATGGTGGTATGCTAACTGCTATGAAGTCTTAATTCCTAACCATTTCTAAATTTAACTACTTAATCAAAAAACAAAGAAAAGAGAATGGCACAAGGAAAACAGACCCCTCGTCAGAAGATGATCAACCTTATGTATTTGGTGTTCATCGCGATGATGGCCCTAAATATTGATGCAGAAATCATCAGATCATACTATGACTCTACCAGAGCATTGAATGAAACCAGAACTTTAACAGAAAAAAAGAACGAGAAGATCTTTGAAAGAACATTGGAAGCTAAGGCTCAGCAAGTTCCGGATACCTATGCACAGCCTTGGGCTCAGTACAAAGTATTGAAAACCAAAATTGATGCGTTGGTGAAATCTGCTCAGGATGTTAAAGATTTGTTGAAAAAACAATCTGAGTTTCACGATAAAGATCCAAAAACAGGAAAAGATATTGATGTAAGTGAAAACTTTGCTGCACTTAACAACAACGAAGCAACTACTGAATATTTCTTCAAAGAAGGAGATGAAAATACTCCATCAAAGAATGCATTAGATCTGAAAGCTAAAATTGATGATGTAAGAAACTATATCAATTCTACTTTTGGAAGCAATAGCCAGTTACAGGATTTGGTGGCAAGAGCTAACAAGTCTCTTATTGCGGAGTATCCTAAAGGAACATCTCCAAATGAAAAGACTTGGTTCCAGAATAAATTTTATCATCAGCCGCTAATTGCTGCAATATCTAATTTGGAGATTATCCAAAATGATGCCAGAAACGTTCAGTCTGATGCATTGGCACTATTACTTCAGGAAAAAGTAGATGCGAATATTAAATTCTCAAGCTATGAACCTATTGTTTCAGGTCCGGTTGATATCCAGGCAGGAAAACAGGCTGAAGTAAAAGTAATGTTAGGAACTTATTCTAACAGTAATAAAATCAGTATCTCTGGTGTAAGCAGAGTTGAAAACGGTAAAGGTATTACACAAATTTCAGGATCTGGAATTGGTGAACATAAATTAGGAGGTACAATTACATTAACAGATGCTTCAGGTAAGCCACAATCTTTCCCTTGGACACATACTTATAATGTAATCGCAGGACCTAGAGAAGTAAAACTTGAAAAAGGATTATTGCTTTCTGCTGATAAAATGAACGTAATGTATAGAGGACTTGAGAACCCTGTTTCAGGATCAATCTTAGGTGCTGACAATTCTAAACTTTCATTATCTGCTGCAGGAGCTACTGTAAAAGGTAAAGGTCCGGGTAAATGGGATGTAACTCCTACTACAGGAAATGTAGTGAAGTTAACATTATCAGGAACAGATCCATATGGTAAAACAGTTTCTCAGGTATTTGAATACAGAATTAAAAATATTCCTAGACCTCAGGGTCAGATCAGAGGTAAGGCTGTAAACTTTATGCCGGCAGGTTCTATCCCTAACCAGATTGTATCAGCTACTTTACCTGACTTTGACTTCCCGGTTTCGTTTACTGTAAATAGCTTCATTATCAAGCTTCCAGGAAAAGCAGGTACTCTGATTCAAGGTAGTTCACTATCAGGAGCAGAAGGAATGCTTAGAAACCTTAGACCTGGTGATGTAGTTCAGATTTATGATATTCAGGCTACGGCTACAGGATTGGGTAACCAGAGACTTAAGGAAATTTCACCTGTAATTATTAATGTACAATAAGGTTAATTTGTAAAATCATATTATGAAAAAATATATTAGCACCCTTTTAGTTTTAGTTTCGGGATTCGCATTTTCCCAAACTATTCTGAATGCTGCTTCTCCCGAAGAATTCAGACAAATGAGATCTGAATCAATGAGAAAAGCAGGGGATACTGTTATCAGCAATAAAGTAAAGCCTCTTGAATATGGTTTCGTTGATGACAAAGATATTTACAAGAGTATGTTTGTTTGGGAAATCATTGATATGAATGATAAGATCAACCAGCCATTCTATTATGACAATCCGGATGGTCTTCTTTCAAGCTCTACAAGATCTTTATATCAATTATTACTTGATGGAGCTCTTAAAGGTGACATTAAGGAAGTTTATGATGACGAAAACTTTGTGACAAGACTTTCACCTGAAGCAATTCAGAAAAGACTGGAAAGCATAAGACTTGACGAAGAAGCAATCGATATTCTTAACTCTGGAAGAACCCTTACAGAAGACGAGAAAAAAAGATTAACAGATATCATCAGAACAACAACTGATAAAGTAAAAGTTCTTAAAGTGATGGGTATGTGGTTTATCGATAAGAGAGACGGTCAAATGAAATACAGACCTCTAGGTATCGCAGCTATGGGACCAGATCCTACATCTGTTGGAAGAATTGGTCCTGACGGTCAGCCTTTAGCTGGTGCTGATGAATTGATCGACCTATTCTGGATCTATTATCCAAGTGCTCGTGATATTTTGGCAAATAATTATGTTTTCAATAGAAAAAATTCTTCTGCTGACTTATCTTTTGATGATATCATCAATGCGAGAAGATTCTCTTCTATTATCTACAAGTCTTCAAGCGGCTTAGGAGATGGTACTATTAAGGACTATATTCCTAAAAACGCTGATGAACAGCTTGAAGAAAGCGATAGAATCAAGTCACAGATTCTTGACATGGAAAATGATATGTGGAATTACTAGATTTCACTTGATATTTATAGAAAACCTGAGTATTTTTACTCAGGTTTTTTTATTATGAAATTGCCCTTTGCTTATTGCCGATCAATAATCAATGACATAGGCGGTTACATATGACCTTTAAACAAATGAAATTTCTCATATGAAAAATGTAGATTATATTATTGTAGGAGACGGATATGCAGGACTTTTTCTGGCTCATCAGCTGATTAAAAACAATAAGTCCTTTGTAGTCTTTTCCGAAGGGAGAAAAAGTGCTTCACAGATTTCAGCCGGAATTATCAATCCTGTTGTTCTCAAGAAGTTTACCACTTTCTGGAAAGCACAGGAACAAATAGACTTTCTTAAAGACAGTCTCAAAGAAATAGAATCCTATACCGGAGAAAATTATCTCATCAATGCTCCCATTCATAGGATTTTTCATGATGAGAATGAACAGAATCTTTGGTTAAAAAAATCAGAGAATGAAGAATTATCAGCTTTTCTTGATCAAAATTTTGATTCTTTAAACGGGGTAAAAAACGATTTTCAGACCGGAAAGGTGAATCAGTCTGCCAGACTCAATGTTAATGGATTTTTTAGTGGTTTATTCAATTATTTAGAAAAAAATGACCATTTGGTAAAAGAAAGATTCAATTACACCCAATTGAACCCTTCTGAATCGGTTTATAAAGATTTTTCTTTCAAAAATATTATTTTCTGTGAAGGAATGGGAGTGAAAGATAATCCTTACTTTTCAGAAATTGCTGTGGTTCCCAATAAAGGGCATCATATAAAAGTGAAACTTTCCCAACCGATTCCGGAAAATATCACCATTAAAAAGAAACACTTCTTATTCCCCACCGGAAACGGACTTTATTTTTATGGTGGAACCTACGACAGGGATCAACTTCATCACCATATCGACGACTCGGCGGTTACTCAACTGATCAACGGACTTTCTGAGTTCTATCCCTATGATTTTGAAGTGGAAGAAGTGCATTTTGGCTTCCGTCCTACTGTAAAAGATAGAAGACCAATCATTGGAAGACATGAAACATGGGACAATTTGTATGTTTTTAATGGAATGGGAGCCCGTGGTATTCTGAATGGATGCTATTTCTCACACGATTTATTCAGTTTCATTGAAAACGATATCCCTTTGCATGAAGAAGTGTCATCAAAAAGGTTTCAATAGTATATCTTAGTGTAGAGATTCAAAACCACAAAACTTATGGACGTAAACGTATTAGGTATCATTGCCGGTTTTCTTACTTCGGTTTCGATGATTCCGCAGCTTGTAAAGGTGATCCGGGAAAAGAATGTAGAAGATATTTCTCTGCTCATGCTTCTCGTCCTTATTTCGGGGTTGTCACTATGGGTATGGTATGGTTTTGAAAAAGATGAACTGCCAATTATTTTATCAAATTCATTTGCAGTTCTGGTTAATATAAGCCTTCTGATTTGCTATATAATGTACAATAAAAAAAAGTAATCCTATTATTAATGAAAAAGACACCCTATTAAAAAGGTGTCTTTATATTTTTACTGTAAAAAATTCTTACTGAAGAACAAATTTAGCTAAAGGAGCCATTCTTGCCTTGTTTAATGTAAGCGTATTTCCATTTACAGAATAGTTATCTGCAGCAAGAACTGCTTTTGTAAACTGGTTTTCAATATCCAGATCTTCACAAGCCATCATCGTAGACATTCCCTGATTGAATTTTATTCTCATGATTTCAGGTTTGATCTCGAAGGTTCCTCCAAATCCGTTACATCCGGCATGACCTTCATATCTCATTCCATCCATATTAAGTTTGAAATGAGGATTGTTTTTAGGGTTTTTAAGATCAATCGGTTTCCCGTTAAGCTCTGTAAGTTTCCAGGTTTTCCCGGTAATATCAGTAGTCGCTTTTTGTGCGTTTTGTGTTTTACATGAAACAACAAGGAATGTTGCAATTACAAGTGCCGATAAGTAATAATATAAACTTTTCATAATGCTTATTTTTTTTAGATGAATGCTAGTCCTTATGCTAATACGATGCCATTTTTGCCGGGCCAGACTGTTTTTTTGCCTGTTTAAGATGGAACAGTACCATGTCTACATTCTTTTTAAGGAAAGTTATATTTCCTTTAATATCAGAATATTGATACTCTTCATTGGAGGCCGTATACTCAGGTAAAGCATCACTTTTTTTAAGGTCAAAAGTTTTACCGTTTAAATGTATTGTTGCGGTATTTTTAGTGTTGTTGATCGTTACTTCTATCTTTTCTCCATAGCTGTCAACATACACATCTTTGAAAATCTCATCTGTGTTTTCGGGTGCAGCAGCGGTAATGGTTTCAGCTTCTTTTCCGGGATGTTTACACGCTGTTAGGGAAAGAATGGTCAATCCCAGAAGGATTGGTGTTAATAAATTTTTCATAGTGATAAGTGATTTTAAAGTGTTTCATGAATTGTGATATTAATACTATATAAATTTACAAATATTTTTAATAAATATATGTTAATTTTACATAAAGTAACAGTAATTTTAAATTTATACAATTTTAACTCACTGTTTTTTGAAACATTGTTCATGAAACAGAAAGTAATTATTATTGTAGAAAATTGTGGATAATCGTTATTAATTCAGGGATTTTAACGGACTTGTTTTCAGTAATATAGTATACTTTTTTTTCATTTTTCATTTGTTGTGTAAATTTTCGGCAAAAATAATTCAAAAAGAAGAGAGTAACAATAAGTTAATGTTAATAATCAGAAATTATGATAAAGTTTAGGTTTGTTCACGAAAAATTTCAAAATAGAGTTCCAGGGCATTAAAATGTTCAAAAAAGAAACAACTTAAAAATTAAAATTTCCTTAATTCAAAAAAAATGGCTTGGTTTTTGAAAATTGAAACTTGCACAGATGAGATATCAGAATTGCTCGAATTAACTTTGAATAAAGGAAATATTTAATATTTATCATATTTTTAGATTCAGGTAATTTAAAGGATAGTTAAATTTTGTTAATCCATGATGATAATATCATAATCTGGGTGTACATTTGCCACTTCAAAATGAGAAACTTTATAGTATACTTTTTAACCGGTCTTTTTCTGCTCTTTGTAGTAGAAAGCAGACTTGATGTTAAAACGCTTCGAAATGACTATTCCGGTCATGTTTCTCATCATATGCCAAAAAGAGCCAACCGTTTGAATCAGACTTTTGAAAAACTCTCTGTTCAGCAGATGGCCGATACTGTAGACAATCCTACATTAGAACTTGCCGAAAATGATTTCCAGCTTTCCGATGTATGGCAGGCTATTGTTGTTTTTGCAGGAGTTTTCAGCCTGGTCTATATTTTTGGATTAAAAAGCCATAAAAGGTTTAGACCTGATATTCATGGCTTTATTCTTGGTTTCGCCACCAAAAGATTTATTCTTATTCGTTCCATTAGAATTTAAAATTCAAACAATCTATTCTCTTTCTGCCCTGATTTTCGGGTGGAAATACTTTACGTTGTGTATATGTTGGTAATCGGCACATCGTACCCCTTTTATTACCGTTTTATTTCTATCAAAACATTAACGATTTATATAAACTCTAGAATTATGATAAAGAGAGTTGCTTCGGGAATTGCGTTGAGTGCCCTTCTGCTGGCGGTTGGCTGCAATAAGAAAAAAGAAGAAAAAGAAGAAGTTACCGTATATCCGGTGACATCCCCTGTAGTAATGGATACAGTAATCAACAAAGAATACGTAGCCCAGATTCAATCTGTAAAAAACATTGAAGTAAGAGCACAGGAAAAAGGTTTCCTGGAAAAAATCTTTGTAGATGAAGGACAATACGTGCAGGCGGGACAGACCTTGTTCCGAATTATGCCTAAACTGTATCAGGCAGAATTATTAAAAGCAAAAGCAGAGGTAGAACAGGCTTCTATCGAACTGAAAAATGCAAGTACATTAGCAGGAAACAATATTGTTTCTAAAAATGAGAAAGCCATGGCAAAAGCCAAACTGGATGCTGCCAATGCCGAAATGAAGCTGGCTCAGATCCATCTTTCATTTACTGATATCAAGGCACCGTTCTCAGGTGTTATCAACAGAATTCCTTTGAAACTGGGAAGTCTTGTGGATGAAGGTGATTTGTTGACTTCATTGTCTGATAATACAAGTATCTATACTTATTTTAATGTTTCGGAGCCGGAATATTTAAGCTATCAGACCCACGCTGCAGACAGAGGAAGCAATCAGGTATCCCTGATCACAGCAAACGGTGAAACCTATTCGCAAAAAGGAGAAATCCAGACTATTGAAGGAGAATTTGATAATGAAACAGGGAATATTGCTTTTCGTGCCAAGTTCCCAAATCCTGATAAGCTTTTGAGAAATGGCGAAACAGGAAAAATACAGATGTCAATGCCTGTTCATAATGCACTCATTATTCCACAGAAAGCTACTTATGAAATTCAGGATCAGAAATATGTATTTGTCATTGATAAAAACGGAGTCGCTAAATCCCGAAATATCAAAATTGCTTATGAACTTCCGGATCTTTATGTAGTAGGTTCAGGAATCTCAAAAGGAGATCAGATCCTTTTGGAAGGGGTTCAGAAAGTGAAGGATGATCAAAAGGTGAAAACAAAATTCCAGAATCCTGAGAAAGTTCTTCAATCATTGAAATTAAAAGCAGAGTAGTGGTCTCTAAAATGAAGTAGTATGTTCAAGAAATTCATTCGCAGACCAGTTCTGTCTATAGTAATCTCATTGATTATTGTATTTATGGGGATATTATCATTGGTAAAACTTCCGGTGACACAATTCCCATCCATTTCTCCGCCTAAAGTAAATATTACCGCAGAATATCCCGGAGCTAACAACGAATTGTTGATTAAATCCGTAGTTATCCCTTTGGAAAGAGGATTAAATGGAGTTCCGGGTATGAAATATATGACCTCGGATGCCGGAAATGACGGGGAAGCTTCCATTCAGATTGTATTTGACCTGGGTACAGATCCCAACGTAGCAGCAGTAAACGTTCAGAACCGTGTATCTTCAGTGGTGAATAAACTTCCTCCTCTTGTAGTACGTGAAGGGGTAAAGATCACACGTGAGGAACCTAACATGTTGATGTATATTAACTTGTATAGTGATGATCCTAAAGCTGACCAGAAGTTCCTTTTCAACTATGCAGATATCAACGTAATGTCTGAATTGAGAAGGGTAAGCGGTGTTGGTTTTGCCGATATCCTGGGAACGCGTGAATATGCAATGCGTATCTGGCTTAAACCAGATAGATTAACAGCTTATAATATTTCAGCTGATGAAGTAATGGAATCTCTGAATGAGCAGAGTTTGGAGGCTTCTCCGGGTAAAACAGGAGAAAGTTCAGGAAAACGTTCTCAGTCATTCGAATATGTATTAAAATATCCGGGTCGTTTCAACAATGAAAAAGATTATGGAAACATTATCCTAAAAGCAAAACCGGATGGTGAATCTGTAAGACTGAAGGATGTTGCAGACATAGAATTCGGAAGTTCCATGTATGATATTTATTCCACATTAAATGGAAAGCCTTCTGCGGCAATTACGGTAAAACAATCCTATGGATCTAATGCAAGCGACGTTATCAAAAACGTAAAAGCATTGATGAAGGATCTTGAAAAAAATAACTTCCCTAAAGGAATGCATTACGACATCAGTTATGACGTTTCCAGATTCCTGGATGCATCCATGGAAAAAGTAATTCATACCTTGTTTGAAGCCTTTATTTTGGTTGCTATAGTGGTATTCCTATTCCTTGGAGACTGGCGTTCAACTTTGATTCCGGCATTAGCCGTTCCGGTTTCATTGGTAGGAACATTTGCTGTGATGTCCGCATTCGGAATTACCCTGAATATGATTTCACTCTTTGCTTTGGTAATGGCGATCGGGGTTGTAGTAGATGACGCAATTGTAGTCATTGAAGCCGTTCACGCCAAAATGGAAGAAAAACATCTTTCTCCATTGAAGGCAACAGAAGAAGCCATGCATGAGATCAGTGGAGCAATTATCGCAATTACTTTGGTAATGGCATCCGTATTTATTCCGATTGCATTTATGTCCGGACCGGTTGGGGTATTTTACCGTCAGTTCTCTATTACAATGGCTTCATCCATTATCCTATCAGGGGTTGTGGCACTTACTTTAACACCGGCTTTGTGTGCGTTGATCTTAAGAAATAACCACGGAAAGCCTAAAAAGAAGACTCCGGTTACTATTTTCCTTGATAAATTCAATAACCTCTTTACAAAAGGAGCTGGAAAATATGAGAAGATGCTGAATAAAACAGTGACGAAGAAAACGATCACGTTGCCATTACTGTTAGCATTTTGTGCCTGTACATTCTTCCTGAGTAACTCTTTGCCTTCAGGATTTATTCCGGCGGAAGATCAGGGGATGATCTATGCTATTATTCAGACTCCTCCGGGATCTACATTAGAAAGAACCAATCAGATTGCTAAAGAACTTTTAAGAGAATCTGAAGACATTGATGGTGTACAGTCTGTTTCATCCTTAGCAGGATACGAGATTTTGACAGAAGGTACCGGATCCAACTCTGGAACCTGTCTGATCAATTTGAAAAGCTGGGAAGAACGTAAAGAATCCGCCGCTGAAATCATAGAAAAACTTGAGGAAAAAGCGAAGAATATTCCGGGTGCCAATATAGAATTCTTCCAGCCGCCATCCGTTCCCGGATATGGTGCAGCAGGAGGTTTTGAACTTCGTTTACTCGATAAGGCAGGAAGTGGAGACTATCATAAAATGGAACAGGTAAGTAATGACTTTGTGAAGGAGCTTAAGAAGCGTCCGGAACTTGGATCTGCATTTACTTTCTATTCTGCTAGTTTCCCGCAATATATGCTTAAGATTGATAATGATCTTGCAGAACAAAAAGGAGTGACCATTGAAAAAGCGATGGATAACTTATCCACATTAATCGGGTCCAACTATGAGACGAGTTTCATTCGTTTTGACAGGCCATATAAGGTAATTGTTCAGGCGGGTCCTCAATACCGTGCTCTACCAACAGATCTGTTGAAGCTGTATGTTAAAAATGATAAAGACCAGATGGTTCCTTATTCAGACTTTATGAGACTGGAAAAGGTCTATGGTTTATCTGAGATTACAAGACATAATATGTATAACTCTGCAGAGGTGAGTGGTACTCCGGCACCCGGATATAGTAGTGGACAGGCGATTAAGGCTATTCAGGAAGTTGCAGATAAAACACTTCCAAGAGGTTTTGGTATTGACTGGGCGGGTATTTCCAAAGACGAAGTTAGCCGTGGAAATGAAGCCGTATTTATCTTCCTGGTATGTTTAGGATTCGTTTATCTTATCCTGTCGGCACAATATGAAAGTTTTATTCTTCCGCTTCCGGTAATTTTATCTCTTCCGGTTGGTATTTTCGGGGCATTTTTATGCTTAAAACTTTTAGGATTGGAGAATAACATTTATGCACAGGTGGCGATGGTCATGTTGATTGGACTCTTGGGTAAAAATGCGGTGTTGATTGTCGAGTTTGCTGTACAGAAAAAAGCCGAAGAGGGAATACCTGTGGCAAAAGCTGCTATTGAAGGAGCTGCCATTCGTTTCCGTCCGATTCTGATGACATCGTTTGCATTTATTGCCGGTTTGATTCCATTGGTTATTGCAACAGGACCGGGAGCAGTTGGTAACAGAACAATTGGTACTGCAGCAGCAGGAGGGATGTTGATCGGAACCATTTTCGGATTGATGATTATCCCTGGATTGTATTATATCTTCGGAACCATTGCAGACAAATCCAGACTGGCAAAATATGAAGAAGAGAATCCTTTAACAGAACAAACTGAACCTTATGAACATGATGGAAAATTCGAAGACTAAAAATATAATCACCGCCATTGCCCTATCACTTGTACTCGCAAGTTGTAAGGCTCCGATGGCGACTGTCATAAAAGACGAGGTAAAAGAAAATATTCCTCAGAACTTTAATCAGGAAGAACAGCAGGATGCGAATAACAATAGCGGAACAACTCCGTGGAGACAGTTCTTTACAGATCCAAACCTGGTAACGCTTATTGAAACTGCTTTAAAAAATAACCAGGAGCTTCTGATTACCCTTCAGGAGATTGAAATTGCGAAAAGTGGTGTTTTAGCTAAAAAAGGAAGACTTACTCCAACTGTTTCAGCAGGAATAGGAGCCGGACTGAAAAAAGCTGGCCGCTATACCAGTGAAGGAGCGGGTGATGCTACTACAGAAATAGAACCCGGGAAAGAAATGCCGGATCCGCTGGGAAATTTTGAAGCAGGATTAAATGCAAGCTGGGAAATAGATATCTGGAAAAAACTCAGAACCGAAAAAGAATCTGCAGTAGCCCATTATCTTTCTACCGTAGAAGGTAAAAACTTTGTCCTGTCTAATCTTATTGAAGAAGTTGCTGATAATTATTATGAATTGCTGGCACTTGATAACCAGTTGGATATCATACAACAGTATATCAAGCTTCAGCAAAGAGCGTTGGAAATTTCAAAAATCCAAAAAGAAGCTGCAGCTGCAACAGAGCTGGCAGTGAAAAAATTTGAAGCAGAATTGGCGAAATCCAAAGCTGCCGAATATACAATCCGTCAGCAAATTACTGAGAAGGAAAACGAAATTAATGCACTGTTAGGAAGATATCCACAACCGATCGTGAGAACAAAGGAAAACTTCATGTCTACGATTCCTCCCACAGTCTATACCGGAATTCCATCACAGTTATTGGCAAACCGTCCCGATATCAAGCAGGCGGAACTGGAATTAAAAGCATCGAAGCTGGATGTGGAAGCAGCAAGAAAAGAGTTTTATCCTTCTTTGGAAATTTCTGCGACATTGGGATTGGAGGCTTTCAAACCATCTTATCTTGTTAAATTACCTGAATCCATTGCTTATAATCTGGCAGGTGAATTGGCAGGACCGCTTATTAACAAAAGTGCCATAAAAGCGAATTTCCAGACAGCAGATGCAAAACAGGTTCAGGCGTTGTACGAATATGATAAAACCATTTTGAATGCTTATCTGGATGTTGCCAATCTGATGTCAAAGGTTAAAAATATAGATCAGTATTATCAATTGAAATCTCAGGAAACTAAAGCCCTGGATCAGTCTATTGATATTGCCAATCAGTTATTCCGTAATTCCAGAGCAGATTATCTTGAAGTTCTTTTGAACCAGAGAGATGCTTTGGATGCCAAAATGGAACTTATTGAGGCAAAGCAAAAACAGCTCAGCACAGTCGTTGACATCTATAAAAGTTTAGGTGGAGGCTGGAAATAAAACATCATAATTCTATCAATAAACAGTTAATGTTTTTTGGAAGGGTCAATTCTTTTGAGTTGGCCCTTTTTTGTTTTTAATGCGACAAGTTTTGTCGCTGTCAGAAGATAATTTTACACCGGAATAAAATGAATTTCAATATAAATAAAAGGGGATTTAATAATAAATAGTATGATTTACAGCATACCACATTAAAATGATTTTCATGTCTTAAAAAGTGTTAAATTCGCGAAGTTTTAATAAACTAATTACTAACTCAAAAAAACAACAACACGGGAATGAAAAAAATCTATCTCGGAGCGCTAACTTTATGCGCTATTCTGGGCACATCTGCTCAGGAAGTGGTATGGCAGAAAGATATCAAATCCTCTACTCAGGATTTTCTTAGCCAGGTTACTACAACAATCGATCAGCAGTATCTTATAACGGGAAGCTCTATCCAAAGCAATAAGCAGCAAACATCAGGAAATAAGCAAAATAACGGTTACGATTTCCATCTGGTAAAATTGAATCAGCAGGGAGATGAAGTCTGGGAAAAATATTTCTCGGGATCAAATCATGATTATTTGTCAGCTACAGTACGGAATTAAATATAACAATCCGGAATATAGCAATGTTGGTTCAGGAAAATACAACGGTAGTATTGCCGAAATAGACTGGCAGAATGCTTCGGAAAACGTTCAGAAAAGATATACCTATACCTATGACGGGCTGAACAGACTGAAAGATGCGGTGTATTCTGAGCCTGCTTCCACTACCCCGTTTAACAATTATTATAATGAGTACCTGACGTATGATGTGAACGGAAACATTAAAACATTAAAGAGAAATGCCTTTCCTGTATCCGGAACAACAGCTACACAGGTAGATGATCTGGTATACGATTATACCGGAAACCGTTTGACCAAAGTAACAGAGAATGCACTGAATGACACAGGCTATGAAGGAGGAAATAACACTATTACTTATGACCTAAACGGAAACATGAAAGATATGCCGGACAAAGGAATACAGTCTATCACGTATAACTTTCTGAACCTTTCCAACGGGTATAGCATGCAGCAGACAAACGGATTGGGACAGCTGCTTAACAGTATGATGAGCTATCTTTACCGTGCAGACGGAACCAAGCTGCGAAAAACCTATTCCAGCGCACCGCCAAGAGGCTCAACCACTACCCGTATTACAGACTATCTGGACGGCTTCCAGTACAGCTACACGGAAGGAGGCGGAATCTGCCTTGAATGCAGAACAGAAACTGCCTATGAACAACAAGCTTATAAAAATGCATCATTTGTATTTCCCGGCACCCCAACTCCGGAGTGGAAGCTTGATTTTGCAGCGACCGCGGAAGGTTATTACAGTTTCACGGAAAACCGTTATATTTACCAGTATAAAGACCATCTTGGAAATACCAGGGTAAGTTTTGCAAAAGACAGCACAGGCGCTCCTGAAATTATTGATACCAACAATTACTATCCTTTTGGGCTTAACCATATCTCGGGTTCGTTCAGTACTTCAGGTTTCGGAAGTTTCTACAGCTATAAATATAATGGCAAAGAACTTCAGGAAAATGGAATGTATGACTATGGTGCAAGGATGTATATGCCGGATTTGGGAAGATGGGGAACCACAGATCCATTAGCTGAAGCATTCAGAAGATTTAGTCCTTACCATTATGGTGCAGATAATCCTGTTATGTTTATAGACCCTGATGGGATGAGAAACGTTCCTTATGATGGAGGAGTTATCAGTAATGTCCCTGAGGGATCATGGTGGTTTGCCGGGATGAATGGAAGTTTTACGCCTGAATATATAGTAAATTCCGGACTTGGTAAACGAACTGGCGGGGGATCTACAGCAACTAACATCATCCTTAATTTTATAAGAGGGGATGCAGGGCATCTGGGGAATTTCGTTAATAATGATTTTGAAAAAAATGGTTGGCATGTGATTGATGCTTCAAGCTTAAAAGATGCTTTAGAAAAATTAACAGCATATTTAGGGAAAAACCTTGCCGATAATATCTATATTAATGCACATGGTTTAGAAAGCCAACGTTATGTATTTGACGAAAAAGGAGAACTAATTCCTGATTCAAATTCGGGGACAGGATATAGAATGACAGGAGATACTGGCTTTTATACAAACCTTGAGACTGAAAAGATTTTAGGTAGCCATATACAACAGTATATTTCTGATAAAAGTAAATTATCAAAAGAACTGACAAATAGTATAGATAGTCTTATTGGTATTAGTAATTATGTAAAGGATGGAAAAAATTTGATAGTAGGTTCTTGCCATTCTGTAAGGTATGATGATCTTTTTGGTACAGGAATTTCTACAATTGTTAAATCAAGAGATATTTTTGTGAATAGAGATTATTCAGGTTTGTGGCCCAATAGCCAAGGAACTATAAGGTTTCAAGATTTTACAGGCTTTAATCAGACTTCACGTGAAAATTATATAGACGGATGGGTTTGGTATAGAGATGGCGTAGCTACACAAAGAAATTTTAATATTATAATGACAAAATATGGAGTTAAAACAATTAAATAAAATAATAATTTTATTAGCTTTAATTATAAACATAAATGCATTTTCTCAAATGAAAATGGCAGATATAGAAGGTAAACAATTTTCAATTGATTTAAAAGCAGAAAAAAGAAATGTTATAAAGGTATTGGATGATGATAATTATAGTATATTTTATCTTTTAAATAGAAAAAAATTTGATTTTGATAAAAAACATAGAAATGTTGATGTTGTAAATCTAATCTTCTTTTCTAAAAAGTATAATAAAGGAATACTTACTCTACTCAAACAAAGTATTGACTATAAAAAGAAAGCTATTTACAATATTACTTTATATACAGGTTTAGCAGGTAATTATATGTTTAAACCTTCAATGATAATAGTTGATAGTAATTTTAACTATGAATACTTAATGATGTACAGTTATATTCATCCACCATATGATATGAATACATATAAATCTAGTATTTCAATACAGGATAATAGAAATCGTTGTAATATAATACACACTGATCTTAAAGGAAATGCTGCTTACGAAAATATAGATGATATTTTAAGTAATATTTCAAAGGTACCTAAAGAGAAGAGTTCTGAAAAAGAATGTAATTCTGTAATTTATGATATTGATCTGAAAGATTTTTTCCCGGAAAAGATAATTAAATAGACTTTTAGATAGAATAGACATTACAAAACCATTGCATTGCAATGGTTTTTGGATAATCAAAATAAAATCAAGGAGAAAGCAGAGTATGTAAAGTAATGAAAATCAATTATTTTACACACATGTGTTAAAAGATTCATAATCTTGAAATACCAGGGTAAGCTTTGCCAAAAGCAGCACAAGCGCTCCTGAAATTATTGATACCAACAATTACTATCCTTTTGGGATGAATCATATCTCAGGTTCGTTCAGTACTTCAGTTTTCGGAAGTTTCTACAGCTAAAAATATAATGGCAAAGAACTCCAGGAAAATGGAATGTATGACTATGGTGCAAGGATGTATATGCCGGATTTGGGAAGATGGGGAACCACAGATCCATTAGCAGAAGGCTTCAGACGATTTAGCCCTTATCATTATGGGGCAGATAATCCTGTTATGTTTATAGACCCGGATGGGATGAGAAATGTACCTTATGACGGTGGGATGATCAGTAATATCTCTGAAGGATCATGGTGGTTTGCCGGGATGAACGGAAGCTTTACGCCGGACTACATAATAAATTCCGGACTTGGTAAACGAACTGGTGGAGGATCTCCACAAACTTTTGGAGAAACACAAACCTATAAAGATATAATGGCTTATCTCGCTGAGCCTGAGAAAGAATATTTCAAAGAAATTGATTTTTCAGTAGATGAAGCAATTAATGAAAGTGATGATGGAGGTAAAAAAAATAAAGGTAAAGCAGAAAAAATATTCCAGGTGACAGTATGAATTGGTTTAATATGGGTGATGGAGGACTATATTTAGTAGCTGAAAATGATAAAAAAATTCAAAATAATACTATAAGAATTTTTGCACATGGTTATCCCGATGGTATGAAAGGGCCCAATGGTAAAATGATTCACCAGCCAGATGAATTATTGGAGCTTTTAGAGAAATATAGCCCTACTTGGAATGCCTTTAAACAAAAAGGAGGGTCAATTATTTTAGATTTGAGGGTGTGTAATATAGGTAGATCAGAATATTCTTTTGCTCATCGATTGTCTCAAGACCCAGCATTTAAAAATGTTGTCATAATAGGTCCTGCTGATTATTACATTGCAAGTCCCGATGGTAAAAGAGCACATGTTGGGGGACCTGGTAATTATAATATATTTTTAAATGGAAAACTTGTAAGAGGTACATATAATAAAAAAAAGTTGTAAAAATGAAAAATGTAATTATACTAATTCTTTTGATTGTAAATTTTATTTCATGTGAGAAAAAAGAAACAATACTAACCAAAGATAATAGTGAAATAATTAAAAATCATATTGTAATAAAAGGAGACGAGGATGCATTTACAGATCTTACTATAAAATATGGTAATTCATCAAAATATGGAGAAATACTTCCTTATGCAATGATAATGGCTAATAAATATAATAATGGAGAAGGATGTTATCAAGTATTTATGTCGGTATTATCTTTAAATAATTCAGGGTCTTTAGAACTTGACATTTCATCAATAAAAAAATTAAATAATTCTGATAAGGATTTTGTAATGTCATATTTATTAAAAGGAGTCAAATTAAAAAAACCTAGTTGCATTATTACTATTGAAAAATTATATAGAAATGGCTGGGGAATAAATAAAGATATTCAAAAGGCTGACGAAATGAAAACAGAATATAAATCTATTTTTAAATAATCAATTAGTCATATTTTTAGATACAATAAAACCGGTAATGTTCCTAACATGTTGATAATAAATTAGAGTATTGATTTCAATAATCTAATTTTAAAATATGAGTAAAGCTACCTTAGGATTATGAAGGTAAGTTTTGCAAAAGACAGCACAGGCGCTCCTGAAATTATTGACACCAACAATTACTATCCTTTTGGGCTTAACCATATCTCGGGTTCGTTCAGTAATTCAGGTTTCGGAAGTTTCTACAGCTATAAATATAATGGCAAAGAACTTCAGGAAAACGGAATGTATGATTATGGTGCAAGGATGTATATGCCTGATCTGGGAAGATGGGGAACCACAGATCCTTTAGCTGAAGCATTCAGAAGGTTTAGCCCTTACCACTATGGAGCAGATAATCCTGTTATGTTTACAGATCCTGATGGGATGAGAAATAAGCCGTATGAGGGAGGATTAGAAATTAATGTACCGGATGGCTCATGGTGGTTTGCAGGAGGAAGTGGAAATTTCACCTCAGGATATATAGAAAATAACTGGATTGGTAAACGTACCGGTGGGGGTAGCGCATCATCCGACTTTGGTGAGCCATCCTCCGGAGGATTATCGTTTACAAGTTTAGAGGCAATTACCTTTGCTCAATCATATTTTGGAGGTGGAGGAAGTATTGGAGCCTTATTCTCTATGGTTGAGCAATTGAAAAAAGCAGGCTGGAGTGATCCTATTAATAAAAAAGCAAATTTCAAAGATTGGATGGAATTAGTTGATAAGGTTCCTTCTTTAGCAAATATTTATAAATATTTTACTAAAGAAACTCCCATAGAATTTCAAAAAGATGGAACAGATGCTCTAGGACAGCTTTTAAGTTCTACCAATATAATTGCTCTTAATATGACTAAAATTGATAACATTTTACATTTATCATTTACGTTAGGTCACGAAATGCTCCATCTGTATGATTCATATTTTGTGAATCGTTCATTACGAGAGTATTTCGGAAATGGAACTGTAGGTACGAGTGCTATATTACTATATAATGAATATAGATCTTATCGTTGGATGGATAGTTTGGGATATAAAACAAAAAGTGGAAATGAATTGAATATTCTTAATATTATTAAGTTTGGATATGCTGATAAACTTAATAGTAGGAGTAGTGATTTAGGAACACAAGCTTATAATTTATTTTTAGAAAAATATAAATTGTTAGATTCTATTTATAAAATACCATAAAATATGAAATATCTTCTTGTATTATTTTTTACAATAATCAATGTTAAATCTCAATTATTATTAAATATTAAATCGTTAGATACTGATGATAAGAGTAAAATAATTGTGATGGAAATTTATAATAATTCAAATATTACGTGTTCAATTCCTATAGATACTGTAAGTTTTAAACCATTTGGCAAGGAATATATTGCAGATAACTTTAGACCTTTAATTGAACTGAAACGTAAAAATAAGTCTGTAAATTATGAAACTGGATTAATAGAATTAGATGAAACACAGATTGATCTTGCTAATAAAAGAAATCAGCTTACATATTTAGAAAGTAAGGACAGAATAATTAAAATTAAGCCAAAAGAAAAACTAGTAATTCCGATCAAATTTAATCCTTTTCAATTTAATGTAGAAAATGGTAAATATGATAGTTTTAATATTATAAGCAATCAAGATTATATTATCACTGTCTATCTTACTAATTGTAGTTCTAATCCGCCAACTCATAATAAAGAGAAAATTAATTATACGATAAAAAGTAATCCTATTAGAATTAAGTGGAATTTAAAAAATACTAAGTATATTAAATGGTAATTTTTCAATTAGCTTAGGCTTTGTAATAGATGAAATCCAAATTTGCGTCACTGTATTAATTATATTTTAATAAGGTAGCCCTTGCAATAGCAGGGGTTTACTATTAAAACAGGTGAAATAGAATATAATAACCGTAAATAAAATAATAATGATTCTCAACGTACTAAAAATATTTCAAATCATCTCTGTACTTTCAATATTTGGACAATTTAAGGCTCAAATTAAAATTAACTGGCAGTTAGATTCTCAAAAAAAAATTGCTAATATTACTCTATATAATGAAAGTAATGAAAATATTATAATTCCAATTGATACTACATCATTGCAACCATATTATAGTGATAATTATAATATTATTCAGCATGAATGGATTGATCAATATCCTTTTTTTGGATTAACTATCAATATCTATGATAATTGTGAACAAAAAAATGTAGAAACCTATTTACATTCTGAAATAGACCTATCAGAGTTTGAAAAAATAAAAATAAAGAATGATTCTATAAAAAAAGAATTTAATGTCAAAATAGAAAAATGGGGAAAGAAAAACAATGTTCCTAAATCAGATGTCAAAATAAATTATTATATAATGAATAATTTATTGCTTCTTAAACCACAAGAAAAGATTGTATTTCATGTTCCTTTTAATCTAAAAAATATTACAAATAGAGACGTTGGTCCTTTGCAAGGCTTTTATGTTCTAGATAATGAAAAAGAAAATATAGGATATCTTTCTATTTCAATAGATAAAGAAGCTTACATAAAATATCTTACTAAATCACAAAGAAAGAAGCTTAATAGATATAAACTATTTACGGGTTCTATTAAGAGTAATAAGATTAATATATTATCCACTGAATAAATTCTGCAAATACAACTATCTCCAGCTAGGATGATGTTTCAAGCATGTTTGGTAATAAATTAGAGTATTAATTTTCAATATTCTAATTTTAAAATATTAATAAGTGTAAAGTTGGGTAATGTTCCAAACATGTTGGTAATAAAATAGAGTATTGAAATTCAATACTCTATTTTAAAAATATTAGTAACAGGCTTTAATCAGACTTCACGTGAAAATTACATAGACGGATGGGTTTGGTATAGAGATGGTGCAGCTATTCAGAGAAATTTTAATATTATAATGACAAAATATGGAGTTAAAACAATTAAATAAAATAATAACATTGGTGGTATTTACTATCAGTGTAAATGCCTTCTCTCAATTGAAAATGATTGATATAGAGAATAAAAAAATTTCTGTTAATTCAAAAACACAAAAACAGAATCTTATAAAAATATCTGATAATAATAATTATAGTATTTATTATATATTAAATAGAGGGGATTTTCATTTAAAAAAAGGATTGGGAACTAATGGCATAGCAAAGATTATCTTCTTTTCTAAAAAATATAATAAAGGTATACTTGCTAATTTTGAACAGATGGTATTTCATACTAAAACAAATATTTATAATTTCAGTTTGCGTACCGGTTCTCACGATAACTATATGTTTGTGCCCTCAATGATTATAGTGGATAAAGATTTTAACTATGAATACCTAATGATGTACAGTTATATTCATCCACCATATGATATGAATACATATAAGTCTAGTATTTCAATACAGGATAATATAAATCGTTGTAATATAGTACACATAGATCTAAAAGGGAATGCTGTTTACGAAAATATAGATGATATTTTAAGTAATATTTCAAAGGTACCTAAAGAGAAGAGTTCTGAAAAAGAATGTAATTCTGTAATTTATGATATTGATCTGAAAGATTTTTTTCCGGAAAAGATAATTAAATAGACTTTTAGCTAGAATAGACATTACAAAACCATTGCATTGCAATGGTTTTTGGATAACCAAAATAAAACAAAGGAGAAAGCAGAGTATGTAAAGTGATGAAAATCAATTATTTTATACACATGTGTTAAAAGATCCATAATATTGGAAATACCAAGGTAAGTTTTGCCAAAAGCAGCACAGGCGCTCCTAAAATTATCGATACCAACAACTATTATCCATTTGGACTGAACCATATCTCGGGTTCGTTCAGTACTTCAGTTTTCGGAAGTTTCTACAGCTATAAATATAATGGCAAAGAACTTCAGGAAAACGGAATGTATGATTATGGGGCAAGAATGTATATGCCTGATCTGGGAAGATGGGGAACCACAGATCCATTAGCAGAAGGCTTCAGAAGATTTAGCCCTTATCATTATGGGGCTGATAATCCTGTCATTTTTATAGACCCGGATGGGATGAGAAATGTACCTTATGACGGAGGGATCATCAGTAATATCCCAGAAGGATCGTGGTGGTTTGCCGGGATGAACGGAAGCTTTACGCCGGACTACGTAGTAAATTCCGGACTTGGTAAACGAACTGGTGGAGGATCTCCACAAACTTTTGGAGAAACACAAACCTATAAAGATATAATGGCTTATCTCGCTGAGCCTGAGAAAGAATACTTCAAAGAAATTGATTTTTCGCAGTTTGGAACTGATGATCCACCAGGAAGTAGTATATCTATTACTCGAAAAACATGGAACTTTCTAGCAGACAATATTATTTCAAAACCAGCAGAAGGTATTCAAGTTGTAGGATATCTCTTTTATGGAAGTTTCTATCTTGCTCCAAAAGAAATGATTAAACAAGGAAAGGCTGGTGACATGCATGTAAAAATGGATATGAAGTTATGGAGATTTAAAGATGGGGTATGGGGACAAACATTAAATTATAAAGATGGAACTACAATAATGAGTGAAAAAGAGAAATTTAATAAAATATCTATTCCAGCTATTGAAGCAATGACAATGGGTATTGGTTTTAGACTTAAACCATTCACTCAATTGGGTACAGTAGGAAACGCTGTTGGCAATTGGGGAGTTAATACAGGAATGAAAACAGCAGTTAAAAAAGGTATATATCAATTAGGACCAAAATAGTAATATTATGATAGATTTTGTATTTGGAGGATTTGGAGTTTTTATAAGATGGATTTTTGTATATAAATTTAATTCAAAAAAAATGGCTGAAGCATATAATTCTAATATAGAAAAAGAAGGAGCCAAGAATAATATGGCTGGCTTATCTTTGATACCAATAGCTATAATTATTGGTCTAATAATTAATTACTTAGATAAATAACAACATCGTAAATGACAGATGTAGCGTTGGAAACCAACGCTTTTTTATTGTAGTGTATCAAATGTGTTGGTAAGTTAAAGCTGGGATGATTACGGGGCCAGAATGTATATGTCGGACATCGGAAGATGGATCCATTAGCAGAGGGTTTCAGAAGATTTAGCCCTTATCATTATGGGGCAGATAATCCTGTTATGTTTATAGACCCGGATGGGATGAGAAATGTACCTTATGACGGTGGGATGATCAGTAATATCTCTGAAGGATCATGGTGGTTTGCCGGGATGAACGGAAGTTTTACGCCGGACTATGTAGTAAATTCCGGACTTGGTAAACGAACTGGTGGGGGTTCTACTCAGGGAACTTTTGGAAAAAGGCAAGCATATGCAGATTTAATGGCAGCAGTTCAAAACGGAGGAGATTTCTCTCTCAAAACCAATAACGGCTATATGAGCTGGTGGACAGGAGGTGCTTTAGGTGATGCAAATACAGCTCAGGGGATGATTGCACATATGATGAAGCTTGGTGAGAATTTTCCTTCTAATAAAGAAATAACTCCTTGGCAGTTAGGCGTAGAATGGCTTTCAGGAACTGGTCCAAGGCATCGAGATTTTACTAATGGAGACTTAATGACAGAAATGCTAAGACAACATAATCATGTACAGGGCACTAGAGATATTATCTTATCTAAAATCGCTTTAAAACAAAGTAGTTTAGAAGGTTCAAATTCTTATAAGCTAGGTGGTATTAAAGGAGTTGGGCTTTATCTTAAAGATTATTCAACGTTATTAACAGGCGGGTTAACAGGGAATTTAGCAGTAACATATTTAGGATCTTATAACTTAGAATACACGGCAGCAGCATATAATAAGAGTGTGGTTGTTTCATTTCATGTTGAAAATTCTTCTACAATGCAATCTGCGTCCCGCCCTCCTGTGCTTGGCTATCTTCCAATTTGGCAACAGACAGCGGGGAAACTTATTAATGATAAATTTAAAACAGGTTGGGGGTCTAAAACTACTCAATCATTTCACTGGACAGAAGTATTATATCTAAAATGAAAACAAAATTAAAACATTTATTAATTACACTATTAACAATTATGTTATATAGTTGTGGTAAAACTAAGCCAAAACAATCAGATTTTATAGGTACTTGGAAGTCATCTGATAATGCATATATCAAATTAAATAAAAATGGAACTTGTATTTTGAAAGGGGTCGATCATTATAAAATTAGTAGTTTTCCAAAAAATAAAAATAGAGAATTAAATACTGAAGGAACTTGGCAGTTTACAGAAAATGTAGAAAGTGGTATTATTGATAATATAGACAATGGAATTACTATAAAATATAATCTACCCGAGGGAACAAAAGGGGAAATTTTATTTTATATCTCAGGGCAAGGTATCAATGGAAATAATCCACCTTGGAATATTTTTATATGGGAAGGTGATCCTGATGAAATGCTAAAATACGAGTTTGTAAAAAATAATTAAATACATAAGCAACAAACTGCAAGCTAGTGTTAGCGTTCTCGCTCGTGTTATAAAATAAGGTAATGTTTCAAACATGTTGGTGATAAATTAGAGTATTGGTTTTCAATACTCTAATTTTTAATTACAACGGGAAAGAACTTCAGGAAACAGGATTGTTTGATTATGGCTGGAGACAGTATATGCCTGATCTTGGAAGATGGAACGGAATAGACCAGCTGGCAGAAGCCTATACCTCTACCAGTCCTTTTGCTTATGTTGCTAATAATCCGGTTTTAATGAGAGATCCTGACGGAAGATGGATGGATGAAAATGGACATATTATTGATACTACAGGGCAGACTTATGGTTTTCTTGGCGCATCATTTAAACCTAAATATGCTACTAATTTTCTTGGGGTAAATCCGGGAGATGGTGGCGGAGGTGGTGATTCTACTTTCACTGGAGACGTAGCAACTGCTATGTTTGATTATTTTAAAAATGGAGGAACTTTATCTAACCTTAGTATATCTTGGTGGACACTAGGTAAGCTAGGAGATGCTAATACTTCACAGGAAATGATAGCACATGTAATGACATTAAAGAATATTGGAAAATTTGTTGGAGATGAAATTCTTGAATTGACAAATGGTATTGATGGATTCAGTGGAGATTTGAGACGTTATCAAACTGAAGATTTTTTAAGGATGCAGAAAAACATTTAAATGGGGGAATTGGATTAACTTCAGCTGCAATTAACGGATTGAAAAATTTGGATAAATTAAAAGGAGTATCAAAGTTCTCAAAAGTTTTGGGGAGAGCTGGAGTAATAGGGACTGCTTTAACTGTTGGAGTCACTTTCTCTGAATATTATAATGATAAATGGACTGCCCATACGGTCATAAATACTGCTTTATTAGCAGGAACATTGGCTGCGACAGTCTTTGGAGCTCCAGCTGTACTTACGGGAATAGCAATTTATGGAATAGCAGATTATACAAGTTGGATAGCGAATTTGGAAGAGGCTCAATATTTTGGAATACACATATTGTAAATTAATCATGGACAATAAAAAAGAGATTAAAATAATTTAAGAAATAGAGTAATTCTTCTCGTATTACTCTTAGCTATTATCCCTAATTTATTAGCAATCCTTACTTATGTTTATATTGCAAAAACTGTTTATCCTGCTATGGCATTTTTAGTTTCAATAGTATTAATTTATCTTGTGGGTCGAAAAAGCTTACAACAAAGGGTTGATTTTAATTTTACTAAAGATAGGGTCTTCATTAAGGAAACCTCTTACTTCTTATCGGATTTAAAATCTTACAGTTTTAACGAAACAAATTATGTGGGAACTATTACACTTAATTTTAGTAATAGAAAGGTAAAACTAAGTCTTTTCCGTAATAAGAATAAGAACTCAGAATATGAGAAACTAAAAGATTGTGTCTTAAAATCAATAAATATGTATAATATGCAAAACCAGAATAGAATTAAAGAGTTTGATTGGTATAGTACAAAATCTGCAAAAATATATGGATATATAACTGTATTTACAATGGTTTTGTGGGCTGTTTTAATGTTAGTATATCCTGAAAAATTAAAAATTTCTAATCTAGGACTGTTTTTAGTAGTTTTAGCCGGGCTAGCTCCTGTAGTTTATAAAATTTTTAACAGAGTTGATTCTTAGATAATAAGAAACGATCCCCCGCTGGCGCGAGCGTTCTCGCTCGTGTCCGTAAATAAAATAAAAAACCACTGCAAAAGCAGTGGTTTTTGTTTTAAAAAGCCCTCATACATCCTATCAAAATACCATAAACCACTTTATAAACAACCTCCAGCCACCTAGAAAGTACCTCTAACCACTATAGTAAGTCTCTCGAGTCCCTTTATCAAGTGGCTGGAGCCCTTTCGGAACGGCCTCCAACTACTTCATTAACGGCCTCTATACCGTTCTATAAGTCCCTTTACCCACTTACCAAAGTGGCTGGAGACCGTTAATGAACACCTTCTAGCCCCTTGTATAACTGGGTATACCCCCTTACCCAAGGGGGGTAGAGGGTGGTGGTGAAGGGGGATAATAATAGGAAAGTGTCTTGTAACCATGTTTTTCACTAGATCAATGATAATAAAAAGCTGTCATAGAGATTTAAGAATCTTTGTTTCATATTTTTGAAGGAATTCTATCAACCCGAATTCTAATGACATGAGTTTTTATTACTTTTATATCCGGATTAGAAAATAGATAGCAGAAGTTCTATAACCATAATTAATAAAAATGCAGAAGAGAAATTTATTATTGTTCTTCATCTCTTTTATAGGATTTGTGATTCTATTTATATTTTTCAATTCAGATAAAAAAGGTATTTCTGACTTTTTTAAATCAGGAAAAGAAACATTTCTTGATGAATATGCCCCTCTAGTATTAGAAAGAGAACAATACTTCGGGGAAGTAGCTGATACAACAAATCACATGAATCTATATATGAGCTTCGGGGATATATGTCTTCCAATACTTGATCAATGGAAAAATAAAATTGAGAAAGGTGATTATGTTTCTAAAAAGAAGGATAGTTTGACATTACTCATTCAAAGAAAAGGTAAAAGCTATTATTTGCATTTTGATGATAAGCATTTTGAAGGAGCACCCTTACCGTGTGAGTGTAAGGAATTATCCAAAAATAGATAATTAAACGATTGCATTTTTATACATAAAAATCTGGACTATAGGTATTTTTTTATCCCAACTTTAATTTCCTAACTTTGTAATTCTCAATAACAATCAAAATAAAACTATGTCAATCACAACCGAAGATCAGATGATCGGAATGCAAAAAATAAGTGAAGCCGTTGCCTATACTTTGAAAAAGATGATGGAGTATGCTGAACCAGGTATGACCACAAAAGATCTTGATGAGTATGGAGCCAAAATACTGGAAGATTTCGGGGCAAAATCTGCTCCTTATCTGACGTATGGATTCCCAGGCTGGACGTGCATTAGTGTGGATAATGAATTCTGCCATGGTATTCCTACAGATCAAAGGATTTTGAAAGAAGGTGATCTCATCAATATTGACGTTTCTGCAGAACTGGATGGGTATTGGGCAGACAATGGAGGTTCTTTTGTCATTGGAAAAGATATTCATGGACATCAGAAATTGGTGGAGGCTTCCAAAGATATTTTAAGAAAAGCTATAGACAATATAAAAGGTGGTGTGAAAATAGCAGACATAGGACATTTAATGGAAACAGAAGCGAAGAAAAGAGGTCTTAAGGTTATTAAAAATCTTGCCGGACATGGGGTAGGCAGAAGTTTACATGAACAGCCTGATGAATTACTGAACTACAAAAACCGTTTTGATTCCAGGCGTTTTAAGAAAAACTCTGTGGTGGCTATTGAAACTTTTATTTCCACTGATTCCAATATTGCAGTAGAATTGAAAGACGGATGGACAATGGTAGGAAATAAAGGCGGCTATATGGCTCAGCACGAACATACCATTGTAATCACCGATGGAAAACCAATCATTCTCACCGAAATGAACGAAATCCTGAATTAAAAGAAACCGCAACGGTACTAAAACAATTATAATCATATTTTAAGGCACAAGAACATTTTGTAATTCCCTGCTGAAAATCTTTGATTTTCTTGCGCCTTAAAATATAAATCATGATAAAATTCTTTAGCGTCTTTGCGTTAAAAACAAAATACAAAGTACTATAAAGCTCCAAAGCTTCATCCAATCAACTTGTTGATTCCTTCTTAGCTCCCTTATATTCAGAATCAAGAATAGAAAACTTTGCGTTTACAATAAAATTTACTTTTAAAAAAGTTCATTGGCAGTACCAAAGTCTTTTAAAATACTTTCATAATCCGCTGTAAAACCATTCTCCATAGTCCCTTCAATACGATATGTTTCCACATCAGTAATTCCCGTATAATTTCTGAAAACATCTTTGATATAAGCAGAAACATAATCCGGAGCACCTTCTGCACTCCTGCCTCCGGAAGCAACTGCTAGATATACTTTTTTACCTTTAAATTGTCCTACACGGTCCCAATGTTCATCAAAAACATAAGTCACTCCCGCCCGGATCAGCTGATCCAGCCATGCTTTCAAAGGAGTGGAAATTCCCAGATTAAACATGGGAGTTCCGATGATAATAATATCTGCCTCACACACTTCATTTACAATCATATTGGCATATGAAAGAAGCTGTTGACTTTGTTCATCATACAATCCCGGATGTTTATAAAACTCATGAATAGACACTTCATCAGCATGAGGTGGAGTGTCTTTAACTAGATCCCGGACTGTAATCTTATTGATATTGCCCTGTTGCAAAAGTCTTTCTAAGATGAAAGAACTCAATTTATTACTATAAGACTGTTCTCCTCTTGCGCTGGAAATAATGTGCAGAATATTCTTCATACTTTTTTATTCTAATGACGATTAGACTTTCATTATGGGGACATGAAGCTCCATTTTGATCAGGTTAAAATTTTAAACAGCAGCATTCAATAGTTTTGATTGAAAAAGCCCGGTTTTAAATTGTTAGGCACCAAATACTTTGCTATATTTATAGGATCAAACCACCTCACAAAACTTATCTGCTATGAAAAAAGTTCTTTTAATCCTTCTGGGAATCATTGTCATTCTGGCCGCTGTAGTATTGATTAAAACATATACTTATCCTTTTAAAAAAAATAATATCGGAGCAGGCGAAGGATGGAAACCCATAAAAAATGATTCTGCAGTGATGAGGCTGTCGGGAGGAATAAAGGTTCCAACCGTTTCTACAGGAAGTTTAGGGGAATTTGACTATGCACCCTTTGATCAGTTCAAAACTTATTTAAAAGCTTCTTACCCCTTAGTATATCAGAATACAGAAAATGTTGAGGTGAATCAGTATGGATTGGTGTTCAGACTTAAAGGAAGCAATCCTGTCCTGGAACCTATCTTATTTCTTTCCCATATGGATGTTGTTCCACCGGGAGATGCTGATATAAAAAATAATGAAGAAAATATATTCCGTCCGGATGATAAACCGGCAGAACCTGTTGCAAAAGTAGCGGAAGACTGGGATTTTGCCCCTTTTTCCGGAGCTGTAGCTAATGGAAGGATCTATGGAAGAGGAGCGATAGACATGAAGGGAATGTTATTTTCTTTAATGGAATCCATGAATTCTATGATTAAAAATAAGCAGGTTCCACAACGCGATATTTATCTGGCATTTGGTTTTGATGAAGAAGTTGGCGGACAAAAAGGTGCTATTCAGATTGCAGATTATTTTAAGAAAAAAGGATTGAAGTTCGATGCGATTTATGACGAAGGCGGATTAATTATGAGAAAAGGAAATGTGGCAGGGATAGATACAGATGTTGCTGTTGTAGGATGTGCTGAAAAAGGCTTTCTTTCCGCAAAAATTAAAGTAAAAGGACTTGGCGGGCATTCTTCAATGCCTCCCATGGAAAGTGCTATAGGAAAAGCAGCTGTTATCATGCAGCGTTTGGAAGATGATCAGATGAAACCTGTGATCACCCCGTTAATTAAAGAGTTTTTTAATAATATCGGAGGAGAAATGCCTTTTACAACCAGAATGGCACTAGCCAATCAATGGCTTTTAAAACCTGTTTTAATTTCACAACTCACTAAAAACAATACAACCAATGCATTGGTAAGAACAACAACAGCACTAACAATGATGAAAGGAAGTGACGGTACCAATGTGCTTTCTCCTGAAGTTGAATTTGTGGTTAATTTCAGATTACTTCCCGGAAACTCAGTGAAGGATGTAAGGGATCATATAGCTAAAGCAACTGAAGGTTTTGATGTGGAGGTAGAGGAAATTGACAATACAAGAGAAGCTTCTGCAATTTCTCCAACCAATACGAAAGCTTTTAAAATGATAGAAGCCGGAGTTAAAGAAATTCATCCGGGAGCTATTGTTACCCCATATCTTACCATGGCTGGAACTGATGCCGGTAAATATGAAATTGTAAGCAAAAACGTCTACAGGTTCATGCCGATTAAGATCAACAGTGCTGAACAACAAAGTATTCACAGTACCAATGAATATCTTAGCATTGAAAACTATCTGAAAATGATTCATTATTTTGAGTACATCATGAAGAATTACGACAAATAAACGTCAATGGTGAATAGTCAATTCGCTGCACTCGCAAATTTTGATACATATACATAGATTTTAACACAAAGTTCGCTAAGATATTTTAATGTTTTTAAAAACGATTGCAAAGGCTTTTCACTCAGCAATTGATAAACTTATACCCTAGCTGAATGAAGTGCCTTTGCGAACAAATAAATTCTGTATAGTATAATAAACCCTTGCGAACCTTAGCGTTATTAATCTTTCACAATTGACTTTGCGAAGCAGAAATTGACCATTGACTTAACAATCTTTCAAATCTTTTTTACAAAAAAATATATTGCGTCAAGTTTTGTCGCATTACGCATATAGCTTTGTCATATCAAAATTACAGAGCTATGGAATTGCCATTTTACTTAAACTTTAACGACTTTGAAAGTAATTATTACGACAACCTTGAAAAATGGTTTGAAGAATATCATAATACCAGCGAAACAGATTATCTGAATGCTCTTGCTGAACTTTACAGTCCGTATGTCTATTATAATTTTACAGATGACATGCTAAAGCCGGATGCTTCCATTGAAGTGAAAGACTGCTTTTTTCCTTATCATGAAAAAATCGGGATTTCTTTCTGTATTGATTGTGAAAACGGAACCTCTTCATCCAATGGAATGAACCAGGTTTTTGAATTTAAAAATATTTCTATGATGGAGTATGCCCAGCATATTCTGGATAAGATTAATAAGTTTTGTTCAAAAAATGTAAATGCTTTGGACGGTACCAAAAATATTCAGGATTATCTTAATCACTATGCTATTATTACCTCTATGGAAGGGGTAGGATACTGTATCAGCTACAATCGCCATCAAAAAGCCATTCCTTTTTTGAAAGCTTATCTTCCATACTATGGTCAGACGGTGAGTATGGCGGTATACAGAGACTTTCTTTTCTCTGTGGTGCAGATTGCCGAATTCATAGATCAGAAACTGAAGACGGTACATGCGTTTAAGCAAACTATCTATGCCCGTTCCAAAGCTGAAGCCAAATTCAATGTGCAGTTGAGCCGCCAGTTTCTGACATTGTGCAACTAATATTTTACACCAACATTCATACTTAATTATATTGCAGAGAAACTTATGTTTCAAACAAAAGTCCTGGTCAGCAATGACTGGGATTTTGTATATGGTGTAATAGAATTATTCTTTTTATTATCTCTTTTTGTACGGAATATTCCAGATAAGGTCCGCCGCCAGATAATGAACGCCTCCATGATGAATACTTCTGCTGTCTCTGATCAGATCATCCATATATCCTACATCTACTGTAAATGGAGAATTTGGGATTGTAAACATATAGTAAGCTGCAATTCGCATTTCACGATACCCGAAAGAACCCCATTGCGGATCAGGTTCATTAAGATGGCTGATGGAGAACAGTGCTTCCGCACTCAATGCCAGTTTTTGATTATTTTTAGGAGATAAATTATAGGTTAATTGACTCTTGATACGCGTTCTGAATTGAAAATCTTCCTCTACTTGATGAAAGTCTGCATCAAAAAACTTTCTAAACTCCTGTCGCACCGTATTTTTTAGTTTCCATTTCTTTCCAAGATCAAAAGTGTAGGCATATCTTCCGTAAACTCTGAATTCCTGTTCCGTATTTTCTTTATCATAAGGAGTGTTGCTTTCGTATTTTGGTTGCCGACGGTAGCTCAAAGCATAGCTGTACTGCTGATGTGGTGCAAAGGAATGGTAAATTTCATGATTCAAGACAATGATAGCCTGTTTTGAAAATAGATTATGATTATCCGGACTGCTTTTTCGCCCGATGGCAATATAGCTTAACGCCTGTTTCTTCCCTAAAGAATCCAGCTGTCGTTTTACTCCAAAGGCTCCCCAGAATGCGGTATTGGCATCTCCCAAACCGGGTGGACTGATCTGTGCTTGTAAGGTTGAACCGATAAAGCCGAATAAAAATAATCCTGCAAAAAGTTTCTTTATGCTCAACATCATGGGTAACTGCTTTATTGTTAGTTTTAAATGACTGCGAAACCATGAAATGGATAAAAATACCATTAATACGCAGTGAGAATACTTTAAGGTGTCAAAATTAGAGGCTTTGTTCATAGAATGTTTATTCAAAAACTTTTAATACTGTTTAAAAACATGACAAAATAAAGAGATGATTTAGGATAGATTTAGGAATAGAGTTTTTTGAATCAAATAATGATTGTGGATAAAATGTTAATAACTTGTGGAAAAGTGGATAACTAATGATTAATCAGTTTTTACAGTTGACGTATGCAATTGTTTTACTATTTCTATTTTCAGAAAGAATATAATATTTATTAAAATTTATTTAGAATAATTCAAATTAATATTGTGGGAGAATTTGCTATTCCGTTATTTTGCACCTTTATTTATAATTATTTTAAATAAGGCTGAAAAAAATGATACAATCAAATGAATGTATGCTCTCATCAGGGCATATGGATCATTCCGGAGTTATTCCTCAGAATGATATACCTATCCATCACAAGATACAATGGTCTAAGCAGCTGCTCGTCCTTTTCTTTTCGTTTCTGAGCTTTGCAACTCTATATGCACAGGATTTACATGGTGGAATAAATGGAAAAGTAAGTATGGTAGACGGGCAGCCTCTGAGAGCAATATCAGTCTCATTACTTGAAACAGATCGACAAACCCTGACAGATGATGAAGGGAATTATCATTTTGAAAATCTTAATGCGGGTTCTTATATCCTAAAATTACAAATTCTGGGAAGTAAGGAAATCCGTCTTCCTGTTGAGGTTAAAACAGGGGAAGATACAAAACTGGACTATCAGCTTATCAAAGAAAATATTCAGGCGATACAAGAGGTGGTTATCATGAAAAACACCAACAGATTTTCCAAGAAAGAAAGCGGGTTTGTAGCAAGATTACCCTTAAAAAACTTAGAAAATCCACAAGTATACAATACGGTGACAAAAGAACTTTTTCAGGAACAGGTTGCTGTAGATCTGGGAAGTATTTCTAAAAATGTACCGGGAGCAGGAGTGCCCATGATTGCCAATCAGGGGAGAGTAACATTCCGTTCAAGAGGATTTGAAACAGAGCCTAATGCAAGAAATGGAGTGGCAGGAGCAGCATTCTCAGTGATTGATCCTGTAAACCTTGAACGTATAGAAGCTATTAAAGGACCGTCAGCTACATTATTCGGGAAAAGTGTTGCCAGCAGCTACGGTGGAGTCTACAACAGAGTGACGAAAAAGCCCTATAATAATTTTGGCGGTGAAGTAGGCTATGTGGGTGGAAGCTGGAGCTATAACAGGTTAACAGTAGATGTGAATACTCCTGTTAATAAAGATAGAACTGCTCTTTTCCGTCTTAATGCAGCTGGAACTTTTGAAAAGAGTTTTCAGGACCTCGGGTTTACCAATTCTTTAGCGATTGCACCTAGTTTCTCTTACCAGATCAACGATCGTATGTCGCTTCTTCTTGATGTGGAATTTAATCAGGCAAAAGGAACATCTGTTGTTCGTTTTAATCCTTATACAGGAAGTAACAAAACTCAGTCTATTGCAGATATGAAATTTCCGTATTATAAAAAATTCTTAGGAGATGATCTGGCGTATGAAACGCAGATGATGAATATCTTTGCCCAGCTGAACTATAAAGTTTCAGAAAACTGGACTTCCCAGACTATATTATCACGTGCAAGATCAACAATCAAAGGATATATTTCCGCGATTAACGGAAAAACAGACTCTACAGCAAGTGCTCAGGTAATGGTGGGAACAACTTCATTTATTGCCACCAATATCCAGCAGAATTTCATCGGAGATTTCCATATCGGGCGTTTCAGAAACAGAATGGTGGTGGGATTGGATTATTATAACAATTCCAATCATTTCGACCGTTATCATACCAATACCAAAGTATTCAACTTTGTTCATCCTTCAGCGGATTTCAGAGTGAATCAGAATATCATCGATGCCCTTACGGCAACTTCCGCTTTCAGAAAAGAAAACAATAGTGACAATACCTATGCGGCGTATGTATCGGATGTATTCAATATTACAGACCAGCTTATGGTAATGGCTAGTTTGAGGGTAGACAGGTTTCAGTTTAAAGGAGTTTATGATATTACCACAGGGGAAATTAAAGGAGGTTTAAGTAATAGCGGAACCCAGTCAGGTCCCTATGGACAGACCGCTTTTTCACCTAAGATGGGAATCGTATATGAAATATTGAAAAATAAGGTTTCCTTGTTTGGAAATTATATGAATGGTTTCAATAACGTAAGCGGTGTTGATATCAATGGAAATACATTCAGACCGGAATATGCCAATCAGTTGGAATTTGGGGTGAAGGCAGATATTTTCAATCACAGACTGGTAGGAACGTTAAGCTATTATAACATTCGTGTAGATAATATTTTACGAACCAACCCTGATGATGTCAATTATTCAATACAGGACGGAACACAGCTAAGCAAAGGAATAGAAGCTGAAATTACTGCCAATCCGTTTGATGGATTCAATATTGTGGCGGGATATGCTTATAATGACAGTAAATATACCAATGCCAATCCTTCTGTTGACGGTTTAAGACCTGCATTATCAGGCCCAGCCAATATGTACAATTTCTGGATCAGCTACCGGATCTCTGAAGGAAAATTAAAAGGCCTTGGAATAGGTGGAGGAGGAAATATGGGTTCCTCTTCTTATCAAACCAATACGCAAACAGCGAAAGTTATAATCCCATCTTATAAAATGTTTGATCTTGGGATTTTCTACGATCAGCCGAAATATAGAGTTGGATTGAAATTCGATAATATAACCAATGAAAAAGCATGGTCTGTACGTCTGACGCCACAGGCTCCGGCACGTTTTCTTGGAAGTGTTTCTTTAAAGTTTTAAATAATTATTATAATTGAAAAAATCCCGGACTGATGTTCGGGATTTTTATTTTTTATGATCAAAAATAAGATCAGTTGATCCAAAGGCAGTAATTATTCCGGTAACGTATTTTTCCATAGGAATTTCCCTGAAAAGTTCCGGGAGTATTATCATTCCAGTCTTGTCGGATTACATACAGCCCTGCAAGAGTTGGTTTAAATACAGCCTGATGGTTTTCGTCAATAGAAATGTTTTTCTCCCAGTTTTCGGGGTTAAATATCCTGATGGGAGTTCCTTTTTCAACAGGTTTCATGTTTCTGTACGGAGAGATAGTATAAATGCCATTCTTTTCCTGAAGAATAATATCCATGAATTGAACTGGCGACATCATCTCTGAAGGTTTCCCGACATGATACGCACTACACATAAAATCAATTGGGCGTACATTTTCAGCAGGATTTTTAGAACGAAGAAGAACAGGCTGCTGATCATTCATTCCTAAAATCCGGTAAGTTCCCTCCTGGTCAGGGATGAAAGTTCCTTCCCAATAGTCTTCCTTCATTTGTAATTCAAACTTTGATTTTTTCCCTTTGGCATTCAGGATAAAGAATTGGAAATTTTTGATTTCATGAAATTCCAGTCCGGTGGTTCGGTGGCGCTCGCTAAGATCATCAATAAAACCATAAAAAACCTGAACCTTTACAGGATCTTTTAATTTTCCCGATCCGTGAATTTCCATCCAATAGGCACTGGCTTTCGCCAATTGCGGAAATAGAAAAAATGTTGAAAATAATAGCAATGAGAATACTGCCCTGAATGTATACATATTGGAAAGTCCTGTTTGAATAAGCGAATTTAGTGAAAAAGGAAATAAACAAATTTCTGGATTCAATAGTTTTCTCGTCATGAAGCATTTGAAAAATGTTTTACGGAGAATAGTAAATTGCCACAGTACGCAAAATACTGTGGCAATCTGATTTATGGACTGGTTTATTTATATTTTAGTTTTGCCCTGTCTTACACATGGCATCCCATGTTGTCCAAAAGTGGGCATTAATAGCGCCGATAGGAGGATTGGTGCTGTCAGCAACAATACCTACCATTGAAGCACAGTTAGAATTACAGCCTATTTCATTATGGCTTCCGCTCTGAGGCGGAATCTGACGCCATGTACCGGTAGATCCGCTCAATAATTCTACTTTAATTTCAAAGATCCCTGAAAGATTGGGAGTCTGAATTTGTTTGGTTGGATTTTCACTGGAAATAGTATCGCTCCAATTTCCCTGTGAGAATGTTACACGCCATGTAGATATCATTCTGGCGGTGTCGTTTTGAGGTGAAAGGTATACCCAAAACTGTGCTCCGTTTCCAAGTACTAATTGACCTGAAGAATTTGCATTTACACTTGTTGATGTCATATTGATTTGGATTTTAGTTGATTAGATTGTAATTCAAAGTAACGAAGAACAGAAATGATATTGTATAGTATAAATTACCAATTATGACTTTGAGTATAAATACTTATGAAGTAAAGAATTGAATATGAGTAAAGAATTTTAACCAAAAAATAAGCCTGTGCTTCCATTAGCACAGGCTTCAACTTTTTTTGCAGAGAGGAAGGGATTCGAACCCTCGATACAGTTACCCGTATACTACCTTTCCAGGGTAGCTCCTTCAACCACTCGGACACCTCTCTTTTTGAGATTGCAAAAATAGTGTAATTTCTTTAATATCCAAATTATTCTTGCAATTTAATCCGTAATTTCTCCACAAAGGCTTCTGGTGAAATTATCAGCAAAACTTCCAGGGTAGCTGGGGTTGTCAATAAGGTGCATTGCTTTGGTAATAGCTGTTTCCGCAGTCATGTCTCTTCCGCTGATCGCTCCGATTCTGGAAAAAATATTACTGTTTTCATACTTTCCGAATGAAATACCTCCTGATATACACTGGCTTACCACTACGATTTCCGTTCCGTTATTTCGGATTTCCTGAAGTGTTTCCTGGGTTTTTGCACTGCTGAAAATGGTTCCGGAACCAAATACCTGAAGGATAAGCACCTTCATTTTAGGAATTTCCCTGAAATGACTTAAGTGCATTCCCGGAAAAATTCTCCAGAATAAAATATCTTCGGAAATATGTTCATCTACATGGAATTCTACTTCAGGATCACAACGGAACAGATTGTCTTTAAGAATATTCAAATGAACTCCAGACTGCCCCAGAATAGGGTAGTTTGGACTTGCATACGCATCAAAATACTCGGCAGAATATTTCAACGTTCTGTTTCCTCTTAATAATTTGTATTCAAAATAGATGGCAACTTCCTGAATGACTGCTTCATCATTCTCATAAAGGCTGGCATAATAAAGGCTGGTCAGAAGATTTTCCTTGGCATCTGTTCTCAGATCACCAATCGGAAGCTGAGAACCGGTCATGATGACGGGCTTTCTTAATCCTTTTAACATGAAGCTTAATGCTGATGCCGTATAAGACATGGTGTCAGTTCCGTGAAGAATCAGAAATCCGTCGTAGTCATTATAGTTTTTAAGAATATAATTGGCGATAATCCTCCATTCTTCAGGTCCCATATCGGATGAATCCAGTGGTTTGGCGAAAGGATGAACAAAGACTTCACATTCCATGAGCCTCATTTCAGGCATCTTTTCAAATATATTACCAAAATCAAAGGCACGGAGACTTCCGGTTTCATAATCTTTTTCCATTCCGATGGTTCCACCGGTATAGATGAGCAGGACTTTTCGCTTCATGTACTATTTTTAATTAAGAATTGGAGCCCGATTAGGGTTCATAGGTCAAAATTACGTTAATTTGCAAAGATTTGAAAATGAATGAAACGCTTAGATCGAAATTTTATAAAAATAAGATGGTAATTGTGGGCGTTACATTGAGCTATTGGAAAAAATAACTAAATGCAGATGAGTGATTTAGCACAGACTTATGAATATTTAAAACAGTTTTTAACCGAAGAAAGACTGGCAAAAATTGAACATTTTTCGCAGGAAAGTTCAGACTTTGTGCTTCCGGTTGTAGAAGATGTCTATCAGTTTAGAAATGCAGCAGCAATTGTACGCTCTGTGGAGGCTTGCGGCTTTCATAAAGTAGTCGCTTTACAGGAAGAATATAGTTTTGAACCCAATCTTAGGGTAACAAAAGGCGCAGATACCTGGGTTGAGGTAGAAAAACTTCCCCGGAATATGGAGTCCTTTCAGAGTATTAAAGACAGGGGATATAAAATTGTGGTGGTTTCATTAGAAAATAATGCTAAAATGCTGCCTGAATATGAAATTACAGAGCCGATTGCATTGGTTTTCGGAACTGAAATGGAAGGGGTGTCTCAGGAAATTTTAGACTTTGCAGATGAGACACTGGCAATTCCGATGTATGGTTTTACGAGAAGTTTTAATGTTTCGGTAGCAGCTTCAATTTGTATGTATGAATTGAAACAAAAGCTTATAAAATCTGATATTGATTATAAACTGGATGAAGAAAAACTTTTAAGGATGAAAATTCTCTGGACTGTAAATTCAATCAGAAGCGGACAGCAGATCTTTGATAAATATCTGGGAGAAAATAATATTGACTGGAAATAAGATTCAGAAATAAAAAGAGAAGGTTTAGTGCCTTCTCTTTTTGTTATCTATATCATGTTATAATAATTCCATGCGGCTACAAAAACTCCTGCAGTTTCCGTTCTGAGCCTTTGATTTCCGAGAGAGACAGCCTTTACTTTATTTTCTGCCAGAAATGCAATTTCCTTTTCAGAAAAATCACCTTCAGGGCCTATTAAAAAGGTAAGCTGTTTCAGTTGAGGAATATTTTTAAGATCAATTCTTTCCAGATTCTCATGACAGTGTGCTACAAAAGTATGTTCCGGATCAGTGTTTTTCAGGAAGTCCGTTAGTTTTACAGCATCATTGATGACCGGAAAATGAAATCTCAGACTTTGCTTCGATGCAGCAACAGCCTGTTTCCTGATTTTATCAATATTAATATTTTTACGTTCCGTTTTCTCGGTTACGATAATACTGATCTCCGAAATGCCCATTTCCACAGCTTTCTCCACAAAAAACTCAATCCTGTCAATATTCTTGGTGGGAGCAATCGCAATATGAAGTTTGGGAGTGAATTCCGGCAGATTTTCTTTGATCTCAGAAACATCAATACCTGCTTTTTTACCTTCTATAACCAGTTTTCCGGAAGCAAGTTTCCCTTTTCCATCCGTCACATGAATATCCTCACCATCTCTCATACGAAGCACTTTCACAATATGCTGCTGTTCTTCGTCATGGATGATGACCTGATGATCTGTTATTTCTCCGTAAAATAGTTTCATATATCCTGAGTTAAGAATGCAACTCCTGTTTTTATAGTTGTGTATATGTCTGTATCACATTCACGGTAAGAACACATGTATATTTCTTCAATCCAGATATTGTTGATGAAAATCAGATTTAAGTATTCCTGTTTTCTCAAATTATTCTTGATCGATAAATAATCTCCTTCTTTTGGAGTATAAGGAAAACTGAAAAGATGTTCAGAATTTATTTTTTTTATAATTTCCTCTTTTATATCCTGAATATATCCTGTTTCAGAACTTGATGGAAAGTAATCTAAGGCATTTTCTGCATCTTCATTTTTTCCTGTAACCGTTTCTAATACCCAGTAATATTTTGAGTTCTTTTTAGAATGCGTGCCCAGTACTTTTTCTTCTAAGAGTATTTTCATAAATCGTATTTTGCCGTTGCCGAAGTTCTCAAATCTGTAAATTCACCTCTCTCAAACTTCAGTTTTGCTACCATGGCAATCATCGCAGCATTATCTGTGGTATATTCAAACTTAGGAATGAAGATACTCCAGCCCAGCTTTTCCTTGTTATCTTCCATTGCTTTTCTCAGAGCAGAATTGGCAGATACACCACCTGCAATAGCAACTTTATTGACGTTAAGATCCTGAGCCGCTTTTTCAAGTTTATTCATCAGGATTTCAATGATGGATTTCTGTACAGATGCACATAGATCATTTAGGTTTTCCTTGATGAAATCCGGATTTTTTCTGACTTCCTTTTGAATGAAATATAATACCGAAGTTTTAATACCGCTGAAAGAATAATCATAGTTTTCCAGCTTTGGTTTGTTGAATTTAAACGCATCAGGATTCCCTTCTTTGGCAAGTCTGTCAATGATAGGTCCGGCAGGGTAGTCAAGGTCAAAAATCTTTCCGATTTTATCAAAAGCTTCTCCTGCGGCATCGTCAATGGTTTTACCAATGATTTCCATGTCGAAATAGTCTTTTACCAGTACAATCATGGTATGTCCGCCACTTACCGTAAGACATAAGAATGGAAAAGTAGGCGGCACAGGATTTGCATCTTCGATGAAATGGGCCAGAATGTGGGCTTGAAGGTGATTTACTTCGATCAATGGTACATTCAGGCTCATAGCCAAAGACTTAGCAAATGATGTTCCTACAAGAAGAGATCCTAAAAGTCCCGGTCCGCGAGTAAATCCTATAGCAGAGATAGCATTTTGTTGTATATTTGCTTTAGAAAAAGATTTTTCAACAACGGGGATAATATTTTGCTGATGGGCCCGTGAAGCCAATTCAGGGACAACACCACCATATTCTTTATGGATGGCCTGGTTCGCGGCAATGTTTGAAAGAATAGAATTTCCCTTGATGATAGCTGCTGAGGTGTCGTCGCAGGACGATTCAATACCTAAAATTATAGAGTCGCTCATAATAATGGCAAAGTTAGAGAATAATAACGAGAATGAGAATAAAAAATCGGTAGCTGAAAACCTAGGGGATCAGGTACAGAAAACTGTCGAAAATGTAGAAGAAAAAGTTCGGGAGACAGTAAAAGAAGCATCTGAGCTGGCTTCAGATGCCATACATCATCCTGTGGAAACGGCTGAAGAGTTTGGAAAACAGGCGATGAAAGATGTTACCAGCTATACCTGGTGGGGAAAACTTCTCTTGATTCTCTTTTGGCTTGGCTTATTTCTGGTAGGAGGTATATTGGTTGTCATCAATCTTCCGGTGACAAAACAATGGGCGGCAGATCAGGCTCTTCAGATCGTAAATAAAGATTTCAAATCAGGGTTTTCCACAGAAAGTGTGGATGTTAACTACTTTGGAGATGTAACGATAAAAGGTTTAAAAGTAAAAGATTATAAAGGATTTGATTTTATTAAAGCCCGCGAATTCCGTGCAGATTCAGACTGGATATCTCTTGCTGTGAATGCTATTTCAGGAAAAAGCAATTCTTTAAGCTTTAATTCACTGACTCTCGTTAATGCCGAAGTAAGAGTAATTACCTATAAAGGAGACAGCATATCTAATTTTGTAAGATTTACAGAACTCTTTGATGACGGAAAGAAAAGAAATCCGAACAAACCTCCTTTTCAGCTGAATTCCAGAGTACAGATTATTGATTCTAAAGTTTCAATCGTCAATGAAAATTCTCCCGGAGAACAGGGAAAATGGCTAACGGCAACACAATTCAACTTAAAAGCACCGAATGTAAAAGTCAACGGACCGAATGTTTCGGCTTTGATTAATAATATGTCCTTTGTGACCTCAAGATGGGGGAAATCTCATATTGTGGATACTTTTTCAACAGAACTGTCTTTAACGAAACAATTTTTGTCATTGAAAGACCTTACACTGAATACCGATCATACCTTACTTCAGGGGGATATTAAATTTAATCTTCATGACGGATCATGGTCAGATTTTGCTGACAGAGTACGATGGGATATGAATATTCAACAGGGAAGCCAGGTGAGTGGTTATGACATCAGCTATTTTGTGACGAACTGGGATAATATAAAACCGTTCAATCTTTCAGGGACGATGACGGGACCTTTAAATAAGTTCCATCTGGAGAATTTCCTGATCAGAAATCCTGATGTGAATATTGCAACCAAAACGATGAAGGTTGATAACCTGCTGAAAGGACATTTTGCCATCGAAACAAAAGATCTTTCTGCAGATTTTACTTACAAAGATTTAAAAGCAATGATGCCATCCTTTATCTCTAAAAAGATGAAGAACTTTGCTGATGATTTCGGGAAATTAAAGTATAATGGAACAGCAAGAGTAAATCCGGATCAGATCTATGTGGACAGTGGGAATTTAATGACAGGAATAGGGCAGGCTAAAATTTCCAAGCTTACATTATCGGGTTACAGCACCGCAATGCCTAAATATTCCGGTTATCTTGATGTAAAAGATCTTAATACATCTGTTATTACAAAGAATAAAACGGTAGGCTTGATCTCCGGTAAATTTGATCTTAACGGGCAAAGCTTTGATGTAAATACGATGCGTCTGACCACTAAATCTCAGATTGCAAGCGTTGAAATTATGGATAAAACGATCAATAATCTGTATCTGGATGGATTATTGGATCATAAAAAATACAACGGACTTATTACCGTTAATGATGAGCAGGCAAAAGCTACAATAAAAGGATTAATAGATTTCAGTACTTCAAGAGTGGCTATGGATGTCAACGCAGATGTCACCTACCTGAATATGAACTATTTTACCAATAAGCCTGGCAGCCAGGTGGTAAGCGGTCAGGTTGAAGGAAAGATGGCCATGTCTTCCATTAATGATCTTACGCTGGACGTTAATGCCAACAATCTGAATTTTGCTACTGCAACTCAAAAATATAATATTCCGAATGCTAAATTAAAAACCTTTGTAGAAGCAGGAGGCCGTGTGATTGATGTGGATGCTCCGGGAGCTGCCACAGGGAAGATATCGGGAAGATACAGCCTGGCAGATCTTGCAGGAATGGTAGAAAACGGAGTCGGAAAAATATTGGTGGGACCACCGCCGAGAAAATTATACCGCGGACAGAATTTTGCCCTGAAGTTTGATGTTCAACAGGGATTGGTCAATTACTTTTTACCGGAGCTTAGACTTCCTCAGGGAGCTATTGTAGAAGGTGAATATGACGGAAATTCAAACAACCTGATTCTGAATCTGGATGCTGCTTCTTTAAAATATATGATGACGAAGGAAGAAGAAATTACAGATGCTGATAAAGCGCTGGCAGATTCCAATCCTGATTATAAAGTTAATGACCGAAAGAACATTAACAGAGACAGTGCAATGGTGGATAGTGTTAAAGTGAGAATTAACACAGCTGACCTTAACCAGCAATTGTATGCAAGGATTAATAGGGTAGTTTATAACAAAAATGTCATCAAAGATTTTGAACTTAAAGGGAATAATGAGAATGGAAATACCCTTCATTTAGCTACCGTATTCAAGCATGGAAGCCCTGATGATGAAATTAATGAAAAGCTTAAAGAATACGCTATTAATGTAGATCAGTCTACCGATGCAGCCGGAGATTACGTGTTCAGATTTGAGCCTACGGAAGTAAAATTCAATGAAGTGACCTGGGCAATAGATACAAGTCCGGAACTCAATCATTCCATTACCTATAGAAGGAATACCGGAGATTTTGATATCAGAAACTTAAGGGTTTATTCCGATAAAAGTGCCTTGTTTATTAAAGAAGCACAGTTTAAATCGGCAAAAGATTTTTATCTGGATGCCGATATCAACGACTTTTCAATAGAAAAACTTCTGGAAATGCAGTCCGGAGGAAATACAATGGATATCAAGGGTCTTGCCAACGGAAGTGTCAAGATCAAGATGGATAAAAGTACACTTCAGCCACTGGTAGATCTTAATATTGATGATATCAAGATGAACGGCAATGATATGGGAGATATCTCTATTTCTGCCACCAATGGTTTCTCACTGAACGTTTATGATATTGATGTAAAAGTACATTCTGCGGGTGTTCTTGGGAATAATAGTCTTAATCTGACAGGAACTGTTAACAATAACACTTCTTCTCCGATCATTGATCTTACGGCAGAAATGCGTGATTTTGACCTGTCATTTACTCAGCAGTTTGTACAGACTGTTTTTGCAAACCTGAGAGGAAAAGCAACCGGAGACCTTAAAATCAACGGAAAACTCAGCAATCTTGACTATAGCGGTGATATTGCTTTAAAAGATTTCGGATTAAAGCTTTTGTTTACCGGAGTAGATTATTCATTTGATGACACTGTAATTCAACTGACCAAAGGATTAGCCATCCTCAACAATATTGAAGTACATGATGGAAGAACCAATTCTAAAGGGAATATTTCCGGGGCGATCCAGTTTGAGACCCTTTCTTCAATGGGGGTATCTCTCGTAATGAGGGCAGACAATCTGTTGATGCTTAATACTACTCAAAAAGATTTCGACCTGTTCTGGGGAAGAGTTTACGGACAGGGAGATCTTTATGTGGATGGACCTGTTTCTGGATTAAGTATTACAACCCCTAATATGAAGGCACTTAACGGAAGTACCTTTACCTTTAATTCCAGTTCTACATCCAATGTTGAAGAATTTAAAATGCTGAGGTTCCTGAAAGAAGGAAAAGACGGTCTGATTACACTGGAAGAAAAGAAGAAAACAGGAGCCAATATGAATATTGATTTCAATCTGGCCGTAGATAAAGGAACTACTGTAAATGTACTGGTAGGAGATGATGTAGGAAATATTACTGTAAAAGGTTCTGCAGATCCGTTGAGGTTCCACATGAACAGACAGGGAAATATCGCCATGAGCGGTACCTATAAAGTAGACAATGGAACATTTGTATCTAAAGCGATTCTTAACAAGACCTTCCAGATCGAAAGAAACAGTAGTATCAGGTGGGATGGTGACGCTATGAAGCCGGCACTGGATATTAATGCCAATTATATTAGGATGGTAGCCAATGTTGGGGAATATCTGAGTATGGGAAAACTACAGCCTATCAGTGTTTTATTACAGGCTCATATTACCCAATCTTTAGTAGACCCTCAGATTGATCTGAATGTAACGGCTATGGATGTGTCCAGTCAGGTAAGAGAAACACTGGCTGCTAAAATGAGTCAGGAAGGAGAGAAAGTACTTCAATTCGGTTCAGTTCTTTTGTTGAGCACCTTTAACGTATCCAATAGTGGTGGAGTTGAAGTAAATGTAGGTAACGTTGCAGAATCGCAAGGGTATAACATGCTTCTTAAGCAGCTGGGATCTGTTCTTAATACAATGAGTAATGAATTTCAGATTGACCTTAATTATGTAAAAGGAGACCAGAACTCAACCGTCGGAGACAGAGCCAATGCAGGAGTAAGTGTAGCGGTTTCTCCTAGAGTTAATATTAAGACTGGATTAGGAATTCCTCTGTCGAAAACAGATAATACACAGAATAACTACCTTTCCGGAGAAGGGTCTGTAGAATATGATCTTTCAAAAAAGAATGATGGAAGTTTAATCATACGAGGATACTCTAAACCTACCAATATTGGTATGGGTATGGTGAGTACAAACGGCTCTGCGAATCAAGCCTATGGAGGAGGGGTTGTGTGGAGTAAAAGCTTCAATTCTTTGTTTAAAAAGAAGAAAAAAGACAAAAAAACTTCAGGTGCAAAAGGTGAAATAAAAACAGATTCTATAAAATCAAATGGTAAATAATCAGAATATTTTAATGATTTTTATCATCTGTGTTAATTATTGTTAATATTTGATATATATTTTTTAGTTAAATTATTTTTCGTAAATTTGCAAAAAATACATAGATTTTTTAAAGAAATTGTAATTTAACTAATATGAACTATCAACTGGACGAAATAGACAAGAAAATTCTTGATTTCTTAGTAGAAAACACAAGAATGCCTTTTACTGAAATTGCAAAGCAGATGGATGTTTCTGCTGGAACAATTCACGTAAGAGTGAAAAAGATGGAAGATGCAGGTATTATTTTGGGATCATCTCTTAATATCGATTATGGTAAGCTGGACTATCACTTTACAGCTTTCATAGGGATCCTTTTGACAAAATCAAACCGTACTCAGGAAGTATTGAAAGAATTGTCAACTTTACCTAACGTCATTGAAGCTAGCGTTATTTCCGGAAAATATAATATTTTCTGTAAAGTAAGAGCTAAGAACACGGATGATGCTAAAAGAATTATTTACCAGATAGACGACATTCAGGACGTAATGAGAACTGAAAGTATGATCTCTATGGAAGAATTCTTAAGTGACAAAAATAGATTGATCAACGCTATCTCTATATAAGTCAAATTTTAAACGAATAATTATAAAAGAACTTATGAAATTTCTCATAAGTTCTTTATTTTTGTAGGTATGGAAGAATACAGTTATTTTGACGAAGATCCGAAGAAAGGATGGGGATTTGTACTGGCATTTGCAGCCCTGATGTTGTTTACTATAATGGGGCTTGGAATAGATGTGGATGAATATCTGCAGCATGAATATCTGGAGATCCCGAGGTGGTATTTCTACGTTATTTTCTCAATTGATGTATTAATGATGATTGGACTGGTACTGATGTTCTTCTACAGAAAAATAGGAATCTTCATGTTCCCGGCTTTACTGGTGATGCACTTCTTTATGCACAATTATTACCTGTCTACATTCCTGTATACAGATGTTACCAACCTTTTCCTGTTTACAGGATTCGGAATGCTGGCCATTATTCCGAAATGGAAGTTTTTCAAATAAGAATATAATCACTTTATAATAAGACGAACGGCTTTTAAATTCAATTTAAAAGCCGCTCTTGGATATAAGAGGGGATGAGAAACACTATCTGAGTTCTAATGAATGAAAAATTTTTTGCTTCAAAGGATTTTTTGTCCAGTCTTCCCAGACTCCTGTATAGGGATTATAACCGCATTTCAGAGGTTTTGATATATTCAGGCCTTCTTTGCTTTTTTCTGCATTTTCGGTGTATGCCCTGCAGTCTGTGCAGACATAACGGAACTCGCAGTCCTTACAGATTTCTATATTGTCTTTGGTCAGATCCCAATATTTTTTGAAATCACTCTGGGTGATTGCTTTTTCAAGACTGTGATTATGGATATTTCCAAAGCTTTCAACCATCAGCGGGCAGTTTTTAATGGTGCCGTTTCGGTCAATACCCATCTTTTTATACAGGCAGGAATTGTGGTTCATTGCTTCCAGTACTTTTGGAAGGTTGGTATTGAAATATTTCAGTTCCACTTTTCCACAGGCAGATATTTTCAGGTCATCTTTTAGAAAATTAAGCGAGAATCTGTATTCATCTTTAGCTTTGAAAGGAGGTTTCGAACAATTGTAGAAAATGAGACTGTATATTCTGACTGTATTTTTGTGAAGAGCCTGTATAAAAGATAGATTGGTTTCCTGATGAAACGGGGAAAAAATTTCTATTCCTGACAGCACTGAGGTTTTAAAAATATCATCAATTTCTATGAATTCATCTATTGTTAATGGTTTTAAACTGTAAATAACCAAATGTTTAATGCCAAGGTTTTCTACAGAAGGTTTTATTTTTTTCAGCAGCTCAATATCTTCCATTTCGATAAAGAGATTTGTTATAGCACTGGGCTCATGATATTCATAAGAAAGAGGAGGGAAGTTCCTGTCCCAATCGTTTTCAGTAACAAATCCATATTCTTTTTCCAGCAGCAGATTAATATATTCCTGAACAATCGGCCTGGATTCTTCATCATAATCTCTTAGGATGTCTTCAAGAGAATGATTTTTCATTTCTTCTATCATCTCGTATAATTCCAAAGGATATAGTTCAGATACATTTCTCTGTAGGTCTGAAATAAGAATTCTGCTGGCTCCTTTTGTAATGAGAATTGTTGAGAAAAGATTAAAGTATTTCATAGCAATCTTGTCAGAAATTTATAAGGATTAAGTTTAGCATAAGAATCCGTATAATATTTTTCACAAGGAATGGTGATGCTAAAATGCTTTTTCTCACGGCTTTTACTTTTTACAATGTCAATATATTTAAAGGTGAGAGGCAGTTTATGCTTTTCTTTATTAGTAAAATCTCTTTTCATAAATAATCAGCTATTTCTTTTTCCAATAAATAATTACACATTACTGACATTCCCAGAAACTGGCCTACAGGATTGACTTCTAAAAAATAATATTTACTATCATTTTTAACGAAATCAAGAGAACCGGAATTAAGATCTAATGACTGCATTAGCAGATGTATTTTTTGTTCAATATTTTTCGGAAGATTATAAGGGATTTTTCTATTTGGTTTTTCATCATTATATTTCCTAAAGTCAATTTTAGTTTGATTATCATTTTGCGAAAAGATGGCTGTAGACCAAACTTTACCATTTAGATAAAAGCTTCTGATCTCGAAGTCTTTTTCAATTTTTTCCTGAAAGAAGGTGATAAAAAAATTTTCGTCTTCATTTTCTTGAACAATTGTTGTATACATCATACCGCTTGAATCTTTGAGTATGTTTTCCATTCGCGGATTTCCACCAATGGTTTTGATGATTGTTTTGTTTAAAGTAACATCATCTGTTGTGTCAGCCAGGAAGTAAGACGGAACATCTAATCCAACCTTTTGAGCCGCTTCAAGCACGAGAAGTTTATTGATATCACTATTGCTTTGTTTATTGATATGTTTTTTTGACTCTAAAAACTTAATTATATAATCTTCCAGCCAGTGTTGATATTCATTCATATTGAGATTAATTGCTTCATTTTTATAATGTAGACGGTTAAACTTCAATCCACCTCTTCTATACCATATACTGGTAATTTCATCAATAAAAAAACAATTTCTCGGGCTTTCTAGATAAATCCGTCTTTCTTTGATTTTAATATCAAAAATTTCCTCTTCATGCACCCGGATAAAGCTTTTCTCCAATTTTAGTAGCCATTTAATGACTTCTGTAGTGGTTATTTCGTTATTTTGAGAAATAATGAGTATCAATTTTTCTTTTTTATTTTTTTGAAGAAATCTTTTGTAATCAACTGAGCATGATTTAAGCTTGGCAACCCAATGCTTTTGCGATTACGATTGACGGTTGCAGAATCTTTTATATTTTCATAACCTTGATAAACGCCATAAGTATAAGGTACTTTATGGTGTAAATTATTTCTATCTATCATAGCTGCGTAGTCTCTTGGGGGACATTCACCTGATTTTACATACTCTAATACTTTTATTTTCAAATATGGGTAATACTCTTCATAATCGGCCATATGAAGTAACATGGGGCCGGAGGGCATAAAAAAATCACCATTCCATAAACCTATTTTTTGCAGGTCTGGAAATCCATAGTTCTCAAACATCCACTTCAGAAGTTCAGCATTCTTTTTATCATTTTTATTGATATCTGCATAATTTGAATAAATACGACTGTCTTGATCACGTTTAAACGCAACTGTAAAAGAATCTACAAGTTTTTGATTAAGTCTTTTTTTCCATTCCTCAACTTTCAATTCCATTTCCTGCCTGCCAATACCATATTTTTGATAGAGTTGTATGAAGCCGGAGTCTTGCTTTTTATATTTCCAATTAGGTGCAACTAACGGAATAAGCTTGTAAAGACTTTTCTTCCCTCCGAAATTTTTGTGATGTTGATCTGCAAGCTTTATGTAATTTTCATATTCTTCTCTCCGGTCCTGGTTTTTGGGAGGGTATTGTCTGAATATTTTTTTGTACTGCTTGATCGTAAATATTGTATCCTTTTGAAAACGAAATATACTGTCGATTTTATTGATTTTATTATAATAGGTTATATAGTTTAAATTTCTGCTCTTACAAGCTGTAAGAGTAAAAAATATAACTATTAAAGCATATGAAGTATAGTTCCAAATATCTTTTTTCATAAATCCTCTAACGAATATGATCTGATAAAAGAGATAGAGGGATAACCCTCTATCTGTGATAATATTAATTAAGACTGGTATCGATTTTTAAAGTACTGATATGAACTCCATCTTTCCAAGTCTCTTTATCATAACATGTAGAACCACAATCTGTTTCTACATATTTATAACCATCTCCACCTAAAATAGATTTTAAATCTTTTCTTTGTAGTTTTTTGTTTTCTGTAGAAGAGAAGCCACTCTTCATTCCATTTAATTTTTTCATTTTGATAATTTTTGTTGTGTTGTGTAAATCATTTGTGCCATATAAACCCTGACATTGGGAGTGAATACTTTACATATTTTTATGTACTGTACACATACATACAAAGATGTAGAATGCATTCCGTCAACGTTGATGTTTTCAAATCTATAAATATTCAGTTCACTTCATTGGGATAAAATGTGTAAGTGGTTTGTATATTTTGTGTACAAATATGCTTATGCAAGTTGTGCATATATGAGAAGGTTTGGTGAAATATTTTAAATATTGAAAAGTATAAAGTGAACTCTGAAAATGTTAAGAAAGCTTAGGAATGTAATAGCATATTATAGAGTAAGATATTCTATTGTACAATATGGTGAAATGAATGAATTTAACATTAGAAATAACATGGTAATTCATTCATTTTGAAAGAAATTTGCATGTTTTAATGATGTTTTTCGTGAAAAAGTAATGGTTTTCTGTTCAAAAATGATGTAGTCGCTTTGTGAATTTCCACAAAAAAGTATTGGTTTCAGATAAATTAATCAGGATAGATAATATTGAGCTATAAAAAATGAAGCTTTTCAACCCGATGTTGAAAAGCTTATGGAGTTTAATATTAAGGTAAAGTATACTTGTGGTTATTCAGAAAATACACCCTGAAAAAAAGAATCCAAAGCAGTGTTTTCATCCAGCCCGAACTTCTTTTTCAAACGGTATTTGGTCATTCTTACGCTTTTAGGTTCTACATTGAGAAGGTTGGCAATTTGTTTTGTATCCATGCCAAGATAAATATAGGCACAGTATTTCAAATCCAGAGCAGTGAGTTTTTGTTTCGCCCTTTCATTGATACTTTTAAAGAAATCCGGATGCAATTCCTGAATGGTGAATCTGATCTTTTCAAAATCGTTATCCACACGGCTTTCTTCTTTTACCATCTGATGAATATTAATATCTGTATCAGAAAGCTGGGTCTGAAGCTGTTGAAGAACTTCATTTTTATGCTGAATATGCAATTGGCTGGCCAGTACTTCGCTTTGCAGTTTTTGCTGTTGAAGGGTAAGAAGTTCCTGCTCAGCTCTTAATCTTGCCTGCTCCTCTTGCTGAAGCTTAATCTGCATTTCTGCTTCATGCTTTTCTGTGTCAAGCTTATTTTCCCTTTCTATAGAATATCGTAATTTGAAATGATAAGAACGGAACATAAAGAAAGCACCAATTAATCCAATTATTCCCAAACCAATGTAAAGCAGTTTCTCTTTTTTCAGACTGGTTGTTTTTTCAGTAAGAGATCTGAGTTCAGATTCTTTTTTCTGAGATTGGTATTGAGCTTCGAGTTTTTTTGCCGTTTCAGCCTGTCCTTCGTCAAAGAGAAGATTGCTGTATTCTGCTAGTTTTGATTCGTATTCATACGCTTTCTGATATTTCTTTTGTTTTGCATACAGCTGGGCAAGGTCTTTCACCACATTGATCATGACATGGTAATAAACCGGCTGCTGCGTAAGAAGAATCTGTTCTGCTTTTAAAAGATATTGCTCTGATAAAGCATCATTCTGATCCCGTGAAGCCAGATTACTCAAAACACCAAGCGCACCTGCCTGAATTCCCTGGTTTAGAGTTGTATGCTGTGTGAGAGTCAGGATTTCGTTGGCATTATTCTGAATTTCCTCGCGGATTTCAGGAGTTATAACGGGATAATTTAAATAATAATTAATAAGATTCAGCAATGCCATTGCTTGTACATGGGCTGAAACATGACCTGGAAATTGATGGTACAAGCCAACAGCTTTTTTGCACATTTCTATGACCGGTTTCAGATCTTTTAAATTTCCGTTTTTTTCATATTGAAAAGAGTAGCAGACAGCAAGAGCGGAATAGGTAGAACTGAGTAAATTTTTGTTTCCTGATTTTTCTGCAAGCTCAATAGATTTTTTTGCATATTTAGTGGCATTTTCAGCATCATTCCATTCAGTATAAATTCCGTAGAGAAGATAATTAAGCTTTGCATTTAACATGATTTCGGAAGGCTGCTTCTCAACGAGTGGAAGCACTTTCTGAATCAGCTTGATTGTATTTTCAGGCTCACCAAAAACATTTCTATAATAGATATTCAGATAGCTGGCATATAGTTCAGCAGTTTTATTATTACTCTTTTGAACAATTGCATTAGCCGCATCCAGAATAGGTGGAATCTTATCATACTCAGACTGGTTAAGCTTAATAATTCCTTTTTGCGTAAGAGCTTTGGCTTCTTCAGCGTAATTTTTTTCCTTTTTAGCAAATTCCAGCTGTTGCTGAGCATATTTTTCAGCTGTAGAATATTGATCACTGACTCTGTAATATTCAGTAAGTTCATTGTAAATTTTGAATTTTTCTGCAGAAGAAATGTGATCTTCATTCAATTGGTTTTTAAGACCATCAATAAATGTATTCTGTGCAGGATATAAAGTGCAGATAAAAAGTATACAGTATAAGAGTGAGTACTTCAGTTTCATAGGGTGAAAGTACAAAAATTGTAGACATCTTTCAATTTAGGCTCTGAAAAAGTAGAAATGAGTATTGTTTTTAAATGATTGATAGTTAGATGTTTATTTGTTTTTGTAGACGTTTTGTAGTCATCTTTAATCTGAGTTGAAGATGTTTTGTAGTTGCAAAAAATAATGTAGAGATGTTTTTCCGTTGCAATTTTGGATCAGAAAAAATCAAAGAATATTAATTTAAAATTTTACAGTTATGGACAACAAAACATTATCAATCCTGTCTTACATTACTCTTATCGGGTGGTTAATTTCCTTCGTTATCGGAAAAGAAAAATCAAACGGCCTTTTAAAATACCATCTGAAACAATCATTAGGATTAATCCTTTTTTCTATTGTACTATCCATCATTCTCAATATTATATTGATGGTTACCAAAATCGGGATTCTTGGGATATTCGGTTTCATCCCTTTGATACTGATGATTATCGGAATTATTAACGCTGCGAATGATGTTGAAAAACCTTTGCCTTTGATTGGGAAAATGTGTGAAGATAAATTTTCTTTTATCGGATAATGTCTGAAATTTCTGGATATGGAAGACTTTAAACATTTAAAGAAAGAAGGTGCTGGATATCAGGTGAAACAATATGTTGCATTTCAACATATTATAGTAGTTGCCTGGGTGTGTATTTCAGGAGTAATTCTCATAAATACAAGCTATCTGAAAACGGGGATTTTTTTATTAATCTTTTCATTATTGCTCACCATTATTTCTTTTATTCCTTCAAAGGTTAATTTTGATCCTGAAAATAAGCTTCTTACGGTAATAAACAGCGGATTGAACAGAAAGGAATTTTTGTACAGACTAGAGGATTTTGAAGGCTTTGAGCTGCAAACATTCCGGTTGGCATTTATTCCTTTAGGGTGTTATTTGTATGCTAATTTTAAAAATGTATCAAATCTTAAACGTCCTTTAATATCACAGTCTTTCAGTAAAAAAATGATGCAGGAGATTACCAACGAACTTGAAGATGTGAATATGAAAATCAGATAAAAACACCTATTACAATTTAATAAAGAATTATGAAAAGATCAATAATTATTGCAGGAATGCTTCTCCTGAGTTTTTCTGTCATCTCATGTGATAAGCTGGAAAAGATGAAAGAAAAACTTTCGCAGAATGATACCAAACAGGTAAACCCTTTCAGTGTCAATTCCGGAGATACCAATAGAGATATTATTTCCTTTAATAATAAAGTGGTAAAAATGGATGATGCTCAATCGGATTTTATCAAAAATTTCCAGAATTCATTAACTCAGATGGAAGAATTTGTGAAAAATGCAGCTGCTAATTCTCAGTTTTCTGGAATTTCACCCACTTTCACTCCTACAATCATGATGTATTCTCATCAGGAACTGAAGGCTCCGGATGTGCTGGGAAAAGAATTTCAAGGTTTAGTTGATACAATGAAAGATACAACGGCTCAACTGGAAACCCTGAAGAAAGAATTAGAAACTTATAAAGAAGCAGAAGACTGGAAAGATGATAAAGGAAAAAAAGTAACCGAGATCACTGAAAAAGCAAAAAAACTTATCCAGGAAAATCGAGCCGCAGCTACAGAGCTGTTTGCAAAACTTTCTCCAAGAGCAGACAAAGCGGAGATAGAAACTCTTAAAGATCATCCGCTTAAAACACAGATTCTTCAATCCAGAGAAACAATGGAACTGACGCAGAAAATCATCGACGATTCTTATAAAGTCACGGATATGAATGCTTACAAAAACAAATTTTCCCAGCAATATCAGCAGATGGAAAAATTATACAATAGGAATATCAGTGAAAAGATTCCGTCTTCGGAAAAACAAAAAGAAAGCAGTTATCAGGCATTCAACAATTCTGTAAATGATTTTTTGGGTAAAATGCGGATTGTACAACGAAGCCTGAATGAAAATAGTAAGGAACTGAACAATAATCTTGATGATCTGGAAAGAGAAGCGGGTTATGTTCTTGATCGTTATAACACTTTTGTAGACTGATTTACTAATAATTAAAATTTTATACTATGAAAAAAATAGCTGGAATTATTCTGATTCTGATAGGCTTCTGCCTGGTAGTGGTGATTAAGATAGGATCCTCAAGTGAAACTTCCTGGTTATTCAAATATGGAGAGTTGCCTCCCATGCTGCTTGGGGCAGCTATTTTGATTCCCGGATTAATCTTGTATAATAAAAACAGATAGCTATAATCATGAAATTGAACAGCCTTTCTTAGAATATAATGTGCTGATTTGATAGGATAAAGGTATTTTTACCGCCCATTTTAAAAAAGAAAAGAAGTATGGATTTTGAAATTTTGAAACAGCAGATAGAAGATGCTGCTAAGAAAGCTTTTTTAGAAGTGTATGAAAAGCATGGAACAGAAGGGATTTACAGCTTTGCATTGTACAGTGATGAGGGTGCAATGACAGTATGCCCAGCAGCAAATACCATAAAAGTACTGGAAGCAGCAGATGAAGATGATGCTCTTTATTATAAGTATGAACCGGCAGAATGGATCTATGAAATGGAAGGAGCCGATGGAGAGTTCAATGAAATCTGTACTCAACTGAGAGCAGAGCTGGATCAGCATGACGATGATGATCAATGGTTTGATGGTTTTCAGGCTAAGTTGTATTCTACCTGTATAGAAGTGCTGGAAAAACTTAAAAATGAGAACTTTTTTACAAAGATAACAGGCAAGGATATTTTCCTGATTTTCACGGTCTCAGATTATGAGTTTGAGAGGGAAGAACTGAAAAGTCTTATCTTAAGCCTTAATGATAACGAATACAGAAGTGAATATCTGAACTGGATGGCTACCTGGGGCAATTAAAAGAATGACGAATTAAAAAAACACTTTAAATATATACATATGAAGCCCGATAAAATAATTGTCTCAGAAGCCTCTTATCAATCACAGTCTCACTAAACCTTTATAATATCATTATCAGAAACCAGAAATTAAACAACAATTATATTAATTATGAACAACTACAAATTTTATAAACAAGAAGGAAATCAATATATTTTTAAAAACCAGCCGGTATTTATAACTGTGCTTTGTATTATCTTCCTGATTGTAGCTGGACTGCTCTTTAATAGTGTAAGAACTCTTAGCTATGTCATCATTGCTGTGGTGGCACTTATTCTGGTTAATTTTTTTACTAAGAAATTCATCATTGATATGGATCGCATGACGATTACAGGAAAACATACCATTTTCGTTCCGGCCAGAACCTATCCGATAGAGAACTTCAGAAACTTTCATGTGCTGGCAACAAAATACATGGGTTTTATCACCACAAATGTAATGCTGTCGATGTATTTTGAAGTGAATGGCAAAGAAAAACAGCTTACGATAGGCCAGGCTCTTACCCAAAAAGGAATACAGAAGATGGTGAATGAAACAGAGGACATTATGAACATTAATAATCCTGAGAATGGATATCAGAGACCGCTATAAGTTTGAAGAAAACGGAAGTGAAATAAGCTTTATGCCCAACTATAATTTCCTGCGTACTTTAGTATGGTGGCTGGCGTTGGGGGTGATTGCTCTTCCTGTAATTCTATATTATTTTAAGGGTAAAACTTCCGGAGATCAGTTTAAAATTGTAATGGGACTGTGGGGAATTTATATGATCTACTTCCTGTTTGATTTGTTTTTCAGGGTTCCTGTGAAATATATTTTTGATAAATCAGAGAAGTCTATTTACAGAAAACTTTTACTGTCCAAAAAACTCATGAATTTTGATGAAATGACCTATTTTGTCAATGATGAAAGAGGAGGATACTACTATTCAATTGGGAAAAAGAGAAATCAGTTTGTGAAAAACTACAGAATCAGTAATTATTTCTCAGGTTCAAAAGCTTCAGACAGAAGAGAAGACGATTACGTCAGGGAAATATTATGCCCGGTTCTGATTGCTGTAGGAATTCCTTTGAATCAACAGGAACAATAATAATCAGGATAAAAACTAATACAATGAAGAATAGATGTATAACCATTCCCCTCCGCCGGAGGGGTGGCAAAAATTCAAAGAATTTTTGACGGGGTGGTCTATAACGCAATTACAAAAACCCCGGCTGTTTCTTTGAAACAGCCGGGGTTTTATCTATATAAAAATAGCTTATTTAAGCTAAAATTCTCTTTACAGCTTCTTTCACTGCAGCAGCATCAATTTTATACTTTTTCATCAATTCTGCTGGTGTTGCAGACTCTCCGAAAGTATCATTTACCGCTACAAATTCCTGTTTTGTAGGTCTTCTTCTTGCAAGCATACCTGCAACAGATTCTCCTAAACCACCAAGGTAGTTGTGCTCTTCAGCTGTTACAATTTTACCTGTTTTTTCAACAGATTTCAGAATGATCTCTTCGTCAAGAGGCTTAATCGTGTGGATGTTGATTACCTCACAAGAAATACCTTCTTTCTCAAGCTCATCTGCAGCTACAAGAGATTCCCATACAAGGTGTCCCGTTGCAACAATCGTTACATCAGTACCTTCCTGAAGCATAATTCCTTTTCCGATTTCGAAAGGCATATCTTCCGGAATGAAAACAGGAACTACCGGTCTTCCGAATCTTAAATATACAGGACCTTCAAAATCAGCAATCGCTAAAGTAGCAGCTTTAGTCTGGTTATAATCACAAGTATTGATAACCGTCATTCCAGGAAGCATTTTCATCATACCGATATCTTCAAGAACCTGGTGAGTAGCTCCATCTTCTCCTAAAGTAAGACCTGCGTGAGAGGCACAGATTTTTACATTTTTGTTAGAATAAGCGATAGACTGACGGATCTGGTCATATACTCTTGAAGTAGAAAAGTTAGCAAAAGTTCCTGTGAAAGGAATTTTCCCTGTAATGCTAAGACCTGCAGCAATTCCCATCATGTTAGCTTCTGCAATCCCTATCTGAAAGAATCTTTCCGGAGCCTTCTCAATGAATTTCTCCATTTTCAAAGAACCGATAAGGTCTGCGCAAAGTGCTACTACATTAGGATTTTTGTCCGCTAGTTCTGCTAATCCTGCTCCGAATCCTGAACGAGTGTCCTTTTTTTCTGTATATGTATATTTCATTTTTATTGTATTAATCGAGATATTAAGATATTAGTAATCAGCCGGAGCTTCTAGGTACAATTGCTTGAATGCTGTGTCTAGCTGCTCATCATTAGGAGCTTTACCATGCCATGCATGAGATCCCATCATATAATCAACTCCATAACCCATTTCTGTATGAAGAAGGATGGCTACCGGCTTTCCTTTTCCGGTTTCTGTTTTTGCTTTCTCAAGGATTGCAATTACAGCTTCAAGATCATTACCGTTCTTTTCCTCCAAAACAATCCATCCGAATGCTTCAAGTTTAGCATGAAGATTTCCTAAGCTTAATACATCATCTGTATCCCCGTCAATCTGACGTCCGTTGTAATCAATAGTAGAAATGATATTATCTACTTTTTTAGCAGAAGCATACATCAATGCTTCCCAAACCTGACCTTCCTGAAGTTCACCATCTCCGTGAAGAGTGTAAACAAGAGATTGATCACCATCTAATTTTTTACCCTGAGCCACACCAAGAGCTACAGAAAGTCCCTGTCCAAGAGAACCTGAAGCAATTCTTACTCCCGGAAGTCCCTCATGAGTAGTCGGGTGCCCCTGTAACCTTGAATCTAATTTTCTGAAAGTACTCAGCTCTTCAACAGGGAAGAATCCGAATCTTGCTAAAGTAGAATAGAATACCGGAGAAATATGTCCGTTTGATAGATAAAAATGATCTTCATTTTTGCCTTCCATTGTGAAAGGAAGTTTATAGTTCATTACCTTTCCATAAAGTGCTGTGAAGTATTCTGTACAACCTAAACTTCCGCCCGGGTGTCCTGAATTTACAGCATGAACCATTCTTAAAATGTCTCTTCTGATCTGCGTAGTAAGAGATTTTAGCTCTTCAATACTTTTACTCATTATGTCTGATTTATTTGAACGCGAATTTACAATTTTTTACCGGCTTATGGAAATGCAAAAATCCGGATCTGAAACCCCGGATTTTAATTAATTTGAATATTTTCCTGCTTTTAACAGCCCTCATTGAGGTAGACGGATATTTCTGTAACAATATTATTAACAAATTTAAAGCTTAACAGCGTTCCTGCCTGACTGTCTTCAATATTAAAATAACCGGAATCTTTGATAGGTTTGCTATTGTCATCCCAATCCGGACGTACACTGAAGTTGGGATAATTTCTGTAAGCATTGATAAGGTCATCTCTGGTGCTTCCAACCCCGATTCCACTTTTGGTCTTAAATTTTTTACTCGTTGTTGTCATGTAAGTAACTGAAGGAACACTCGGGTTGGCTTCATTAATATAATTGTCGAAAAGGTCAATCTGAATGATCTCTCCATTATACTTTACCCTATTTTTTTTCTCTCCACCAGAGTTCGAAAGTTTTATTCCTGCAATTTTTTCAGCCTCAACCTTAGGCATAAAGACTTTAAACGGCCCGATTCTTAAAGTTGATACTTCAAAATTTTCCTGTGCATTCATAAAACTGAATGTTAACAAGAAAGCGATAATTGAGATAATTTTTTTCATGGTTTTTTTATTTCTGTTTCTTTTTATTTTGTTAAATTTTTGAATGGCTTTATATCATTCGTAGCAAAGATAATTAAATTAGAAAAGTCTATAAAATTAGTTATTTTAATAAAGAAAATTTGTGTATTGAGCTGAATGCTTTGTGGTAGCTTGATTGTTGATTTTTTACTACTGAATATCATTTTTTTTTGAATTTTAGTATATAATATTTGATAAATTTAGTTAATTTTATAATTCAATATTATTTGAATTATAAACCTTTAACTGATTATTCTTTAGTTTTTAGTCTTGTTATTTGAATTAATAAAAATTACAAACCATTATATATGAAAATTAAACAATTATTTTATTTGGGGATATTTGTAATATCCATTTCCTCAGGGAAGGCCCAGGACTTTTTTACAGTGATCAGTGAAAGGTCCATCAAAGCAGATCCTAAAAACAGGACAGTACAGCCGGAAAAGTCATTGACTTATACATTAGATGTGGCTGGAATGAAAAGTTATTTTAATTCTGTTCCGGAGTTGAAAGACAGTGATCTTAAAGATAATGCTCCGATTATTGTTTTGCCAATGCCGGACGGTAAGAAAGCAAAATTCAGAATCTGGAAATCTTCGGTGATGGCTTCTGGGTTAGCCAGTCAGTTTCCTCAGATCGTTACTTTTACAGGACAGGGAATTGATGATAAGTACGCTACTATAAAACTGGATTTTACGGAGCTGGGATTCCATGCACAGATAAAATCTATAGTAGCGGGAGATACTTATATTGATCCTTATGCAAAATTGGATATTAACAATTATATCATCTATAAGAAAAGTGACTTAATTGATAAAACCCAGAGATCCTGCGGAGTAAAAGATGAAGATTCTTCTTTTGAAAAAAAAAGCGCACAAAAAACCGTAAGTCCAAGCGTAGGGGGTCAAATTAGAGTTTTCAGATTTGCAGTGGCCTGCACAGGAGAATATGCTGTTGCAGCAACTGGTTCAGCTACTCCTACTGTTGCGCAGACTCTTTCCGCAATTGTAACATCTGTAAACAGAGTAAACGGAGTCTATGAGCAGGAAGTTGCTTCAAGACTGGTATTGGTGGATAATGAAGCAAATGTAGTTTTTACAAATGCTACTACAGATCCATTTAACGGAAATAACAATGCCAGCACATTGATTAATGAGAGCCAGACTCAGATTGATTTACTGATAGGAAATACTAATTATGACATCGGCCATACTTTCAGTACAGGCGGAGGTGGATTAGCCGGATTGGGAGTAATCTGTAATGCAACCAATAAAGGAAGAGGGATTACCGGTTCTCCTAACCCTGTTGGTGATCCTTATGATATTGATTATGTAGCTCATGAAGTGGGACATCAGTTTGGAGGTCCTCATACTTTTAATGCAATTACAGGCAGCTGCAATGGAAACCGTAGTGCTACCAATGCTGTAGAACCCGGAAGTGGAATTACGATTATGGCTTACGCAGGAATTTGTGGAAGCACAAATAATTTAGCTCCTAACAGTATTCCTACTTTTCATACCAAATCATTCCAGTCTATCACAGCAAAAGTTCAGTCAACTTCATGTCAGGTTACACTTCCGGTTAACAATTTCGCTCCTACCGTAAATGCAGGTGGTGATTTTACCATACCAAAGAGCACACCGTTTAGATTAGAAGGATCTGCTTCAGATATAGATAATAATCCACTTACTTACAGCTGGGAACAGAATGATGTAGGCCCGGCAGGTGACTGGAATGCTCCAACAGGTAATGCACCTCTATTCAGATCATACGTACCTGTAACAGTTCCTTACAGATATTTCCCGAAACTTACAGACGTAATCAATGGTACTGTATCCAAAGGAGAAGTGAGACCATCCTATGCAAGAACCATGGAGTTCAGACTGACTGTAAGAGACAATAACGCAGGATGTGCAGGAGTTTCAAATGATGATGCTATCATTACCGTTGATGGGAATTCAGGGCCGTTCAATGTAACTGCACCTACCACAGCTGTTAACTGGGCGGGTAATTCTACTCAGACCATAACATGGGATGTAGCGAACACAACTGCCTTCCCTGTAAATTGTGCTACGGTAAACATTTTCCTTTCCACAGATGGAGGTCTTACGTATCCTACGCTTATCTTAGGCTCTACTGCAAATGATGGCTCCGAGACCGTTACGATTCCTAATATAACGACTACGCAGGCCAGAATTATGGTGGCAGCAGAGACGAACGTGTTTTACAATATTAACCCTATTAACTTTACGATCACACAGACATTGGGAGTGAACGAAACAGCTTCAAATAAGGATGTATTCGTAGTATATCCTAATCCTAGTAAAGGACTTCTGAATATTAAATTTACCAATTCAAATGAAGTGTATGACATGAACGTATATGATGTAAGTGGAAAATTAGTATTCACTCAGGCTAATAATAAACTGAACCATGATAAAACAGGTACTTTTGATTTGTCACAGTTGGTTAAAGGTGATTATCTGATTAAAGTTAAATCTAAAAATATGGAGAAAACAATCAAGTGGATTAAAGAATAAAGAATCCATTCACCAAAATAAAAAAGGCTGTCTTCAATGAAGGACAGCCTTTTTATTTTTTTATAAAGATTAAATTAAACGACTCTTAAATAGTTTTTGTTTTTTACCAGCCATAGGCCAATAAAGGTCAGCAATCCGTTAAGAACAATCAGCTCTACACCGATTTTGTAATCGGTATAAGTTGTTACAGCAAGGTTGATCAGATAGGTAAGCACAGGTGCTAAAATAGTCACTACAAGAATGGAATACTTTCTTGAGATCTGAAACTTCGTGAAGATTCCAAAAGCAAAAAGCCCCAAAAGCGGTCCGTAAGTATATCCTGCAATTTCCATGATCAGATAAACAATAGATTTGTCATTCATTGCTTTGAAAACCATGATCAGGATAAAGAAAACTACCGTAAAGATCAAATGCACTTTCATACGAAGACGTTTCTTTTCTTTTTCAGTTTTGGTTTTATCTTCATTAAGGTTTAATAAATCTACACAATACGAACTTGTTACAGCCGTTAAAGCACCATCTGCAGAAGGGAATAATGCTGAGATCAATCCGATAATGAAAATAACGGAAATTGTCATTGGAAAATATCCTTGAAGCGATAAAGCCGGGAAAAGGTCGTCTCCCATTATATTCTTAATATTTCCTGCGGTGTCTTTAAATCCAAAAATATTCGTGACTGTTTCACCGTTTATAGTTCCATATTCTGCTCCATGTTGTAGGGCAAAAAGGTATAATAATCCTCCCAGGAATAAGAAGGCAAGGTTCACGATAAGAAGTGTTCCTGCGAAGGTCAGCATGTTTTTCTTTGAATTCTTAAGATTATCTACAGAGATATTTTTCTGCATCATTTCCTGATCCAGTCCCGTCATCGCAATCGTAATAAAAATTCCTCCCAAAATTGTTTTCAGGAAAAAGGTTTTGGAATTAGGATCAAAATTGATGAAATGAGTGTAGTTTTTCTGTTCCAGAATAGTATATGCTTCTCCAAATGATAAATTCAGGTTGGATAAAATGTAAACGATACATGCTACAAGGCTGATAATCATAAATGAAGTTTGCAGTGTATCTGTAATGACAATTGTCTTTACACCTCCTTCAAAAGTGTACAGAAGTACCATCAGCAAAAGAACCAGAGAAGTTACCCAAAACGGAACTCCCAAACCTTCAAGCAAGAAAATCTGTAAAACATTTACCACCAGATATAATCTTGCCGTAGCACCAATGGCCCTTGAAATAATAAAAAAGATGGAACCTATTTTATGAGCTTCCACATTGAATCTTTTCCCCAGATACGTATAGATAGATGTGAGGTTCATCTTATAATAAAGCGGAAGCAATATCGCTGCAACAATAAAATATCCGATGAAAAACCCGATCACCATCATATAGTACTCAAAACCTCCGTAAATATATTCGGAGCCGGTCATTTTTCCTACAGTACCCGGAACAGAAATAAAAGTAACCCCACTTAAGCTGGTTCCTATCATCCCGAATGCAACGAGCCACCATTTACTCTTTTTATTACCGATAAAAAATGACTGGTTATCAGAATTCCGGCTGGTGAAATAAGAAATCACCAAAAGGCCGATAAAATAGATGAAAACAAATAGCAAAAGGATAGTTCCTGAATTCATGCTTGATTTTTAAATTTTAGCAAATATATAAAAAAGATCAGTCGTGAATCGTGAATTTGAAATACTCTTAGTTTCAAAACAAATTGTGACGAATATTTTGTTTTTACAGCCTGTATTCTGCTAAAAATAAAAACCCTTCCAGATTTCTCTCTGAAAGGGTTGTATTATAAGGGTGGAAAACCGTGACTAGTTCACTAAAACATCCTGAAGTTCCTCACTTTTCTGGAAACTTGCCTTAGCGAAAGGGCAGAGGGGAATAATCTTTTTCCCATTTTTTCTGGCAAAATCCACTGCAGCCAGAAGCATTTCCTTACCTACACCTTTTCCGTTGTAGGCTTCTTCCACCTCGGTGTGGTCTATTATAAATCTTTCTTCTCCCGCCCAGGTATACGTCATCATTCCTGCGCGACTTCCATCTATGAAAGCTTCAAAACTTCCGTGTTTATCGTCGTTGTTTTGTTTTACTTCGATCATATTATGAGAATTTAGTTAGTATTTCTATGTCGTTGGTTAATATTTTATGAACAGGGCATGCATCAGCAATAGTGTGTAGTCTTTTCAGCTGCTCATCATCCAGAATACCTTCAAAGCTGATATCCCTTTTGAAAACAGCTCTTTTTGTTAATGGGAAATTTTCAAGCTCTACTTCCACATTGATGTTTTCTACATCCCATTCCTTTCTTTCAATGTACATTCTCAGCGTAGCAGCTGTACAGCTTGCCAATGACGTTGCCAGAATTTCCATTGGGTTAAGACCTTTATTCTGTCCGCCTTTATCAATCGGTTCATCGGTGATGATCTGATTTTCGCCGGCTGTTACTTCTGTATAATATTTTGTTTTTCCTAAACTTGCTTTTACCGTTACCGCCATTATTTTTCTGTATTGAATTTATAACTTAATGCACCAGAAGGGCATTGGTCTATTTGTGTTCTAAGTTCTTCCGGGCTTGCATTTTCTGCTTTTATCCAAGGTCTCTCTTTAGGATTGTAGACTTTGGGAAGCAATTTTACACATACAGCCGAGTGGATACACTTTTTAGGCTGCCAGATGACAGTGATGTTACCGTTGGGATATTCGTGTGTTTCCATATCAATTTTCTTTTAATGATTTTTCGATTCTTCTGTCCGGAATCAGCCATATAAGAGCCACTAGATAATAAAAACCTATGGCAATATAAGGATAAAAAAATGAAGTAGCGATGCCAAGAACATAAAAAATAATAGAGATATACTCTTTATATTTTGAATGAATAGCCTCTTTCAGCTTGGAATCTTCTCCCTCGCACCGGATAATGACATGCTCCAGAATGGTATAGGCAATTGCCGCCATAATGAGCCCGATACCATACACTGCAACAGGATTTTTAGCAAAACCTGTAGTTCCGATCCATTCCGTAGCAACAGGCATCAGAGAAAGCCAGAACAACAGGTGAAGATTAGCCCAAAGAATGCTGCCATTTACTTTTTTTACCGTCTGAAACAAATGATGATGGTTGTTCCAGTAGATTCCTACATAAATAAAACTGAAAATATAAGCCAGGAACTTGGGAAGAAGAGGTTTGAGGCTGGCCCAGCTATCTCCCTCAGGTACTTTAAGTTCAAGTACCATAATGGTGATAATAATAGCAAGGACACCATCACTGAATGCCTCCAGTCTTCCTTTATTCATTGGTTTTAACCTGATTTTTAAAATTCTGTATTTTGCCTTTCAGCTCATTCAGCATATCCGGATTGATAACTCCGCTTTCCATGTCAAAATTTTCATAAAACTTCGGCAGTGAAAAAGTATCCTTGATATCTGCTGCGAACTGAGGGAAAAATGTTTTTGCTGTATTCATCACATTTCCGCCGCCGTAGCCTCCGGGAGAGGTACTCATCAGAAGCATGGGTTTATTCTGAAATACTTTTACATTAATTCTGGAAGACCAGTCAAAAACATTTTTAAAAGCTGAACTGTAAGAACGGTTGTGTTCTGCCAGAGAGCAAATGATTACGTCACATTCTTCAATGGCTTTTAAAAATCCATGGGCTTCATCCGGAAATCCTTTCTTTTCAAGATCCACAGAAAAAACAGGCATAGTGAAATCGTTGAGGTCAATCAGATTGATTTCTTCATCCTGAAAATCTTTCAGAACAAACTTTACCAGTTCCCTGTTGATAGAAGTGGAAGACGTACTTCCTGCAAATGCTAATATTTTCATGGTTTCAACTGAAATTATTTTCTGTTTAAAATAGCCTTAGGAAGCGGAACATATTCATTTTCATCGCCCGGAACCAAAGGAAACGCATCATGATTCTGATCATTCCAGTTTACTTTTGCCTGATCGATTAATTCTTTATCAGAGTTAACGAAATTCCAGAATATAAAACGTTCTTCATCAAATGGCTCACCACCGAAAAGATATACCGTTCCGTTTTCGCTCATATCAAATTCACAAAGCTTGGTATCTTTAGCGATCATCAGCTGTTTTGAACCATAAGAGTTTCCTTCAGTAGTTACTGTTCCGTCCAGAACATACATTGCAGCTTCTCCGTAAAGATCTTTTCCGATGCTTATTTTCTTAGCTTCTTTTGTTTTTATTTCGATGAAAAATAACTTGCTGTGTACAGGAACCGGAGATGTTCTGCCAAATGCTTCGCCCGCAATTAGTTTATATTGAATACCATTTTCTTCCCAAACAGGAATCTCATCAGCTTCAATATGATTAAAAGTTGGTTCAGACTGTTCAAGATGCTTTGGAAGCCCTACCCAGATCTGGAATCCGTGAAGTTTTTTATCTGTGTGTCTTAAATATTCAGGAGTTCTTTCTGAATGTACAACTCCTTTTCCGGCAGTCATCCAGTTAACAGCACCCGGTTTTATTTCAAGAGCACTTCCAATACTGTCTCTGTGGAAAATAGAACCTTCCAGCAGATACGTTAATGTAGATAATCCGATATGCGGATGAGGGGGAACATCAAGATTCTGATAATCCTTTAATTCCGAAGGGCCCATATGATCTATAAATACGAAAGGTCCAACAGCTCTTTTTTCACGGAAAGGAAGAAGTCTTCCTACCAGAAAATTTCCGATATCTGCTGCTTTTTCTTCAATGATAAGTCCAATATTTGACATGATGATGTGATACTTTTTAAAATGTTAATTAAATAAATTGAGTGGCTTTACAGGAAATTTAAAGTTTGTCATATCCTTCAAATTTCTCATCCACGATACGTTTCCATTCTGGATGTTTCTTAATAAAAGCGAAAACGAAAGGACAGAAGGGAAGAAGCTTTTTTCCGCTTTCTTCAATATAATTCAGCGTTTTTTCTACTACGGCAGCCGCGGCACCTGTTCCTGCCAATTCAGGGTCTGCTTCAGTATGTACCAAAGCGATCTGGTGCGTTGTCTCACGATAATCAATGAATGCATAATGCCCGTTGAATTCTATTTCAAATCTTTTTTCTGCTTTTACAAGAGGTATATTTTCAAATTCTGGTTTCATAATTTTGTATTAAAAGTGTCTGTTTTGCAATAGAATAAACAGAACTCAGTTGTTAAAACAGCTAGACCTTATAGGTTTCAAAACCTATAAGGTTTGCCATTATATAAAGTTAATAAAAAAGGAATTATCTAAGATTAAGATAAATTTAATTCTTTTAATCTTCAAGGTATCCGAACTTTCCGGTGTTGAAATCCTCAAAAGCCTGCATTATTTCCTCTCTGGAATTCATTACAAAAGGGCCGTGTGGATAGATCGGTTCGTTAATCGGTTCACCACTGATGATTAAAACAATAGCATCTTCTTTTGCTTCAATAGTGAAAGTCTGACCTTCATTTTTAAATAATGCAAGATGATCCATTTTCACTGTTTCTTCACCATTAACGATAATGCTTCCTTCGATAACCAAAGCTGCGGTATTGAAATGAACCGGAAAATTAAAATCGGCTTTTCCACCTGCCTTAAGTTTTGCATTCATCATATGAACCGGAGTGAAAGTACTTGCAGGACCTTTATGACCGTCATATTCGCCGGCAATTACTTCAACAAAACCATTCTCACCCAGATCTACTCTTTCCATTTTAGAGTTTTCAATAGCCTGGTATTTCGGGCAGCTCATTTTATCCTTTGCCGGAAGATTCACCCAAAGCTGAACCATCTGAAAAATTCCTCCTTCTTTTGCCCATGCTGTTTCATGATATTCTTTATGAAGAACTCCTTTTGCAGCGGTCATCCATTGAACATCACCTTCTCCTATAACACCGCCGCCGCCAGCGCTGTCATGGTGCTCTACTTTTCCGCTATATGCTATTGTTACTGTTTCAAAACCTCTGTGCGGATGAACTCCTACACCTCTTGGTCTGTCGGAACCATTGAAATGAAATTTTGAATTGTAATCAAGCATAATAAACGGGTCCATTCTTTTCATATCTAAACCGGATACTCCCGGAATAAAATTGTGAACCCTGAATCCATCGCCTACAAAGTGTGCAGGTCTTGGAGATACTACGATTTCTATTTGTTTAGTTGCCATTACATTGTTGATTATGTAAACAAAATTACCATAGTTATGTGCGAAAAGCATTGATCTGTGTTAAGTTCGTAGGAAGGGTAGAATGGCAAAATGAAAGATTAAATCGGCCCTTTAAAGTTTTTTCTTTACTCTTCCTTTGATTTCATGTTCTTTCCATCCGAAATGTGCAGTCTTCTGAAAACAAATCCTGATAAAATCGTTAATATTCCTACTGTAAGAAATGTAAGTCGAAAAGCGTTGTGGATTTCACCATTAATAAGATCTGTATTTTCAAACAGTTTTAAAACAATCAGTCCGAATGCAATCCCGAAACCGATAGCGAGCTGTTGATTCACTGAAATTAAAGAGTTTCCGCTGCTGGTCTGGAAATTCCGAAGGTCAGCAATAGAAATAGTGTTCATAGAGGTGAACTGTATAGAGTTGAAAAAACCTAATACTGCAATAATGGGGACAAACCAATATAAAGAAGTGTGTATATCAGGTATGGCGAGTAGGCATATCAGTGTTCCGATGATGAATGTATTGATCATCAAAGTCTGACGATAGCCGTATTTATCCAGAATTTTAATCACAGATGATTTTCCGAAGATAGCTGTTAAAGCCATAGGAGCAATGATCCAGCCCGAAGTTACAGCTGATTGTTTATACGCAATCTGAATCATCAGGGGAAGCAATAACGGAACAGAACTGATTCCTAATCTGGTGGCCAGGTTTCCTACAATACCTACCCGGAATGTTCTCACCTGAAATAGGTTTAACGGAAAGATTGGATTTCCTCCTCTTTTTGCATGTTTGTAATAATAATACAGAAACAGAAAGCCCATAATGAATACAAGCAAAACAGGGGTGATATTCTGCATGTCTCCAAAAAGTTCCAGTGAAACCGAAAGCAGTAGAGAGGCTGCTGCAAATATTAAGAACCCTTTTAAATCAAAATCAACATCATCCGACTTATAATTGGGCATGAATTTTAATCCTAAAAGAATCCCTAAAAGACCGATCGGAATGTTAATCAGAAATATCCAGTGCCATGAAAGGTAATCTACCATATAACCTCCTACCAATGGACCGAGTACAGGACCAATAAGGGCAGGGATAATGGCAAAGTTCATCGCTTTAAGCAGTTCACCTTTATCAAATGTTTTGATGAGTGCCAGTTTCCCGACAGGAGTCATTAAACTTCCTCCAACTCCCTGGATAACCCTTGAAATAACCAAATGAGTAAGATTCTGAGACAAAGAACAAAACAAGGAACCTAAGCTGAACAATACCAATGAAAAAATAAATACTTTTTTGGTTCCGAACCGGTCTGCCAAAAATCCGCTGGCAGGCATGAAAACAGCTAGTGTCAGAACATAACTGATAATGGCGTTCTGCATATTAAGTGGAGACTCGTTCAGATCTTTTGCGATAGAAGGCAGGGAAGTATTCAAAATGGTTGAATCCAGCATCTGCATAAAAATAGCAGTGGCCAGAATTAAGGGAAGTATTTTCTTTATGGACGTCTGTTGTGTGTTTGCTTCTGTCATTTTGTATAGGCTGGAACGTGAAAAATGTCCAGACTTGTTTTATGTGAAGAACCGCCTTCCTTAAGCGGTTCGATCCTTAGATAAAGAAATCCATATAAAATTAAAAAAGTCCTGTGAAATTTCACAGGACTTTTTGATTTATTTTCTAGGTTTTTCTACTCCTTTCCATTCATCACCGGCTTTTCTGTACTGGCTTAAAGTGAAAGTTTTGAAATCCTTTGTTTTGTATTCGATGTTATCGGTATTCTGCTCAAAAGGCATAATGTAATAATATTCAATGTCTGTCTTATCAGACTTGTTTCCTTTTTTTACAGTAGGAACATATTTTGAAAACTTATAGCTTGGAAGATATTGTTTCAGTCTTGCGTAGAAAGCTTTGTCTTCTTTTTCGCTAGGAATGATATCTACAATGTTCAAATCGTCTTTTTTCTTGTCAATCCAAAGGTAATACGTTTTTTCTTCTCCCATATTTCTGTTGAAAGAGTTGAAAGCAAACAATTCTTTCGGTACAAGTTCCTTGATTTTCTCAGGATCAACCTTTGTGTAGTATTGCCCTTTTGAAGGATCTACATAGGTTTCAAGATTATACATTAAAACAGAATTGTTTTCAAATTTCTTATTTTTAAAATACTGATTTAAAGATAGTTCTGCAGTTGCTCTCAGTTCTTTACCTCTGGCATCTAATTTTTTTGTTGGATTCTGAGGATTTACATATTTTACAAATTCATATAAAACAACAGGTTTTATATCTTTAAGGTGAGGATACGTTTTTAGCTGCTCTGCTTTTACAAGCCAGTAGAATTGTTGGTAGTAATCATCTTTATCCTGATCTTTTACACTCTTATAAGCCAAAGCAAGCTTCTTTGAATTCAGATATTTGCCATATTTTCCTTGTCCAAAAGCGAAACTTATGGCTAATAAGGCAAATAAAACAGTTAGGTTTCTTCTCATTTTTTTATAATTGATATTTTCGTTTTCCAAATATAATTATTTATTAGATATTATTTTGGATTGTCAGTTAAATTATGCCATATTGTTATTGTTAATTCAAAAGAAAATCCTGTATTGCTACAGGATTGATAAATTATAACTGAGGAAGTTAGGTGTTAAAGGTGATGACATTAAATATCAATAGTCAATTTTTGCTTCACAAAGTGAATGATGAATGATTAATCGCAGACTAGAAAACACCTCCGTATTGATAGTTCTTAATCTCGAATCTCGCAACCCGAACCACGCCACAAATTAACAAGCGCAGCGGATTGACCATTGACTATTCACTAATCAACCCCTCTAGTACGAAGTCTCGTGCACTTTTACCGCTCTTCCGCTCGGATCATTCATTTTTTTGAACGCTTCATCCCATTCTAAAGCGATAGGAGTGGAGCAGGCAACAGATGGAACAGAAGGTACAGTAGCTGCTGCTGTTTCACTTGGGAAATGTTCTTCAAAAATAGTTCTGTATCTGTATTCTTCTTTGTTCTGAGGCGTATTTAGAGGAAATCTGAATCTTGCGTTTGCCATCATTTCATCCGTTACTTCTTTTTCAGCAACCTCTTTTAAAGTATCGATCCATGAATAACCCACACCATCCGAGAACTGTTCTTTCTGTCTCCAGACAATAGAATCAGGAAGGATGTCTTCAAAGGCTTTTCTCAATACCCATTTTTCGATTTTTCCTTCAGCGGTATTGATCATTTTATCTTTTGGGTTAAGAGTCATGGCAATATCCATAAATTCTTTGTCAAGGAAAGGAACTCTTCCTTCAATTCCCCAGCTCATTAGCGCCTTGTTGGCTCTTAAGCAGTCATACAGGTGAAGCTTACCCAGTTTTCTTACTGTTTCATCATGAAATTCCCTTGCGTTGGGAGCTTTATGGAAATATAAATATCCACCGAATAATTCATCCGAACCTTCTCCTGAAAGTACCATTTTTATCCCCATAGACTTGATTACTCTTGCCAGCAGATACATTGGGGTGGAGGCTCTGATTGTTGTTACATCATACGTTTCCAGATGGTAAATTACATCTCGTACAGCATCCAGCCCTTCCTGTACGGTAAAGTTAACTTCATGGTGAACAGATCCGATGTGTTTTGCAGCAGTTTGTGCAGCAGCCAGATCAGGAGAACCTACAAGTCCTACAGCAAAACTGTGAAGTCTTGGATACCATGCTTCCTGTGTATCTCCGCTTTCGATTCTCTGGCGGGCAAATTTTGCAGTAATTGCTGAAATAACCGAGGAATCCAAACCTCCGGAAAGAAGTACTCCATAAGGAACATCACTCATCAGTTGTCTGTGAACAGCATCCTCAAGGCCTTTTCTCAATTTTGCGATATCTGTTTCATTTTCTTTCACGTGATCAAAGCTGTCCCAGTCCCTTGTATACCATTGCTGAAGCTCTGTGCCGTCAGGACTGTAAACAAAATGGCCCGGTAAGAAAGTTTCAATTTTCTTGCATACTCCTTCAAGGGCTTTTAATTCGGAAGCTACATAATAGTTTCCGTTTTTGTCCCAGCCTTGATAAAGAGGGCAGATTCCCATATGGTCACGGGCAATAAGATAGACATCATTTTCAGTGTCGTATAATGCGAAGGCGAAAATTCCATTCAGTTTTTCAACGAAATTTTTTCCATATTTTCTGTAAAGAGCAAGGATAACCTCGCAGTCAGACTGAGTTTGAAACTCATAATCAGGAAATTCTTCTTTTAATTCTCTATGGTTGTAGATTTCGCCGTTCACAGCTAATACTACTTTTCCGTCTTTTGTAAATAAAGGTTGTTTTCCAGAGGTAGGATCTACAATAGCAAGTCTTTCGTGAGAGAAAATTACTTTTTCATCCTGAAAAACTCCACTCCAATCCGGTCCTCTGTGACGGATTTTTTTTGACATTTCCAAAACCTGAGGTCTTAATACTTCAGTTTTCTGTTTGGCATCAAATAAACATACAATTCCACACATAATTTCTATTATTTATGAAACAAAAGTAAAGGTGATGTTTATAAATAACAATGAAAAATGTTTGAAACGGAATATTTTTAATTAATTAGTACTTTAAAGTTAAAAATATTAACTATTTGTTCGATTTGACATGTTTTTGATTGATTTTTTTCGTCAGGCTAAAATTTGTGATATTTCCATACAAAATAAAAATGACATATTTATTAATCTATGGTAATTAATTATATGAATTTTAACCCTTACTTTGTGGCTCGAAATAATTTTTTTTCATCATTTGTGTTTTTACCTTCTTGCAATTCTCATGCAAGAAGGTTTTGTTTTTATTGTACTCCCAGTAACGTTCCCGAAACATTCCATGAGCTGAAACTTGTGCCTTCGGAAGCGCCCTGAGGAATTTTTACCTGGATTGTATGTTTGCCTGCTTTCAAATCTCCAAGAGGAATGAAGTTAGGATTGGTAACCGTTCCCGGGCACCAGTTTGATCTGCTGAGGTCTGAGGATGAAAGACCGTCCTGGAAATTTCCTGATGCAGGATTGTACAAACGGTACGAACCACAGTCTGTTCTCCATGGCACGAATGAAAATATTTGATTTCCATCAACGAAGATAGAATTGGCTTTAGGAACAAATTCATCGCCGTTTTCCCAACCTCCATGTCCGGTTGTTGTATATCTTAGCTGAGCATTTTTCAAATCTTTATTTAAAGTGAAATTAACAAGCAGTCCTTTGTCCTGATTGAACATCGTAGAATAATCCTGTCCGGCCATTTCCATAATATTTAAAGTATTGAATAATGGTATCGCTGTATTGTTTTTATTAATTGCCTGATCGCTTTTGTGAATGGTGATATCAAGACTCACCTGATGTCCTCCTTTGTCATAGTTGCCGATAAATGTACCCACCCAAAGTTCTTTTCCGGATAATGCAGGTTTCAGTTCTGTAATATCCTGTCGGTAAGGGCTGATGGTCTGCCAGTCTTTTCCTTTAAGCTGAATATGATTGAACTTCTGGATGCCAAAAGCGGTAAAGAATCTCATCATTTCCATTGCAGGGCTATAGTTGTCTGTAGTTGTTATCCCGTAATACTGCTTTCCGTTTCCATTTTCGTAGACAGGAAGTGTTTTTGCTCCTTTTTCCAACCCATCAAAAAAGGACTTTTCTTTATCTTGGGGAATGAAAAATACGGTTCCTGTTCTGTCATAGGCATCACCGTTCGATTGCTGTTTCAGTTCTACAAAAATATTTTCACCTTCTGTAATAGCCGGGAATTTTATTTTTTTAAGAATGATCGTACCGTTGGCATATCTTTTTATCTTATCATCTGATTTAGAAGCGTCCGAAAAATTGATCGTTTCATTTTCAAAAACATTCAGAGTGGTAAATCTGCTTTTCCAGAGTAAATCTTTGTATCCTAGCTGATCTGTTGTCTGTATGTTTCCTTTTACAATATTTTCAATTCCGGTATTTTTTATTTTTTTGATCGAGCTGGCTGTAATTAAAGAATTTTTATTTCTCTCCACTTCCAGAACCAGACCTAAATTCTGTCCCAAAACAGAAGGTCCGCCTTTTAGCTTTAAATCATTTGTATACCAGATTTCAATGGTATTTGAATTGACTTTGGTAACCGCTTTTTTACAGTTGTATCCTAAAATCTTTTTAGTTTCATTGGTAAGTTCAAAGTCCTGTTTTCCTACAGACTCAGCATCTGATGTTGAAATTATGGATTCAGGTTTTAAAAAAGCGTATGAAACAATAGTATTTGATGGCTTTTCTACCTTAGTGATTTCATAAGGGAAGCTGCTTTTTTGTTCTTTAATTGTACTGTTGAGGATGAAATTTTCTTTCTCATTAACCCAAACGATAGTGGAGGGCTGGTCAGCAGTAGTTTTTCCGTTATATGAGTTGATATACTGAATTTCATAGGTCTGTGCAGAAAACAGACAGTATAAGAAAATGGCCAGGAAATTGAAAACAGTTCTTGTATGCATAAAAAATGAGTTTGCTGTAAAGTTATTCTAAAATTTCCACAGCATCGAAACGGTTTAATCTATACAGTTAGTAGACAATATGCTTTAAATGTTACAAAAAATGTTACATTTTTTTAGAAAATTTTTTTAATAAAAAAAACTACTCCAGAAAATAGAGTAGTTTTATGTATTGTTTATTGGTTGAGATTAAGAAATTCTCTCAATCAAAGCCATGTAGAATCCGTCATAACCTTCACTAGGCATTACTTTTTCATCCTTAATCATTTTGAATCCAGGATTGTTTTTGATAAATTCATCTACCTGCAGATTGTTTTCAGAAGGAAGGATAGAACAAGTAGCGTACACCATTTTTCCTCCTTTTTTAAGCATTTTAGAATAATCCTGAAGGATTTGCTGCTGTTCTTTTTTAATTCTGTCAATAAAATCCTGGTCAATTTTCCACTTACTGTCCGGGTTTCTTTTTAAAACCCCAAGACCAGAACATGGTGCATCAATCAGAAGTCTGTCAGCTTTTTCATGAAGACGTTTAATTACTTTATTGTCGGCAATCATACGGGTTTCAATATTGTGAGCTCCGGCTCTTTTAGCACGACGCTTCAATTCGGCAAGTTTCCACTCGAAAATATCCAGGGCAACAATCTGACCTTTGTTTTTCATTAATGCTGCTAAGTGAAGTGTCTTTCCTCCCGCACCGGCACACGCATCTACCACTCTCTGTCCTTCCTGTACATCAAGGAAATAACCGATCTTCTGAGAAGAAGCATCCTGAACTTCAAATAATCCTTCTTTGAAAGCTGTGGTAAGAAAAACGTTTTTCTTTTCTTCCAACTGAACAGCATCAGGATAATTTTTAATAGGGAAAGAAACAACACCTTCATCAGAAAGGTCAGAAATAAGTTCTTTTGTTGTTGTTCTTAAAGAGTTTGCTCTTAAAACAGTAGGTGCCTGCTCATTCAACGCAGCCATTTCTCTTTCCCATTTGGGTCCAAGTTCTTTTTCAAGAGTTTCAGCCAGCCATTCAGGAATAGAATGTTCTATTGCTTTTGTAGGAACTGTATTCTTTTTAAGTTTTGTAAGAATGTCGGCAATTTTGATCCCGTCAAATTCTTCAAATTTTTTATAATTGGTCTTACTCCAAAGTAGGTAGGCGATGATAAGCTTGTAAATATTATTGGGCTTTACACCTTCCCCCATATAATATTCAAGACGTTTTTTCCAACGTATAATATTGTAGAAAATCTCAGAAACAACGGCCCTGTCCTGGCTTCCCCATTTTCTGTTTGCTTTCAGAAGTCTTTCAATAACCTTATCGGCATATTTGTTTTTTTCAAAAAATGTCTCCTGTAGGGCATCGTGAATTCCGATGGCCAAGTTTCTGTGAATAAGTTCCATAAATTTGCTTCGCTGTTTGAATCTGCAAAAATACGACTTTTAATTGAGAGTTGAAGATTTGGGTGGGAGAGTTTGAGAATAGGAGAAGTGAAGGGGATCGTGGATGGTAAATAGTGAATCCACTTCGCCTGTGAATTTTGGTGTTTGGGTTTTCCGGTTGAGAGGTTATGACTAATTATATATTGTACAGATCAGTTTTCTAATGGAAGGTGGCGCATTCACGATTCACTTTGCAAAGCAAAAATTGACTATTGACAATCTGAGATTCAGTAGTGAATGGTCAATCTGTTTATTAATTTTTACATGGTAGAAATGAATTTTAATGCTGAATTTGTAAAGATTTTCCGAATATTTATAATTTTTATTTGTTGACAATAGCCTTTCACTTTAAGACAAATAAACCTGTGTTTTTGCCTAATGAGAAATATTTGTTAACAAAATATACACTGTTCATTATTATACTTTATTTTCTTTGCGGCAAGTTTATTTAATTCGTATTAATTCACATAGTTGTGTAAAATCAATATGTGCTTATCATCTACTATACTGATCTTTATCTCTTGACTTCAACCTCTAAAAAGCTCTACCTTTGCAAAAATTAAAAATATGAGTGATACAGTACTTTGTCCGAAATGCAGCTCCGAGTTTACCTATCCGAGCGATAATATGATGGTATGTTCTCAGTGTTTCTACGAATGGGACCCCGCAGAAGTGGCTTCTGAAGCTGCTAACGAAGGAAAAATATTGGATTCAAACGGAAACGAACTTCAGGATGGAGATTCTGTAGTCGTAGTAAAAGATCTTCCTGTAAAAGGAGCGCCAAAACCGGTAAAAGCAGGAACGAAAGTGAAAAATATCCGTTTAAGACCAGGAAGTGATCATAATATTGACTGTAAGATTGATGGTTTCGGAGCTATGGCTCTTAAATCTGAATTTGTAAAGAAAGCGTAAGAAAGTAATGTTTTCTTATGCCCTAAAAATAAGAAAAGGAAAAAATTGGACAGTGTAATCTTTCATAAGACTTAATTGCAAGATTGCTAATGTCCGTCTGGAAGGCAGAAAGAGAAATAACCAAAAATTTCCTTATGCTTTGGAGGTACAAATGTAAGAAAAAGTTTTATAACAGATTCTTATGTTTGTATTTTTTTTATGGGTAAGTGTAAGTAAATGTAGATGTTATGTGATGGATAGCGAAAAAGTAAATTATTAAAAAGAGAGTCAGGCTCATAAACAAATTGACAATCTTATCCTTTTACTTTACATAAAAGAAATACTGATCAATCCTTCTAATTTTTCATCCGTATAAACCACTAGTTCTTTATTCCTGGCTTTAATTTTATTCCAAAAATAGTTTCCTGCAAATCTGCTTTCAAGGACTTCGGCTTCGAGACCGCTTTCCGTGATTTTGATTTCTTTAGGATAGTAGGAGAATTTTGAAAGCTGGAAATCTTCAGCCTCGGTTTCGCTGAAAATATTTACTTCCCCGAATAGCTTCGCAACATAAGAGTTGTAAGGGTGTCTGTAAGTTTCTTCCGGACTGTCATTCTGAATCAGTCTTCCGTCCTGTAAAATGATGATCTGATCCAGCCATGGCATAATATCCTGAAGCTCATGAGTAGAGATGATTAAAGAAACTCCATGCTGTTTTACGTATTTGAAAAGCCTTTCTCTGAGTTCAATTTTTCTCGGAAAATCCAGATTACTGAAAGGTTCATCCAAAATCAGAAGTTTCGGGAGTACAGACAATGCGCGGGCAATGGCCACTCTTTGCTGCTGTCCACCACTTAAATATTTGGGAAGTACATTGGCAAATTCCTGCAACCCTACTACTTCAAGAAGCTCTGTTACAGTTTCTTTTTTTTGTTTTAAATTGATATTTGAAATAAACTTTCCTACATTTTCTGCCACTGTAGCATAAGGCATAAGGTCAAAATTCTGTGCTACAAATTTCATTTCCGGTTCTCCGGGAACAAGATTTCCTTTCGGTCCTAAAAGTCGGGTTCCGTTAAAAATAATTTCTCCGCTTTCCCAATCGAGAAGTCCATAAATAAGGTTGAGAAGCGTAGATTTTCCGCATCCGCTTTCTCCGGCAAGAGCTATAATTCTGTTTTCATCAAACCTTAGGTTAAGGTTCTGAAACAGGGGATTTTCTTTGGTGTGAGAGAAAAATAAATTGTTTATTTCTAATAGCATATTACAAATGTAAGGTTTTTATGAAAACATAATTTTTTTTATTATATTAGCGGAACTAATAAAAATAAATCAAAAATGAGAAAAAAACTGTTTTCGATAGCTATTCCTGCTTTATTCGTTGCTGCTGTAATGGTTTCTTGTAAAAAAGATAAACCGCTTACCAGTGAGAGTAATGAGGTGACAACTACCAAAGAAGGTAGCCAGTTCACTTTGGATACGCTAAACAGTAAGGTTGAATGGAAAGGATATAAAGTTTTTAAATCTGAAAATACGAGTCATTTCGGAACAATCAGGTTTGAAAGCGGAGATGTAACAGTGAAAGACGGAAAACTGGAAAGCGGAAAATTCGTTGCTGATATGAGCTCATTAACTTCTGTAGACTTGAAAGACAGCCCGGAAGATCTAGGGAAATTAAATGGCCACCTGAAGAGCGGTGATTTCTTTGAAGTTGAAAAATTCCCAACAGCTTCTTATGAAATTACAAAAGTTACTCCGGCTACAGAAGGGGATTATAATACTCTTTTGGATGGTAATTTAACAATTAAAGGAATTACAAAACCTGTTCAGTTTAAAGCTAATGTTTCTGTGAAAGATGGAGAGGTGAGTGTAGCTACTGAACCGAAAGATATCAAGAGAGAAGAGTTTGGTGTAAAGTTCCAGGCTCCTGCTGAAAACGGCGTGATTAAGGATGAGGTGACTCTTCAGATCAGCGTTAAAGCTTTAGAAAAGAAATAATTTTTTTATTTAAGTGAAATAAGTGATTGAAGTCTGCCTCCCGAAAAAGAGGCAGATTTTTTTTTGACGGACTTAATATTCAACTAAAAGTCGTATTTTTGCAAAACATTTTGAAAGGGTAAAATAATGATAGAAAAGATAGAAGAACTACTGATCGAAGTAAACGGCTTCAATGCTACCTCTAGGGAAGATATCGAAAACTTCCGAATCAAGTACAACGGTAAAAAAGGGGTTCTTAATGATTTTTACGAAACATTAAAAGAAGTTCCTAACGACCAGAAGAAAGATTTCGGACAGAAGATCAATACTTTGAAGCAGGCAGTTGCTGTAAAATTGGAAGATTTGAAAAATTCTTCTGAATCTTCTATTGTGGTAGAAAAAGAAGATCTTACAAGACCTGCATTTCCATTGGAATTGGGTTCAAGACACCCGATTAACCTGGTAAAAAACAGAATTATTGAAATCTTCAAATCTATCGGTTTTGCTGTAGCAGACGGACCTGAGATTGAAGATGACTGGCATAACTTTACGGCGCTTAACCTTCCGGAATACCACCCGGCAAGAGATATGCAGGATACGTTCTTTATTGAGCAGAATCCGGATATTCTTTTGAGAACACACACATCTTCTGTACAGACTCGTTTTATGGAAGAAAACCAGCCGCCAATCAGAATTTTATCTCCGGGAAGAGTTTTCAGAAATGAAGCGATCTCTTCACGTTCTCACTGTATCTTCCACCAGATTGAGGGATTGTATATTGATGAGAATGTAAGTTTTGCAGATTTAAAGCAGACAATTCAGTTCTTTACTACTGAGCTTTTCGGAAAATCCAAGATCAGAATGAGACCTTCTTTCTTTCCGTTCACAGAGCCAAGTGCTGAAATTGATGTGTATTGGGGATTAAACTCTGAAACAGATTACAGAATTACGAAAGGAACAGGATGGCTGGAAATCATGGGATGCGGAATGGTAGACCCTGCTGTACTGAAAAACGTGAATATTGATTCTGAGAAATATTCAGGATATGCATTCGGAATGGGAATTGAAAGAATTACAATGCTTCTTTACCAGATGAGTGACATCAGAATGTTCTTTGAAAATGATATCAGAACACTGGAACAGTTCAAAACACTATAAAAAATCAAACCTCCGGAGCTCCGGAGGTTTTTGTTTTTAATTACTGACCTAAGAAACAAAACGTAATTAAAAACTGATCGTATTGAAAAATTTACACGTGTCTGTTTCTTATGTCCATACTTCGGTTTGAATCCGCTAGGTACCTCAAAGAAGTATTGACATGCTGCAGCTGTAGGGCCGCCTCTATTAGTAAGACAACCTGTGTTAAGGATATATTACATCAAATAAAAAAGCCTGTAAAATTTACAGGCTGTATATTAATAATAAAGATGGTTATTTACTGAATTTTAAAGGATATTTTACGTTTTTGTAATCGTCTATACTGGCTTTTAATGAACCTACTGCAAGTTCAGCTTTCAGCAGCATAGGTACGTGATTGGCATCGTTGGAAACCCACATGGTTACCCCCTCTTTTTCTTTAAATACTCTTCCGCTTTTTACAGATGGAATAATTTTCAGACAGTTAATAGTACCGAATTTTGTTTTTAAATTTTCTGTACCCGTTACTTTTAGCTGGAAAGGAAACATTTCATCATCAATCCATACATTCATATTAATGACTGTTCCCACTTTCAGTTCATCAGGACTTTTACTTCTTAAATAATAAAAACATGAAAGCATATCCTGAACTCCTTTTACTGATTTTAAAACCTTGGAACCATTGGCCGGAGTCTTTTTATCTGTTAAAATTAATGTATTGTTATCGTGATTAAAGACTGTTTCAAAATGCTGACGGTAGCTTCCTTCACGTACATTTCTGACATAAAAACTTGGTAATCCTGTTTGGGTATTGATGAAACTTTCATATAAATCTTCCACTTTGAAGAATGCTTTTACGGCGCCGGTAGTCTGTCCTGTACCTTTTACATACAGATGGGGAATCCCTTTGTAATTGGTCTGTTTTGTAGTAAGGTTCGCTGTTCCTGCGTTAAGGAAGCCATAGTGTATTCTGAGAGTGATAGATTCGCCGTCTGCGATGTTATCAATCTGGGCCGAGCCTAAAAAGAATATAAATACTGCAAAAAGGTTTAAAATTTTCTTCATAACAAGACATTTACAAAAACATTGCCAAATTTAAAATCTTAATTGATAGATATTTGACAAATCTCAGGTTTTTATTTAGAATCAATTAAATATGCTTCGCATTAAAATTAGTAAATTTGCAGTTACATGTATAATTAAATTATCTTAAATATTATGATAACCACTGATATATTGATCATAGGTGCGGGACCTACAGGACTTTTTGCAGTTTTTGAAGCTGGTTTATTAAAAATGAAGTGCCATATTATTGATGCGCTTCCACAGCCGGGAGGGCAGCTGGCGGAGCTTTATCCTAAAAAACCTATTTTCGATATCCCAGGTTATCCTTCAGTGAACGCTGGAGAATTGGTGGATAATTTGATGGAGCAGATCAAGCAGTTTCAGCCTGGATTTACTTTGGGAGAAACGGCTGTTTCTTATACTAAAGTAGATGATGAATGGTTTGAAGTGATTACTAACAAAGGAACTGTTCACAGATGTAAAGCAATTGCCATTGCCGGTGGTTTGGGTACTTTCGAGCCAAGAAAGCCTACGATGGATAATATTGCAGACTACGAAGAAAAAGGTCTTGAGTACTTCGTGAAAGAACCTGAACATTTCAGAAACAAAAAAGTAGTGATTGCCGGAGGTGGTGACTCTGCTCTTGACTGGAGTGTTTTCTTATCCAATGTTGCAAGTGAAGTTACATTGATTCACAGAAGAAATGAGTTTAGAGGAGCTCTGGATTCTGTAGAAAAAGTTCAGGATCTTAAAAATCAGGGAAAAATTAAATTAATCACTCCAGCTGAAGTTACAGCGATTAAAGGTGACGGAAAAGTAGAAGCGATTACCGTACAGGTTGACGGTGAGGAAGCTTATGATATTGAAACGGATTATTTCATTCCATTATTCGGATTGACTCCAAAACTGGGAGAGATCGGAAACTGGGGATTAAATATCGAGAAAAATGCGATCGTTGTAAACAATGCTTTAGACTACCAGACCAATATTGACGGAATCTATGCTATCGGAGATATCAATACATATCCTGGAAAACTGAAGTTGATCCTTTGTGGTTTCCACGAAGCTACTTTGATGTGTCAGAGTGTTTATAACAGACTGAATCCTGGTAAAAAATTCGTATTGAAATATACAACGGTAAGTGGAGTTGACGGATTTGACGGAAGCCGTAAAGAAGCAGAGAAGGCTGTTGTGAAAAAAATTGACTAATTTTGCAGAATTATGTCAGACGTTAATATTAAAATCACCGACAGAGAAGGGGTAACCCACGATGTCGTAGCTCCTACGGATATGTCCATGAACTTAATGGAAATTATCCGTTCCTATGAATTGGCAGAAGAAGGTACTATTGGTGTATGCGGAGGAATGGCGATGTGTGCTTCATGCCAGGTATATGTAATCAATGATCCTGGTCTGGAACCGATGGGAGATGAAGAAGATGCTATGCTGGGTGAGGCTTTCCATGTGAAAGAAAACAGCAGATTAGGATGCCAGTTACATATTGCCGATGCCATGGAAGGGCTCGAAGTGGAAATTGCTCCTTATCCTTAGAAAATATTTTTTAATCTTAATAAAAACCCGTCCGGATTTTCCGGACGGGTTTTGTTTTTATTTTGAAGATACTTTTTCAATAAGTTCAGACAGGTCTTTTTCTAAAATTTTTCTGTTGGCAAGACTGTTGGTCAATATAATAAATCCTGACTGAAGTCCCCGGAAAAATTCCAGAGAACTTCTTGATCCGCCTGTTCCGCCGGTATGTTCGTACATGATATTTCCGTTTTTAGTGGTGTGAAAGAACCAATTGAGTCCCAGAGAGCCTTCTTCTCCTTCAAATGTATACTTATGGGATAATGAAATATTCAATTGGTTTCCGGCAATATTGGCTTTGATATACTTAATCATATCGCTGGTATTTGATCTTAATTCTCCCGTGCCCACTAGTTCTGGAAAGTCCCAATACGGTGTTACCTTTCTGTTACTGTTATGTGCTTTGGCAATATTATTTTTATCAGCATCTGCAAGGCTTACTGTTGTGTTGTTCATTTGCAGCGGTTTCAGAATGTATTTTCTGACCAGTGAAAAATAGCTTTCATGATAGACATCCTCCAGAATATATCCTAATAAATTAACGGCCATATTAGAATACGTATATTTTACACCTGGCAGCGTATCCATCTTCATATTTTTCAAGCCTTCATAGAACATTTTTTTAGAATAATTGCTGAACGGATTAAGTTCTATATAATCTGGTCTTTCATAAAGATTAGGAAAAATTCTGGTAATTCTTGAAGTATGGCTGGCCAGGTTTACTATTTTAATGGGCTGATTGTTATATTGTAAATTAGGATAATTCTCTGGAAGGTACTTCCGGATATCATCTTCCATTCCTATCTTTTTATCTAAAATGGCCTGGGCAGTAAGAATTCCTGTAAATGTTTTGGTAATGGAACCTATTTCATAGATGGTTTTATTATCAGGAAGCACTTGTTTTCCATATTCTAACTGTCCGTAATTATAGTAATAATCTTTGCCTTTTACGGTAATTCCAATTGAAAGTCCTACTGCTTTGGAATCTTCGTAGTATTTTTTTACGTATTTATCTACTTCCAGATCAAGTTCTGATTGTAATGGATTGTCCGTTTTTAAAGCTTTTCCATCTGAAGGTAAATTTTGATTTTGTGAGAAACTCCAAAAGAAACTGAGAAATAATGTCAGACAAAAAATATTTGTAATTGTTTTCATATATCAGATTTTTTGTGATGCTGTTGATACTTCAGAAAGTCATTTCTAGTGTTTAACGGTTATTTTATCCTTTGGAACACTTCTCTAAATTAGTATTTTATCTGGATTTTTTTCGATAATAAAAAAGAGATATTCATGAATACCTCTTTTTTATTAAATTTCCTCTTTTGAAATCCATTTCCCAACCGTAGGAGCCTGATAATTTCTCATCTTTTCCAGCAGATCGTCAATCGTATCACTGATCAATAGCATATCTCTGTTTACCTGCTTTAAAAATCCTTTATCCACCATGGTCTGAACTAGTTTGATCAGGTCATCATAAAATCCGTCAATATTCAGAATTCCGATGGGTTTTTTGTGAAGTCCGAGCTGTGCCCAGGTGATCATCTCGAAAAATTCTTCCAAAGTTCCGTAACCGCCCGGAAGAACGATAACACCATCACAAAGTTCATTCATTTTGGTTTTTCTTTCGTGCATGGTTTCCACGATGATAAGTTCGGTCAGATTTTTATGAGCAATTTCTTTAGATTGCAGAAAGTGGGGAAGGACTCCAACGACCTTGCCTTTTTCACTCAATGCCCCGTCAGCAATCGTTCCCATCAAGCCAACATCTGCACCGCCATAAATGAGCTGTATATCTTGTTTAGCCAAGGTTTGTCCAAGCAGGAATGCCTGTTCTTTGTAAATGTCGTGCGAACCAAAACTTGAGCCGCAGAATACAGTGATACTTTTCATTGTATAAGGTTTTTTATGGTTTGGATGCTTCGACAAGCTCAGCATGACATCTCTAATACTAACTGTTTTTTAGAGATGAATTTTTAGCTGTGTCATGCTGAGTCTGTCGAAGCATTTTTATTTCAATTAAAACTAAAAATATCCAAAATCATAAGACTTTGGATATTCAATATAGTAATTTTAATGTCCTATTTCTGAGGAATATTCGCTAAAATATCTTTCAGGAAACTCCAGAATTTCTGAGTAGAAGGAATGTTTGCCTTTTCATCAGGTGAGTGAGCTCCTCTGATCGTCGGTCCAAAGCTTACCATTTCCATTTCAGGATAGTTGGCTCCGATGATTCCACATTCAAGACCTGCGTGACAAGCTACTACATGAGGTTTTTCACTAAACTTCTCTGTGTAAAGTTTTTCCATCAGCTGTACGATCTCTGAACCTGGTTTTGGCTTCCATCCCGGGTATGAACCGCTGAATTCAACGTTCATTCCAGCTAATTCTGCTACAGATTTCAATTGCTCTGCCACTGAATATTTAGAAGAATCTACAGAAGATCTTGTAAGGTTTAAGATTTTAAGTTCTCCTCCTTTCAATTCTACTCTGGCTACGTTGTTAGACGCTTCTACAAGATCAGCCACGTCAGGGCTCATTCTGTATACTCCGTTGTGAAGAGCTTTTAGAGTAAGGATTACCTTTTTAGAATCTCCTTCTGAAATTGCTTTGTCAGAAGATGTAGAGTTCTCAATATTGATCTGGATTCCCGGTTCTACAGTGGCAAACTCTTCTAAAATATCTTTTTTAAGAACAGTTACATTTTCAATAAACTCCTGAGCATTTCTTACTGAAATCAGAGCAACACCTTCTCTTGGGATCGCGTTTCTCAACCCTCCGCTATCAATAGAAACCAATTCAATATTCTGATTTTCCAATCCGGTGTAAAGAAGTCTTCCCAAAATAATATTGGCGTTTCCAAAACCTTTATGAATATCCATTCCGGAATGCCCTCCCTGAAGACCTTTTACTTCAAGTCTTACAATTTGTCCTTTTGGAGCTTCTGCAGCATAGTTTTGAGTGATGGTTACATCAACACCTCCTGCACAGCCGATATCAATTTCATCATCTTCTTCAGTGTCAAGATTTAATAAAATTTCACCCGTCAGTTGTCCTGGTTTTAACCCTAAAGCACCTGTCATTCCTGTCTCTTCATCAATGGTGAAAAGGGCTTCCAATGCAGGGTGTGGAATATCTGAGCTTTCAAGGATAGACATGATTGTTGCTACTCCCAAACCATTGTCAGCTCCTAAAGTAGTTCCTTTTGCCTTTACCCAGTCACCATCAATCTCCATTTTGATTCCTTCCGTTTCAAAATCAAAATTCACATCATTGTTTTTCTGGCAAACCATATCAAGGTGCGACTGAAGCACGATCGATTTACGGTTTTCCATTCCTGCAGTGGCAGGTTTTTTAATGATAACATTTCCTACTTCATCTACGGTAGTTTCCAGTCCCAGATCTTCACCAAATCCTTTGATGAAAGCGATTACTTTTTCCTCTTTTTTTGAAGGCCTTGGAACAGCATTTAATTTGGAGAAGTTCTTCCAGATTATCTGCGGTTCTATATTAGATAATTCCATTGAATTTTATTTTTCTCAAATTTACGAAATAAAAAATGCTTCTGTGAGACACAGAAGCATTTTTGTGTGATTTTGCTTTACTAGCAGCCACATTCTCCGTAGATCGGAGTGGTGAAGATAGTACCATCTGGTTTTTCAATAGTCAGAGTACCTTCAAACAGTAAAGCTTCTTCGCCTTTTATTTTTTTACCTTTCACAGAAATTTTATAATTATCATTTTCTATTTCCTTGGTCAGTAATTCATCTACTTCCATATCACTTGATGAGATAAGATTCAGAGCCAGTCTTTTACCATCCAGCATCATATAAGCTGTTTTTCCGGCGTCATCTGCGTAGATGTATCTTTCATTTTCAAAATCAGCTTTGCTTATGGCAAAATAGCATGAGCATTCTTTGATTTCTTTAGGAAACGGAATTGTCCCTACCAGAATATTGCCTGAAGAAGTACCTGTTGAAGCAGAATCTTTAGCAATATGTGAAGAATCAGCAGAGGCCGAAGCTGAAACCGTTTCTTTTTCCTTTTTGCAGGCTACCAGTAGAAATGCGGAAAATAAAATGATTAAATATTTCATGTGTTTGTGGTTTTATTATTTGTTTATCCTCTTGCTCTTTCAAGAAGTGTCATCATTAATAGAGAAAGGATCACTAAACTTTCTTCCTCATCATCAATATCGATCAGTCTGTCCAGCTGAAATCTTCTTCCGAAGAATGAAGGCATTTTTTTAAGCTTAAAATAAGCTTTACCGTCAATACCTGTTACCGTATAAGATGGATTAAGGAAATAGCCTGTGAACATTCCGATGATAGGAAGTTCTCCAACAAAGCTGTCCCAGAATCTTACCCATGCGCTGTCTTCCTGAACTTTAAACTTAGGCTGATCGTGTGCATCCAGAATATCATAGCTTGCTTTCCAGATAGAACGCATCCCTTTTCTGGCTAATCTACCGAAGTTTTTGTTGTCAATAAGATCATTCAAAGAATACGAAGCATTGAAATCTATCCATTTATTAGCTCTGATTCTGAAAAGTTCTTTAGACTTGCTCTCATCATTAAAAACGACAACATCTTCTTTCAACTTGAACATTTTCTGACGCACATACGCTACATAATTTCCGTTTTTGTCAGTAATGTTGAAATCACTTGCTAAAGTAGTGATTTTGAATTTGAAATCCAGAGGATAGTTAAGATTGTTAAGTACCATGTCAGTTTATTTTTTTCATATTTAATTTAAGCCGCAAATATAAAGGTTTTTTTAGAGTTCTCAGATATGGGAGAAAATTTAAAATATCATATTGAGACATTAATCTATTGATCAATTATCAATTTTTGCTTCGCAAAGTGAAAGGTGAATTCCTAATCTCAACCTCAATCTCAAACCAAAGTCCCCAAACCCCGAATCTCGTACCCCGAAAAAAATTCACAAGCGAAGCGAATTGACGATTCACCATTCACTATTAATTATCAACTTTAATCCTTATTTTTGTACCTATGGATTACCCAAGTAAAGTATTGGCAAAGGCGGTAGACGAGATTTCGGGATTGCCTGGGATTGGAAGAAAAACGGCTTTGAGATTAGCACTGCATTTATTGAAGCAGCCCAATTCCAGAGCTGTAAGTCTTGGAAATTCCCTTATTAATCTTGTCAACGAAATAAAATACTGTAAAGAATGTCATAATTTTTCGGATTTTGACATCTGCGAAATATGCAGCAATGAAAAAAGAAATGGCGAGCTCATCTGCATCGTTGAAGATGTACGCGATGTAATTGCCATTGAAAATACAGGAAAATACACGGGAAAGTATCTGATTCTTGGTGGGAAAATTTCTCCAATGGAAGGAGTAGGGCCTGGACAATTGAATATTCCAAGCATTGAAAAGAAACTGAATGACGGAAAGGTGAAGGAATTTATTTTTGCATTGAGTGTCACGATGGAAGGAGATACAACTGCTTATTATATTTATAAGAAATTTAAAAGTTTCAATGTGAATTTTTCCAGCATTGCAAGAGGAATTTCGGTAGGAGATGAACTGGAATATGCTGATGAAATTTCATTGGGAAGATCTATTATCAACAGGTTGCCATATAACGAAAAGGATTAATATGAAACTGTCTGTTATTATTGTTAATTATAATGTTACCCAATTGCTCAGAAGCTGTCTCCTGTCACTTCAGAAATATATACAAGAGATAGAATATGAAGTGATTGTCATTGATAATGCTTCTACAGACAGTTCCTGGAGCGATCTTATTCCCGAATTTCCGAACGTACATTTTATATCTTCTGAAATCAACGGTGGTTTTTCAAAAGCGAATAACCAGGCGATTCAGACTGCAAAAGGAGAATATATTTTACTTTTGAATCCTGATACGGAGTTTGAAGGCTTTTATATGAAAGAACTACTGGATTTTGCAGACTCTCAGCCTTCTTTCGGATGTCTGGGTGTAAGAATGCATGATGCAGAAGGAAATTTTCTTCCGGAAAGTAAACGTTCAGTACCGGATATGTTTAATTCTTTTGAAAAGCTGTTTACGAATTTTAAAAAGAATAATTCCAAGTCTTATTACAGAAATGATATTGAAGAAAATGAAGTTGCTGAAGTAGAAGTGATGACAGGTGCGTTTTTATTGACTAAAAAAGAGATCTACGAAAAAATAGGAGGGCTGGATGAAGCTTATTTTATGTATGGGGAAGATATTGATCTTTGCTATACCTTTTTAAGAAACGGTTACAAAAACTTCTATTATGGTAAAGTTTCTATACTTCATCACAAAGGGGAAAGTACAATCCGGAATGAAGTATACCTCAAGAGATTTTATGGAGCTATGCAGATCTTTATTGATAAATATTATAAAGAATTGAAGCCTGTACAATATTCATTTTTAAAAGCAGGATTAAAACTACGCTATCAGATTGAAAAGATCAGGTTAAAATAAAAAAGCAACTCAAATTGAGTTGCTTTTGTTTTATATAAGATGGTATTCTTCTTATTTTGCCGGTGCTGCAGGAGCTTGTGCCGGAGTTGTTGTAGAAGCAGGAGCTGACTGTTTTGCAGGAGCTTCTTTCTTCACGGGTTGTTTCTGTGCAGGAGCTACCTGAGATGGCTTACCTGTGATAACAACGCTTATAAGGATAAGAACAATGATAGTTCCGCCTAGAGTCCATGTTGCTTTTTCCATGAAATCATTGGTTCTCTGTACTCCAAACTGTGCAGATGATGCACCTCCGAATGTACTGGAAAGGCCTCCTCCTTTTGGATTTTGTGCCATAACGATGATTACCAATAAAACGCTGGCAACCATAACAAGAACCATCAATAGTGTAAATATAGTATCCATTAATTCTGATATCTTTTTGAATGGGCAAATTTAATCTTTTTTTACTGAATGACAAAAAAAGAAGTCGCCAAATGTTGATAAAAATAAAAACGGCAACAATTGTTGCCGTTTTTTCTATAAAAATTGGATGTTGTTATTTAAAATCAGCATCAGTAGCCTTATTGATCTCATAAGACTTTACATTCATGGTCATATCCATTCCCATCTGGCTTACAGAGATGGTGTATGGCATTTTTACCCCTTCTACATCTTTGTAATTAGAGAATGTTGTCGGGATTGTCATTTCCTGCCCCTTAGCTTTTACTTTTTTGGTTTCTCCGGTTTTTAATCCCGTTGCAACGCTGTAGTAATAAGTAGTATCTCCACCTTTAATTGCATAAGAATCTTCACCTCCGATTTTCTCAATTCCTCCTAATTTATAATCAGCAGATTTTGCAAAACCTAATTCTTCAAAAAGCTCCGGATTCTTTTGTTTTTCAGCAATTTCTTCAGGGGTGATGTCAACTTTCTGTCCCATTTGCATAGAATAACCAGTCTTTCCGTCAAATACCTGCTTCTGAACAACCTGTCCCATTGCTGTTACAGTTGTAAGCTCCTTTCCGCCTTGTGCCTTAACGATTTTGAAATCGATGTTTTGTCCTTGCATAGACATTGAAGCATTCGTAGTATACGAAGTAATTTTAGCCAGATTAGCTTTTCCTCCGATAGCATTGATGTATTTATCTGCGATAGAAGCAACCGTTACGCTTGCATCTACTTTTTGTACAGTTGGCTTTGAAACAGGGTTTGCTTCCTTATCAAAATATTTTACAGGGTAACCTAATTTTTCCAGTCCTTCAGAAATATCAGATGCTTTACCTGCAATGAAAATTCTGCTTTGGTTTGGTAAAATGGTAGTTTTTACAGCATTTGCAACATCTGCAGCAGTTACTTTATCAATAGATTTCAGGTAATTGGTGTAGAAGTCAGCTGGTAAATCCTGCACTTTCTGGTTTAATGCAAATCTGGCAATATTCGCTGGCTGTTCTAAAGACATAATGAAAGCTCCTTTCAGTTTTGCTTTTGCATTTGCCAATTCCTCAGGTTTTACAGTAGAAATCGCATTAAGTTCATTCATAAATTCCTTAACCGCTTTGTCAGTAACCTCGTTTCTTACGCTTGCGCTTGCAGAGAATTGTGGAGAATACTTGCTGGCTACCATACTTGAATAAGCACCGTAAGTAAATCCGTTCTTCTCTCTAAGGTTCATGAAAAGTCTCGCTTCACCACCACCTCCAAGGATATAGTTCGCAATAGTTGCAGGGAAATAGTTAGCATCTTTCATTTTCAGCGTGTTCAGGTTGTTTAGGGAAACAACAGACTGTACAGCAGAAGGAACATCCACTACATTAATCTCTGTTTTCGCAACATTAGAAGCCGGTTCCGGCGGTGCAATAGGAGTGTTTGCTTTTTTCCAGCTGCTGAAAGACTTTTCGATCAATGGTTTTACCTGGTCAAATTTTACGTCTCCAACGATTACTAAGTAAGCATTATCCGGAGCGTAGTATTTTTTGTAAGTATTTTGTACGTCGGCTAACTGAATTTTATTGATAGATTCAACGGTTTCAAATTCACCTCTTGACGTATTTTTTCCATACATCAAAGCGTTAGAAACTCTTGATGCAATAGAAGAAGCATTTTTTTCCTCAGATTTTAATCCTTCGACAGCTCTTTCTTTAGAGTTCTGAATTTCTTCAGCAGAGAATTTAGGATTAATAATTGCATCAGCCATTAAGCCTAAAACTTCAGGGAAATATTTTGAAAGTGAGTTCGCAGAAGCGCCTCCTGAAGAGAAGTTAAGGTTAGCTCCAAGGTAGTCTACTTTTTTGTTGAAATCATCTTTGGAGATATTCGTAGTTCCGTTTTCGAACTGTTCAGCCATAATTTCGCTTACTCCGGTTACAGCTCCTTCATTGTATGGAGGTCTGTCCATAGAAAGGCTTGCGCTTACTCTTGGTAGTTTGTTGTTCTCAACCACCATTACTGTAAGACCGTTGCTTAGCTGGAAAGTTTTTGGCTTGGCAATGTTAATCGCAGGAGTAGGTCCCGGTTTCGGCATTGCATTAAGATCTATTTTTTGTGCTGAAACCATTCCTGTAAAGAAAAACGCTGCAGCTATATATGTTAATTGCTTTTTCATTTGTAAAAATTTAATTTTTAATAATCATATTGTAACCTAAAAAGTTGAAATGATTACTTTTTCTCAGGTACGTAATTAATGATTATTCTTTGGTTAGAATTAAGATACTTTTTAGCAGCATTTTGAAGATCCTGTTTTGTGATAGATCTGTAAATGTCGATTTCTTTGTTGATCAAATTCGTGTCACCCATCAATACGTGGTTGGTTGCCAATGAAGCAGCAATTCCCTGAATGCTTGAGTTAGCATTTACAAACTGGTTTTCGTATTGGTTCTGAAGTTTTTGATAATCTTCTTCAGAGATTAAAGTAGTCTGAAGTTTTTTGATTTCAGCATCAATGTCAGCCTGTAAAGCCTGCTTTGTAGTCTGTCCCATCGGGATCGCGAAGAATGCGAAAATACTGTAATCTTCAAGACCCTGATTGAAAGCAGCTACCTGAAGTGCTTTTTTATCCTGATCTACTAATTTTTTATATAAAACAGAAGATTTTCCATTACTTAAATAAGAAGAAAGCATATCTAAAACATAAGCATCTTTCTCTTTGTTAGCCGGAGTTCTGTACGCGAAAACATAAGCAGGAAGCTGGATGTTCGGATCTGTTGCTGTTACTTCCTTTTCCTGAGTGATAGGAGCATCTTTAGGGAAATCTTTTGGATATAAAGTCCCTTTTGGAATTCCTCCATAGTAAGTTTCAATCCATTTTTTAGTCTGCTCAGGTTTGATGTCTCCTGCAACAACTAAAGTAGCATTATTCGGAACGTAATACTTTTTGTAGAACGCCTGGAATTCTTCTAATTTAGCAGAGTTCAGATCTTCCATAGAACCGATTGTAGGCCAGTTGTATGGGTGATTGGTAAATAAATTTTTCTGAATTGTCGTGAAAAGGTTCCCATAAGGCTGGTTATCCATTCTTAATCTCTTCTCTTCTTTTACAACCTCTCTTTGTGTATCTACCCCAATCTGGTTGATCACCGCATGGCGCATTCTTTCAGCTTCCATCCAAAGTCCAAGCTGTTCATTGTTGGAAGGGAATGTTTCATAGTAGTACGTTCTGTCATTGGTGGTGTTGGCATTGTTCTGTCCTCCGTTTGAAGAAACAATCTTGAACCAGTCTCCTCTTTTGATATTAGGAGTTCCTTCAAATAAAAGGTGTTCAAAGAAGTGAGCAAAACCTGTTCTGCCTTTTACTTCATCCTTTGCACCTACGTGGTACATTACACCCGTTGTTACAACCGGCGCCGAGTTATCCTGATGAAGAATTACGTGAAGACCATTGGGAAGGTCATACTCTTCGAATTTGATTTGCTGTGCATTCAGCATTAGCCCGAAGAAAGCTACGGCAGCAGCAGAAAGAAGTCGCTTTTTCATAAAATTTAGAAATTGTTTACCAATTAGTATGAAAAGTGAATTAAATGTTACAGAATGTATAGAAATAGATATAAATGTGAGTAATGAATGGTGAATTCGCTTCGCTTGTCAATTTGCTACGTGATTTGGGTTGCGAGATTTGCGGCTATGAATAATCATTCACAATTCACTTGCGAAGAAAATTGGCCATTGATAAATACTATCAATACAATCTTAATACTTCAAATCCCTAACTTCTACATGAAAGTTTGAATTCTCCTCCGAATACCTTAATTTTGTGTTCCCAAAATTTTTTTGCTGTATGGACTATTTGAAAGGACTTAATGAATCACAATATGAAGCTGTTACCTCTTTACAGGGACCTTTAATGGTGCTTGCGGGAGCAGGTTCCGGGAAAACGCGTGTACTTACCATGCGTATTGCCCATTTAATACACAATGGAATAGATCCTTTCAATATCCTGGCGCTTACCTTTACCAATAAGGCTGCCCGTGAAATGAAAGACCGTATTGCAAAAGTAGTGGGGGACAGCAATGCAAGAAGTCTGTGGATGGGAACTTTCCACTCTGTTTTTGCAAGAATTTTAAGAATTGAGGCTCATTATCTAGGATACCCTTCCAATTTTACCATTTATGATCAGCAGGATGCCCTGAATGTGATCAAAAAAGTACTGAAGGATATGAATATCGATGCCGATCTTTATAAACCTAAAAAAGTTCAGGCAAGGATTTCAACTTATAAGAATAATCTGATTACGGTAAAAGCTTACTTCAACAATCCGGAACTGATGGAGGCGGATGAAAAGGCGAACATGAAATTTATTGGGCAGATTTATCAGAAGTATGTAGACCAGTGTTTCAGAAACGGTTCCATGGATTTCGATGACCTGTTGTTGAAAACCAATGAATTATTGACCCGTTTTCCGGAAGTATTGGCAAAATACCAGGACAGATTCAGGTATATCATGGTAGATGAGTACCAGGATACCAACCACTCTCAGTATCTTATCGTAAAAGCATTAGCTTCAAAATTTGAGAATATCTGTGTGGTAGGGGATGATGCACAATCTATTTACTCTTTCCGTGGAGCTAACATCTATAATATCTTAAACTTTAAAAAAGATTATACGGATGCTAAAACAGTCTCTCTGGAACAGAATTACCGTTCTACACAGAATATTGTAAATGCGGCTAATGTAGTTATTGCAAAAAACCTGCAGCAGTTTAAGAAAAATGTATTCAGTGATAATGAAGAAGGCGATAAGATTAAAATATACCGATCTCTTTCTGATGCTGATGAAGCGAACTTTGTTGCCGGAAACATCTGGGAACTTCGTAACCGTGACCAGAGAAAATACAGTGATTTTGCCATTTTATACAGAACCAACTCTCAGACGCGTGCTTTTGAAGATGCGCTGAGACGTAAAAATATTCCATATAAGGTTTATGGAGGACTTTCTTTCTACCAAAGAAAAGAAGTAAAAGACTTAATCGGTTATCTCCGACTTCTGATCAATGAAAATGATTCTGAAGCATTGATGAGGATTATCAACTATCCTGCAAGAGGAATTGGAGAAACAACTCAGAATAAACTGATCGTTTTTGCAGATGCTCATAATATTGCAGTGTCAAAAGTGTTGGAAAATCTTCCGATGTATGCACCTCAATTAGGTCTGAACAACGGGGTTTTAAACAAGCTGAACGACTTCTGGTCTATGATAAAAGCTTTTCAGGTATTGCTGAAAACAGAGACGGCTTACAGTGTTGCTATGGAAGTGGCGAAACGAAGCGGATTGATTAAGTTTTTAAAAGATGATCAGACTCCTGAAGGGATTTCCAGAGTAGAAAACGTTCAGGAATTGATGAACTCTATGCAAGGGTTTATCGAAGAACAAATGCAGCTGGAAGACGGAGATCCGAGCCTTTCTAATTTCCTTGAAAATATTGCGCTTTCAGCAGATACTCAGGATAAGAACCTGGAAGATGATATGGTTTCATTGATGACCATTCACCTTTCAAAAGGATTGGAATTCCCGGTTGTTCATTTGGTAGGGTTGGAAGAAAACCTGTTCCCAAGCTTTATGAGTTCTGCCACCAGAGAAGATCTTGAGGAAGAGAGAAGATTATTTTATGTAGCATTGACGAGAGCTGAGAAACAAGTGTTTTTCTCATATGCTGTTTCCCGTTTTCAATGGGGAAAAATTACTGATGCGGAACCTTCAAGATTTTTAAGTGAAATAGATGACGAATATATTGAATTCCTTAATCCGGCTCTTGAAAAAAGGTTTATCAATAATTCAGGGGTAAAATCAAATATTTTTGATGAACATCCTTCTGAAATGAAATCTTTCAAAAAGGTTGAAAAGAAGACTATCGACAGAGGTGATGCTTCAAAACCCGCTCAGGAAGTAAGAAAGCTGAAACCTGTAAGTACGGCTAAAATTATCAATCCAAGCGGAGCTTCTTCTCAGGATATTGAAGTAGGAGATAAAGTGAGACATGACCGTTTCGGAATTGGAGAAGTTAGTTTCCTGGATGGAACAGATCCTCAGAATATCAAAGCAAAAGTTATTTTCATCCATGAAGGGGAGAAAAACCTTATTCTGAAATATGCTAAACTGACTAAGATTTAATTTCAAAATAATAATAAGATAAAGAAAACGGATTCAAAATTTGGATCCGTTTTTTTTTATTGTTTAAACGCTGAGGTCGTAATATGGTTATTAAGAACCGTTTATTTTTCGATCGCAATGGCGTTCCACTCAGCGAAGGACATTTTCTCTGCTAAACGAAGTGCCTTTGCGACCATCAGACTAAAAAGTTACAAAATCATAGCGTTTTTATTTTAGATCTAGTACTCTATAAACAACGTTTTTTATTGAAATGTTCTTAAATTATCATAACTTTAAATAGGGATAGAAAGAAACGATAACCATTTTTTATAAAAACAAAGTCTATTGATTTTGTGGACTAATAAATATATTTTACATTTGCACCTTGTAAAAAACATAAATGTTCAATCAAATTAAACTATATGAGAAATAAAAAAACTATTCTTTCGGCCTCTGTTTTATTTTTTCTTGGCGTATTTACTTACGGACAGGAAAAAGACAGCATAAAAACAAATAAAGACAGTATAAAAACCAATAATGTAGAAGAAGTAGTGGTGCTGGGTTCAAGAGCCGGAGCCAGATCTAAAACAGACAGTCCGGTTCCTGTAGATGTTTTCAATGTAAAAGAATCCTCAATAATCCTTCCACAAACCAATATCGGACAAATACTGAATGCGGTAGCCCCTTCATTTACTTCAACCATTCAAACCAACTCAGATGGAACGGACCATTTGGATCCTGCTCAGCTGAGAGGTTTGGGACCGGATCAGGTATTGGTTTTGGTGAATGGAAAAAGAAGGCACACTTCAGCATTAGTGAATGTAAACGGAACACCGGGAAGAGGTACCGTAGGAACGGATTTAAATGCCATCCCGTCTTTTGCATTAAACAGAATAGAAGTATTAAGAGACGGAGCTGCGGCACAATATGGATCTGATGCCATTGCCGGAGTGATCAATCTTGATCTGAAAAGAGATACAGGAAAACTGGCAGGACAAATCAGTTACGGAGGGAATTTAACACCAACAGCTAATGATCATACCGGAGATTTTGACGGACAGAATATTCAGCTGGATCTGAACTATGGTAATAAAATCGGAACTAAAGGTGGTTTCTTTAATATTACCTGGTCTTCACAGTTCAGAAATCCAACCTATAGAGCCGGAACAGAAAATGGACCTATCTATAATGCTTATAACGCGATTGAGCAACGCGCATTAAACGACGGAGTAAATCTTTCTTCTCTTTTTACGAATATTGGAAATACACCCAATTCACAGCAGCTCGTAAATTACATTCATCAGTATGCTCAGAATGTAAATTACTTTTCTCAGGATCTGCAAAATTCAATTCAGGGAGCCAATACCATTTCAGGATTACAAAATGTTTTGAAATCTGCCAACTTTACAAGAGATCAGCTTAATTATTTTACTGATCAGGAATTAGCGTACAGAGGACAGTCCAGAAAAGACTTCAATATGCAGGTAGGGCAGTCTAAACTTAATAATCATCAGCTTTTTATAAATGCCGAACTGCCAATCAATGACAATTGGAAGGTTTACACTTTCGGAGGATATAGCTTAAGACACGGAACTTCCGGAGGATTTTACAGAAGACCAAGTGAAAGCAGAACCTTTACAGGATTATATCCTAACGGTTACCTTCCACAGATTGGAACAGATATTCAGGATATTTCACTGGCTGCAGGAATCAAAGGGAAATGGGAAGGCTGGAATATTGATTTCAGTAATACCTACGGGCAGAACTCATTCACCTATAACATTCAAAATACAGGAAATACTTCTTTACGTTTTGCTTCACCAAGAGAATTTAATGCCGGAGGACTGCGATTTTCTCAAAATACGATCAATTTAGATTTCTCTAAAAAATACGATGTATGGGAAGGAATCAACGTTGCTTTCGGAGCTGAGCATCGCTATGAGAATTTTAAAATTACTCAGGGAGAGCAAGCCTCGTATGCAACTTATGATGCTTCCGGAAATGTATGGAACGGAAATTCTGTGAGACCTACAGATTTCTTCGGGGCATTACTTCCCGGAGGATCACAGGTATTCAATGGATTTAAGCCTGAGAATGCTGTAGATAAAAACAGACAGTCGGTAGCAGCCTATGCAGATGTAGAATTTAACTTTACCAACTGGTTATTGGTAGATGCGGCAGCGAGATATGAAAATTATTCTGATTTCGGATCGACATTCAATTATAAATTAGCTTCAAGAATTAAAGTTGCCCCTAATTTCAATGTGAGATTTGCAGGTTCTACAGGATTCAGAGCACCATCTATTCACCAGATCTATTATAATGTAACGTCTACGTTATTTACGAATAATCAACTTTTGGAGGTGGGAACTTTCAGTAATGATTCACAGTTGGCAGGATTGCTGGGTATGCCAAAACTGAAGCAGGAAACTTCCAAATCAGCAAGTGTAGGATTTACCTATAAGATTCCTTCTGTTGGTCTTAGTTTTACAGCAGATGGATATTTTACGAGAATTGATAACCGTATCATCCTTACAGATCAGTTCTTAAGAAAAGATGTGCCTTCAGATGCACAAAAAGAATATGATAAATTAAATGTGAATGGAGCCCAGTTCTTCACGAATGCCATCGATACAGAAACAAAAGGATTGGATGTTGTGATTTCACATAATGTAAGATTTTCAGGAGTAAAACTTGATAATAACTTTGCTATTAACCTTAATAAAACCAGACAGGTAGGAGATATTCACTCAGCAGGACTCTTACAGTCACCACAGCTTGAAAAAGTATATTTTTCTGAAAAATCAAGAATATATCTTGAAGAAGCGGTTCCTAGAGTGAAAGCCAGTCTTTCTCACACTCTTTCATGGAAGGATGCCACTTTCTATCTGAGAAACACTTACTTCGGAAAAGTGACAGGTGCTGATGTTATTGATGTAAACGGAGACGGGATTATAGATTTCAATGAACATCAGCAGATCGGAGATAAAATCATTACCGATATATCTGCTGCTTACCAGTTTACTAAAAATGTAGGGTTGACTTTAGGAGTGAACAATTTGTTTGATATTTATCCAACAAAAAACCTTCCTGCCTCTACGAATAACGACCAGTTTATCTATTCACGTTCCACTTCACAGTTTGGGCAGAATGGTAGATATGTCTTCGCAAGACTTAATTTCAATTTTTAAATAAAAACTACAGATAATGCTTATAAAAAAAAAAGTTCAGAATTTCTGAACTTTTTTTTATGAACTTTTATTGTTGAACCATTAAGATTTAATAAGAGTTTAAGAGTATTAAGATAAGCTTAGCTTTAAGCTTAAAAATCAGAATGATTCATCTTAACTATACTTTATTTCTTAAATCCATTCTTAATGATTTTAAATTTATAGAATGTGAATGTTATCTTTCTACCAGTTCCTTCACAGGTTCTCCATAATGATCAACCACTGTTTTGTTGATCTGAAGCAGTTGATACCATTTTCTGAAAGCTCCTATAAATACAATAAGCATCAGAATCATTGCTGTTGCCGCTAATGCAGCCAGTAAGTACTGTCCTTTTGGAATATAGATAGCAGTCACTTGGATATACCCGGCCCAGAATGTAATTCCGGCCATGAAAACTCCCGGAACAGCAGAGCATAAAGCATATTTTCCTCTGTTCATCCTTATCAGCATCGTGGTACAGACGATAAGTCCGCAGGCAGCCAGCAGCTGATTACTGATCCCGAATAACGGCCAGATGCTGTTTACGTTTCCGGTATACACCAGATATCCCCAGGCAAAAGTGAAAAGAAGACTGCTGATAATAATTCCCGGAATCCAGTTTTTATCATTGAATTTCGGAACTATCGAACCCAGCATTTCCTGTAAGAAAAAACGACCTACTCTTGTTCCTGCATCAATAGCAGTAAGAATAAATACCGCTTCAAACATAATCGCAAAATTATACCAGTAAGCCGTCAGCTGATCCATATAAGGAATTTTGTTGAAGATATGGGCCATTCCCACAGCAAGAGATACAGCACCTCCGGTTCTTCCATAAAGATCAATTCCTATTTTCTGAGAATAATAATCAATGTCTACTCCGTGTAAAGAAGGATGGGTTGCTAAAAATGAATCATAAGCTTCTTTTGGAGTATTAATAGCAAAATAGTCACCCGGCATCAATGTACACGCTGCAATAAGTGCCATCAATGCTACGAAGCCTTCCACAAGCATTGCCCCATATCCTACAAATAGAATTTCTCTTTCTTTATTAAGCATTTTAGGAGTCGTTCCCGTAGCAATCACCGCATGAAACCCGGAAATAGCACCACAAGCAATCACAATAAAAATAAAAGGAAGTACAGGTCCGCCAATAATAGGGCCTCCACCATTGACAAAAGCTGTGATAGCCGGCATTTGTATAGTTGGGTGAATCACAATAACCCCGATTGCCAGCATGATAATAGTTCCAATTTTTAAATAAGTGGAAAGATAATCCCTTGGAACTAAAAGCAGCCATACCGGTAGTACAGAAGCAATAAAACCATACAGAGGAATGGCGATAGAAATTGTTTTAATATCCCAGGAAAATAAGTTATTCATGGTTGGATTCTGCATTAAAGTATGACCTCCGATAATTCCGGCAATCAAAAGGATACCACCCAAAATACTTGCAAACAAAACACTGTTCTTTTTATAACGCATGATCAGTCCCATGATGATGGCAATAGGCATCGTAATGACTACTGTAAAAAGAGACCATGATGCTTCATGCATAGCATTGATACAAGCCAGCGATAAACCGGCCAGCGTAAGAATCAGGATGAATAAGATTGCAAAACCTGCTACAGTTCCCGTTGCTTTTCCGATTTCTTTAGAAGCGATGGTCGCAAGGCTTTGCCCTTTGTGTCTCACAGAAGCAAAGAGTACAACCATATCATGAACTCCGCCTCCCAATACACAGCCAATCAGAATCCATAATGTGCCCGGAAGATACCCGAACTGAGCAGCAAGAACAGGTCCTACTAATGGCCCGGCAGCCGCAATTGCAGCAAAATGATGCCCGAAAAGTACATTTTTATTGGTTGCGACATAATCTTTACCATCTGCAAATTCTACAGCAGGAGTCATATTCTGGTCATTAAGCCTGAGAACTTTATTGGCAATAAAAATACCATAAACACGGTAAGCTATCGCAAAAATAAGAACGGATGCAAATATGAGCGTAAGCGCATTGATATTATTCAAAGAATCCATATTGCGTATTTTTTTTAATGAATGATTAATTTATTAGCTGTTTTGTTAAAAATAATTTAAACAATAGCCAAGGTAATTAATTTTCGATTAAAAAATAGAATATGTATATCAATCTAGCAAATTTGTTGTTGATCTGTTGTTTATTGTGTTGATTTGTAGTGTTTTGATTTGTTTTTAAATAAGTAAATATATATTATTTCTTTTGCGAAAGAACGAAATCTACCATCTCATCCGTCAGTTTATCCAGATAAGCCTTATCAGTTGTACCAAACCCATGGACTCCACCATCTACAATGATTAAAGAGTTCTGAATTTTGGCCCTGTTTAATTTTCTGTGAAGTTTTTTAGACTGGCTTAAAGGAACAATTTTATCATTATTCCCCTGAACAATTAAAGTAGGCACGCCTTCTGAAACAAAATTAACAGGAGATATGGTTTTCAGATAATCAATGGCTCTGTCCTGATCTTTTCTGATATCATAGCCTGAAATTCCTTTCACAAGATTTTCCTGTAAACCGACAATTTTTTTTGACATTAATCCTATCATTGCTACCGGTATGGTTCCTAATCTTGTATGGAAAAGCTTATTAAGATCAGCCGGGCCATAATGATCAATTACATAATTTACTTTAGCAGAATAAGACGAAAGTTCCGGATTTCCCATATAAGTATTGTCTGGAGTATAAGCCGCCATCAGGGAAAGATGGGCCCCTGCTGAAGCCCCGAATAAGCCTATATTATTGGTGTCAAAATGATATTGCTCTGCATTTTTTCTTACCCATCTTACCACATCTTTAGTATCTTCCAAAGGTAATGGAAAATGAGTGCTGTCATTCAAAAGGGTATAATTCATACTGATTACAGCATATTGTTTTGCCATCAGCTTTGCAATGGTCGTTTCAACATAATTATCCGCGTGAATCACTTTATCACCTTCTATCCATCCACCACCGTGAACATAAATCAGTACAGGAAGCATCTGGCCTGCAGCTATATTTTTAGGAGTGAAAACATCCAGCTTGACAGGATTTCCTTTTCTGTTGGTTTTATATACAATATCTTCAGACAGATTGGCTATTTCCGGAAGTAATGTACTTTTTACAGGCGGAGCTTTCACCTGTACTTGTGAAAAATTTTGTGAAAAACCTAAAGTGAAAATACTTAAAAATAAAACAAAAAACAGGTTTGTGAAAAACCTGTAGATTGATATGTTGTATATGGAAGATTTCATAATAAATTTTTTAGAAGGTGTGTTATTTTACTAACTCCTCAAAAAGTTTACCAAACGTACTATTCAAATCTTTGGATTTCCCAGGATGAGGTCTGGAGGTCTGCACTACAGCACTTCTTACGGCCGTAAGCCAGCGGAAACGTTCAGGAATATCAAGCAGGGCAATAGGTCCGCCATCTTTATCACCATTAGCAATTTTCTGAAAACTTTCAAGATTCTGGATGATATCTTCATAGTCCAGCTTACTGTGCATGAGCTTAAATTTATCAGGACACAAATAAAATTCTACCCTGATGAATTTTTCCCTTTTGGAAAACATCACCAGCCCGATATTGAAAAATTCTTCTCTTTCAACTTTAGGCACCAGGCGTATTACCGCATATTCATATATTTTATCCTCTTGCATTTTTAGCTTCGTTTATAAAGATTTGAGAATTTTCTAATCTGGTTTTCAGAAACTGAAAATAGATCTCACGGATTTCGTCAGGAGTTTCATCAGCATCATTCCAGTGCAGCCAGTCTTCAGGAATTGTATTGACAATCTCCCTGAAAAGTGTATCATTCAGTACTTCATGGGCAAATTGATCCGCTTCGTCAAGCATTTTTGCCTTAGGAAGAAGTACATGGTCTTTCACATATTTGAAAGGTGTTTTTGCCGCTGTATCAAAATTCTGCCATGAATGGTGGAAGTAGAACGAAGCACCATTATCGATGATCCATAGCTCTTTATTCCACATCAACATATTGGTGTTTCTGAAAGTACGGTCAATGTTGGTAATGAAGGCATCCAGCCATACTATTTTTGAAGCCAGAAGAGGATCAACATTTACTCCCGGATCATAAGTGATGGAACCGGAAAGATAATGCAGCCCAAGGTTCAGACCTTCGGAAAATTTCAGAAGATCCTGTATTTCTTCATCAGCTTCAGTTCTTCCGAAATCAGCATCAACATTGACAAAAACAAGTTCAGGAATTTTTAGTCCCAATGCTTCGGTAATCTTTCCACCCAAAAGTTCAGAGATCAGCATTTTTACCCCATGGCCTGCGCCACGGAATTTTAATACATATTTGAAATCATCATCAGCTTCTGCCAGAGCAGGAAGAGACCCTCCTTCTCTCAATGGCAGAATGTAACGCGTCACGGTTACAGTTCTTAAATTCTGCATGAAACAAAAATAAGGTTATTTTTTTATAATCTTTTTAGTGAATTCCTTTTCACCAGCTTTATATTGTAAAAAATAAACTCCGCTGCTTAAATGCTGAAGCGGTAGAATATATCCTGAATCTGTTTTATTCAAACGATAATGCACTATTCTTCCTGTGATATCTGTAAGTGAAAGTACCTCAATTCTCTTTTTAGAACTAATGTTAATAAGATGTTGAGCAGGATTAGGATAAATCTGAACCGGATCTTCAATAGCTGTTTCTGCTGTACTTAAGGTACTTACCACAACCAGTTTTGTTTTGGTGGTAGTGACTCCGCAGGCAGCTGTTGTAAGCTTTACATTATAATTTCCTGCTGCAGGGTAGATATGTACCGGATTTTCGAGAGTTGAGGTTGTGCCGTCACCAAAATCCCATGAATATGCAGCAGCATTCTGTGTTGTGTTGGTAAACTGAACGGTACTGGCTCCGGTAAGCTGATAGGTGAATCTGCTGTGAACATCATTACTCGTTACTAACCATTGAGCAGGCTGATTGTATACTTCTGTTTTAACGATATCCTTGAGCAACTGAGCCTGTGCCGGACTAAGATTCCCATTAAAAGGAATCTGTGTAGGATCTTTCTTGAATATAATAGTGTAAAAGGTATACGCAGCAGCCATAGACCCAATATAGCTAGGATGTGATTCGTCCTGATCATACAATTCAATAGCAGGGTTTTGTTCTCTGATCGTTCTCCACACTTTACCTACAGGTGAAACAATACCTTCATTAGCTGCTGCCATTTCCATGTAGCGGTTATAAATCTGAGTGTCCATTCCCTGATAGGTACAGACAGCAGGAAGTCCCGGACAATTCGCCGTATCTCCGTTTTTACGGCCCCAGGTCATATAGAAGATTACATTTCCACAGGGATTGGATGTTTTAATCAGATTGGAAAGTTGAAGTGCATAAGGATATACCTGATTTTGAACCTGAGAATCCGGAAATGACGGAAGCTGGCTCTGTTCCTGTAATACGACATAATCCCAGTTTCCCTGATTGATGGTTGAAATCACATCCGGATTGTTGGAATGATCCTGCAGTGTGGACCCGCCCGGTGTATGGCTGTGATGCTCCAGTACATCGCCGTTAGAAGCAGCAATACTTTGGACAAGGTTAGGCAAATCATTAACGTAAGTATAACTGTTCCCGATAAAGAATACCCTTTTGGTCGTCTGACTCAGGATAAAAGAAAAAGTAATTAAAAATAAAAAAAGTAGAGTTTTTTTCATAAATTTCAATTTAAATTAATCCCATAAATATAAATAATATTAAATTAAACCCATTTATTTTATGAATTTGATTAGTCAAAAGAATATATATTTAGGAAATAAAGAAACAAAAGGTTTTCTTGCTGATGTTTTTTATAAAGACACTGAACAAAAACTTCCGCTGGTGGTGTTTGTTCATGGTTATAAAGGTTATAAAGATTGGGGAGCATGGAATCTGATGGCAGAAAAGTTTGCTGAAGCAGGTTTTTTCTTCGTGAAGTTTAATTTTTCCCATAACGGAACAACGACCGAAGATCCATATAACTTTGGAGATCTTGAAGCATTTGGCCATAATAATTATTCTAAAGAGCTTTCTGACCTTGGAGTGGTCATTGATCATTTTAGTAAAGATCCGCATGTAGATGAAGAAAAGATTGTTCTGATAGGTCACAGCAGGGGAGGAGGAATTTCTATTATTAAAACTTTTGAAGATGAAAGAATTAATGGACTGATCACTTTGGCCAGTGTGGATACTTTAGACCGCTTTCCCACAGGAGAAGCTTTTGAAAACTGGAAAAAGAATGGAGTTTATTATGCTCTGAACGGACGTACCAAGCAGGAAATGCCACATTATTATCAGTTTTATGAGGATTATGAGCAGAATGTTCATCGTTTTGATGTAGAGCGGGCAACGGAAATGGCAAAAGCTCATATGTTGATTATTCATGGGACAGAAGATGAATCGGTAGGGGTAAAACAGGCCGAACATCTTCATATTCTTCACCCGAATTCTGAACTTTTCCTGATTGAAAATGCCAACCATACTTTCGGTGCAAAAGAGCCCTGGACAGACACGGATTTACCCAAAGATCTGAATACCGTAACCGAAAAATGTATTGATTTTATCAAACAAAAATTGAAATAAAACGTTTAAAACTACGTTATTATAAATTAACCACCATATCATTATAATTATGAAAAAAATTATTGCAGGAGCATTCGCGCTCTCATTATTCGTTGTTTCATGTAAAAAAGAAGCCAAAACAGAATCTTCAGCAAACACAGATACTTTGGCTACAGTAATGCCTAAAGATTCTGTAATTACAAAAAATGATTCTGTAGCATCACCATCTCCTTCTGCTCCGGCTCCGGACAATATTATCACCAAAAATGTGGGTAAGTATCCGCATGATATCAAATTCTTTGAGGATAAAAGCATCACAGATAGACTAAAAAAACTAGCAGGAACTCAATATGATGAAATGGTGAAGAATTTCAATGTAGAAAGTCCTGTCACATCAGAAAACGGAATTTATAAACTGTCCGGCTGCAAGCAGCATGACTGCCCGGGATATGCAACACATATCTACTACGATGCAAAAAATGATAATCTGAATGTTTCTATTGATAAAAACGGAAAGGTAACAGACTTTGCTGAAAAAGGGAAAATAACGGTTTCCGAAACTTTGAAAGCGAAGTAAAATATAAGTTGGGAATTTGGAAGCCATTAACGCTGCTCTATATCTATTGAAATCAAAATAGAACTGTTTTCCAAAATATTAATTTGGACAAAAGTTATTTAGAAAACTTTTTGAACTTCCAACTTCCATCCTAAATAAAAAATCGGTCTGAAATTTCAGACCGATTTTTTATTGTATTGTGAGTAAAACCCACGCTTCTTCCACTTTACTTTCCAGGAGCAGTTTCTGGGCATTAAGGTGGATATCATCATCCGCATGGAAATCACCAGCAGGTAATATTTCTGTATTGGCAAGCATTCCAAGATCATTCCCTGTAAATACTTTACTGTACTTAATCGCATCAGGCAGCTGATCAAAGCCGATTCCTTTTGTTACCAAAGGTTTTGGAACTTCAAAAATGCTGTTCTCATTACTTCTGGAATACCAGTTACTGCCTAAACGGGCCACCATGTCCAGTTTTTTCTGATCCAGATTTCCGGCTTCATTCAGGTATTCTTCTCTGATATGAATTTTCTGAACTTCACAGATCACAAGATTCCCGGCACCGCCCTGATCTCCCAATGACTTTACCTCTAAAACTTTACATTCAAAGTTGACAGGGCATTCTTCAATCAGTTTAGGCTGTACAAGATCAGCATCTTTCATGGTAAGTCCGGATTTAATAAACTCATTGACTCCGGTTTCATATTCTGTAGAAGCTAATGAAATCTGCTGTACAATCGGAAAATTGACTGTTCCAATAACGACTTCCGGTACTTCAAGAACATTTTCCAGCGTGTGCTTCGTTGTATTGTCACGTACTCTCCTTGACGGTGAAAAAATCAAAATCGGAGGAACCGTACTGAACATATTAAAAAAACTGAACGGAGATAAGTTGATAGTACCATCTTTATCTACCGTAGATGCCAAAGCAATCGGACGTGGTGAAACAGCCGTCTGCATGATGGTTTGAAGTTGTACGGAAGTTATCTCGGAAGGGATTACTGTTTTCATATTTTTGCTTTAATACTTAACTCAGCTTAAGTATTCAAATGATATTAAAAAGATGCTTCGACTATGGCTCAGCATGACACCTCTAATACTAACTGCTTTACAGTTTAAGTTCAGCGATATCATGCTGAGCGAAATCGAAGCATTTAATGATTGATTTTTATATTATAGTGTCGGAATAATTTTACCGGAAACTTCACCGAAACCAACTCTCACACCATCTTTTTCAGCCCAGGCTTTCATGGTAACGGTATCATTATCTTCAATGAATTTTCTTTCTTCACCATTGCTTAATGATAAAGGATTTTGTCCTCTCCATGTAAGCTCAAGCATAGAACCGAAAGATTTTGGATCACTTCCTGAAATGGTACCGCTGGCATATAGATCTCCCACTTCCACGTTACATCCGTTTACGGTGTGGTGTGCCAGCTGCTGGGTCATATTCCAGTACATGTGTTTGTAGTTGCTTTCGGAGATCAGGTTTTGTTCTCCGTTTTCAGGTTGAATATAAACTTCAAGGTTGATGTCATAGTTTTGATCTCCTTCAAATTTTAAATAGTCTAAAACTTCAGGATCCTGTACTGGTGAAGCTGTTCTGAACGGCTCTAAAGCTTCAAGAGTAACTACCCATGGAGAAATAGAAGAACCAAAGTTTTTCGCAAGGAATGGCCCTAGCGGAACATATTCCCAAGATTGAATATCTCTTGCAGACCAGTCATTGAAAATAACCATTCCGAAGATGGCATCTTCTGCTTCTTTGGTAGAGATACTTTCTCCCATCTCTGTATTTTTATTGATGATGAAAGCCATTTCCAATTCAAAATCCAGTTGCTTACATGGTCCGAATACAGGTTTATCAGCATCAGCAGGTTTCATCTGACCTTTCGGGCGGTTGATTTCTGTTCCGGATACTACAATTGAAGAGGCTCTTCCGTGGTAACCTACCGGTAAGTGTTTCCAGTTAGGTAATAAAGCATTTGCAGGATCACGGAACATTTTTCCTACGTTGGTAGCATGTTCAATGCTGCTGTAAAAGTCTGTATAATTGGGGATGTGAACAGGCATCATCATTTTTACTTTATCAAGATCATAGAAAGCTTCTTCTATTGTTTTCTGATCCTTTGATAAAGTTGATCCTTCCTGTAATAAAGTCTGAATTTTAGTACGAACTGCATTGGTAACAGGTTTACCCAGCTCGATAAATTCGTTGATGGTATATGCTTCAAAAACATTGTCGTCTAATCCTTCAATATCTTCAAAATAGCCAAGATCATACAAGGTAGCAAGATCAACTACCTGATCTCCGATTCTTGTACAGCATCCGATATATTCTTTGTTAAAAACTGCGACTCCGAAAGGAATATTATGTATAGAAAAATCCGAGTTTGAGGAATAGTCTACAAATGATTTCATAAGTTTAGATTTTAGTTAGATTAAAATATTGCTGAGAGCATGTTCTCAGAACATTTATTTTGCCTTTTTTGAGTAAGATGCTTCATCTATCCATCTGTCTCTGGTATTGACATCGATGAGATATAAAATATTATCCTGCTGGGTCAACAATAATGTTTTCGTAACAGGCATTGGGATTTTTTTATTTTCAAGCATATCTGCTCTTAAAGAAATAATATTTTTTTTCCTGACGATATCCCCGGTGAAAACATTAGAACTGCTTTCTCCAGTAGCTTTATCATCGAAAACTTCTACATAAGTGGCATTGTCCCCTTTGATAATAATAAAGTCCCGTTCCGTATGATCAGCCTCATCTTTGATGAAAACAAATTTCTTGTTGTCAATATTTACATTTTCAAGATGCTGATTGATGCCTTTTCTTTGTTCAAGTCGGTTAAGGATTTCATTCAATGAACCGTATTGAGCGTTAAGCCCTAAAGTTCCTAAAAGGGAAATCCCAATTAAAAGTTTTCTCATATACTGTGTTTTATAAAAAAGTTTTGCCAGAATACTGTATTCTGACAAAACCTATATTTTTTAATGTAAAATTAAAGATTACCTCTTCTTTCCTGCTCTCTTTCTAATGCTTCGAATAAAGCCTTGAAATTTCCGGCACCAAAACTCTGTGCACCGTGTCTTTCAATAATCTCGAAGAATAGAGTAGGACGGTCTTCTACAGGTTTGGTGAAAATCTGTAATAAGTATCCTTCTTCATCATGATCAATAAGTATACCTAAATCCTGAAGTTTTTTAAGATCTTCATCAATGTGACCAACTCTTTCAGGAACCATATCGTAATAAGCTTCTGGTGGAGCAGAAAGAAACTCTACACCACGTTTTTTCAATTCCGTTACGGTATGGATAATATCTTTTGTAGCAACAGCAATGTGCTGTACCCCTTCTCCTTCGTAGAAATCAAGATATTCTTCTACTTGAGATTTCTTTTTACCTTCGGCAGGTTCGTTGATAGGGAATTTTGCGAATCCGTTTCCGTTAGACATTACTTTAGACATCAAAGCAGAATATTCTGTATTGATCTGCTTGTCGTCAAAAGAAAGGATGTTTACAAATCCCATTACCTTTTCATACCATTCTACAGTCGGGATCATTCTGTTCCAGTCAACATTTCCTACACAGTGGTCTACGTATAATAAACCTGCTTCTTCAGGCTTATAATCACTTTCCCACTTTTCATATCCAGGCATGAAAGCTCCGTTGTAATTTTTTCTTTCTACAAACATGTGAACGGTTTCTCCATACGTGTAGATACCGGACATTCTTACCTCACCATGCTCATCAGTTAAAGTTACAGGCTCTAAATACGGTTTACCACCTCTTTTAGTTGTCTCTTCAAAAGCTGCATAAGCGTCATCTACCCAAAGTGCCAAAATTTTTACTCCGTCACCATGTTTTTTTACGTGCTCGCTGATAAGAGAGTCAGACTTAAGTCCGGTAGTTAATACCAATCTGATTTTTCCCTGTTGAAGCACATAAGATGCACGGTCTCTTACTCCTGTTTCAGGACCCGCATAAGCTACAGACTGAAAACCGAAAGCGGTTTTGTAATAATGGGCAGCCTGTTTTGCATTTCCTACATAAAACTCAATATAATCTGTACCGTTAATCGGTAAGAAATTTTCTGCTTGAGCTATTTTCTCGGCAAATGTAAGTGTTGACATATTTTCTCTTTTACTTTTATTTTATTGGTATGCAAATTACAAAAATCTTAGACATTGCGAAAATATTCCCTTGGATTCATTGAATATATTTAACATAAAGTTAAAGAAGAGTTTACTTAAGTATATTTAAGTTTCTTACGTTTAAAATCGGGTACTTACATTTGTAATACAAAAGACAAGTGAAAAAAATATTTCGAAACATGAAAGCCGTAGAAATTTTCTACGGCTTTCTTTTTATATTGTTTCAATTTTTCTGTTTAACATTCCTGCATCGGGATTATAATTATCCCATATCTTCCAGGTATTATTTATTTTACGGATGAAGTAGATCTGGGTACTCAGCTGGTTGACAAAATGCTCTTCTCCGGTTTCTCCCACTTTAAAGAGAAGGTTCCAGAATTCCTGAGTCTCGAGTATTTTTTTGTCCGGTTCATCTGTAACGATATGAATATCAAAAACTTCATAATTGGATCGGTTGTTTTTAGTAACCAGATGAAAATCCTTATCACACAGTTCTTTACTGAATTGTGACGCTCTCTCCAAAAACGGGGAATCATCAAATACAAGACCTTTTAAAAGTTCAGTATTGTGAGAGGGAAACAGCTTGTAAAATTCAAAAGCCGCTGCACAATAATCATAAACCATCTTGGTAAGCTGTGACTGATTATCAGATCCCTCATCTTCCTGCTTCTTATGTCTTACAGATAAAATATAATCGTTCAGGTCTTTGTAGCCTAAGAAAATACAGATCTTATCTAATGTTTTAAGAAACCTGAGATCATTATGGGTTTTATCCTGATAATCATTTTCAAAAAAACGCTGCAGGGTAACATGTGAAATGGTATTTCCGATTTCAAATTTTTTCCCCCCTTTCAGTTCTTCAGCTTCTGAGAGTTCATCTTTAATAATTTCGGAAAGAATAATATAATGGCTTCTTTTCCATTCATTCACATTCCCCAAAACGGAATTCCTTACCTTGGAATGCTTTATAATCTCTTCCCTTATCGAATTATATATAGTTTTCAATTTGCTTGTTTTTGAATGAGTTTTATCAAAAATACTGCCAAAAGATTAATGCTTTTTTATGATTCTGCGGATGTAGATTCAAAATATGTTTTGAGATTTTCAGTAAAAAACAATTTGGAAATCCTTATCGTTTGATTATCAGTGTTTAAATCTCTCGAAGGCTGCTCTCTCCAGCATTTCTCTGTCATCAGGATGGGCAATGCTGATGAGTTCCTGTGCTCTCTGGCGGAGGTTTTTTCCATACAGATAAGCTGTTCCGTATTCAGTAACAACGTAATGAATATGTCCTCTTGTGGTTACCACACCAGCTCCCTGTTTAAGAAAAGGAACTATTCTGGAAATTCCTTTTTTTGTTCTTGCGGTAATGGCTATGATAGGTTTTCCGTCGTCACTTAATGCGGCACCACGCATAAAGTCCATTTGCCCTCCAATTCCACTGTATTGTATTGTTCCGATAGAATCTGCACATACCTGTCCTGTAAGATCTATTTCTATGGCAGAGTTGATGGCAACCATTTTTTTGTTTCTCATGATGTTGATCGGGAAGTTTACTTCACTCACATCTCTGAATGCAAATACGGTGTTGTCATCTACATAATCATATAGTTTTCTGGTTCCGAAGCAGAAACTCGTAATGGTTTTATTATCGTTGTACCCTTTGTATTTGTTGTTGATGACATCATCCTGAATAAGATCTATAACCCCGTCACTAAGCATTTCGGTATGAATTCCAAGGTCTTTGTGATTGGTAAGACATTTCAAAACCGCATCAGGAATTGTCCCAATACCCATTTGAAGAGTAGATCTGTCTTCAATAAGTTCAGCTACATTTTTTCCAACAAGCATTTCTTCAGGGCCTACTTTTGAGCCGTAATCTACTGTTGGAAGTTCCTCTTCATGCCAAACCAGTTTATGAATTCTGCTGATGTGGATCATACCATCTCCGTGGGTTCTTGGCATTCTGGGATTAACTATAGCAACAATGATTTTTGCAGTATCTACCGCTGCTCTTGCAATATCTACAGAAGTTCCCAAAGTACAAAAACCATGTTTGTCCGGTGGAGAAACGGTGACAATCGCTACATCAAGAGGCAGAATGTTTTTTCTGAATAAAATTGGAATTTCACTTAGGAAAACGGGAACAAAGTCTCCGCGGTCAGAATTCACGGCATCACGCACAGGAGTGGAAACAAATAAAGAGTTGATGAAAAAACTGTCTTTGTATTCCGGTTTTGCAATTTCCACATTGCCTTGTTGGGTAATGGAAACCATTTCTACATTTTGCAATCGGTGAGACTGTCTTGCCAGCTCATCAATCAGGTAGTTGGGAGTACATGCACTGCCGTGAAAGAATACCCGGTTTCCGCTTTTTATTGTATATATTGCTTCTTCTGCACTGATGTAATTATTCATATTTTGTCTTTTTAATAAGGGTGTTCAACGTATTTTACATCTCATAAAAATACTGCTCTTCTTTCAAAGATAATCTTTATAATTTTATATTCATATAAATATTTTAAGGATATTGTACAGACTTTTGTCATATGAACCCACCGGATATGATGTAACAGGAAAAGGACCAAATGCGTTGGCATTCAGTCCTTTTATTTCTGATGTTATAAAACTCTTAATTGGCAGTTTCAACAGCTGTTTTCTGCTTCATACTTCCTGTTTCGGAGAATCTCAGATGCCAGCTGAATGCTTCCTGTAGTAAATGAGGGGTGTGTCCTCCTCTTTCACAGGCTCTGTCAAAGTAAGATTGTAATTCTTCCTTATAATCCGGGTGAACACAGTTGTCTATGATTTTCTGTGCTCTTTCTCTCGGTGCCAATCCTCTTAGATCGGCTAATCCTACATCCGTTACCAGAATGTCTACATCATGTTCAGTATGATCCGTATGAGAAACCATGGGAAGAACATGGGAAATATTGTTGCCTTTTGAAGCTGCCTGAGTAACGAAAATACTTAAGTAAGCATTTCTTGCAAAATCTCCTGAACCTCCGATTCCGTTCATGATTTTTGTTCCTCCGATATGGGTAGAGTTTACATTTCCATAGATATCAAATTCAATAGCTGTGTTGATGGCTATTACTCCCAATCTTCTGATCAATCCTGGAGTATTGGAAATATTCTGAGGTCTTAACACAAATTTGTCTTTGTATTTTGAAAGATTTCCTAAAACTCTTTCATAGCATTCCTGAGAAACGGTAATGGATGATGCTGATGCGAAGCTTAGTTTACCCGAATCTATCAGGTCAAATGTACTGTCCTGAAGAACTTCGGAAAACATGGTCAGGTCATAAAAATTACTGTCTTTGAATCCGGTTAGAACTGCATTAGCTACTTTACCGATACCTGCCTGAAGAGGAAGTAGTCTGTCTGTAAGACGTCCTAACAGAACCTCATTTTCAAAAAATGCAAGAAGATGTTTGGCGATGGCTGTTGTCTTTTCGTCCGGTTCTGCAATGTCTGCCGGGCTGTCTTTACGGTTGGTAAAAACTATGGCTTCAATTTTTTCAGGATCTACAGGAATGCTTTTTCTCCCGATTTTGTTCCATGGAGCAACAATTGGAATGACATTTCTGTAAGGATAATCTTCAGCCTGGTAGATGTCATGGATTCCGTAAACCTCTTCTGGAACTTCGGTATTGATTTCAATAATCACTTTTTTAGCCAAAGCTGCAAATGTCACTGAATTTCCCACAGATGTAGTAGGAACAATACTTCCGTCTCTTTCAATATAAGCCGCTTCGATAATAGCTACATCAATGCTCTGAAGATTTTTGGTATGGAGAAGTTCGGCACTCTCACTTAAATGCTGGTCGATAAAGAGGATTTCACCGTTGTTGATTTTGTTTCTTAAAATAGGATCTACCTGGAAGGGCATTCTTTTCTTTAAAACATTAGCTTCTGCCAGCTTTCCGTCGGTACCGTGCCCCAGTGAAGCTCCGGTCATTAAAGTGACTTTAAGGTCTTCTGTTTTTCCTCTTTCTGCAAGTGCCGGCAAAATAGCTTTGCTGTCACCTGCTTTTGTAAAGCCGCTGGACCCGATGGTCATACCGTCTTTAATGATTTTTACAGCATTTTCTGCCGTGGTTACTTTTTGGTGTAGACTTTCTAATCTGATTCTTTCTAACATGTAATATTGATTTTGTTTTAAACCACCATTACTTAGGATGCGTCATGAAAAATAATGATGGCTAATATGTTAACCATACCTCACAAATTTACGAAAAAAGACGCTTTAAATAAGGGATTTAAAGCGTCTTTTGTATGTATTCAGTAATACTTTTTTAATGTTAAATAAATCTATTTGAATTTTTAACCACAAAAGTCACAAAAGCTAGGGTAAACATTTTGGTTTAATAGAAAAGCCAGTATTAGTGCTGCATAAAGTTCACATTAGAGGAAAATCTTAGATTTTCAAAACTTTTGTGTTCTTTATAATTAATAAAGATTCATCTATAAACCTTTAGTGTTTAGATCTTTTGTGGTTGATATTAAAGTTTAAAATTGTTTTAATTCTTAGTAGACTATTCCAACCATGAAGTTTTATAAGAAGGATCTTCTACTTTTAAAGCTTCTTCGGTAATTTTCAAAGGACGAAAAGGGTCAACCATAACAGCATATTCTTCCGTGAATTTTTTACCGATACTTCTTTCCATAGCACCTGGATGAGGTCCGTGTACAATTCCTCCCGGGTGAAGCGTGAAATCCATCAGGTCAATATGATTACGGCTCATGAAATCACCTTCTGTATAGAATAATACCTCATCAGAATCAATATTGGAGTGATTGTAAGGTGCCGGAATAGCCTGTGGATGGTAATCGTACATTCTTGCACAGAATGAGCATACTACGAAATTGTGACCTTCAAAATTCTGGTGAACCGGTGGCGGTTGGTGAATTCTTCCGGTAATCGGCTCGAAGTTTTTAATATTAAATTTATAAGGATAGAAATATCCGTCCCAGCCTACTACATCAAACGGATGTGTTGCATAGATAAAGTCAGTGATCTGGTTTTCTTTTTTAACTTTAATCAGGAATTCTCCTTTTTCGTCAACAGGTTCTTTGAAAACAGGAGCAATCATATCTCTTTCGCAGAACGGAGAGTGTTCCAAAAGCTGCCCGAATTCATTTCTGTATCTTTTCGGAGTATAAATAGGAGAGTGGCTTTCTAATACGAAAAACACAGTATCATCAGACTTCAGTTCTACCTGATAAATGGTTCCTCTCGGAATAATAAGATAATCTCCGGTTACAAATTCAAGATCTCCTACAAATGTTTTTAAAATTCCGGTTCCGTTATGAACATACAAAAGTTCATCACATTCCGCATTTTTGTAGAAGTAATCCATGGATTTTCTTGGCTTGGCCAATCCCATTTTCAGATCGTTGTTCATCAAAAGGATTTTTCGGCTGTCCATGAAATCGTCTTCAGGAGTTACATTCATTCCCTTAAACATTCTTGGAGCAACGTTTTTTTCCACAGCTATTTTTGGAGTGACATCTTTCGGCTCACCGATAGATTTGATCTGCGTAGGGCGGTGGATATGATATAACAGAGAAGAAATACCATGGAAGCCTTCTGTACCGAATAGCTGTTCATAGTAAAATTTATCTTCCGGAGACTTAAAGATCGTATGTCTTTTTGGTGGGATATTTCCCGCTAGATGATATCTCATTTTACTTTCGTATGTAGTTTCTCAAATTTAATCATTTTTCATGAATTGGCTTAATCTATATTTTTTCAGCAAAGTTTTGTATTTAAAAAATAATTGTTAGATTTGTCTAACAATTTTAATTTCATGACGCGAATACTATTTTCTATCACCTTTTTATCAACCTATTGTTTTTCGCAGGAGACAGACAGTTTAAGTTTACAGCAGTCTAAAACTTTGGATTCTGCAAAAATTATGAAGAGGGAATTTAAGACAAGTAACATCGAAGATGTGGTGGTTACCGGAACCATAAAACCGATGAGCAGATCCAAAAGTCCTGTAGCAGTAGAGATCTACAGTCAGAAATTTTTTCAGAAAAATCCAACTCCGAGTATTTTTGAAGCTATTGCTATGGTGAACGGAGTAAAACCTCAGCTGAATTGTTCCGTGTGTAATACAGGAGATATCCACATCAATGGATTGGAAGGTCCTTACACCATGATTCTGATTGACGGAATGCCGATTGTAAGTTCACTTTCCACCGTATATGGATTAAGTGGAATCCCGAATAGTCTGGTGGATAGAATAGAGGTAGTAAAAGGTCCTGCATCATCCATTTACGGTTCTGAAGCGATGGGAGGGGTAATTAATATTATCACTAAAAATGCTTTGACTGCTCCTAAATTGAGTGTTGATATGATGACCAGCACATGGAGTGAGAATAATCTTGATCTCTCCACCAAGTTTAACATAGGAAAGAATGCCGCTTCATTATTAAGCTTGAATTATTTCAGCTTTCAGGAAAGAATAGATCAGAATAAAGATAATTTTACAGATGCCACTTTACAGAGCAGAATTTCTGTTTTTAACAAATGGAATTTTAAAAGAAAGGAAAACAGACAGGCGAGTTTTGCAATGAGATATCTGTATGAAGACCGTTTTGGAGGAGAAATGCAGTGGAACAAATCTTACCGCGGCAGTGATCAGGTATACGGAGAAAGTATTTATACCAACAGGGCAGAGGTTTTCGGATTGTATGAATGGCCAATGAAGGAGCATATTGTAACTCAATTTTCTTACAATTACCATGACCAGAATTCGTTTTATGGGTCAAATCCTTTCAATGCTACTCAAAAAGTAGCTTTTGTACAGACGTATTGGGACAGAAGTTTCGGGAAACATGATATTACTGCCGGACTTACTTTCAAAAGAACTTTTTACGATGACAATACTCCGGGAACACTCGATGCAGACGGAATCACCAATGCTCCGATGAAATCTCCGATCTGGGGAGCTTTTGTCCAGGATCAGTGGGAGATTAATGATAAAAACACCTTGTTGCTGGGATACCGGTATGATTATGATAAAGTACATCATTCCGTACATTCACCGAGGTTAGCGTGGAAATTTTCACCCAATCCGTATCATACGCTGCGTTTCAATTTTGGAACAGGTTTCAGAGTAGTTAATTTATTTACGGAAGATCACGCTGCATTAACAGGTTCAAGAGAAGTTGTGGTAAAATCAGATCTTAAGCCGGAAAGATCGGTGAACGGAAACCTGAATTATATCTGGAAAATTCCTGTTGGTAACCGAATGGTCAATCTTGATGCTTCTGCATTCTATACCTATTTCAGTAATAAAATTGTGGGAGATTTTGATTCCGATCCTGATAAAATTATTTATGACAATCTTCACGGATATGGAATTTCAAGAGGAGCTTCTCTGAATGTAGATTTTAGTTTTCAGTTTCCTTTGAGTGTTAATTTAGGAGTGACTTATCTGGACGTATATCAGAAATTCGATAATGAAAATCAAAAAACACAGCAGCTGCATGCTCCAAAGTGGAGTGGGACTTATAACCTGACCTATAAATTTCCAAACAATCTGACGGTAGATTTTACAGGACAGTTTTATGGACCGATGCGACTTCCTGTTTTAGTTAATGACTACCGCCCGGAATATTCACCATTCTATTCTTTGGCTAATATTCAGGTGGCCAAGAGTTTCAAATCAGGGTTTGAGGTGTACTGCGGAATTAAGAATTTATTCAACTTTACCCCTAAAGATCCTTTGATGAGACCGTTTGACCCATTTGATAAACATGTTGATGATCCTGTCAACAATCCTAATCATTATACTTTTGATACGGCATATGGCTACGCTCCAATGCAGCGCTTCAGAGGTTTTCTGGGAGTAAAATATACTTTGAAATGAAAAAAATAGCTTTATTTTTAATGTTAGTGCCCTGTTTTTATCTGTCTCAGATGAAGACAGGCACTTTTTCTGAATGGGAGGTTCTGCAAAAAAAAGAATCCAGACCTCTAGTAATCCATCTTTATACAGATTGGTGTGCGGTCTGTAAAATTGAATCTTACCGTTTGAGTAAAGATAAAGAACTGGTAGGAATGATGAATGAACAATTTTATTTCATCAATTTTGAAGCGGAAAAAACTAAGGAGACCATTCATTTTCAGAATCAGGAATTTGAATATCTGCAGAATGGAAATTCGGGGATTCATGAATTGGCGCTTGCTTTGTCAAAAAATAAAAATCAGCCCGTTTATCCTTTATGGGTATTTCTGGATAAACATCAGAATCTGGTGTATTATCAGGAAGGGCAGCTGACGCCTGAAAAAATGAAGGAGAAACTGTTGGAAATTTCTGCTTTGTAAATTGGGAGATTTTTGTTGGAAACGCAAAGGCGCAAAGTTTTTTCTATTATTATGCTGTAAGGCGCAAGGATTTTATCCGCGATAAAATTGTATAATTCTAATACTATACATTAATCCTTGCTTAAAATCTTTGATTTTCTTGCGCCTTAAAACAGAATCATATTTATTTTCTTTGCGCCTTTGCGTTTTCCAACTTTAAAAAGACTTCTTTTTATTTTTCGCAGATTATACAGAATACACAGGTTTTTTTTTGTTGAGCTTTTAAAATCTGTGAGAACTATCCAATCCTTAAATTTTTTAATTTTCCCCTTCCGCATCAATCAAAACAGCAAGCTGAATACAAGGCTTGTCAGACCGATTGCTCCATGCATGATTTGTCCCCCTTTGAATAACGATATCTCCCGCTTTCAGAAGCGTTTCTCCTTCTTCCATAATCAGATAGAGCTCACCGGAAAGGATAATGATATAATCCAGTGTTGAAGTCTGATGCATCATCGGATGAGGTTCATTTTTTTTCCATTCAACTCCTAAATCTTTATCAGGCGGAACCACTACATACCGGAAATAAGTACCATTTTTTGGAGTTTGAGGAAATCCAGTGTTAGGAATTCTGGTTTCAAATTCCAGGCTTGCTGGCATTGTCTGCGTATTCCATACGTCCGAAATGATCAGTCCAGGAAAATGTTCCACTGCATTTTCTACCTGTTGGTCTTCTACAATGATCGATTTTCCGTTTTTAATTCCTGTTATAATTCGTCTTGGTATTTTGTTCATAGCTTAGTGTTTCATGATAAGTTTATGACCCTGGGTCTGATTATTTTTTAATAGAGAATGTGCCTGCAGAACAGTATCCAGAGAAAGATTTCCTATGAGTTTATGCTGTGGTGGAAGAATAGTTTCATTCTCAATGAGTTCTTTTATTTTAAGTAAGCTGTTTTTGTAGTACTCATATTTTTTGATCATTCCGTAAGTATAATTGGAGATATTCATCATCAGACTTCCTTTATTGAAAAGAATTTCATGAGCATCTTTAGTAACTAAAGCTGTTACGTCTACGTAAGTTCCATTAATTTTTAAAACTTCAGCAGTCACTTCTGACATATAATTTCCTACGAGATCAATTCCATATTCAAAAGGTTGGTTATTGTTGGCTTTTAAAATATTTTCAATAAGATTTTCATCTCTGTAATTAACGATCTGATGACTTTTTAATCCTAAATTGAGAAGCATTTGTCTATTTTCTTCACTACCAACGGTTGCTGTGATATTCCGGATATTGTGGGCCAGTAAAAGTTTGACCAAAAATGAGCCAACACCTCCGGCTGCGCCAGTAACAAGGATTGTGTTTTCCGGATTTAATTTCAGACGGTTAAAGATTTGCAGGGAGGTAAGTCCTGCGGAAGGAATAGAAGCCGCCTGCTCAAACGAGATATTTTTTGGTTTAAAAGATACAATAGCTTCAGGTACGGCAACATATTCTGCATAAGTACCGTTGCTTCCCATGGAGCCACTGCCACAATAGACCTCATCACCAATGTTGAATTGCGTAACTTCAGACCCTTTACCGACAATGATTCCTGATAATTCTCTTCCTAATATTGGGGAACTGATCAGTTTACGTTCAAGTTCATTTTCCAGCATCTGGTAATCGATAGGATTGAAACCACTGGCTTTAATCTGGATTAAAACTTCATGGTCTTTAGGTTGAGGCTGTTCGGTAAAACCATCCTCTAATTGTCCGTTTTTATTCAAAATAACTGCTTTCATACTTTAAAATTTGATACACAAATGTAAAGAGGGAATAGTTTATATTTGCAACTAGTTAACTAATGGTAACTAGTTACCTTCATGAAACTATTATGGCAAAAATTACTGAAAACGGCATCGAAAGAGAAGCCAGCTGTACTGAAGAATTGTTCGCAATGCGGGACAGTCTGGATGTTTTAGGAGGAAAATGGAAACTGATGATTTTACGGTATCTGACAAACAGGCCAGATCAGATGATTCATTTTAAAAAGCTGGAACGCAGCATTGAAGGAATATCTGCAAAAATGCTGAGCAAAGAATTAAAAGAACTGGAAACAAATCTTCTGATCACAAGAACCATTCAGGATACGAAACCTATCACGGTAACCTATGCTGTGACTGAGTACGGGAAATCTGTATTTCCTGTGACAGAAACATTAGTCAATTGGGGAATAATCCATCGGGAAAAAATAAAAGAATCAATGGGATAGTTATGAGATATTGGAAAACGCAAAGGCGCAACAATTTTCTTTTAAATATGCTTTAAGGCGCAAGGATTTTATCTTTGATAAAATTTAATTCTATTGAATTTTAACTGAAACAAACTTGCTGAAAATCTTTGATTTTCTTGCGCCTTAAAGCAGTATGCTATTAAATTTCTTTGCGTCTTTGCGATTACTAATAATATGGCTTCATAGAGAAAAAATCAATTAATCTATGTCGATAAAAAAAATCCCCAGACCCGTGTGGAGCTGAGGATTTTTGATAATACCAAATTGTTTATTAATTTTTATCTAGCCAGGACTGTATAAGTTCAGAATGATCTTTCACCCATTCTTTGGCAGTAGCTTCTTTATTTTTACTCTGTTCCATTTTCATTAAAAGATCAGACATGTTTTCATCATCAAAATGAAGTTTAGAAAAGAATCTGGCCAGTTCCGGATGGTCTTTACCAAAGCTTTTTCTGGAATAGGTTTTAATCTGTTCTGCTTCACCATATATTTTTTTTGGATCATCAAGAAACTTAAGCTTCATCTTTCCAAACATCCAGTGAGGCTGCCATCCGGTTACCACAATCCATTCTTTTCGCTGGATCGCATTCTGTAATTCGGTGATCATGGCAATGGTAGAGGAGTTAATCTGTTGATAATCCAGTTTATAATCAATAATTGCTTTGTCAGTTCCGGTGGTTAATCCCGCTCCTTTTTCAATTCCTATAATTCTGTGATTGAATTGATCCTTATATTGATTAAGTTCTTCAATAGAGTTAACAGGAACATATTCCGGTACTACCAATCCTATACGACCGTTGTCATAATTGGTTCCAAGATGAGTTAATCCCGGAAATTTAGCAAGCTTTTTGGCATGGGTGTAAGGAAGCCAGACTCCCATGAAAAGGTCTGTATCTTCATTATTCATCGAAGCCAAAATCATATCTGTAGAGGCTTTTTGAATAATAACGTGATATCCTTGTTCGTCAAGAATAGCTTTTGCAACATGCGTCATGGCGACATCTTCTGCCCAGCCGTCTACCATTCCGATAGTAATATATTTAGAGTTTTTTATGTTTTCACACGAACTTAATGCTGAAAATAGTAACATTAAAACGGGAAAAAACAGATATTTTAATTGTTTCATCTTATTGCTTTTTCTTTACAAATCCCTGGGTAATCCTGTCGAGGATAATCGCTAAAATCACTACGGATAATCCGCTTTCAAATCCTAATCCGATATCCAGGTTATTAATTCCTTCCAGTACTTTTTCACCTAAACCACCTGCAGCAATCATTCCTGCGATCACCACCATGGATAATGATAACAGTATGGTTTGATTGATCCCTGTTAAGATCGTTTTCATTGCTAAAGGAAGCTCTACTTTAAACAGAATCTGTCGGTTGGTTGCCCCAAAAGCTCGTGCTGCTTCCACAATGTCTTTCGGAACGGCTTCAATTCCCAATGCTGTTAATCGTACCGCGGGCGGCATGGCAAAAATGATGGTTGCAAAAGCACCAGGCACTTTACCAATACTGAAAAATAATACAGCAGGAATCAGGTAGACAAATGCGGGCATTGTCTGCATCAAATCCAGTAAAGGACGAATGATTTTGTCGGCTATTTTGCTTTTAGCAGCCAAAATTCCCAGAGGGATAGAAAGGATAAGGGCAGTAATGGTGGACACAAAAATAAGTGCCAGCGTTTCCATAGTTTCTTTCCATAATCCCATTAAAAATATTAAGCTTAGTCCGGCTGCAGTTACCACAGCAATACCTTTTCCGGCTTTCCATAATGCCAGCAGGGTAAAAAAGAGAATGATTACATAAAAAGGAGTGTTTGTTAATACCCATTCAATCCCCATGATAGAGGAGTTTCCTACATGTTTTATAACATCAAATACAGGTTTTCCATTTTCTGTGAGCCAATTGATTGCAGTTTCTACATATTGACCTATATCTATAGTTTTATTCATCTTATTGGTTGTTTGCGATTTCTTTTAATTCAATAATTTCTTCTTCGTTAAACTTGGTCGCTTCTATGACAAGAGATAACTGGGTAACAAGACCTAAAAACTTGTTGTCTTCATCGATTACAGCGATGGCTGATTTACTTCCGGAAATTAACGGCAGCATTTCTTCCACAGTGACCTCAGGGTAAACTGAAGGAACATTACTGTTGATAATTGACTCCACTGTAGGTTCTTTCTTTTTGGCAATGCGGACCACATCGTTAAGGGTCACAAAGCCCAGAAATTTATTTTGAAAATCTACCACCGGTAAGTTTTCTAATCCTGTTGCTCTCATTTTTCTTAAAGCTCCTTCCGGGCCGTCTTTTCTGAAACGTACTACCGTAGCTTTATCGAACATCAGAGATCTGGCAGTGATAATTGTTTTGCGGTCTACTTTCTCTACGAAAGCTTTTACATAGTCGCTGGCAGGATTGGTTAAAATATCTTCTGCTGTTCCTATCTGTTCTATGACACCATCTTTCATAATGACGATACGGTCTCCGATTTTAATGGCTTCGTCCAAATCGTGCGTAATAAAAACAATGGTTTTTTGTAAAGTATTCTGCAGTTCAAGCATCTGATCCTGCATTTCAGATTTTATCAAAGGGTCCAGTGCGGAGAAGGCTTCATCCATAAGCAGTACTTCAGGATCATTAGCTAAAGCTCTTGCTAATCCTACTCTCTGCTGCATTCCTCCTGATAGTTGGGAAGGATACTGATTTTCAAAACCATTTAAACCAACAATATCTAATGCTTTCTGTGCTTTTTCATCGCGGGAAACTTTGCTTTCTCCTCTGATTTCCAGCCCGAAACCTGCATTGTCTAAGATAGTATGATGAGGCAGCAATCCGAATTTCTGGAAGACCATACTCATTTCTGTTCTTCTTACTTCAAGAAGTTCCTTGTTGTTTTTGCTGGTAATATCATCGTCATTGATGTATACTTTTCCTGAGGTGGGCTCATTCAGTCTGTTAAGGCAGCGCAGTAAGGTAGATTTTCCACTTCCTGACAATCCCATGATGACAAAAAATTCTCCTTCATAGATCTCAAAACTTGCTTTGTTGATTCCTATGGTGCAGCCTGTTTTTTCAAGAATTTCCTTTTTGGAAAAGCCTTTGTCTAAAAGTTCCTGTGCTTTTTCTTTGTTTTTGCCAAAAATAATAGTCAGATCTTCTACTTTAAGTTTTACTTTTCTACTGTTTTCATTTTTTTCCATATTCAGAATTTTTGAATTAATAAATGATATAAAAAACTGTACACCAATTCATTATATACGTTTAGCTTTAGTTGTTCTGCTGATGAGGATAGGATAAAATAATTTGCTAAGCTTTTAATGATAAAAGCTTTTAACAAAAAAATAATGCATAAGAACCATGAGGCCTTATGTTTATTTTAAATATTTCAATAGATTATACTCTAGAAAAAGAGTGCATTTATGTAAAAAGAAATTAATCTTTTACATAGATTCTACAATTAAATTACTGATGAGGTAATTACAGATATGTGTACTGAACAACTTGAACGCCTACTTTGCATCAAAATGCAGGCCAGCATAAAAAAACTGTGTATCAATTTTTTATGACGGTGCAAATTTACGAATTTTATATTAAATGGATTTTCAGAGTTGTAATGTGTTGATTTTCAATGTTATTTTTAGATTGGAATTTCACGGCAATTTTTCTCTTATCACAACGCTAAGAGAAGATTGACATGGCCAGGATGATCCGGGAAATTACTTCAGTAATACTGCAATGATTGCTAGTATGGCAGGCAGTGCCTGTACGAAGAATATTTTTTTAGTGGCTGAAATGGCACCGTAGATTCCCGCTACAGCTACGCATCCTAAAAAGAATAAAGCTACATTGGTCTGCCATTGCGGATCTTTAATCAAAAATGACCAGATAAGTCCGGCAGCCAGAAAACCATTGTAAAGTCCCTGATTGGCAGCCAGTCCTTTGGTAGGTTTAAACATTTCTGCAGGTAAAGCAGCTTTGAAAACTTCTTTTCCTTTCGTTTCCCAGGCAAACATTTCCATCCACAGAATGTAGATATGTTCTATTGCGACTAGAGCGATCAAAATTTTTGCAACGATGTCCATGATTTATTGTTTTTTGGAATTGTAAAACTAAAAAAATAAAGTTAAGTTTGATTACTAAATATTATAATGGAAACTTTCAAGGCACATTTAGATAAATTCATTACGATCACTGAGGAGGAATTTACTTCTATTATTTCTTTTTTTCAGATCTTAAAAGTTAAAAAGAAAGAAAATCTGATGCTTGAAGGTGATATCTGTAAATTTAAATATTTCGTATTGGAAGGATGTCTGAGGAAGTTTTTTGTAAACGAAAAAGGAGTAGAGCAAACCACAGAATTTGCTATAGAAAACTGGTGGATGTCTGATACTTTTGCTTTTGAAAAACAGGTGAAGTCAAGCTTTAATATTCAGTCTGTAGAGAATTCCAAAATTTTAGTTATTGATTTCCAGTCTCAGGAGCTTTTATTGGAAAAGCATCCGGTAATGGAACGTTATTTCAGAATGGTCTACCAAACGGCTTATGCGGCGGCTGAAAAAAGAATCCGCTATATTTATGAGATGACAAAAGAAGAATATTATGTGCATTTCAGTACGTTGTATCCTTGGTTTATACAGAGAATTCCTCAATATTTAATTGCTTCGTTTTTAGGATTTACTCCGGAATATTTAAGTGAAATCAGGGCGAAGTTACGATCTTAAACCAGTTTAAGATTTTTACGGATCAGAAACCGGAAATTTGTCATGTTATTAAAAGCCAATACAATGACAGATATCAAAAATCAATTTCCACAGCTATTTTTAAGACTTGCTCTTGCTGTAACCATGCTTTCTGCTGTGGCAGACCGATTTGGATTTTGGAGCAAAGAAAATTCAGCATGGGGAAACATGGAGAGTTTTAAAGAGTATACAAAACAGCTGACATTTTTTCTGCCGGAAGCCTTGAGTACGGTTTCAGCGTATGCGGCTACCTTTTTGGAAATTCTTTTTCCTTTGATGCTGATTTTTGGATTTAAAACAAAGTTTGCAGCCTATGGAAGCAGTATATTAATGTTGATTTTTGCTATATCCATGACCATTGCATCAGGACCAAAAGCTCCGCTGAACTATTCTGTGTGGGTGGGAAGTGCTGCTGCACTTCTACTGGCAGTACAACAACATTATTCTTTAAGTATAGATCAATTAATCAAAAAATAATAATATTATGAGCGCAAGATTAAATATTGCAACAGTAGATTCAGCAGCCTATAAAGCAATGCTTGGATTGGAAGGATATTTACAGACTATTTCTTTAACACACATTCAGAAGGAGCTGATTAAGATCAGAGCTTCCCAGATCAATAAATGTGCTTTCTGCCTTGATATGCATACCAAAGATGCCATCAAATACGGAGAAAATCCCCAAAGAATTTTTATTTTGAACGGATGGACTGAAGCAAAAGAATTTTTCACTGAAGAAGAGCAAGTGCTATTGGCAATGACAGAAGAAATTACATTGATTAGCGATAAAGGTTTAACTGAAGAAACGTATCAAAAAGCGAAATCATTCTTTGATGATAACCAGATTGCTCAGATCATTATGGCGATCATTACCATCAATGCCTGGAACAGAATTGCAGTAAGTACTCATCTTCCGATTGCAAAATAGTGAAGATGGATGCAGGAAGTTGGATGCAATGAAGACTGCATCATCTACGGATGTTTACTTTATTTTAAGAAACGGCCTTTCAAATTTTTGAAAGGCCGTTTTTGATGCAAGATGCAAAGTAACAGTGTAACACAGTTTGGGTATTAATTCTAAAAATAAATTCTAAGGTTAGCTTTATTTTTTTTACTGGAATTACATTGCCTCTTCGTTTCTCGGATATAAAAGTTGTTTGAATTTTACCAAACCACAAAAGTTACAAAAGGGTTCATTTTAAAACACTTGAGTTCACTTAAGTAAGTTTAAAATGATACTGCAGAAAAGTTCACACAAGATGAAAATCAAAGATTTTCACAAAACTTAGGTGCACTTATAAGACTTGGTTCTGAAAAAACTTAAGTGTTTAAAACTTTTGTGGCTAAAATAATGAATATGAAAGTTTAAACAACCTCATACTGTAAGCATTTAATTTAATAAATCGCTACAGGATTTACATTTACCTGAGTAGAGCCTACATATAAAGGCTGTCCCAGCACAAATAAAAATTCCCAGATTTTTTGCTTGACCAAAGGGCGGCTGTCAATCAGTTCCAGGTTATAAATTCCTTTTTTAGCCAGCATAAACTGGTTGATGGGAAACTCTTCTTTGCTTTTTGGATTAGGATAGACTTCAGAAGCCCATGTATCACCGCCAAAAGCTACAATTCCCTGATCGGCAAGCCATTTTGCAGCATCCATTCCGATTCCCGGTTCTGTTTCCAGGAATTGTTTGTTGTCTTTACCTGCCAATTCCAGCCATCCGGTATTGAAAAGAATGATATCACCTTTTCTTAGGGTAAGTCCCTGTTTCTTTAAAACGGATCTGATATCTTCTACCGTAAACTCTGTTCCGCCGGGTACTATTGATTTTCCATAATGGGCAGTCATATCAAGAACTACACCACGGGTAACGAAAGGAGGAACTTTTTCCACACCCAGTTTTTTCACACCTTCTACCGTTACAAAATCAGTCGCTTTATTTCCGTTGTAGTAAGTATTATCAATACCAATGTGTCCGATACCGTTAAGCTGTGTTCCCACTCCGGTCCATCCGTTTACCAGTTCATCATTGAACGTAAATTTATTGGGACCTATGCTTTTTCCTCCCTGTTCTCCGGGCTGAATATTATATAAATTAAAACTTCTGTGTCTGAAGGCCGGAAGGTTTTTATCAATAGGAACGGCAAGAGCTAAGGTTTTACCTTGTTTCACCAGTCCTAATGCCTGTTTTACAACTTCAGGAGTCAATAAATTAGCGGCTCCGATTTCATCCTTTGCTCCATAAGCAGAAGGATACCATGATTTGTCTTCGGGATTGACAAGGGTTTGAGCATTTAATGAAACGCTGTTTATAGTCAATAATGTGGCTAACCCGAACATTTTGATCAGATTATTTTTCATTTTTTATGATGTTTGAGGTTAAAGAAAGGAAGCTGGAAGAGGGAAGGGGGAAGTTATATTAGTGTGTTGATAATTAGCAGGTTTCTATTACGCTATTCTGCATTTAATAAGAGATTCCTCCTTCGTCGGAATGACAGTTGAAGTTAAATTATAAACCGATCTATTGATTATCCGACATCAATAACTTCCATCTTCCAGCCTCTTCTTCCAGCTTTATATTATATTTCGCTTAAAGCCGAGTTGATAAAGCTCAATTCTTCCTGAGAAAGGTCAATAGACATAGCTTTTGCATTTTCGATGGCTTGCTGTGCATTTCTTGCTCCTGCCAATACTACTGTGATTGCCGGCTGTAATGTAGTCCATCTTAATACCAGTTGAGAAAGGCTGGCTCCTTTTTCCTGCGCAATAGGTTCAATTTTTTCTAAGAAAGTTTTCACTTTATTCAAATCAAAATGGGAGAAATATCCATTTCTGTGGTCGTTATCTTTTAATTGGGTTTCTTTGAAATATTTACCGGTTAAAAGACCTCTTTCCATAGGGCTGTATACGATAATTCCTGAGTTGTTTTCCAACGAATAAGGAACAAGGTCGCTTTCAATGGCACGGTTTAGCATACTGTAAGAAACCTGATTGCTGGCAAGCTTTAACGTTCTGTTCGCTTCTTCCATTTGAGCCACGCTATAGTTACTTACTCCTGCAGCACGGATTTTCCCTTGCTGAATCAATAGTTCCATAGCTTCCATTGTCTCGCAGATAGGAGTGGTGCTGTCTGGCCAGTGAAGTTGTAAAAGGTCGATATAATCTGTCCCTAATCTTTGTAAGCTTTCTTCAACTTCTTTGATGATGTTTTCTTTAGAAGCCAATTTATAAACAGGAAGAGTTTTTCCTTCGTCTTCTGCATCAAAGAAAAATTCTCCTTTTCCATTATTGCTTCCGTCCCATACCAATCCGAATTTTGTTAAAAGCTGGATTTTTGAACGGTTTTTTCCTTTGATAGCTTCACCAATCATTTCTTCACTCAATCCGAAGCCATAAAAAGGTGCCGTGTCGATAGAAGTCACTCCGTGATCTAATGATGCATGAATAGAGTTGATAGAATCCTGTTTTTCATTACCTCCCCACATATTTCCTCCGATAGCAAAGGCTCCGTGTGTAATTGTTGATAATTCTAAATCTGTATTTCCTAATTTTCTGTATTCCATTTTGTTTTAAAATTGTTATGTGTAAACCACCCCGTCAAACCTTAGATTTGCCAGAAATTATTGCAAAATGTCATTCTGAATGAAATGCAATGTAGTGAAGAATCTTATGTGATTGATTGTTAATGAGATTCTTCCTTCGTCAGAATGACAAAGTCCAAATAATTTGACTTTTGAGACAATCTCAATTTTCAGTTTATAGATTATTTTGTTGTGGCTTAAAATTGTCTTTTATTTATTTAATTCTTTTAAAATAGCTTCTCCAACGCTCTTTGCAGATTGAGGATTTTGTCCTGTGATCACTCTCTGATCTGCAACTACATGGTTCTGCCAAAGCCCTGATTTTTCAAATTGTGCTCCTCTTTCTTTCAGTTTGTTTTCTAATAAGAAAGGAACAACATCTGTTAATTTTACTTCAGCTTCCTCTTCATTGGTGAAAGCATTGATTTTCTTTCCGTCTACAAGGTATTTTCCGTTATTCAGCTTGATATTCACCAATCCTGCCGGACCATGGCATACTCCTGCTACAATACCTCCGTTTTCGTAGATTTTTGAAGCAATATCAGAGAGGTCTTTATTGTCTGCAAAATCCCACATCGCTCCGTGTCCTCCTGCATAAAAGATTGTTGAATATTCTTTCGGGTTCACCTGTGACGGTGTCATAGAATGATCAATCTTGTTCTTGTATTCTTTGTTTTCCCAGAATTCTTTGTTTACGGGATCTTTCAAATCGAAACCATCTACGGGAGGAGTTCCGCCTTTCGGGCTTACAAAGTCAATTTCATATCCTGCTTTGTGAAGAACTTCCCATGGATGGGAAACTTCGCCTAAATAATATCCTGTATCCTCGCCTGTACTGCCTTTTTTATCGTGGCTGGTAACAACGAATAATATTTTCTTTTTCATGTTTTTAGATTTTTTAGTTTGTGCCTGAGCAAATCCTATTGTGAAGATGGCCAGCATTAGAAACGCTAATTTTTTCATGATTAAATGATATTGGTGATATAAATCTGTGGTTTTTCCTGAAGCTTTTCATCCACCAATGCCCCGAAGGCTTGAATGTAAGGTTGTTGGTTGTGCTGATCCAGACCTTCTTTACTTTTCCAGATTTCGTAGAAAACAAATTCGTTTTTGTCTTCAATTCCCTGATGCAGGCTGTAAAGCTCACATGCTTCTTCTTTTCTTGTTTCTTTTACCATATTCTGAAGAACTTCCAATACTTCTGCCTGATGTTCTTCTTTGGCTTTTATAATGGCTGTAAGATGAATTTTCATATTAAATAAAATTTTCAATTGAGTTATAAATGGGTTTCCATTCCAGTTCTGCTCTGGCTTTGTCTGCGTTACATCTACTGTTGGATGCAAAACCGAAATAGCCTCCCGCAGGACCGAAGTTGTCAACAGCATCCTGTATACTTAAAGATTTGGCCGGTTCCAGATTATATTTTTTACTGATAACTTCTGCAATGTTTTTTAAAGATGAAGCACCATTTTCTGCATAATAGATAGAACCTCCTTTTGCTTTTTCCAAGGCCAGTACATACAGTTCTGCCAAATCTTCAATGTGCAAGTTGGACCAGATGTTTTCACCTTCTCCAAAATAAACACCGTGTCCTTTTTTCTGAGAAAAATTAACCAAAGCAGGAATCTGGATGCTGTCTTTTTTTATTCCCAGACCTTCTCCGTAAACCATGGTAGGAACAATAACGATACTTCTTATATCTTTTTGAACAGACTGAAGAACGTAATTGTTAATAAGAACTCTTGATGCCATTTCCAGTCTTGGAGTCAGAGGAAAATCTTCAGTATACACAAAATCACTTCTTTTACCATTTTCTTTACCCCCGAAAATAGCAGATCCTGAAGTGAATATGAATATCTTGTGACTACCTTCCATTGCTTTGATGAAATTATCCACAGCGTAAGCATCATCTGCGGAATCTGCATTATGAATTACTGCATCAGCACCAGCAACGGCTGTTTTTATTACATCTTCATTGTGAATATTCCCTACAATGGTTTTGATTCCCAATGATTCAAGTTCCTGTACATGAGTTTCATTACGAACTAATCCTGTTACTTCATAATTTCTGTCAAGCAGTTTTTTAGCGATACTACCTCCTATATAGCCGGTAATACCTGTAATCAGTATTTTTTTCATGATACTAATTCTGGTTTTAATTCTTTTTCAAATACGTTTCTTACATGTTCTCTGTAAAGTTTCATATCACGCTCTACATTAGCATTTTTCTCTACATCGTGGAAGTGGAAACTTTCCATTTTCTCTAATGAGACAAAAGCATTCATTCTATGGAAACCAAATAATGGTCCATCATCTACACTTCTTTCACTGAAGAATTCTCCGGGAAGTGTGAAAGCGGTTGCAGGAGCATTCCAGCTTGTCGTCAGCATATATTTTCTTCCTCCAAGCATTCCTCCCGTACCATAATTGATTTCAGGATTCTCAGCCTTTCTTCCGTCACTCATATAAATTCCTTTGGCATGACCTGCTGTGAAAACTTCATCAATATATTTTTTCAATCCGTTCGGAAGCTGGAACCACCAGATCGGAGTATGGTAAATAATGTAATCTGCCCAGACAAACTTTTGCACTTCTTCATGTTTATCATAATTTTCACTTACATTAGTGATCTTTACTTCTACATTGTCAAATTCTTTAAGAACCGCCAATGTATTTTCTGCAATAGTCTGATTATATTTTCCTCCGGAATGTCCGAAATTCTGTCCTCCGTTGATGATTAGTACTTTTTTCATTTTTTTATGATTGTTTAAATTTTACTCTGCAAAGTTAGGATGGATGTTTGTATAATAAAAATAATATAAATTATAGGGAAGTATTATTTAAATTATAGTTTGTGAAGTTCAATGTTTTAGGTTTAAAGTTGAAGGTTGAGAGTGAGCGGTCAATCTGCTTCGCTTGTGGATTTTTTACGCGTTTCGGGGTGCGTGTTTCGGGGTTTGTTGATCGTGAATAGTGAAAAGTCAATTCGCTTCGCTTGTGAATTTTTTACAGGTTTGGGATGTGTGGTTCGGAGTTTGTTGATCGTGAATGGTGAAAAGTCAATTCGATTTGTTTATATACAGGTATTTCTAATTGATGGTTAATCATTCACTATTGACTTTGCGCAGCAAAAATTGACTATTGACTATTTCCCTTTCATGGTAGAATGTCATATCATATCCGAACTGAAATTCCCTACTGTCGTGTAAATTTGTTTAACAAATTGAAGGACAATGATACAGGTAGCTGTTTTTAGTGATGTGCATGGAAATCTCCCTGCATTAGAAGTAGTGTTGAAGAATATAGAACAGAGAGGGATCAGGCAGAAGTTCTGCTTGGGAGATCTTGTGGACTTTGCACCCTGGGGAAACGAGGTGATTGAGAAGATCAGAAGTTTAAGCATTCCTTGTCTGATGGGAAACCATGATGAAAGAATTGCTTTTGATATTCCTGTTGTTCCTTTGTCCAAGCATTCAGAAGAAGAGACGAATGCCAGATTTATAGCGATCGATCATTCTAAAAAACATATTACAGAAGAGAACAAGACGTTTTTATCAGAGCTGCCTTTTCATTTAAAATTGAACTATAAAGTAGGGAAGAAGCACTGGAACATTCAATTGGTTCATTCCAGCCTTGAAAGTAACGATACTTATCTCTATGAATCAGAAAATGATGAGGTTTTTGAGAATATACTAAAAGATTCCAGCGCTGATGTTGTGGTGATGGGGCATACTCATTTATCTTTTAAAAAAAAGTTTGAAAATAATGGATGGGCTGTCAATTGTGGATCTGTAGGTCGTTCTAAAGAAGAAAACAGGCTGGCTTCTTATGTCATATTCACTTTAGACGAAGAAAAAATTACTCCGGAAATTATTCAGTTACCATATCCGATTGATGAAACGGTCCGTCAGATAAAAGAAAGTGGGATTCCGGATTATTATGCATCATTTCTTAAGAATGAAAATGTATTAATATTATAATTATTTTGTAATTTTGCATCAGAATATTAATAATTAAATCATGGTTAATTTAGAATGGTACCGTACTTTTAAGGCGATATATAAAACCGGGACATTGACGGGTGCTGCTGATGCTTTATTCATATCACAGCCGGGAGTGAGTCTGCATTTAAGTTCTTTGGAAGCTTATGTAGGATACAAACTATTCGACAGGACCGGTAGAAAAATGATCCCTACAGAACGCGGGAAAGTATTATTTAATGCCGTTGCTGAACCTATTACCAAACTGGAAGATGTAGAAAAAAACTTTCAGAAATCTACAGAGAAGCATACGCCTACCATCAGTGTAGGAATGTGTTTTGAAACTTTTCAGACGACGTTGGAGCAATATGTTTCTTCATTGCCTTTTAATCTGATTATCAGTTTTGGAGAATATCCGGAAATGCTGGATCAGCTGGATAAAGGAATTCTTGATCTTATCATCACTCCTAAAAAAGGGTCTTCACCCAATATAGAACATGAAGCTTTCTCTTCAGAACAGATCATTCTGGTGGGTGGAAAAGATGTGGACACAGCGGCTTTCAATAAAGTTTTGAAAACAAAAGATGCAGAACAGATCGAGGAATGGCTGAAGAATGAAAAGTGGTACGGAACCACAGGAGATATGGAGCACCTTTTCCAGTTCTGGACCCTGAATTTTGGTCATAAACCTAATTTCCGTCCGAATTATATCGTTCCTAATCTGAATTCAATCATCCGATGTCTGAAAGGTGGAACAGGATTAGCGGTTGTACCTGATTTTCTATGCAAAAAGGATATTGAAAGCGGTGAAGTGAAACTGATCTGGGAAGGAAAGAAGAAACTGGAAAACACGCTGTATTTCGGATGTCGTAAGAAAACCAATTATCAGACTGAAATAGAGCATATTAAAGGCTTATTCCGTCAGGTGATGGGTTAATACAACCATATCGCGCATTTGTAAACCATTTTCATATATCGGATCCGGGTAATTTTCAATAAAAAAATCTTTCAGGACTCCACTTTTAATGAAACCGTTTTTCTCATAAAATCTGATCTGTTGGAATCCGGTATCCGAGGTTCCTACAGTCAGAATTTTATAATGATTTTCTTTGGCAATTTCTTTAGCTTTATTCATCAGAATACTTCCGATTCCTTTGCTTCTGTAACTTTCAATGACTGCAATATTTTTAATTTCCAGTTCTGTATCACTAATTTTGCATAGTGCCATCACCGCAATATTTTCAGAGACGTCATGTAAAAGATAGAGATCAGCATTGAAAATATACCGATCAATAGCTTCTTTGGTTTCATCTGCTAACAGCAACAAATGATAAGGAATTTCCGCATCCAGATTTAATAAACTGAACGAAAAATTTTCCATTTACAGACTCATGTGAATAAGTGGGTAATCCTTTCCTGAACCGTCTTTTTCTGATCTTCCAATCTTTCTGAACCCCATTTTTTCATAAAATCCAATCGCTTGTGGATTCTGTTCATTCACATCCACTTTGGTAAGTCCGGTCTTTTCTTTCATAAATTGATAAAGGGTTTTTCCATATCCTTTCCCACGGGCATCATCATGAATGAAGAGCATTTCCAGATTGCCTTCTGCTACGGATGCAAAACCTTTAGCTTGATTGTCCTCACTAATTAAATAAACTTCCAGATTAGGAAGATAATCTCTTGGAATAGCTTCTTTAAAATAATTGAAATCCTCTTCAGCCAGGAAATCGTGGGTTGCCTTTACTGCTGACTCCCAGATTTCCATAATTCTCAAATAATCCTCTGCTGTAGCCAATCTGATATTTTGTGACATGATTTTTAAATTTTAAGCAAAAATAGAGAAAATAACGATGGATGCCAGAGGGAGAAGTAAATTTACAACTAGCAACTAGCAACTAGCAACTAGCAACTAGCAACTAGCAACTGTCAACTAGCAACTGTCAACTAGCAACTCAAAACTGCAATTACATAACAATTTTTTAACAAGAACAGTAAAATTGGTAGGCAGAATTTTCAATTTTTTGTCGCAAATTTGCTTATCACTTTATATTAATAACTAAAATAAAGACTTATGCAAAAGAAAACCTATACAGGTCAGCCTGTGGTAACTTTAAATAACGGAGTGGATATTCCGGCTTTAGGCTTTGGAGTATGGCAGATGGAAGACCTGAAAGAGTGTGAGAATGCAGTAATTAAAGCTATTCAGAGCGGATATAGAATGATTGACACTGCTGCTATTTATCAGAATGAAACAGCAGTAGGAGCTGGGGTGAAAAATAGCGGAGTAGACAGAGAAGCATTGTTTATCACATCGAAAGTATGGGTTCAGGATCATGGGTATGAAAAAGCTAAGAGTGCTTTTCAGAGAACATTAGACAGATTGCAGATGGATTATCTTGATATGTATCTTATCCACTGGCCTTACGGAGATTTTTTGGGAACCTGGAAGGCTTTGGAAGAATTATACAAGGAAGGAAAGATCAAAGCTATAGGCGTATGTAATTTTACCGTTGAGAAACTGGAAGAATTAAAAGCTAATTCAACAGTGCTGCCGGTGATTAATCAGATTGAGCTGCATCCGGTATTCCAGCAAAAAGAATTGCAGGTATACGACAGAGAAAATAATATCATAACACAGCCATGGAGCCCGCTTGGAAACGGTAATGCTAATCTTTTAAGCAATCCTGATCTGAAAGCAATTGCTGAAAAATATGGTAAAACCGTAGCTCAGGTAATTTTAAGATGGCACCTTCAGGAAGGATTTGTAGTAATTCCAAAATCTGTAACACCGTCAAGAATTGAAGAAAACTTTAATGTATTTGATTTTGAACTGACAGAAGATGAAATGAATACTGTTCGTTCTTTAGATACAGGAAAAAGATTATTCTTTGATCCTAAAGATCCTGAATGGGAACAGAAAATGCTAAATTCCGTAGCGGATATTTAATTGTAAAATTAAAAATAAATGACTCCCGCAGCTTTCACGAATGTACAGATCAGGAATCTGAGTTATTGTGAAATCTGCGGGATTTTAAATTAATAATAATCCATGACAGCACAGGAATTCATAGAAACACTTTCATTATTTAAAAACGAAAAAGAACTCAATAAAGCTGAGAAATTTTTCAAAGGAAATGATGGGGTTACAAAGAGCTTCGGAGTGAAATTCGGAGATGTCTTTACAACAGCTAAAGAATTTTCGATGATGCCTCTTGAGGAGATCAACAAACTTCTTGACAGTGATTTCTATGAAGTGAGAATGGGAGCTGTGAGTATCATGGATTTCCAGGCCAGAAGTAAAAAAACGACTGAAGATCAGAAGAAAGACCTCTTTGATCTGTATCTGAACCGTCATGACCGTTTGAATAACTGGGATTTTGTGGACAGAGCAGCCCGAAATATTATTGGGGAATATCTCATAGATAAACCCAGGGACATCTTATATAAGCTTGCTCATTCTGAAAGTCCGTGGGAAAGGAGGACAGCTATTGTAAGCACCCATGCATTTATCAGAAAAAATGATGCAGAAGATACTTTTGCCATTGCAGAAATCCTTGTTCATGACCCGAATGAACTGGTGAATAAAGCCGTAGGGAGCTGGATAAGAGAAGCCGGAAAAAAAGACAAAAAGAAATTACATCATTTTCTCACCACTTACGTGAAAACAATGCCTGCTGTTACATTTTCTTATGCCACTGAAAAACTTGATCCGGCATCAAAATTACATTATAAAGAACTCAGAAAATCAAAATAAATCTTGCTTTGTTCAATGGACAATAGATGTTTATCAACAACCTTAAACTCTAAACCTTGAACTTTAAACTCTATTCTGAGCAATATCATATCATTGAATAAGAAGTATTGTCTCATTCTTCGTAAATTTTAATAAAAATAATTCTTATGTTTTGGTCCGATACAATCAGTAAAAAGTTAGGGATACAATATCCTGTGATTCAGGCTCCGATGTTTGGAGTAAGTACGGTACAGATGGTGGCTGCTGCTACAAAAGCAGATTGTGTGGGATCACTGGCACTGGCTGATCTTTCTGCGGATCAGTCTGTTGAATTGATCAGGGAAACGAAAAAACTGACAGATAAACCTTTCGCTGTAAATATATTTGTCCATCACATTCCTGAGATGACGGATGATTTAAAAGAAAAGTTTGTCAAAACCAAACAGTTTATTGAGAAGCTAGCCAGAAAAAATAATATTGAAGTAGAGCTTCCGGAACTTGAGACAATCAGTATAAAGACTTATCATGAGCAGGTGGATGCCATCATTGAAGAGAACTGTAAAATTTTAAGCTTTACATTCGGAAATCTGGATGATCAGAGTATTCGGAAATTAAAAGGAAACGGAGTTACCCTTATCGGAACCTGTACGTCTGTGAATGAAGCTTTGGAGCTTGAAAAATCCGGTATTGATATCATTTGTGTTCAGGGAATAGAGGCGGGGGGCCACAGAGGAAGTTTTGACGCGGAGAATATTCCGCAGATCGGAGGGTTGTCTTTGCTGTCACAGGTGTATGATCATGTGAATGTTCCTTTAATTTATGCAGGGGGTATTTATGGTGGCAAGACATTAAAAGCTGTTAAAGACTTAGGTGCTCAGGGCTTTCAGGTGGGAAATCTTTTATTGGCTTCTCGGGAAAGTGCTTTACAGCCTTTTGAAAAAGAAAGACTGAAAAAAGTGAAAGAAGAAGAGATTGTTTTAACGAAGAGCTTTTCAGGAAGGTTTGCCAGAGGAATAAAAAATCAATTTATAGAAACGGTTGAAAACTCAGAATATATTTTACCCTATCCTTATCAGAACAAACTGACGAATGCGTTGCGTAAAGCAGCAAAATCTCTGCAAAATCCTGAATTTGTATCCATCTGGCTGGGGCAGTCTATTCATCCGTACAGTGAACTTTCCACAGAAGAAATTTTGAAAAATCTGATCAAAGAATGTGAAAGATAGATCTGTATGTTTTAATTTGATGATAATTTTATATTTTCGTATCTCAATAGCATTGAGCTGACCCCAATATAAAACTAAAACCAATAAAAACATCCATGAAATATTCAGAAGGAATTCAGAGATCACTTCCGTTCGGATATCTTTTTCTCGTTGTAATGGGAATATTAAAAGAGAGTGTCTTCTACTATCAGATAGGTATTAATATCCTGAAATATTCAACGATAATGGATATTTTGATAAGCCCGATTGCTACCTTAACCGCTCATCCTGTAATACTCATTGCCCTCATTGGGATTGTTGTATTTTCATTTGTTTTTCCCTCTTTTTTATCAAAACAGGCCAGTAAAAATAAACGTTGGGCATTCCAGATGGCATCTCTCAAAGGACATGAAAATATGAGCAAAGAGGCTATTGAGAATCATTTTACCAATATGTTTGTGAGATTTCTGGCCATGATGTTACTGTCTTTCTTTGTAGGAATAGGCTTGGGAGAGGGATTTGGGCTTACCAGAAAAATAAGGGAGAACAAACTTAAATACGACTATAGATTAAACTATGGTGATGATAAGTTTGAACAGGTTCATCTGATAGGATCCAACAGCATGTATTACATCTATCTGGCAAAAGGAAACAAAACGATAAAAATTTCACCGGTAGGATCTATAAAAAGTATTGAGTTGACCAACAACAAAAGATTGAATAATCAGAAATAATGCCTAATAAAAAAGCTTCAGAATATCATCTGAAGCTTTTTGTTTATTTTGTTAAATCAAGACCGCCGAAATTTCCGGAACTCATCATGAGATAAACACCATCTGTTTTATCCAATGTATTCCAATAGGAATGAAGATCTTCAGCATTCGTGAAAACCTTTAAATTCTCATTCTTGAATTTTTCTTTGATAAATTCTGGTGATATAGGCTCCATTCTTTTGATCTTCAAAGCATCTTCAGAATAGAAAACGATAGCTTCATTCAATCCGTCCATGGCATGATCATATTGCTCAAGGAAAGCCGGATTTAAACTGGAATACGTATGAAGCTCCAGAAATCCGTATTTCTTATCATTTTTAAACTGTTCTGTGAATGCTTTTACAGCTGCCTTCACCTTGCTTGGTGCATGGGCAAAGTCTTTATAAAGCGTTCCTTTATCTTCTCTTTCTACTTTTTCAAGACGTTTGGATGCTCCTTTGAAGCTCATGATAGCCTCATAAAAGTCTTCATCCATAATACCAAGCTGTCGGCAGATATGTCTTGCTCCTTCCATATTCAACAGGTTGTGAGCTCCAAAAACAGAAAGAGGAACATCTCCCATTTCAGTTTTTAAATACACTTTACCATTATTGATTTCATATTCAGGAGTGTTGTAAGGGATTTTTCTGAAATAATTTTCAGCATTTTCCACTACTTTTACTACTTCCGGATCTTCTTCGTTATAAACCAGAACTCCTCCCGCTGTAATGCTTGCTACAAACTTTCTGAACTGATCTATATAATCATCAAATGTTTTGAAAACATTGATATGATCCCAGGCAATACCACTCATCAAAGCAATATTCGGCTGATACAGTAAAAATTTAGAACGAAGATCAATAGGAGAAGAAAGGTATTCATCACCTTCCAGAACCATGAAGTCATTATCCTGAGTCAGTTTTACCATACAGTCGAAACCTTCAAGCTGAGCTCCAACCATGAAATCCACGTCTTTCTGATGGAAATTCAAAACGTGAAGAATCATTGAAGTAATCGTTGTTTTACCATGTGATCCGGCAATGACAACTCTGGTTTTATTTTTAGACTGCTCGTACAGGAATTCAGGATAAGAATATATTTTCAGACCCAGTTCTTTTGCTCTTGCCAATTCAGGATTATCCTGATGGGCATGCATTCCAAGAATAACAGCATCAATATCCGGAGTAATCTTTTCCGGGAACCAGCCCATTTCCTGAGGCAGAATTCCTTTCTTTTCCAAACGGGATTTTGAAGGCTCAAAAATAGCGTCATCAGAACCTGTCACCTGATATCCTTTGTCTTTTAATGCAATCGCAAGATTATGCATGGCGCTTCCGCCAATGGCAATGAAGTGGGTTTTCAATTGTATTTACTGTTTTTTAACATTAGTATTAATGATCTGCTGGAAAGCTTCAAGAATATTGTTCCAGTTGGTCTGGTAATTCGGAATGATCATACTGGCATCCGATTTATTCCCTTCATTTGAACCTTTCTTGACATTGATGGAAGTTGAAATATTGTCGTACAATTTTTTACGGTCTTCCTGTATTCTTCTGAAATTGTTCTGAGAAAGAACCTGATCCAGTTTTTTTAAATCTTCATCAGAGATTTTAAAATCCTGCTTGTATTTCTTGCCCTGCCCTTCAAAAGAGTAGTGTACATTATTTCCTTTTATAAGAAGATTTTCATATACCGGAGCATAGCCTCCACTTTTCGAATAGCTGATATCAAAATCCGAATATACCTTTTGGCTGTTGCATGAAACTAATACTATGATTGCGAATAAGATTCCAAGTATTTTGTTCATAATTTTTAATTTACTTTAATTATTTGAGTCCTTTTGTTCTAATTTTTTAGCTTTAAGTTCTTCATCATAACTGTGTAATAAGTTGAAATCTTCTGTCTGCTCAATGGCAGTCATTATTTTCAATAAAATTTCCGGTGCTTTTTCATTATCATAATCAATATCCAAAGGAGCTTTGAATTCCATCGTAGGTTTTACACCGGTTACCTTTACGCGGAGTCCTTTTTTATCAAAAGCTCTTCTGAATCCGTTTATTTTGATTGGAATTACAATAGGACGCTGATTCTTTACCAACTTGGCCGTTCCTCTTCGTCCCTGTGCAAAAGCAGAAGTAGTTCCTTGAGGGAAAGTCGCTACCCAGCCATTGTCCAATGCTTTCATAATATTGTCTACCTCGCTCATATCAACCATTCTGTTGACATTTTTCCCTTCGGCTCTCCATGTTCTTTTTACCGTTACAGCACCCGCAATTTTGAATATTTTGGGAAGAATACCTTTATTCATGGTTTCCTCTGCTGCTACATAGTAAAAATCGATCTTTGGGTTCAATAGGTAGATCGGGTTTTTTATCGTGTTCAGATATCCGTTATTTACAGCACAGAACGCATGATACATGGCTGCCACATCTGCAAAATAGGTCTGATGGTTGGATACAAAAAGTACGTTAGAATCCGGAAGATCCACAAGGTGTTCTGTTCCGGTTATTTTTAACTTATTAAAGCCGTTGAATCTTCTGTATGATACAACTCCTAAAATAAAAATAATAAACCTTTTCAAAAAATAAGGTGTTCCGAATGCATCGGTGAAAATATTTTTCTTCGCCATCTCTCAATTAAACACGGTAGTGCAAAGTTACATTTTTTTCAGCAACTGGCTGAATTCACTTAATATCATCGCTGTAGCACCCCAGATAATGTATCCGTTGAAATTGATAACAGGAACCTCATGTCCGCTTGCATTAGGCAGTGCCATAATTTCGGGGGTGTCTGACAGGTTCAGAAAGGAAGTGATGGGAAATTCTATGGTTTCCACCGCTTCCGTCTGCTGAAGAACGAAGGCGGGATTCTTTTTAGTATAAGAAATATAGGGATATACATAAAAATTGCTCGGTGGAATATAAATAGGAGACATTTCTCTGATAATTCTTACATAATGTTTGTCTATTCCGATTTCTTCGGATGTTTCCCGAACTGCGGTTTCCGCAAAATCTCTGTCCATCTCCTCACGCTTTCCTCCAGGCAGTGAAATCTGCCCGCTATGTCTGTCGTGCTCATTAATGGTTCTTTGGATCAATGGAAAATACCACTCGTTGTCTTTCAGATATAAAACGATATTGACTGCCGCAAATTTGGGATTCTTTGCCAATACTTCATCATAAGTAAAAACGGGACGGTAGGGAGGGGAGAAAACCCCATGTGCATGTTCACCGGGAAGTTCTACACTTTTTATTTTTCGTAATAAATCTTTTCCAAAATTTTCCATAGCTCAAATTTAACAATATATCTTGAAGAAATAAGGGCCTTAACATTAATTAACCATGTGAGATCAGGATGAAAAGATCAGTAGCTTTGGATTTTCCTTGACAAATGAAAGATGGATAATTGGTGATCGCAATATTTTAAAACCCAGCGTTGTGAAGTTTTACTGCTCATGATGAATTTAAAAAAATGAGTGAAAATAACGGCAGGAGATTATTCAATATTCACCACTGAATGAGCTACTTATAATTCTTTAAATGACTCCCGTATTTTTCCGTAACTGAAAACAATGACTTCCATACAACGGCAAATGGTGACCCTTACAACTATAAACAGTGACTTTTGAAATTTACACTTTGATGGTGGTTTTTCATTTTGACTCAGAGGCTACCTTTGCCTTACTATTAACCAATTAATTTTTACTAAGATGAAAAATTTACTTACAGGTGTATTTACACTATTCGCCATGAGTTTCGGATTTGCACAATTTAATATTGATGTAACTACCCAAACAGGAAACTTAAATGTTGCTACTGTGGATCAGACTGGTCTTTTGAATATCAACTCTTTGACACAGACAGGGAATCGTAATACTGCAGACATTGATCAGGTAGGTATTTTGAATGTTAATACTGCACAAAGTATCGGAAACAGAAACTCTATAGATGTAGATCAGGTGGGTATCGGAAACTCAAACGAAGTCATGCAGATGGGAAACAGAAACTCTGCTTCAACATGGCAGCTTGGAGTTCTTAACTCTACAGAACAAACTCAGATCGGAAGAAGAAATGATGCTTCTTCGGTACAGGTAGGATTAGGGAACTTTGTTCTTCAATATCAGGACGGAAGAAGAAATGATGCTTCAGCTATTCAGCTAGGTAGTGGTAATGACGCTTATCAAATTCAGCTGGGAAGAAGAAATGATGCCAGCGGACTTCAGGTAGGAGCTAACAATGTCCTTGTTCAGTATCAGGATGGTGATGATAACAGTGCTACTCATGTTCAGGCCGGATCAAATAATATTGCCGCTTCAGTTCAGGTAGGAGATGATAATACCTCTGCCGGATTACAGATAGGTAATGCCAACCAGCTTTATCAGTTCCAGATAGGAGATTCCAACACAGCTATTGACCTTCAGATGGGTAATGGTAACTTTACCTGGGTAGCTCAAAGCGGTACTGGCCATGTTCACTTAGGAGCTCAGGTAGGTAACGGAAACTCTATGATTGTGAATCAATCCAATTAAGCCCTATAACACATACTGTAAATCTTAGAAATTGTAAAGGAGAAACTACAGGGTTTCTCCTTTTTTACCTCCAATTTTCTCCGGTTTGCATCAGTACTTTAATACATAGAGGCCATGTTTACTTTAAGATGGAGTGTTTTTGCTCTTTTCATCGTATTGCCATTACAGGCACAGGAAATAGACTGGGATAAGATCAACAGCAATACAATCTTTAATCTTATAGCCAGGCAGCAGATTGATCAGACTTCATTCGGTTCCAATATCATTCAGATGGGCGATTATAACAATGCCGAGCTTTCTCTTAATGCCAGAACTAATATTGCTATAAAACAATTGGGAGACTTTAATACGCTTTATTTTATGAATTCATTTACAGATAAAGAAACTAAAGCTGCGATTACTGCACAAGGAAACAATAATATTATTGATGTTACGGGAAGCAACAGTATTTCGGATGGAATTCAGATCAATGTAAAGGGACACAATAAAACAGTTTTCATGAGAAACTATTAAAATACAAATGATGAAAATTTTATATTCCCTTAGCCTGAGCACATTTTTTAGCTTCCTGTCTGTATGGATGTATGGGCAGGAAGATAAAAAAGTAAATGCAAGAATAGAGAGCAGCCTTCTTGAAAATCAGATTATTCTGAAAGCAATTGTAATGAACAATACCACCGTTTATAAGGAACTGAATTATCTTTTGGTTTCTATAAAAAAAGGAAACGGCGGGAATCTTTCAAACAATCAGCAGAGTGGTAAATTTTCTGTTAATCCCAATGAAGTCAAAATACTATCAGAGATCAGTGTCAATCTTGAATCAAAAGATGCCTTGAAGGCCTTTCTTTATATCAGGGATGAAGAAACACAAAAACTGGTCGCCAAAGACAGTCTGGAGCTCAATAGCGATCTTTTTAAAAAGAAAACCGCAAAAGTAGAAGAGGATGCGGCTTATGAACTGAGAGGACTTACCATTGATGAAACCAAAACCAAGGTTGGAAAAGATTTTTATGATCTGTTTTATATGCAATATAACCAGCTTCCGGATAAAAGCAGCAGTGCCGTTACCATTACAGAACTTCCACTTCGTGGAACAAGCGGCCAGATCAATATTCAGATTGAGGATAAAATTATTTACAGTTTTATGACCAATCCTGCAGAAGATTATTTAAAAGAACAGCTGGTTTACAGCTTAAAATATATCAAAGAATTTAATGCTAAGAAAAACCTTATTAAAAATGAATTTATCTACTAAAAATGTCCGCCATGAAAACCTTTATCATTATTTTGACCTTTATTGCGGGTATTTTCTACGGAAAATCTCAGCAGCTCGTCTACAAACCGGTCAATCCGGCTTTTGGGGGTGACACGTTTAATTACCAGTGGCTTTTAAGCTCTGCCAATGCACAAAACCAATTTGACGAAAAAAATGATTTCAGCGATCTGCTGGATCGTGTAAACTCTCTTGACAGCTTTACCCAGAGTCTCAACAGACAGATTCTCAGTGAGCTTTCAAGAAAACTGTTTGATGAACAGTTTGGTGATGGAAATATAAAGCCGGGAAATTATCTTTTCGGATCGCTTTACTTACAGATTACCAATACTAATCAGGGACTTTTAATCAATATTTTGGATACCAGCAATGGCGATCAGTCCGAGATCGTAATTCCGAAATAGGAAATAACTAAAAATAAACTTACCATGACAACCTACACTTACACCAGAATCTTTTTCTGTAGTTTCCTGCTATGCATTCTGCAGGCTTGTAGTTCAATATTTGGTTTACCTTCGGATCCCGAAAAACCAACAATGGGTGAGGTTACTTCCTCTACCGCAGAATTGAAAAACCTTCCCCTTCCCAAAGAAAAAATTGTAATAGGGGTCTACAAATTCCGTGACCAGACCGGCCAGTATAAACCTTCCGAAAACGGAAACAACTGGAGTACGGCAGTCCCTCAGGGAACCACCACCATCCTTATCAAAGCACTGGAAGACAGTCATTGGTTTATCCCTATCGAAAGGGAAAACATTGCCAATCTTCTCAATGAAAGACAAATCATCCGTTCCACAAGACAGGAATATATAAAAGATGCAGATAAAAACAGCCAGGCACTTCCTCCTCTTTTATATGCCGGAATTCTTCTTGAAGGCGGCGTAATCTCCTATGACAGCAATATCCTTACCGGAGGACTTGGAGCAAGATATTTCGGAATCGGTGCTTCCACACAATACCGCCAGGATAGAATTACTATTTACCTTCGTGCTGTCTCTACCCTTAACGGAGAAATTCTTAAAACAGTTTATACTTCTAAAACTATTCTTTCAACCAGCGTAAACGGAAGCTTTTTCAGATATATTGATACAGAAAGACTTCTGGAAGCTGAGGTAGGACTTACCCAAAATGAACCCGTTCAGCTTGCTGTAACCGAGGCTATTGAAAAAGCTGTAAAATCTCTTATCGTAGAAGGTATAAGAGACAAAATATGGGGGAAAGCAGTGGATCCCAATGGAGGATATCAGGCTTTAATCAATGAATATAACAGAGAGCAGGAGCAAAATGACGGAAGAGCTTTAGGCGGAAAATATCCGGAAAGCTACAGACAGAAAGTTTCCATATTCGCCAATATTGAAGGGCAGAAAGTGAAAGATGATTATGTGGGCCCTAAAATGAATGTTGGCGGTAAAATAGGGTTTAAATATTTTCTTACTCCCTACCTGAATATGGAATTGAACGGCAGTTATTTTACTCTTGAAAATTCAAATATTGTGAAGAGAAACTATTTCGGTCCCGAAGTGAATCTGGAATATATACTTTTCCCTAAATATAGATTCAGCCCATACGTATACGGTGGGGCAGGAGCGATGTATTCAAAATATAAACCTCAATATAAAGCACAATTTGGGGGAGGGTTGGAATATATGATCAGCCGGAATGTTTCACTGAGGGCTTCAGCTCAATATGACCTGGGTTTCAAAGATGACTGGGAAGGCCTTGTAAATGGAAAAAGGAAAGATCAGGCTTTACGCTTCGGTATAGGAATCAACTTTTACTTCGGAAACAAATAAAAACACGAATTATGAAAACTTTAATTAAAATACTCAGCATATTCATCTTGGCTTTTTGTCTGTTTTCATGCAGTGAAGACCTTGTAGAACAGGCTCAAACAGGAACATTAAAAGGAAAAGTCGTAAAAAGAGGCAGTAATGTACCGCTTTCCAATGTGAAGATCTTTACCAATCCTACAACACAGACGGTTTTCAGTGGTACAGACGGTTCTTTTGAAATCGTAGGCATGCCGGTAGGCAATTATTCCGTAAAAGCAGAGCTTTCAGGATATATTACCAGCTTTCAGTCTGTCAATATACAGAATCAAAATCAAGTGGTAACAGCAGTTTTTGAGATGGATGATGACACCTCATTGAATTCTCCTCCCGCTACACCACAGTTGCTAAGTCCGATAGATAACGCAATAAATCAACCTTTGAGCGTCGAATTAACCTGGAGCGCAACAGATCCGGATACAGCGGATGTTTTAAAATACAGTTTGGCAATTAAAAATAATCTTGACACTAATGTGATTCAGGTTAATGATTTGACAGCTAATCATTATACGCTTTCAAATCTGAAGTTTGGTGTAAGTTACTTCTGGCAGGTGTCTGTTTCGGACGGCATTCACCAGCCAGTTTTAAGTTCTATCAGTAAATTTACCACCAATACGGTGCCGGCCAACAGGTATCACTATACTCAAAAACAGAATGGAAACTTTGTTATCATCTCCAGTGATGATCAGGGGAATAATTTCCAGTTTACCAATTCTTCTTATAACAGCTGGCGACCACGTAAAAACAATAATGCAGGCCTTATTGCATTCCTTCGTACGGAAGGCGGAAGTACTCATATTTATACAGCCAATCCAGACGGTTCCAATCCTTTTAAAGTAACAACGGTTGCTGTAGCAGGGTTTAATAATTATGAAATGGATTTTGCCTGGAGTACAAATGGTAAGGAGCTTATTTATTCTAACTTCAATAAACTATACAGGATCAATAAAGATGGCAGCGGTCTGAGTCTTGTATATACTACTCCGGACGGAAGCATGATATCCGAATGCGACTGGAGTTATGACGGAAGTAAAATAGCTTTGAAAACCAACGATTATAACGGTTATAACACGAAGGTGTATGTTATAGACATGACGGGAAGTATCCTTAAAACTATATTATCCGGTTCTCCGGGAGCCAGCGGTGGGCTGAATTTCTCCGTAGACGGACAGCTTCTTCTCTTTACCCGTGATGTCTCAGGATATCTTGATGGCAGCGGAAATTACAGACAGCTGGATTCACATATTTTTATCTACAATCTGGTCACAGATGCTATAAGTGATATTTCCGCCGAAAGCGAAAAAGTGATGGGAACCAATGATCTTGACCCAAGGTTCTCACCGAATAATGCACAGATCATTTTTATGAACACTTCCAATGATAATATTTCGCAGAGAAATATAATGGTAGTTGATCTTAACAGTAGTTTGACAGATCTTACCCGAACAGCACTTTTTAGCAACGGGGAGATGCCGGATTATGAGTAAGGTTCAAGGTTTTAAAGTTTAAAGTTCCAAGTGGTGAGCCGGAGATTAGAAATCTGGGTTGTTTACAGATAAACAATAAGGTCAAAGTTATATAAGCTTTTTCATAGCTCAGTTTCTGATCTCTATGTCTCACTTCTCATCTTACAATGAAAAGGATTAATAATAAGTTGCGCCTGATTTTAGTAAGAGGAATGAATTCAGGCATAAAAAAATTCCAGACTGTAAAGTTTGGAATTTTTTGAGTTTTTCATGGGAGAATTTCAGTCGATAATATGGTTCTCAATAGCATATTTTACAATTCCGACTGAGTTTTTCGCATTGAGTTTCAAAAGAATTCTTTTTCGGTGTGTTTCTACCGTATTGATACTGATAAAAAGTTTTTCAGAGATATCTTTACTGCTGCAACCATCGCAGATCAGTTTAAGAATTTCCATTTCACGGCGGGTGAGTGGTTCTTTGATGTGTGGGCTTTGCTTTCCCTGTTCGCTGCTGATAAAATTCATCATTTTTTCCTTTGCATGATCACAGATATAGATTTCATTAAGGAGTAAAACATTAATGGATTTCAGGAACTCATCATAGGTGCAGTTTTTGTCCAGATAACCTTTGATACCTTTGTTGAAGAGCTTCCGCATATCTATCACGTCATAAGAGCTTCCTATGACAATGATTTTGGTGTTTTTATGTTGAGAAATAATGCTTTCTACCAATTTACAGATTTCTGTAAGCATGAGCATATTGGAACTCATGACAAGCATTTCCGATGGTTCTTCTTTTAAATGTTTGGAGAGGGTTTCTAAAGAATTACAAATGTCTATCGTGCTGAAAATTTTGCTTTGTGTAAGCAGTCTTGATAATCCCTCTGTATACAGCATGGGTTCATCAAAAATGGTCAATCTTGGTTTCATCATGGTCTGTTTTAGTTATATAAAAATAGTAAAAAAACTTTATATTTTGAATAAAATTGACAAATATTTTAAAATTATTGTGTTTTTATTGATGGTAAAACATTATTTTTATTGATTTTTTATTAAATAATTCTCTTCCAGTGGAGTTTTTTAGAGTTATTACTGTTAAAATGTAATGTTCATCATTGTTTTCTGAATTTAATTCCAGGTGTGGTACTATTTAACTAACGTGGTAGGGATATGCTTCACCGGAAAATTGACCGAGTTGGCAATGAAGCAAAATTCGTTGGCTTTATGATGAAGCTGTTCTGCTTTTTCAATCATTGATTCTTCCGCAACTGTTACCTTGGGATGCAGGGTTGCTTCCGTAAAATGGCCGCTTCCGCTGGCTGTTTCTTCCATTATACCAGTGGCTTCATCAGTATATTCTGTTACAATAATACCGGCTTCAGAACAAAAATGCAGATACCAGAGCATATGACAGGAGGAAAGAGAAGATAAAAGCATTTCTTCCGGATTGTATTTTGTTCTGTCACCACGAAATGCCGGATCAGATGAACCCTCTATAACAACTTTATTTTCTGCTGAAATTGTGTGGCTTCTTTCGTAATCTCTATATCCGCTTGTTCCGGTTCCCAGGTTTCCTGTCCATTGGATGGTCATTTTGTAATGGTGTTTTTTCATGTTTTAAAGATAAATAATTAATGATGAATGATGAATGATGAATGATGAATGATGAATGATGAATGATGAATGATGAATGATGAATGATGAATGATGAATGATATTGTTGTTAAAATTCAATAGGGGTGGGCTTTAGCCCGCCTTTAAAAAATGCAGAATTCACTGGCTTTAGCCAAAACTTAAATTGTACATCATATTCTATGCTTATCAATGCAAAATAAAAAAACCTTCAGTTGTACTGAAGGTTCTAAATTTTTTAATTAGAGAATTCTATTAATTCTTCTTTTTTGGCATTGTAGATTTTGTATTCTAAATATTTAAAAGAATCTCTTGGAACGATGGTTACCCATTTTTTGTATTTGATAAACCATTTCATCTGGATGCTTTTAATGCCTTTGGTAAGGTAGGCTTCCACAAATGGGTGTACATGCAGGTAGATTTTTCCCTTTTCTTTCTGCAGGATGTTTCTTAAGGTTTCACCCATTCTTTCCACGATAACAATAGGAGCTACAATTTCTCCGTCTTTGTTCGGGTTTTCTTCTTTGGTGTCGATCTGTTTTTCCGGACGGTTTCTTTGTCTGGTAATCTGGATCAGTCCAAATTTACTTGGAGGAAGTATTTTGTGGCGAGCTTTGTCGCGCTTCATTTCCTCTTTGAGATGCTCGTAAAGATCTCTTCTGTGATCAGAATTCGGCATGTCTATGAAATCGATTACGATAATACCTCCCATATCGCGGAGGCGAAGCTGTCTTGCGATCTCAGTAGCAGCCATTTTGTTCACTTTCAGTGCATGTTCTTTATTGACAGCAGTTCCGGTGGTAATATTGTTACCGGAGTTGACATCAACGACGTGAAGTGCTTCTGTGTGTTCAATAACAAGATAAGCGCCTTTGGAACTTGGAATGTTAACGTGTTTTCCGAAGCTCTGTTTAAGCTGTTTTTCAACATTGTAATATTCCAGAAGAGGAATATGGGAATCATAAAACTGGACAATATTTTTCTTTTCAGGAGCAATTACTTCTACGTAATTTGTCATTTCGTTTACCATTTGCTCATCATCGCAGATGATATTGACGAAATCCTGATTAAAATTGTCTCTTAAAATAGCTGAAGCTTTATCTTCTTCGCTTAAAACTTTAGACGGAATTTTATTTCTCTGGATATTTTTAAAAGTGCTTTCCCATTTCTGAACCAGCTGGTTCATGTCATTATGAAGGTCTGCGACTTTTTTTCCTTCGGCTACTGTTCTGATGATAACTCCAAAACCTTCAGGCTTGATGCTGTCGATTAAGGTTCTCAGTCTTTCCTTTTCTTCGAAGCTTCGGATCTTTTTAGAAATAGAAACTTTATTGTCGAAAGGGATCAGAACCAGAAAACGTCCTGTCAGAGAGATTTGAGTAGAAATTCTTGGGCCTTTTGTAGAAATGGGCTCCTTGGTGATTTGCAGCAGAACTATATCGTCTTTGGCGATCACTTTATCTACCGTTCCATTTTTGTCTATTTCGGGTTGTATCTCGAAATTCTTTAAGCTTGAAGTGCTTTGTTTTTTAGAAATAGTATCTTTTAAAAACTTTCTATATGTAAGATACTGTGGTCCCAGATCCTGGTAATGCAGAAATGCATCCTTGTCATATCCGATATTAACGAATGCTGCATTCAGATTGGGTGCCAGTTTTTTTACTTTTCCTATAAACAGATCCCCAACTATAAAATCGCTTTTGTCCTCTTGCTCATGAAGTTCACATAGTCTTCCGTCTTCCAGTAATGCAATCTTTGTAAGATCATCTTCATGCGAAACTATTAGTTCTTTCTTCATTTTTTAATAAGATAAAATTGTTAAGATTATAGGAAGTGGATGTTTTTTCTGATTAATTCATCTATTAAATATAAGGATTTTGGATGAAAACCATTATATGTTTATTAAAATAATATTTGAAACCATCCGTTTTCCGCGGAATCTTATAGTTGCAAACAAAAATATAGTTAGTGAACTTTAAGAATTTAAATCCACCAACTATATTATTATATTGTAAATCTCGAGAAGAGGAGATTATTTTTTCTTATGTCTGTTTGCTCTTCTTCTTTTCTTTCTTTTGTGAGTCGCAACCTTGTGTCTTTTTCTTTTCTTTCCGCTTGGCATAATTTTAATTTTTTAGTAACTAGTTAATATTCAGTTAATGTTCTTATTTTACTGCAACTTTAGTTTTTACTTTCTCAACAAAAGATTTTGAAGGTTTGAAAGCAGGAATGTTATGAGCAGGAATCTCAATTGCAGTGTTTTTAGAAATATTTCTTCCTGTTTTAGCAGCTCTTGTTTTAATGATAAAAGATCCAAAACCTCTTAGATAAACGTTATCCCCATTATACATAGAAGTTCTGATCTCCTGCATAAAAGCTTCTACAACTTTCTGTGTTTCATTCTTTTCTGTTCCCAACTTATTTGAGATGGTGTTTACCAATTCTGCCTTTGTCATTTCCTTATTTTAATTTTAAATTTTAGGTGTGCAAATTTAGTTAAAAAAATTGAATACTAGCAAATTAGTGGCAAAATATTTTTATTCAAATCGTTGAGCTTTTTATGTATATACTATATTAAGGCAGGGTAGCAATAATTTAACAATAAAATAATGTAGCGGTATAAAGGTACAAAAAAAATAATGAACAAAATTTAATAAATGCCGGTAGCGATAGGTTCCACAGGGGTTTCTTACTTATAATAAGCATTAATAAGCCGTCCTTAGTCTCCACAAGTTAGCCGGAATTTTAAATTTTAAATCTGAACTCAGAATTTTTTATAAACTGGAATTGTAATATCCGTTTTCTACGCAGAAACGGATAAGGTGAAGCTTGGTTTTCAGTCCCAGCTTTTCTGTAAGCCGGTTGATATAAGTGTCAATAGTTCTTGTACTCAGATTAAGTTTTTCTGCAATTTCTTTATTGCTGAATCCCTCATAACAGAATCTCATCAGCTGTATTTCAGCCGGAGAAAGCTCTTCCTGGCCCTTTTTCTGTCTGTCCATATATTCCTGTACCGCAAGGGGCTGCTGCTCCCATTCCTTAGAATAGGTTTGATAATCAAAGTCTTCAGAAGCAATACTCCCTTTGATAATATCTTTGATAATAGTACTTTTTTTCTGACAGTAATAGATATTAGGAATTTTTGAAAGAATTTCAGCCATATCTTCCTGATAGGTGCCGGAATAGGTAATAATAGGGGTTTCTGTATTGTTTTTTCGGATGTATTTGATTGCTTCAATTCCGCTTAAAACAGGCATAAATAACTCAATGATGAATACATCTTCCTGCCTCCTGTAAATTCTGTTTACCAGCTCGTGCCCATTGTTACAGTCATTCAGAAGCATATAGAAAGGATTCTCCATGAGTGTTTTGATCATTATTTTTTTAAAATAAAAATCACTGTCAGCAATAGAAAAACGTACGGTATTAGATAATATTTTACTCATTCTTAATATCGATTTGGCGAATGATATTTAAAATTTAGAGGTCTAATTTATGAAAAACTTATCAAAGTGAAAATTAATATTAATTTAATCAGGGTTTTCACGAAACAGGTCTGGGGAAACTACGTATTGTGCATGAATTTTTTTTTTTATATTTTCACAGGCCAAACAAATCGCAAATTATGTCTTCTAACAGGGAAAAAAAATTAAACAAATCTGACGTCAGAATAGGCATTTGGAAGTTTATTCTGTCTTTTGTCGTTTTGTCGGTTGTAACTTTTGCGTGCTTATTTCTCTTCTTTAAGAGTTATGACATACAACGTGAAGGGATCAGCCGGGAAGCTGAAGCCTATAAAGAACTGATGCTCCGAAGCGACGTGCTGAAAGATCACATTGATGATATTTATGACAAAATGAACCAGCTTAGTATTAATAAGGTGGACAATGAGGTGTTTCTCAGAACCAGCATTATGGATAACGTGAGAGATGCCAAAAATATTATGGGCAAAGACAGTGCACAGAGCTTTAAGCACTATGCTATACTGATGAAGCAGATCGTGCCTATGATGACTTTAAAGGCTAAGATCACTGAGGTAGAATATAAGAAGAAAACCGTTTTAAGGGATCTGGATGAATGTATGGGTAAGATAAAAGTAACCAATAACGAGCTTAGAAAAGACCCTACAAGAAATTTCACAGGAAGTAAAAGAAGAAGATAAAAAGAAAAGATATGCAAGGACAAATCACATTATCGAAGAAAGAAAGGCATTATCAGTTTTTTTATTTAATACTGATGCTTGTGACTGCTATGTTATTTTTAGGTGTAATATTTTTAAAAGGATTTGAATCTCCGTTTTCTGATGAAGATGTAAGAGGAATCCAGAATCTTGAACAGAAAGCTGAATTTGAACATCATCAAAAAATTGTTATTCCCATCATGGACAGTACTTATACGATGATCACAAAGCTTACCAATGACGGTCCGCAGCCTTTTATAGAAAATAATATTCAGTTAGGGGTGAATGACCTTAACAGCTATTTCAGCAGTACCGATGTTATTGATATCAGAAAAGATGCCTATCCTCAGATTGCAAAATTCTATAAAATGTACTTTGATGATAAAAAAGTGATTTCAACCACTTCAGAAGACATTAAAATTTTCCAGAAGCAGGTGGATGAATGCAGAATCGGATTTAAGGATAAGCAAAACAAGCTTTATCAGCGTGAGCAGGATCTGAAAGCGAGAGTACAGTAAGTAATAAATACTAGGAATTTTATATAGAACACATCACAATTATTAACTATGAATTATTTTCAAAAGAACAAGAAAAACATTATTATCGGTGTTGTTGCAACTTTGCTCATCGCGGCATTGGTTGCTCTATGGCTGCAGAAAAAAGTTATCCATTCAGCCGATGATATTGTTGGGGTGGTTTATCCGTCTTCATTGGCGGTAGGAGACACACTTTTATTCGAAGATAAAACCCAGTTTGCGAAAACCAAAAGATGGAATTTCGGAGATGGTACAACTTCAGATAAAAACAGTGGGATTCACTTCTATAATAAACCGGGATACTATCAGGTGAGTTTGATCGTTGACAATAAGTATACGAAATCTTTCCCTGTAATGGTAAGCGCAAGAAGCGTTCAGAAAGCAAAAGATACCGCAAAAACTGCCACTACTATTGAAGCTGCAGCTCAGGCTATGCAAAATGAAAGCGTGTCTTTCCGTGCCATTTCTGATGCAAAAGTGTTTGCATGGAAATTCGGAGAAACAGGAAATACAGATTCTAAAGATAAATTTACAATCTATTCTTATAAAAAACCCGGGGACTATGTGGTAACGCTATACACTGAAGAAACTCAGGAGCCAATTTACCATCATATCAAGATCCTTCCGGCTTATGATGCACTTGCTGAAGAAGAAGTTTCAGTAGAAGATTCTTACGCAAGAGTAGATAATGATTTCAAATATCACCTGCAGCAGATAGCCAATGGAAACAGTTTCAATATGCATTACAATTACCTGCTGAAAACTTATCTGTGTAACAATGAAAATACAGTAGTAAAGGTAAATGACAGCAAAGTGAACAACTTCTATATGTATTGCGCCGGTCTTCAGTTTGACAAAAACACGGTGATTCAGACTGTAAAAGTGAACCTTGATGATAAACAGGAGTGTGTAACGAAAGTAGAAATCAACCAAAGCAAATAATATCATCCGGTTTACGGATGCGCCAATCATTAAAGATAAAATAGGATGAAAAATAAATTTCCTCTAGCAGCATATTATATAGGGTTATCAGTATTATTGACGAGTTGCCAGGTAAAACTGCCGTCGAAGAAAACCCCGGAACCGTCGCAGTACGGACAGGTGGATGCTTCCCCTGTCGTTAACGGTTATCCTAAAAAGTCGGCTCCATGGATCGTTATTTCAGACAGATCGAGAAATACGGCTTATCTGGATAAAGATGATGAGAAATCTTACAAGGAAGTAAAATTCCTTGAACCTTTAATGGTTTTAAAACATAGAGACGGAATGGTAAAAGTAGCGGAATATGTTCCGGATGCTTTAATGAAAAAAGTTTCATCAAAATCCATCAAAACATACGGATGGATTCCCGAATCAGATCTTCTTCTTTGGAATAATGCTTTAAAAAGCGAAAAAACGGGATATCCTGTAAGAGTAGCCGTAGTACCAAGTAACAGCGAAGTCATCAAAAACGCTGAAAGATACTATAAGAATGACTCTATTATGGTGTTTAATTCACCAAGTCTTATTGAAACAGCCAATGTAAAGATTCCAAACGGCCAAATTGTTTATGTCTACAAACAGGCTGAAAACAACAAACGATTTTTAGTAGGTAAAAAACCTTCAATTGATATAGATAGCATAGGAAAAGGACTTTACGGATGGGTAAGCTCTAATGTGATTTCCAGCTGGGGAGAGCGCTCTGCAATCAAACTGAAAAATACAACCGGAATCAACGATTCTGCTTTAGGGATCTATGAAGGATATCCTGGGGGATCTGGATCTGATGCTGAAAATAAAAAAGCGGTTCTTCTTACAGACGTTAACAAAAGAACGCAGCTTGAGAATATTTTTCCTGTAAATCTTCCATTGGAACAGGCTCCAACTCCGGATTCAAAAACAAAATATTTCACCAATATTTTAGATTACAGCAAGAACTTTGTATCGAATGTATTGGGTGAGCCTATTTATTTTGACCGCTACAGAGAGATCACGGACAGAGATAAAAATATTAATATCGTTTTTGCATTGGACGTAAGTGCAGGAAATGCACCTTATGCACCTATCGTAAAATCATTACTACAGGATCTTCAGCTTAGATTTGAAAAACCATCTTATTTTAGCAATGTTAAATATGGAGTGGTGCTTTACAAAAATAACCCTTGTGGGGAAAATATTTCTGTATCCAACTTAAGCGCAGACTACAGCAAAATGACTGCGTTTATTGATCAGAAAACAAATGAAATGAACTGTGCAAGCAATAACGGGTATCAGCCGGTAGGGGAAGCTCTTACTGCAGCGGGGAACCTTCTTTCAAACGTACCTGATGAAACCAATATTGTAGTCACTGTAGGAACTTCTGCCAACCAAAGCGGAAATATGTACAGTGTGATCAGCTCACTTACTCAGGCTCAGGCAAGACTGATCATGTTCCAGACCAGTGCAAGATCATCTGATACCTACAACGATTTCGTATTGATGGCTGAAAATGTTGTTACCAATACGGCTAAAAATATTGCTGAACTTAAAAAACAAAAGATCATCAACCAGTATGATGTTCTTACCAAGAATAATTTCAGCCTGGTAGAGGGTGATGCAGGATTCTTCTCATTGGCATACCCTAAACAGAGTATGTCTCAGGGATTCGTTATTTTCCCTAAAAAAGGGGATATTACAACTCCCGGGTTCCTGAAAAAATCTGTTGACAGCCTTATTTCGCAGGTTACTTTAGACAACCAGAATATTGATAAATCACTTAATGAATATTTCCATTCATCTGTGGGAGCAGGAAAAACAGACGTTGATGTAAAATATAAATATCTGTATCCGGGGCTTACTAATCCGGTATCTGCAGGAATTGCAGCACAGCTGATCAACTACGGAAGCCCATTCCTTGTAAAAGGATACATTCCGAAAGATCTGAAAGATTATACTCCGGGAATAGAAAAAGGTATCCTTATTTCTGAAGCGGAATATGACAACTTAAAAGCTTTCTATACCGAAGTTTACAGAAATACTCAGGCAGACCGTCCGGACTTTAATCAGTCAAGAGCAGTGAAAGAATATGTGAAGCTTCTGAAAAAGTATAACCCTACTATAAAATTCCTGGACAAAGGAGCTCTTTATGAGCAGCCAATGTCTTATGCTATTGGAATGAGTACAGGATTTGACCTTTCCGAAGAAGAACTGATGGCTAAGTATAAACTGAAAGGGTGGAAAAAATCAAAAGTTGTTCCTAGTGAGACTGTGAAAAACTATTTCTATCACTACAAAAATTTAGCAGACAGAATGCTTGCCAACAGAAATAACCCAGCGGTAAAGATTCAGCAAAACGGGCAGACTTTCTACTGGCTTAATGAATACTTTACGCCGTCAAGAATTCCGACAGAACAACCGGAATACACAAAGCACTAAAAAATTCATTTTTATCATATCAAAAGCAGAAGTACATCCTTCTGCTTTTTTTGTGTTCAAAAACCTGAAGTGAAAAGTTGAAACACTTAAACTTTAAACCTTGAGTCCAAAATTCACAGAAAAGCGAATTGGACATCTATAATTCACCTTTAATTTTCCAATTATCTCTCTTTATAGTGTAAAAATAATTTTTATCTTAAAAATGAGAATTAATTTAAAATGCTGTATTGGTGAGGGTTGTGTGGCTGTGTGTAAATCTATTGTCGTAGAATTACGACAAGAAATCGTAGAACTACTACAATTTCTCAGATTTATATTGAAAAGTTTTTTTTAGCGGAAAAGAGCCTCTATATTTGCTAAACAATCACTGAATCACAAAATATTACTAACGATTAAAATTTACTAATCATGGCCGAAAGAAATTCAAGAGGAATCTTAAAATTCAACAACGGTGAAGGACAGAAGCTGTTAAAAATGAACTACAGCGTATCCAGATCTACAGACGTTTCAGGACGTGTAGCATCAGATCCTTCTAACGCATTAATCAAGGTTACAGTAGAAGCTACTGAAAAATCTGATATTCTTGAAAGCTTACTGAATGGTAAATACAAACCAACAGTAGGAGAAATTACATTCAATAAATCTCACGAAGAAGGAACATTGATTACTTTGAACTGGCAGAACGGATATGTAATTCAGCATCAGGTTGATTTTGACGCAATAGACAGCAATAGCATGCTGATCAGCTTCGTAATCAGTGCAGAAACTATTGACTACGGTACTTCTCAGTACGCTGGACTTTGGCCGTCAAGTTAAAATTTACACACATTATCAACATTCATAAGAAAAAAGACTGTCCCTAATTTAAGGCGGTCTTTTTTTGCCTGATGAAAACTTATACCAGGAAATTTTATTCTAACATGCTTATATAATCTCTGTTATATAAAATATTGTTATCTTTAATCAAACACAAACACAAAGCATATGAAAACTGAATCACAGACAAAAGGATCTTCCTTCCGTCCGTCACAGAACGCAGACGGAATATCCGAGAATCATCATGCAGGAATCAACCGGCTGGTTAAATTATCACTGGTTGTGGAAGGTAAAATTATTAAGTACTACAAACACTTCACTCTTAAACAAAAGGCTAGCCATCATCATGAATTCAGTCTTATCTTAGCCCATGACGCATTGGGAGACAGGCAGAGCCACACCCTTGAAGAAGCTAATAAATTTTTGGGAAAACGTCTTACAGCCGTTATTTCTTACAAAGATATTGAGAAAAGCCCTGAAAGAAACTTTGTCGGGATCATTACCAAAGTAGGATTCAGTCAGGAAAAAATGAGTCTTGGAAATATTGTACTTTCCGGATACAGTCCAACAATTTTACTTGATGGAGCTCCGCATATACAGAGTTTTGGCGGAGGACAACCCGTTAATATGGGAATCATAGCTGAAGAAGTAATCAAACAGGGACTCGATAAAGAACGATTTGATATAAGAATTGATACAAATGATTATTCTCAGATCATTTACAGCAGCCAATACAATGAAACCCATTACAATTATCTGGCAAGAATGGCAGAAGCTTATGGCGAACAATTCTATTATGATGGCGAGGTATTGCACTTCGGAAAACTTCCTCCACAGAATAAACCTATCAAACTGCTCTATGGCAGCAATGCAGATAACGTTAGGGTAGAGTTAAAAGCTGTACATACAAAACCTCAATATTATGGCTATAACAGCAGTAAAAACGAAAAGCTGACTTCCGGAGAAACTCCTGTAAGTCATTTGGGTGATCTTGCCAATACAGCATACAGCCATAACAATAAAATCTATAAGACTCCGGCGCTTCAGATTGCACCTATTAAAGCAACAACCCATCTGGATGTTGAGCATTCTCAAAGAAGCACATCAGGAAGCGAAGCGGTAAACGTATTTTCCGTTTCCGGATCTACTACAGTTCCGTTTTTACATCCGGGATGTATTGTGGATATTCACATGAGAAAGCCGGACAGCAATGAAACGTCTTATTTTACTAAAGTGATGGTAACAGAAGCCGTTCACGAAATTGATACAATCGGACATTATTCAGGAACCTTTGAATCTATAGCAGCTGATACAGGATTTCTACCAAAACCTGAGTTCACTGTACCTGCCGCACAACCTCAGATTGCAACAGTAATCTCCAATACTGACCCGGAAGGGCAGGGAAGAGTTCAGGTGAGATTTGACTGGCAGATGAATGATATCACCCACTTTGTCCGTGTAATGAGCCCTGATGCGGGAGGAACTGATCAGATTACCCAAAACCGTGGGTATGTAGCCATTCCTGAAGTAGGAGACCAGGTAATGGTCAATTTTGTTCACAGTCATCCCGACAGACCTTTCGTGATGGGAGGAATGTTCCACGGTGGAATAGGTCTTGGAGGTGGTGCGGACAACCGTGTAAAGTCTATTCAGACGAGAAGCGGTCACAGAATCGTTTTCACAGAAGATGAAAGCATCATTATCACAGATAAAAGCGGTAATGAGATTCATCTGGATACTACAGGAAGCAATATTAATATTACAGCACCGGAAACGATTAATATTAATGCAAAAAATATAAACATAAGTGCTTCAGAGAATATTACTTCTACTGCAGGATTAAATATTACAGAAGGGGCAGGAGTAAATCATATGAGTACCGCAGGTGGGATGATGATGCAGAATGCGGTGTTGGATTATTCTTTAATGGCAGCTAATATTTTGAAAGTAGCAAAAGGGGATATCTCTTCTGAATCAACAAACGTGAAAAGAAATGCAACTAAAGATATAGAAGTTATTTCTGCTGAGGGTACTATTCATCATAACGCCCAGAAAGAAGTTAAAAATAATAGCGGAGAAAAAGGAGCTAACTATTAATCTGATATCATGGGAAATATTACAGAAATAGCAGGTGGAAAGATATCTGAATTATCAACCCAGGAGATTGAAAATAATGCCGGAAACTTTATAAGCAATTTTGCTTCGGGATTCGTTAAACAAAAAGGAGATCAGGCAGGGGTTACTTATGCAAACCCTCCGGGAGATGAAAGAAAAGTTAAAAACTCAATAAAAGGACTGGCTATTTTTCGGAGAAAAAGTAATTATGTTAATAAACCTGAGTTTGGATTTGATTGGTATGCCGGAGAAAATTACGAGACAGCCTATGCCGAACCGCTTAATTACGAAAGTCTGGTATTGGATGGGGTTGATAGTCTTAAAAAAGAATACACACCTCATTTAAAATACATTTCTTTAGGAGAATTTGGTTATATTAATGCAGGTTCTAATAGTGGGAAATCTGGTTTAAATATAAATGGAAAGCCCTATTATGTTCCTTGGTTTTCTGGTTTTGCAAAGGATGAATCTGATAATAACAAGAGCTATGAACTTGAAGTTTTTTTCAATATTGAAGAACCTGTTGAAGGAAGAATCGAAATAGATAGTGGGAATGAAGGGATAGAATTAGAATTTACTGATGAAAGTAGTTCTGGTTTTGAGATTTCTGAAAGTACTCCTAACAAGTTTAGTAAAAATATTAAAATAACATTTTTAGATTATATAACGGAAAATACATGTATAATCATTACGTTTCATAAAAAGTCTGAAGAGGAAAAAGCCGAAGAAAAGCAATGGAAGGAAGACAAGGCTGCAGGGAAAACAGTTAGCTCTATGCCAACTATTTATATAACTGCCGGTGAATTGATGGGAATACTTAATGTGTATAACAACAGTATCGAATATGATTTGAATGTCCGCTATGTAAAAGTTCACTTTAAAGGATGGATCAAAGTGGATGGATATGATGAGAAAATATATCTGTCAAAAAGAAACGGGACTGCCACACCAGATTATTTTGAAGATAAAGATATTATTAAAAGACAGCAGAAACTCCAGAAACAAAAAGCGGAACTTGAAGCCGAATTGGCAGAGGTGCAAAGTGGTAAAACAGGCTGGCTCAGTAGCAGCGAAGAAACATTGTTGAAGAAAATTGCAGAAAAAAAAGAAGCTATTCTTAAAATTGATATTCAGAATAAAGCGAGATTAAAAATAAACCAGGATTTGAATACCTACGAATTTAATACTTTAGAAACTAAATTTAGCAGCTCATTTCTAAAAACATATGAACAAAAGATTAAAGATACCTTTGCTCAGACATTAAGTCATTTCAAAATAGATAAGGATGAATATATGGAGGTAGATTTCGATGATATGGATGATGATCTGTATTTGAAAAAAAATGGTGCAAGCTGGGAATTGATGGAAGACGGTATTTTTTCAGATAAAGGAGATGCGGGATATGTGCAGAACTATTTAGAAGAAATATACAGGAAAAGTAACCCTGATTATGAAGATACCATTGTATTTTTTGTTCCTTTTGATATTGATAATTTATTTGGCAAATCTGAAAGTATATTTGCAGGAGCTGATAATGTAATTGTAGGACCTGCAATCATGGCAAAAAAAGATTGGATAACGATTCCTCATGAAGTTGCTCACTCGTTAGGTCTGGCTCATTCTTTCCCTGATATGGGATCCAATAAATTCGCAGGCTTCGTTGAAGATGCCTTCAAATCAGGCCACCTGTTTAAAAAAGGGGCTACAGAAAATGTAATGGATTATATTTATGGAGATGTACTGATCACTTTTTGGAAGTGGCAGTGGGATAGAATTCATAAAGATACAGATGATATGAAAGCAATAGATAAATCGAAAAAAAATGAAACTGAAAAATAAGAAGTCAATCATCTTTAAGATGTTAGTTTTTATTGGCATAGTAATAAGTTGTCATTCAAATAGTCAAAATATGCAGGAATATAATAAAGAGGTTGAGAAGTTTAATACTAAAGAACTGTACCCAAATCAGAAGATTTCTTATGAAAAGAATGGAGATATTGTATTGTTTTACACACCTGGCAAACAGCATGAAATATACGCGAAGGTTGATCTGAAATCCCATATTTTTGATATACAAAATTCAAAATTTCTGGATACTGATGACCTGCTGGAGATTAGCCATCTCAAACATTTTTCTCCCAAAAAGTATTCTACCTTTTATAAATATCCTATTGGAAGAAGCGGAACGGCAGGAGGTGACTTTTTTACACTCATAGAATTTAATGAACTTGGACTCATTAAAAGTGTCGAAAAGAATCTCCCGAATGCTAAAAACAAATATTTATATTACTACAATAAATATGGGCAGTTGCTGCGGATAGCTGAAGATAAAATGGTTGACAAAATCCTGTTGGAGAATACTTATGATGAAAACGGAAGGCTTATTTCTCAAAAGAAAGTTACCAAAAATATACAGTCAGAAAGAGAATTTACTTATGATAAAAATGATCATATTCTAAAAGAAAACATAAAAGAAAAAGAAATAGCACCTAACGGAAAAGTAGTAAAAGATGAAGTTTATACCTTACTTTATCAATACAATAATAAAGGGCAAATCGCAAGGAAGTATACTGAAAATGAAAATCATATTGTTGAATTTCAGTATGACCTGGCTGGTAATGAACTCATGAGTGCTGTTGAATACTATGGAGCTCCGGATAAATCTGATGATAAAAAATGGGTAAATCATTTTACGAAAACAACCTATAGCTATACTAAAGATCAGATTACCGAAGAGAAAAAGTATGAATATACGATCGTAAACGCTTCGGTTCTTGTAGATAAAAAATGGACTCCAATAACTGTTGAACAACAGAAAACATTAGGCTGGAAAAAATTTAAAGAAGAATCTGAAACACCGCTGTCAGGAATTGAAAAAAAATATAAATACGAGCCAGGAGCAATTACTACAGAAATCAATACTTACAATTTTTCCAATCACTTTAAAAATGGTAAAACAGAAGTAAATAAAGAACTTACCAACGGTGAAAAAATCAAGTTTACACTGGATAATAACGGAAGAATAACCCAGAAAGAAATTAATAATACCCAAAAAAACACATCAGAAGTACAAATATTTTATTATTAAATTTCTGTAAAATGTATATCTTCAGCAATTATTTAAATAACTCTTAACTATAAACAATCAACATAAAACGGCTTGTATAAGCATTTCATAAAACTAAATAACCTTCAACATCAATGAACAAAATCACGGATCACCTGAAATATTTCTCCAAACTATCCGCAGCATTCATCCTCAGTATATTTAAAATTTATGCAATAGGACTTATTTCTACGATTGTTACCCTGGTATTGGGGATTTATATTTTATCTGATCGTTTAGGCCCATCATTAGGACATGCAGGAGCAGTTGCATTTATAATAACCACAATTAAAGCAAAACCTGTTTCGGCGGTTATATTTTATTTGTTGATGATTATTGCTCCGTTTTTAACAATTGTTTTTGCTTCAAAATATGCAATGTCAGTAGTGATCAGCAAGCTGCTTCAGGATCATTCCAAAACAATTGTAATTCCGTTTGTCGATAAGGTGATTAGTATTTTTAAAGCTAAACAGCCAACCGTTATCCGTACAAGTGCTGATTTTACAATCGCTAAAGTAAAGCTGCTGAATGAGTTTAGAAACAGTTCTGAAAACAAAATACTCAAACGTATTTTAGGCTATGCTTTAAATAAAATAAAGTTCGATGAATTGAATCTGGGAGATGATAATGCAGATTTTTCCAAAATTATAAAAACTACTCTGATTGAAAAACTGTATGAGCTGGCAGAACCTTCGGCCATGTTATTCTATATCTACATCGGACTTCAATGGTTCAGTTTGATTTTATTATACTTTTTGAATATATAAAAGAAAAAAGAAGGCTTAGGTTAGTAATTTATCACAAAACTTCACCATCAGAACTATGTTGAAAAACAAAAAAAAGCCATTGTTACATCTCTAATTGAAGAATTAACTATCTTTATCTCGTTTAGAATAAAATAATTAATTTTAGCTACACAAAAAATGACTTTTGAATCTCTTTGAGACAGGGATGAAAAATGTAGATCAAATACCATCAAATCTGAAGTACAGACAACAGAACGCAAATATATTAATATAAGAAAATTATAAATGGGAGTACTAGTAACCAACGAAACCGTAAAGCAACTATTTCACATTGCTCAGTCGATAGCGAAGGAAAATTATAATGGAACCTATGGTGGCCCGCATATTCTGCAGGCTTTAATGCATAAAGATATCGGACTCAATGAATTTCTGAAAAGTATAGATAAAGATCCCGGATATTTCTATGAATGGGCAGATGTACGTATTGAAGAATACCCTAAGACAAATCATCTTCCCGATGAAGTAGGTCAGGATGATGCGATAGATAATCTTATTGAAGAAGCTGACGATATCCGTTTAAAATTAGGATTGGATGAGATTACTCCTATCTGTATTCTGACAGCAATTGTGAAACCACAGGTTGTATTCTCACTTCAACAGCTGAAATCACTTCCGTTGAGAGAACATGAGATATTCAATCTATATAGAAAAGATACACCGTTTACCGTTTCAGAAGATGGTGATTTCTCATCATTATTTTCAAACGGTTCAGATTATTCAGACTCTTCTTTTCCTTCCATTAAAAGCTATTGTGTAGACAGAACGGCACAGGCGAGAAAAGGAGAAATTGAAAATATCATCGGTAGAGATAAAGAACTCAGAATGCTGGTAGAAATTCTTTGCCGCAGAAGCAAACCGAATGTGATCATCATCGGGGAACCCGGAGTAGGAAAAACAGCATTGGTAGAAGGATTTGCTACTGAAATCATCAAAGGAAATGTTCCCGAAATGCTTAAAAACGGTACCCTTTTAGAACTGGACACCGGAGCATTGCTAGCCGGAACTTCTTATAAAGGTGAAATTGAAGACCGTCTGAAAAAAGTCATCAATGAATGTAAGAAAATTGAAAAAGCCATTCTTTTCATTGATGAGATTCATACCCTTTTAGACCCTAAAGGAAGCATCGGAAATGTTGCCAACCTTTTGAAACCTGAGCTTGCCAGAGGTGAAATTACCGTAATTGGAGCTACAACCCAGGAAGAATATAGAAAAATTATAGAACCGGAACAGGCTTTCAACCGTCGTTTTGAGGTTTTAACCGTGCATGAGCCGGATGAAAAGACCTGCGTGAAAATGATTGATGTCCTTCTTGAAGGCTATAAAAAACACCATGGCATTGAAGTCGAAAAAACTGCGATTCCGGAATGTGTACGTCTGGCTAAAAGATATGCAAAAGGAAAAAAATTACCCGATGCCGCTATTGATTTATTAGACAGAACAATGGCAGCCATCAAAATGCTTGATGAATTGTCAGAAAAAGAATTGAGCAGCTGGAAAGAAAGCTATGATGCTATTTTAGAAGAAGAATATGCAGACAGCAAAGATAAAGCAGACGAACTGATCTGGACATATAATCTCCTGAGGGATAAAATAAGCCCAATTCTTTGGGGGTCGCTGAGTGAGCAGCCTGCCATTGATAACTCGATGCCGGTAGATCAGATTCAGCAGATTATAGAAGATACTTATGCCGAGCTTCTGCAGCATGCTGCGAAGAAAAGAGAAAAAGTAGACAGACTTGAACTTGCCGCTGTAATGGCTGCAAAAACCAATATTCCAATCGGAAAGATCCAGGCTCAGGAAAAAGAAAAACTCCTGAATATGGAATCTCTTCTGCTAAACAGAGTAGTGGGACAGGATCACGCATTAAAAATCCTTTCCGATGCTATTGTTGAAAACCGAAGCGGATTGAATAAACCAGGGCAGCCAATTGGGTCATTCTTCCTTCTGGGACCTACAGGAACAGGTAAAACAGAGCTGGCAAAATCAATGGCAGAATTACTTTTCAATGATGAAAAGGCAATGGTGCGTTTTGATATGTCAGAATTTAAAGAAGAACATTCTGCAGCCTTATTATACGGAGCGCCTCCGGGATATGTAGGATACGAAGAAGGAGGTATGCTTGTCAATAAAATCAGACAACAGCCCTATACCGTTGTTTTATTTGACGAAATTGAAAAGGCCCACCACTCAGTTTTTGATGTGTTCCTTCAGATTATGGACGAAGGAAAAGTTCACGATAAATTAGGTAAAGAAGGAGATTTCAGCAATGCATTGATCCTGTTTACCTCCAATATCGGAAGTGAAGAAATTGTAAAACAGTTTGAAGAAGGAAAAGTTCCTGAATCATCTTCACTGATGCAGATTATGTCAAATTCAGGAAGATTCAGACCTGAGTTTTTAGCAAGAATCACAGAGATCATTCCTTTTGCACCGATCACAGAATCTATTGCAGAAAGAATCTTCAATATTCAGCTGAAATCATTGCATACCTCATTGACAAGATTGGGAATCACTTTAAAGATCAGTGATGATGCAGTAAGAAACCTTGCATTAGGCGGATTCAGCAGCAAATATGGAGCAAGACAGATCTCAGGAGTAATCCGTGCACAGCTTGCCAGACCGATCTCTAAAATGATTGTCAGAGAAGAAGTAAAATCCGGCCAGACCATTCATGTAGATTGGAATAAAGAGGAAGAAAAACCAAGCTGGAAAGTAGATTAATTAGGAAGCAAAAAGGTAAAAAAATACATTTGCCTTTTTGCTTATAAATACAAAAAAAATGAAAACCATTGTCAGAAATATTTTTACAGGCTTACTATTATTGGGAACTGTTATCAGTGTAAACGGACAGTTTCTTGCTGCCTCCGATACCTCAGAAAGCAGTGTGAGAAAATATAAAGGCATCATTAATGCCAATAAAGATCTTGTAGAATTCATTGAACAGTTACTCCTTCAGAAAGGACTTCCCAAGCATTTGAGAAATCTGGCCCTGATAGAATCCCATTTCGACAGGAATATTACTTCCGGAGCCGGAGCCGTAGGCATATGGCAGCTGATGACTGCCCATGCCAACCAATACGGACTTACAGAACAAAATCGTACCGATGTTTATAAAAGTACGAAAACAGCGGTTATCTCATTAGCAAACCTTTATAAAAAATATAACAACTGGGTGACTGTTGTAGCAGCCTATAACTGCGGTGAAGGAAATATTGCCAAAGCAATGGAAGCAGCAGGCTCCTCTCAATATCACGAATTTTCTAAATATCTTCCCGGAGAAACCATTAATCACGTGAAGAAATACCTCAATGCATGTTATGCTACAGGAGAACTTCAGAGTGTTTTAAGCAATTACAATTCTTCAAGGATCAACAAGATTTTCTTTGAGGACGGAAACAGAAGAGTGATGACTGCTGCGCTTTCAGAAACAGAAATCAATGCCGGATTCAATCTTAAAGTTGTTGCTGATGAACTTAATGTAGACATGGATAAAATCCTTACCTGGAATCCTGGTATCGTTGAAGAGCTTCAGAAAAAAGGAGAAAGCCCTTTCTATCTTCCGGTAGATCTGATGCCGGATTTTCTATTAAGAAAAAATAAAATACTGGTTCGTTCCATCAAAGAAGGAGCAAGTATCCAACAGTAAATAATCTCAAATACAAATAAAAAAGCAATCAATTTTCAGTTGGTTGCTTTTTTTATGCAATAACTTATCTGTTAAAAAAAGGCCAACTTTATATTAAAGGAATCTTAATATTTCTCACTCAGGTGGAAAATTTTTATTTTTATTATTGTTTTTCAATAAGTTGAAACCCTTTGCTGGTAGTATTTTGAATAGGTTTTTTAAATCCATTGTCGTAGAATTACGACAAGAAATCGTAGAACTACTACAATTTCTCAGATTTATATTGAAAAGTTTTTTTTAGCAATAAAGAGCCTCTATCTTTGCTAAACAATCACCGAATCACAAAATATTAACGATCAAAATTTACAATCATGGCAGAAAGAAATTCAAGAGGAATCTTAAAATTCAACGGAGGAGAAGGACAGAAGCTGTTAAAAATGAATTACAGTGTATCCAGATCTACAGACGTATCAGGACGTGTAGCATCAGACCCTTCTAACGCATTGATCAAAGTAACAGTAGAAGCTACTGAAAAATCGGACATCCTTGAAAGCTTGTTAAACGGTAAATACAAGCCAACAAAAGGAGAAATTACGTTCAACAAATCTCACGAAGAAGGAACATTAATCACTTTGAACTGGGAAAACGGATATGTAATCCAGCACGAAGTAGACTTCGATGCAATCGACAGCAACAGTATGCTGATCAGCTTTGTAATCAGCGCTGAAACTATCGACTACGGTACTTCTCAATACGCTGGACTATGGCCTTCTACAGGTAGTAATTAAGCCTATTCATCATCTTAGTAAAAATAAAATTGGTACAGAACAGTATACTCACCCGAGTTTACTGTTCTGTTTTTTTTTATAAGATCAAGCCGTTTATGACAATGTAACAAAATAATGAGTGTTTTCAAGTCTCAACCTGTGCGTGTTTATAGTAAATGGTCAGAGTGGTTTTGATTCCTGTAAAGTTGTCTTTTTAACATATTATTTCTCTTTTATGTGTAATATTAAGTAGGATTTTCTTATTTTATGACAAGGTTTAATATATTTATTTATAATGTGTTATGATTTGTTTTAAGTCTTTTGTCGTAGAATTACGACATGAAATCGTAGAACTACTACACCAAATCGTATAATTACTACACTTTTTCATATTTCTGTTCAAATGCTTTTTTTTCAAAACCAAGGGGGTTATCTTTGTTATATAATTATTGAATAACAATTTATTACTAACGACTAAAATTTACAATCATGGCAGAAAGAAATTCAAGAGGAATCTTAAAATTCAACAACGGTGAAGGACAGAAACTGTTAAAAATGAACTACAGTGTATCAAGATCTACAGACGTATCAGGACGTGTAGCATCAGATCCTTCTAACGCATTAATCAAAGTTACAGTAGAAGCTACTGAAAAGTCAGACATCCTAGAAAGCTTGTTAAATGGTAAATACAAGCCAACAGTAGGAGAAATCACTTTCAACAAATCTCACGAAGAAGGAACATTGATTACTTTGAAATGGGAAAACGGATATGTAATCCAGCACGAAGTAGATTTCGACGCAGTAGACAGCAACAGTATGCTGATCAGCTTCGTAATCAGTGCTGAAACTATTGACTACGGTACTTCTCAGTATGCAGGACTATGGCCTTCAACAGGTAAATAATCCAATACAATGTAAAGAAAAAAAGAACAGTATACCAACAGTATACTGTTCTTGTGTTTTTATACACCTCCACCCTGAACCCCGAATCTCCATCCCCGAAACCCTTCCTCAAACTGCCAACTTTTACTCCTATTTTCTTATATTTGTTCATTATTCAAAATATGGACGCAACACAAGATAAAAGGCTGTTTCTCATCGATGCCTATGCGATGATTTTCAGAGGATATTACGCATTAATCAGGAATCCGAGACTTACCAGCAAAGGGCTGGATACTTCTGCGATCTTTGGCTTTACCAATTCTTTGATCGAATTGATCAGAAGAGAAAAGCCTACCCATCTGGCAGTAGTTTTTGACGTAGGACAGGCGAGTGTAAGAACTGATGACTATTCAGATTACAAAGCCAACAGAAGCGAAACTCCTGAAGCTATTAAAATTGCTGTTCCATACATCCACAGAATTCTTGAAGCTATGCATATTCCACGCCTGGGAGTGGAAGGATATGAAGCGGATGATGTAATAGGTACTATTGCATGCAAAGCAGAAAAAGAAGGGTATACCACTTTCATGGTAACACCGGATAAGGATTTTGCTCAGTTAGTAACAGATAAAATTAAGATCTATAAACCAGGCTTAAAAGGTGGTGATATCGAAATTCTTGGAGTAGAAGAAGTAAAGGCAAAATATGAGATTGAAGATCCTAAACAGGTTATCGATTTTCTTGCCATGATGGGAGATGCAGTAGATAATATTCCCGGACTGGAAGGCGTGGGAGAAAAAACGGCGATGAAGTTCCTGAAAGAATTTGGAAATATTGAAACTTTACTAGCCAATACCGATAAGCTGAAAGGAAAACTGAAGGAGAAAGTGGAAGCTTCCGCAGAACGTGGTATTTTATCTAAAAAATTAGCAACCATTATCTGTGATGCCCCTGTAGAATTTCATCAGGAACAATATGACCTGGAAACTCCGGATTTCGAAAAAGTAAAAGAAGTCTTTGATGAAATAGAATTCAGGAGACTTTACGAAAATCTTTACAGGGCTTTTGCTCCTGCTCCAACAGAAACGGTAGTGGTGAGCGAGGTAGAAGTGAAGCAGACTCCGGCAGGTACAGAAATCAAAGGACAGGTGATGCAGCTTGATCTTTTTGCCAATTTTGAAGAGCTGGAACAGGCTACTTCTACAAAATCGACTATTGAGCAGAACGATCATCTCTATCAGTTTATTGATAATCCAAAAGCGCAGAAAAAACTGGTCGACAACCTGTTACAGCAAAAGGTTGTTTGCTTTGATACGGAAACCACTTCATTAAACGAACTGGAGGCAGAATTGGTGGGAATGAGTTTCTCCTATAAAAAAGGACTTGCCTATTATATTCCGCTTTCTGAAGACAGAGCTGAAGTGCTGCAGACATTAGAGATTTTCAGACCGTTTTTTGAAAAAGAAGACCTGCTGAAAATTGCTCACAATCTGAAATACGATTATAAAGTTTTAAAACAATACGACATTACCGTTAAAGGAGCAATGTTTGATACCATGATTGCCCATTACCTGTTGAATCCGGACGGAAGACACGGTATGGATTACCTTTCAGAGGTATACCTGAACTACAAGCCGGTATCTATAGAAACCATCATCGGGAAAAAAGGTAAGAAACAGGGAAGCTTCAGAGATGCAGATCTGAGAACACAGACAGATTATGCAGCAGAAGATGCAGACATTACTTTCCAGTTGTATGAGCTTTTTGCACCACAACTGAAAAAGGAAAACCTAGAAGAGCTTTTCTTCAATATTGAAATGCCTCTGATGGAAGTTCTTGCAAAAATGGAACTGGCAGGTATTTCTCTGGACGAAAAATGGCTGGCACAGGAAAGTGTAGATCTTGAAAATGACCTGAAGCAATTAGAAACCATAATTTTTGAACTTTCCGGAGAAGAATTCAATATGAATTCACCAAAACAGCTGGGAGAAATCCTGTTTGAAAAAATGCAGCTGGATCCGAAAGCCAAAAAAACAAAGACGGGACAATATGCAACCTCAGAAGATGTTCTTCAGAAGTTAAGTTCAAAACATGAAATCATCAAGCATATTCTGGAATACAGAACCTATCAGAAATTAAAATCAACTTATGTAGATGCTCTGCCTTCACAGATTGATAAAGAAGATAACAGAGTACACACCAATTTCTCACAGACTACAGCCGCTACAGGCCGTCTGGCAAGTGTAAATCCGAACCTGCAGAATATCCCGATCCGAACTTTAAGAGGACAGCAGATCCGTGGAGCCTTTGTTTCAGGAGAAGGAAAGAAAATTATTTCTGCCGATTATTCACAGATTGAACTTCGTTTAATTGCTGAAATCTCGGGAGAAGATAATATGATCAAAGCGTTCCAGGATGGAGAAGATATTCATGCTTCCACAGCAGCAAAACTCTTTAAAATTCCTTTGGAAGAAGTTTCCAAAACCCAGAGAAGCCAGGCAAAAACCGTAAACTTCGGTATTATCTACGGACAGGGAGCTTTTGCATTGGCAGAACAGACCGGATTATCCCGTACAGAAGCCAAGCAGATGATCGAAGCGTATTTTGAAACCTATCCAAAACTGAAGGAATACATGGCCGAGCAGGTGAATAAAGCACGCCAGCTTGGTTTTGTAGAAACTATATTAGGAAGAAAACGTCATTTGAAAGATATCAATTCCAACAATTTCGTGGTGAGAGGACATGCAGAAAGAAATGCTGTAAATGCACCGGTTCAGGGAAGTGCTGCAGATGTTGTAAAGCTTGCCATGATTAAAATAGACAGGGAACTTGAAGAACAACAGTTAAAAACAAAAATGCTGCTTCAGGTACATGACGAATTGATATTCGAATCTCCTGCTGACGAGATTGAAGCCGCTTCAAAACTAATCAAAACTGAAATGGAAAATGCTTTAAAAACACAAGTTCCGTTGTTAGTAGAGATTGGAGTAGGAGACAACTGGCTGGAAGCACATTAATCAATACTATAAATCATATCTTAAATAAAAAACTTCCGTCTTTTGGGGCGGAAGTTTTTGTTTTTTTTAATGTAAAAAGAATTGGAAGAATAGCTTTATTTTATCATTCTTATTATCGCCAGATCATCTGTAGGTTTTACTCCATATTGATGTTCCATCTGTTTAAGCTTTCTGTTAAGCATTTCTTCAGTATCACTATTTTGACGGTCAATCATCAAATATTCCATACAATCGACCATTTCATCAGAATCTGTTTTTTTAATTTTTGAAAAGCTCAAAATGCCATCAGTCGCAATGGAAATATCATTCAGATCATTAAAAAATATTTTCTGAGATTGGATAGAATACCAGTCTTCAAAGTTTTCATGAAGATGATAGGCAAGGTAATCTGGCTTATTATTACGATCAAATTCCGTGATCTTTCCATTGATGCAAATAACGCCGTCACCAATGGCTAAGATTATTCCTTCGTCCTTTACTTTGTCATAAATCAAGATTGTAAGAGTGGTTAACAGCTCTTTTTCATCCAGCATCATATGATTTTTACTAAATACAAGTTCTTTGAATAAGCCTTCAACTATTTCTTTGAGATCTTCGTCCAGGCTGCGTTGAATATCTTTTTCGTATAAAGATTTATAACCTGTCTCAATGATCACTTTACGTAAAAGCTTTCCAAAAAGTGCCGAGGCAAAATGACTGTCCATCGCTGTAGAGCAGCCGTCCATTACAGCACATACAATTTTATCAGAATCGATCTTTTTAATAAGTAAATAATCTTCACAATGATTAATGTGATAATCCCCGATTTGTAAGGTAGAATATAATTTCATCAGATGCTAAATTACTTCTATTTCTTTTATTAACAACAAGTGACTCCATACCTAAATGAAGTCACTTGTTATCAATGGGAAAAATCACTGATATTAAATATCATATTCTATTTCGCCCACATAATGCAGTGAAAAATCATCATTTTCTACAGAAACAGGATTGGGAATTACAAATCTTGTTGCAAAAATGATAGCATTCACGGGAGTATCCAGACTTAGCTCATTCAGTTTATTTTCCAGGATTGGAAGCCACTGGTCAGCATAAGAATATTCTGCAAACTTGTCATAAAGACTAAGCCTTTCATCTTCAAAACCATACTCTATAAAGTCATCATCAAACCATTTGATGTTTTGTGATTCTGCGAATTTTGAAACATACTGATCATCAGTTTCCTCTTCTATATAATAATTTTCATCCTCTTCTATGAAACTATAAAAATCTTCTTCATTTTTGAAATACCCTAACCAGAAGTGTGAAATTTCTTTATCCATAATAATCTTTTTATTCTAATCTTTTTGATTGTTTACTTATATCAATAGCTTTTTCAAGCCGTGAAAGTCTTGTCTTTTCCTGTTTGGCACTCATAATCCAATGTATGATAACCTTTTTATAGGAAGGGGCCTGGCTTTCAAAAAAATCCCATGCAGTCTGATGATCTGTAAACTGTTGCTGATAAACAGGATCAAGAGCAACTTCTGCTTTTTCATGGGAATAAATTCCGGATTTATTCTCTTTTCTGAGGTCAAATGCTTTTTGCCCTGCTGGAGTCATTAGTCCTGCTTTGGTGAGCTCTTCAACTTTCTTTATATTGATGTTGCTCCAGATGCTGGATGGTTTTCTTGGTGTAAAACGTATAGAATAACTTTCGTGATCTATTGATTTTCTCACACCGTCTATCCAGCCAAAACACAAAGCCTGATCTACAGATTCAGACCAGCTCATTGAAGGTTTTCCACTTCCGGTTTTGTAGAATCCTGTTAAAAGTTCTTTCTCATCTTCATGGTGCTTCTCAAGCCATTTTCTGAATGCTTCTTTTGTCGAAAAAAATGTAGGTTCCATAACTCCTGTATTTGGCTTTTACATTTAATCTGTAATATTACGAAAGTTTTCAGTCAAATAAAATCTTCTTACCCTAAACAAAGTTCATTGATAGCCCCGAAGATAAATTTTTTATCGTAATTTTATTCTACATTTAAATTATAAAAAATGGATTTTCTTCAGGACCATTATGCTGTCAAAAATGAATTATTACTCATTCTTATTTCTGTTATTTTAGGACTGTTTATTGGTGCTGAACGTGAATACCGTAATAAATCTGCGGGTCTTAGAACCTTTATATTGGTTTGTTTTGGGGCCTGTCTATTTACTATTCTTTCCATAAAAATTGGCGTTGAAAATCCGGATCGTCTCGCAGCCAATATCATTACCGGAATCGGATTTCTGGGTGCGGGTGTGATTTTCAAAGGTGACAATAAAATTGAAGGAATTACCACAGCAACTACTATTTGGGCAACGGCTTCTATTGGAATGGCAGTAGGTTCCGGATATATATACATTGCCATGTTGGGAACTGCTTTGGTATTAATCATTTTGAGTGTATTGACTTACCTGCAGAATTTCATTGATAATTATAATAAAGTAAGGGAATATAAAATTGCTGTTACGGCTTCTGCGGATATTCAATATTGTGAAAATATCTTTAAAGAACATCACCTAAAATACCTGATGATTAAACAACAGTATTCACCGGAAAGTTTAACGGTTATCTGGCGGCTAACCGGAAAAAATACCCGTCATGAAGAAGTAATCAGACGTTTGGTAGATGACTCTAAAATTAAAGCCTACCAGTTTTAGATGAGATATAAGCAAAAAAATAAAGGCCGAAGCCTTTATTTTTATTTTTTCTTGAATACATAAAGATCCTTGTTGGGGCCATCAATTTCTTTTCCTTCCATATCCAGTTGGATCAGCATATTTTCACCCACTTTATATTTATAATTGGCAGATTTTCCTTTCAAAGTAATCATGCTTCCCGTAGAATCCCATGCAAAAGAGCCTTTATCCTGATTCTTTGAATTTCTGTCAAGATATTCTTCAGAAATACTGAATGTTTTATCGTTATTCAATGTTAATGAAGTCTTGATTCCCGGACAGTCAGCACAAGGAACTGTAGCTTCATAAGTACCGGCCCAGTCCAGTGCATTTTCAGACGTGTCACCAGCTGCTGTAGGAGTAGCTTTTGTGATACTGTCTGTAGCAGCTGGTTGAACAGCTGTTGTGGAGTCCGAGGTTGTACCTGTTGTTTCAGTCGTTTCTTTTTTAGAACATGAAGCAAGGAATAAAACCGCTCCCATTCCCAACATGAGCATTTTGCTTTTCATCATAATAATTGATTTAAGTATGTTTTTAATAATAAAGTTACTTCCAATCAACAAAAACTAAGCCAGAGGGAGGTGGGAGTTTAATGTTTAAAGTTTAATGTTTAAAGTTTAATGTTGCTGGTTGATAGTTGTCAGTATACGGTTCGGGTTTACTTTATACATTAAATGAATTTTCTGCTTTCTCTTCATTAATACATTTTATTCTTTACATTTTACAAAAACCTACTCTTAACAACTTTTCCGTTTGTTTTATAAGGTCTATTCTTATTTTTCTTTGTAAATTCGGGCAAAATTTTGATTATGACAAAAAAGATACTTTTATCTGTATTTCTTTTGCCAGCTGCAATGGCATTTGCACAACAATATGGAGGAATGTGGATTCCTACTGAGCTGAATGAAAAGGAAATGAAGGATTTGGGAATGAAGATTTCTGCAAAAGATATTTTCAACCCTCAGAAACCAAGCATAAAGGATGCAGTAGTACAGTTTAACGGCGGATGTACTGCAGAGATTATTTCGCCTAAAGGACTGCTTTTAACCAATCACCACTGTGGTTTCGGTCAGATTCAGGCGCATTCTACCGTTCAGAATGACCTTCTTTCAAACGGATTCTGGGCAAAAAATACACAGGGAGAACTTCCTAATCCAGGCGTAAAAGTAGACTTTATTGTAGATATAAAAGAAGTTACTGATCAGATTTTGGAAGCCACAGATAACCTGACGGAACCGGAGCTTACCAAAAGGATCAACAATAATATTGAGGTTTATAAAAACTCTCAGAAAATTGAATCTTACCAATCGATCATGGTTAAGCCTATGTATTATGGAAACAAATACTATGCTTACACCATCGAAACTTATAAAGATATCCGTCTTGTAGGAGCTCCGCCTCAAAGCATTGGGAAATTCGGAAGTGATACAGACAACTGGGTTTGGCCTAGACATACCGGAGATTTCTCTATGTTCAGAATTTATGCAGACAAAAATAACAGACCTGCAGAATATTCAAAAGACAACGTACCTTATGTTCCAAAACATTACTTACCGGTTTCTATAAAAGATAAAAACGAAAACGATTTTACTTTTGTATTCGGATTCCCGGGAAAAACTACAGAATATCTTCCTGCAGTTGGTGTAGAGAAAATCATGAAGGATATTGATCCTGCAAGAATTGCTGTACGTGATGTTGCCTTAAAAACATTGGACGAAAAAATGCGTGTTGATAATGAAACACGTATCAAATACGCTTCAAAATACGCTTCTGTAGCGAACTACTGGAAAAAATGGATCGGTGAAGTAGAAGGATTGAAAAAATCCAATGCTGTGGAGAAGAAAGTAATGTACGAAGGTTCTTTGGTAGCTAAAAATCCGGAGATCAAAAATACATTGGATCAGTTGAATAAACTATACAATGATCAGGCTCCTTATGCTTTAAACAATGCTTATTTCACGGAAGTCGTAAAAAATGCAGAAACATTGAAGCTTGCCGGTGATTATTATGATTTCGTAGCTTCTGTGGAGGCCGGAAGAATGGATGAGAAGGAACTTACAAAGTTAAAAACAAAATTAACCTCTTTCTACAAAGATTACAGTGCAGAGCTTGATGCTAAAGTAACCGCAAAATTATTGGCTTTATACGTTAATAAAACAGCACCACAGTTTTTACCGGCTGGTTTCAGCAAATATAAAGATGAAAGCCCGAATATTCCTGTAATAGAAGATATGTCTAAAAATTCGATCATCACAGGAAGAGCTGCTGTGAATGGGGGAACATTGACTGCAGATATTGATAAAGCATTTTCTAACCAGGATAAACTGATCAAGACTTTAAAGAAAGATCCTATTTATCAGTTGTATGTTTCTATGAAAGAAACGTATATGAAAACTGCAGATCCACAGTATACTTCAATGCAGGCAAAAATTGATGCTTTACAGAAAAAGTTCATGGCACAGCAGATGCAGACGGATAAAGACAGAAAATTCTTCCCGGATGCTAACTCAACGCTTCGTGTGACGTATGGTAAAGTAAAAGGATCTACACCTAGAGATGCAGTTTCTTACGGATACCAGACTCACCTTGCAGGAGTAATGGAAAAATATGTTCCTGGAGATTACGAATTTGATGTTCCAAAGAAACTGATTGACCTTTACAACAAGAAAGATTTTGGTAACTATAAAGATAAAACAGGTGACGTTCCTGTAGGATTCACTGCAACGAACCACACAACCGGAGGAAACTCAGGAAGCCCTGCTCTTGATGCCAACGGAAATCTTGTAGGATTGAATTTCGACAGACAGTGGGAAGGAACAATGAGTGATATCAACTATGATCCACGTTTCAGCAGAAACATCATGGTAGACACAAAATATATCCTTTTCATCATTGAAAAGTTCGCTGACTCAAAGTGGCTTGTTGATGAAATGAAAATTATAAAATAATTTTTAAAAGTTATACCTTTAAGAATCTATTTGAACTGAGTTTTGAATAGATTCTTTTTTATTTTAGATAAGATGAAAGACAGAATCATCAATGTTTTAGCCGCTTTTGAATCTGATAATATCGGGAAATCTTTTCCGCTGGATTACTGTTTGCCGCTTTATCACAGTGTTTCAGACAGAGAGCTTCCCCATATAAAACATGTGATCCGTTATAAGAATACAAAACAGTTTGAAGAAGATCTCGATCATCTTGCAAAGAATTTTCAGTTTGTGGACTGGCAGGAGTTTAAAGAATTTACATCCGGAAATTTCAAACCTAAGAAAAAGATTGCTTTACTAACTTTTGATGATGGTTTCAGAGAATTTTATGATGTTGCGGCTCCTATTTTGGAACGAAAGGGAATTTATGCCTGCAATTTTGTAAATCCAGCTTTCATTGACAATAAAGATATGATGTTCAGATGTAAGGCCAGCCTGCTTGCGGATGCTGCTGAAAAAAAGAAAACCATTGATCCTGAAATTTATTTTATGCTATCGCTGCAGAACGCCGATAGAAGCATTTTAAAGAAAAAAATTTTATCTGTAAATTATCAGGAAAAAGATATTCTGGATCAGTTTGCTGAAAAACTTGAAGTGGATTTTAACGCCTATTCAAAAGAATTCAAACCCTATTTAAGTACAGAAGAGTTAAAAGAACTTACCAGAAAAGGTTTCGGAATCTCTTCTCACAGCTGGGACCACCCGAAATACGGAGACTTATCTTTGAAAGAACAGATGGAAACTACGGATAAAACTTTTGCTTATTTGAAAGAAAATGGTTTCCTCTATGAAAGTTTTGCATTTCCGTTTACTGATTTTGAAGTTCAGAAAGATTTTTTTGATGAGCTTTTTAAAAATGAAAAAATCTACTGCAGTTTTGGCTGTGCAGGAATAAAGCTGGATAGTGTGAAGAAGAATTTTCAAAGAATTCCAATGGAAATGGGAGAGAGCGGAGAACAGATATTGAAAAAAGAAATGGCATACTTCAAACTGAAAAGGCTGATTAATAAAAATACGATCCTGAGAAAATGATAACGCTGAAAACATTCAACAGAAAAGAACTGGAAGATTTTATATCATCCGGAGCATTTTTGCAGTATGATTTTCTTCCTGTTACGAAACATCGTGCATTATCACATATTCGGAATCCTAAAGCATCAGAGGAAGATACCCTTCTTATTCTGGCTTTCTCTGAAGAAAAACTGATCGGTTATGTAGGATGCTTCCCGGATTATTTTATCATTGATGGAAAAGAAATCCGATATGCGTGGCTGAGCACTTTGTATGCAAACCCTGAATACCGGAAAAAAAGACCCGCAAAGGCATTGCTCAAAAAAGTTTTTGAAGAATACGAAGGCAGAATTGCCATTACAGAATTTACCAAAGAAGCAGAAGCACTTTACAATATTATGGGTGTTTTTGAATATGTCTTTCCTAAAGAGGGGAAGAGGTATTACTTCAGAACTGATGCCGCTAAAATGATTCCTGAAAAAAAACCGGGAACACAACCACTGACACCACTTTTTCAGACTTTGGATGTTGCTGCCAATGTATTCATCTCAATAAAAAATTTACCAGTACAGAAACCGGATTTCAAATATGAAGTTCTTCCTCGTATTGACAAAGAAAGTGCTGATTTTATGACTGAATTTTCCGGGGTACGCAATGCAGATGAAATCAATACTTTTGTAGACTATCCATGGGTTTTGGAAGGCAAAAAAGATGAAAGATATCTCTTTTCAAGTTTCGCGGGTACATTTAAATATTTTTGGATTAAGATTTTCGATCAGAATAATCACCTCAAAGCTTGCTTACTATTGCAGCTCCGCGATGGATACCTAAAAATTCCTTACCTTTTTTCAACTTCTGACTTAGCTGAGGTAGTTCAGTTTTTAAATTACTTCATCGTAACCAATAAAATGAAAGGGTTTACAAGTTATCAGACCAGACTAAATGAAGCAATACAGGAATCAAAAGCGTTTTCCCATATCTATAACCGTGATTTTAAAAGAGAATATCTGTTTCATCAACAGCTGCTGGAGTTGCTTCCCGATAATTTTGATCCTAACTATCAGGATGGAGACGGAGATTGTATGATGACGTAATAAAATTATAAATTATAAATTATAAATGATGAATTATCATTGATCAATTATCATTTATAAAAACAAACCGCCCGATAGCATTATCAGGCGGTTTGTTTTTTTAATGTCCGAAAATATCTTTAAGACTTACTTCTTTAAATGTTCCCATTTTATCGACGGCTTCCATATTCAGATTTTCTTTTTTACCGATAATGGCTGTATTAAAATCTATGGATTTTATTTCTGTCTGATAAAAATGTCTGATATCTTCAAATTTCAGATCCTGAATCTGCTTGTAAATATCTTTCCTGAAATCATGATGAATATTCAGTTTCTTCAATCTTAAGGTGTTGAAAAATATATTATTTCGGGTAACCCTTGTTGAGGCAATCTGTTTCAGAGCGGCATTTCTGGCGTTCTCAAACTGAATAGGCACTTCAGGAAGTTCATTCATCAGTTCATTCAGAGTATCTACAGCGATCATAAGTTTGTCAGGCTGAGTTCCGATATAAGTTGTTACATAATCAGGATGGTTAAGTTCGGAGTTGGCTGCATAAGAAACATAAGCAGAATATGCAAGACTCTTACTTTCACGCATCTCCTGGAAAACAATTGAAGATAATCCCCGTCCAAAATATTCATTAAATACATTGATCTTTCCAAAATGAAGCGGATTCACAAGATTTCCCTTTCCAATCTTGCTCATTTCCATCTGAACCATATCATAATTGATGAAATTTACATTTCCTCCGGTGGCAGGCTCTGGATATTGCTTCGCTTCCGGAATCTGAAGACTTTCAGTTTCTATATACTGACCAATATATCCCTTGAAATTCTCAAAGTTTTTACCATAGAAGAATACCTGATATGGATATTTGAAAAGCTTTTTCATTCTGTCAGTGAATACTTCAGAATTGCTGCCTTCAAGTTCCTCTTTGGAAATAACATCCGTAAAACGTGAGTGAACGCCCAATTTGGTATAATTGGTTAGCGCTGTCATAATACGGTTTTTATCCTTCTTGATAGCCTCTCTGTTTTCCAGTACAGTTCCCACAAACTGATTGTAGACTTCCTGATCTGGCTTTACATCATGCATCCAATGCTGCAGAAGAGCAATTCCCTTTTCTATATTTTCTTCCAGTCCGCTTAGAGAGATAATCAATTGGTTATTCGTGGTTTTGAAATCATTGCTAATCCCAATTTTAAAAAACTCCTTTTTTAAATCCTCAGGTGAAAGAGTATCCGTACCCAGATATTGCAGCAGTTGAGTGGAAATTCCTAAATCTCTGTCATTGTCACTTCCAAAAGGAAAAATGAAATGCAGCTGTGCAATATCATTATACTTATTCTTGACGAAGCTTAATTTCTTTCCGTTAAGCTGATCAGTGGCAATTTCTTTCTGATAGTCGATAAATTCAGGCTTAATATCCTCCGTCTTATCCATTAAAATTTCTTTTAAAAACTCAGACTGAGTATCCCTGTTGATTTTAACAGGCGTTATACCTGGATTTTCAACTCTGATTAACGTGTCATTGACCCCTTTTTCTTTATTGACAACAACATAATTTTCTTTGAAGAAATCCTTGGCAAAATTTACTACATCTTCCTTCGTAAAAGCAGCATACTCATCCATCTCATTCAGTTCCTGCTCCCATGTTCTCCCTTTTATATAAGAATCATACAGAGTCGTAGCAAGTCCTTCGGCCGTTTCAAGGCCTTTCATTCTCTGAATTTTGAAATCATTGATGATTGCCGGCAGCATCCAGTCAGGGAAATCACCTTTCTTTATCAGTTCAATTTCCTCCAGAACCATGTTCTTTGCTTCTTCCAGAGTTTGATTTTCTTTAGGTACAGCTACAATAGAAAAATATCCATATTGTCTTAACCCTACAGAAAATGACTGGGCCCAAAGCATTTTTTGAGTCTGATTGATATGTAAATCCAATAATCCTGCCTCGCCTCTGTTGCTGAGGATATTCGCAACAACATCTGCAAGCATGGCATTTCTTGTTCCATAGCTTTCCGTTCTCCATGCCAGCTGAGTGCGTGGAGTAGTAGGGCTTTTCACCGTTCTTGTGACAATCTCTGTAATGGGTTGTTCAATAATCGGTGTCTTTTTCGGAAGCTCTTTATAAGGTAAGGTGCCAAAATATTGATCAACTAATTGAATAGTCTCTTCAAAATCAAGATCACCAACCAGCACCATTGCATAGTTACTAGGAACATAATATTCATCAAAATATTTGTGAATAGCCTTCATAGAAGGGTTTTTCAAATGCTCTGGTCTTCCCAGCGTTGTCTGTTGGCCGTTAGGGTGAGTAGGGAAAAGAGCATCCATCAGTTCATAGCTTACCAGCCTTGTGTCATTATCCTGAGCTCTGTTGAACTCTTCATATACAGATTCCAGCTCCGTATGGAAAAGACGAAGTACAATTTCAGAAAATCTTTCCTTTTCTATTTTCAGCCACTTTTCAAGCTCGTTATTTGGGATATTGTTCTTATATACTGTTTCATCAAACCAGGTATGTGCATTCGTTCCGGTAGCTCCCAAAGAAGAAATGGCTTTGTCATATTCATTCGCAATAGCGTATTGACTGGCTTCCTGAGAAACTTCATCAATCTTTTTATAGATTTCTTTTTTCTTTTCAAGATCTTGTTCTGCTTTATGCTCTTCATACAATGCTGAGATCTGGTCCAGAAGTTCTTTTTCCTTTTCCCAGTTTTGAGTCCCGATTTTTGAAGTTCCTTTAAACATCATATGCTCTAGATAATGGGCCAGTCCTGTATTATCAGCCGGATCATTATTGCTTCCGGTTCTTACAGGAATAAAAGTCTGTATCCTCGGAGCATCGAAATTTTGAGCAAGAAAAACTTTCAGCCCATTTTTCAAAGTATAGATTCTGACGTTATTTTCGTCGTGTGTTATTGTAATATATTCGTATTGGTTTTTATCAGTATGAACCGTTTCCTTATATTTTCTGTCTGTCATATAAAACTCATTTCACTCCTTAGAATCCGGAATGCACTACAAATGTATGAAATCAAAAAAAATGTTGACCGCTTTTTATCACTATTACATCTATGGTGATAGTTGAAAAGGTAAATCATAAGAATGAAAAGCCCATTATAGAAAGGAAACAAAGGATACTGCCAGTAATTTCTTTTTTTATTTAATATCTTTCAATACTATATATAGATATAACCTTTACTATTCATTATTATATATACAATCTTTTTCAGGAGCTTCATCCTGCTATCCATTCATACTCCTCACGCCGATGCTTTCCTATGCTCACACCCACCGGCTCTCCTACATATGCTGCGGGGTAACCATTCCTATCAGTGCTAGGGGAGGGAGGTCAATTATAAATTATAAATTATAAATTATGAATGATGAATGATGAATGATGAATGATGATTTTCGGTTTTCGGTTTTCTATGTAGAAAAGGAACATTGGTGTTGAATTTTCATCTTCCTGATTTTTATGGAAGGAGGTTAGTGAGTATAAACCTCTGTCCCCATTGTGTCATTCCGCAGGAATCCAAACTTCTTTATGAGAGCCTTTAAAAGAAGTAAGCTGGCAGGATAATGTTTAAGATTTTTTTATCAGTTATTATTAGCAGTGTCATGCTGAGCTGAGTCGAAGCATTTTAATTAAGGTGAATTATATTTCTGCTATTTTAA